>JBBEBA010000040.1:0-28151 GCA_040882575.1 Gemmatimonadota bacterium
TTCACGCTTCACGCTTCACGCTTCACGTTACGTTTCACGTTTCACTGGTTCTCAAATATGATGTCCGGCAGCGTGGACAGCCCGCGCTCCCGCTTCTGCTCCTCGACCATGCGCGCGACGTCGGCCAGCAGCTCCTTCGCGTCGTACACGATGCCGTCCTTGATTGTGTACCTGATGCCGCCGACGCGCTCGGCCTGGCCAGTCTCATTGTTCAGCCGGATCTGCCCGGTGCCGTAGAGCACCTTCAGGCTCTTGATCGGATTCTCGCCGACGACGACGAGGTCTGCGAGCATGCCCGCGCGGACGACGCCGAACTGGATGCGCTCCTCCCTCGGCTCGAAGAGTGCCTCGGCGCCGTGCAGTGTTGCGCCGCGCAGTACCTCGAGCGGGTGGAAGCCCGCCTCCTGCAGCAGCTCCATCTCGTTGATGGTCGAGAACCCGTACAGATTGTAGATGAAGCCGGCGTCCGAGCTGACCGTGACGCGGCCGCCCGCGTTCTTGTAGTCGTTGAGGAAGTTCATCCAGACGCGGTAGAAGTTGCGCCAGGCGGTCTCTTCCCACGTGGACCAGTCCCAGTAGTAGGAGCCGTGATTGTCGCGGCTGGGAGCGTAGAAGTCCCAGAGCGACGGGAGCGTGTATGTCGTGTGCCAGTCGGCGTTGCGTGTGCGCATGACCTCGCGGCTGGCGAGGTACGCGACCATGGTCGGGTCCATGATCGTCTCATGCTCGAGGAACTCGTCGATCAGTGCGTTCCACTCGTCGCTGCCGCGCTCGTGGATCATGTTCCACTGCATGGCGACGTTGCCGAAGCGGTCCTGCTCGTCATTGTAGCTGTAGTCGACCGGGAAGCTCTGCAGCGCGCGGTCCTTGTAGAGCGCCTCGAAGATCCCGTAGAAGTGCGTGACCGTGCCGAGCCCGAGGCGGGCCGCCTGAATGGCGTTCATGCGGCCGACGCCCGTCTGCTGCAGGTGCGCCGTCGTGCCCATTCCGTGCTGCTTCGCCTCGTCGATCAGAGCTTCCATGATGTCGGGGTCATGAGCACCCAGCTTGATGCCGTCGATGCCCTTTGCTGCCGCCCAGCGGACCCATGCGCGCGCCTGCTCCGGCGTGTCCACGGAGCCCTGGTCCCAGCTCGTGCCGGCTCGCTCGTAAACCCACATGCGCGGCGCCGTGATCTCGTTGCGCGCGCTGCGGGCGCGCTCGCTGAGTGCCCAGTCGGCGCCGCCGCCGAACGGCACGCCGCGCGCCGTCGTGATGCCGTGCGCGAGCCACAGCTTGTACATGTACTCGGCTTCCGGCGCCTTCGGCACGCCGCCCGTATGCACGTGCAGGTCCACGAACCCGGGCATCACATAGTGACCGGTCAGGTCGATCTCGCGCGCGTTCGCGCCCTGCGCGTCGCCCCCGCCCCCCACAGAGGTGATGCGGTTGCCCTCGATCACGATGTTCAAGGGGCCCTGCGGCGGCGAGCCCGCGCCATCGATCAGCATGACGTTGCGCAACACGAGGCGGTTGTAAGGACCCTCGCCTTCGGAGCGCGGCGGAGCAGGCTCGACCTGGGCGAATGCGGGCACCGCCAGCGTCAGCAGCATGGCGACCGTGGCGGCCGCCCTGCGTGAGACTGCTTGTGAGTCGTGCGACGACCTCATGGCTCGACCTCCCTCGATGGATGCGGCTCGGATGGGCATGGCTGGCGTGGCGTGAACCGGGCTGGCCGGCTGCCGTATTATACGATGGCCGACTGCCGCCGGCCAGACGGCGCGGTGGAGCGGGGGCGGCGCGAGCGTCGCAGCCGCCTGCTGGCAAGCAGGCAGCGGCCAGTCAGCAGGCGGCGACGCCGCCGCCGTCAGGGCTGCAGCGTCATGTACGTCTCGATGTCATAGCGGTCCAGCAGCGGCTGCTGGCTCTGGAAATCGTAGAAGGTGAGCCTTTCGAGGTCGAGCAGAGCATTGCGGTAGCCGAGATACGCATCCAGGAAGTTCTGCGCCGTGTCCGCCTCCCGCTCGATGGTCTGCAGCACGTCCACCAGGTTGACCCCGCCGTCGCGATAGCGTCTCAGCGTGGATGCCGTGATCTGCTGCGCCAGCTCCAGGTTGGCGCGCATGTTGATGCCACGCTGCTCGTACTCTTCCAGGTTGCGGATCTCGCTGCGGACGCTCGTCTCGATCTGCTCGCGCGTGTCTTCCGCTCCGAGCTCCGCCCGCTGCTTCGAATACTGCTGCGCCTGGATGCGATGCCGGCGCTCGCCCCAGTCCCAGATCGGGATCGACGCGTCAACATTGATCGTGTAGCTGTTGCGCGGCTCCTGCCACACGTTGCCGAAACGCGGGTCCTCCATCTCGCGACCGTACGTCAGGCCGACGTCCATTCGAAACGAATCGCGGCCGCGGGTCTGTTCCAGGCTGATCTCGCTCTCGCGCAGATCGATCGCCACGCGGCGCAGCCTCGGCGCCAGCGAGACTGCGAGCTCGATCGCGCGCACGACATCCACCTGCACCGGCTCCACGAGCAGCACGGGGTCCACGGCCACGGAATCGTTCGGCGGCAGGCGCAGTCGCTGCTTCAGATTCTCCGCCTGCAGCCTGTAGCTGCTCGCTGCCTGCTGCCGCTCCTCGCGTGCATTCGCGAGCGCCACCTGCAGCTGATCATGGTCCAGCGCCCGTGCCGGATCCGTCGACTGCAGTGAATCAGCAGCCGCCGTCGCCTGCTCCAGATCCTCGACGCGGCCGGCGGCGATCACACCCTCGTACGCCGCTTCGAGCAGCTCGAAATAGTCTTCAGCCAGCGCATGGACCATCTGGATGAAGTCTTCCTGGAATTCCAGCTCAGATCGCTCCAGATCCAGCTCCGCACCTTCGAGGTCGTTCTGCATCTGGTTCGGCTGGAACAGCGGCTGCTCGTACTCGATGAAGTAGCGGTTGTAATACCGCACGTCTCGTTCATCCTCGCCGATCTGCGAGTACCGGTACACGCGGTTGTTCAGCGAGAGCGTGCCGTTCGTCGGATACCCGAACAGGATCACCGGCTGGCGCACCGAAAGGTCCATTTCCCACCGGCGCGTGTTCTCATGCACCAGCTCATCCTTCTGCAGCTCCGAGTTCCACTTGTAGTCGGAGATCCGCTCGAACTGCGGCGTGGCCAGCTGCATCTCGACACGCGACTTCAGACTCGACTGCTCCGCGCGCAGCAGGCTGCGCGTCCGCTCGATGTCGAGCTGCAGCCGCCGGATCCCGTAGCTGTCGTCCAGCCCCAGGTCCACCATGCGCTCGAGCGTCAGGTTCAGCACCCGATCCTGCGCCGCGACCGTCGCCGGTGCGACCACCAGCCACGGTAAGGCCAGGATCAGGAGCAGGCGGCCCGCCGCACGCGCGCCGCCGCTCGATGGCCGGGATGCCGACCCCGTCCGGGGTGAGCTGCACAAGAACATTTGGACCTCCTGCCTGCGTCGTCTGGTGGCCGCGAGAACCCGGTCGCAGGGCTGTTGAATTTGCTCAGCAAGGTACGCAATATAAGTCGGCGGCAGGACCTGGTGAACCCGCCTGCGGGCCGGAGCTTACCGAACGGGAGCCGAGCCGCTATTTTGGGAATCACTCTGCAATGACGGACACGGGAGGCATCGTGACAGCTGGGCCGGACAGTGCAGTGAACTCGGCCACCGGCGAATGTCCACTCGCCGCCTCTCTGGCCTCGCGTATGCGCGAGTCGCGGTCGGAGCTGGTGCGTCGCTGGCTGGACCGGATCTCCGCCCGCGTCACTATCAATCAGAACCAGATCTTTCCTACTGACGAGATCCTCGACCATGTCCCGCTCCTCATCGATGGCATAGCCGATTACCTCGAGAACCCAGCCGACGAGATCACGGCGGACATCCCCGTCATCGCCAAGGCGATGGAGCTCGGCGAGCTGCGCCACGCGCAGGGCTTCGACGCCTATGAGATCCTGAAGGAGTACGAGATCCTGGGCGGCGTGCTGTTCGACTTCCTGATCAACACGGCTGACGAGATCGACGAGCCCTGCACCCGTGGTGAACTGCTGACCTGCGGGCAGCGTCTGTTCCGGGCGATCTCCGTCATTCAGCAGTACACTACCATGGATTTTCTGCGGCGCGCGAACGAACGCGTGCAGGAGCGCGAGGAGCGGCTGATTCGTTTCAACCGCGCGGTATCGCATGAGATGAAGAACCGCATCGGAGCGGCGGGCGGCGCGTCTGCAATGCTGGAGGAAGAGTCGATCGTGCGCGATCCGATCCAGCTCGCTAAGTTCCTGTCGATCATTACGCTGAACGTCGCCGCAATGAATCAGACGCTGTCCAGTCTGATCGAGCTTTCGACGATGGAGAGCGGCGGCGAGCAGGCCCGCAACGTGCTCCTGCCGGAGGCTGCTGCGGAGGTGAAGCGGCAGCTCCGGGAGTTTGCCGAGTCCCGCAACGTCGAGGTCGAGCTGGCCGAGGATCTGCCCCCCATCGAGGTGCCCGCCGCTGCGGTCGAGCTCGCGCTGTCGAATTACATAGTGAACGCAGTGAAGTATCGCGACCCGGCGCAGCCGGCTTCCTGGGTACGGGTGGACGGTGTCATCGCCACGGACAAGAACGGCGTGCGCGAACTGCAGGTCCGCGTCAGCGACAACGGCCTCGGCGTGCCGGAGCCGGCTCGCGAAAAGCTGTTCGAGAAATTCTTCCGTGCGCACGAAACCGTCTCGGAAGAGGAGGGCTCCGGCCTCGGGCTCTCGCTCGTCCGTGACACCATCGAGTCCGTGGACGGACGAGCATGGGCCGAGTTCCCCGAGGGAGGCTCCCTCTTCGCGTTCGCCGTTCCACTGCCGTCGTGACCGACTCGCTCGCAACCGCCGAGGAGCTCAGCGGACTGCGCTGACGCATCGGCCCCACGTGCGTGTCGACGATCAGCGCCCCTGACCGGCGATATCGTCGAAGAGCTGAGCGAGCGTTTGCACCGGATCTTCGCAGAGGCCCATGTGCACCGGCGA
Source organism: Gemmatimonadota bacterium (assembly GCA_040882575.1). GTDB lineage: Bacteria > Gemmatimonadota > Gemmatimonadetes > Longimicrobiales > RSA9 > SH-MAG3. The sequence continues at coordinate 4,984 of JBBEBA010000040.1, forward strand.
TGCCTGCAGCACGTCGGAGCGCGGCGCGCTCAGCCAGTGGAAGCGCTCCGACGGCGGCGCGAGCGCGATCGGGCCGGCCTCGGCGCCGCCTTCGCAGATGCGCTCGAAGCAGCGGAGATACCGCGCCAGCAGCTCCGTGTCCGTATCAGGAAGCAGCGAGCGGAGTGCAGCGGCGTCGGTGATCGCGCGCATACCGAGGAATTCCGCCGTGCGCGCGTGCAGCACGAAGCCGACGTTGACGAACGCGCCGAGGTGCACGTGCGGCACGGCGCGCAGCGCGACGAAATGGTAGGCGGTCAGGGCGTCGTCGGGTGAGCGCTTCTCGCTCATCGGCGTGCTTTCATCTGGCGTGGCGGCTCGGCCAGCCGTCGTGCGCGTGCAGCGACTGCTGCTGCCACGAACGCACGGGGCTCGCGGAGCCGCTCGCGCAGGTAGCGGACGTAGCGCTCACGCGCGTCGTCGGCGCTCGCGAAGTCTCTGGCCGCGACCGGATCCATCAGCAGCGCATCCGGTACGGCGGCGAGCACGTGCTCCAGCACGTCGCCAGCCAGCGTCGCTGCGCATTCTGCATCGGCCGCGAGCAGGTCGCCGCTGACGGTGAGGAGGACGTGGTCCTCGATGAGGGGGAAGGGCGCCCGTGTCCGCTTCTCGTCTACCGACGCCCAGTCGTGATGCGCGTACAGCGCCGCGCCGTGATCGATCAGCCACAGCTTGCGATCATGCACGAGCAGGTTCGGGTTGCGCGGCGAGCGGTCGGGATTGGTCACGAACGCGTCCAGCCACACGAGTCTGGCAGCGAGCTCCGGTGTCACCGCTTCGGCGGCAGCCCGGAGCGCGAAGTTGAACGCGCCGTCGAGATAACGGAGCCCCACGTTCAGTCCCTCGCTCGCGCGCAGCAGGTCCTGGATCTCGGGGTCCGGCTCGCTCAGGCCGAACGGCGGCGGGACGTCGATCAGGGCGAGGGCCGGCACCGGCAGCCCGATCTCGTCCGCGATCAGGCCCACGACGAGCTCCGCGACGAGCGCTTTCGCGCCCTGACCGGAACCGCGGAATTTCGCGACGTACAGCCCGTCCCGGGTGTCCACGACGGCTGGCAGCGAGCCGCCCTCGCGGAGCGGCTGCACATACCGCATGGCGGTGTGCGTCGGCAGTATCATCATCCGGAGTAGAATCCTCGCACTGATGCGAGCGCCGCATCCATCGAGGGGGCAACCGGCAGGTGACGCGGCCGAAGGCTCCGCTCTTCGTTCATCCGGCAAACCTACAGACCTGCCGACGTTGCGGGAAGGTGGACGTTCCGCGGGGCGCATACTGACCGAAATGCTGACCCGGCGGGCGCCCGGCCGGTGCGATGAACTCGCCGCCGCAGTCGCGCGCATGCGCGAGCAATTAGCCGCCGATGTATGGATCTCGACCGCTCGCACGTTGATCCCTGGTATCCTGTTCGAATTCCGGAGGCTCCATGCGGTCCACCCGAACTGCCGCCCTGCTCGTGATCGCGACCGCCCTGATGAGCGCGTGCGACCGCACGCCCGTCGATCCGGCGGTTGCAGCGATCGATGCCGCGCGGCTGCTGTTCGGTGACGATGCCGCAGCACTGGCGCCGGTCCCCCTGTCTCTGTCCGGTCTCCTGCAGTCCGCGCTGCTGAAGGCCTACACCGAGCATGGCCCGGCGGCAGCACGCGGCCTCGTGATGGACCTGCGCCGGTTGCAGCAGCTCGAACAGGCTGCGGCCGAGGCGGGCGCCGGAGAGCTGGCTGCGGCGCATCGTCAGGAGCTGCATGCGGAGCAGCTCGGCATCGTGCTCAGGGTGCTGGGCGACGAGATAATCGACAGCGCGATCGTCGTGGTTCGAAGCGACGTCGATCGCACGGCGACCCGGATCGGCGAGCTGCCGGACGACGCGTCCGCCGCCGGCGCACGTCGACTGCTGGAACACGCCGTGGAAATGCTTCAGCATGCTGCAGCCGCGCGTCAGAGCGGCGCCCATCATGCCGCCCTCGATGCGGTCACGCGTGCGGCATCCGCCATCGAGTCCGTTCACGAAGCGGTGCGGGAGTCGCAGCGCGTGGCTGGACTGGCGGACCTCTTCGCCGACGCCGTCCGCAGCGGGGCCGCGAACCTCGCCATCCACGAACAGCTCGCGGGCGCAGCGCGCACCGCCGTGATCGGGGCCGACCGCGAAGGCGCCCATTCCGCGCTGAGCGCGGTTCGGAACGAGGAGATCCGCATCGTCGTGCGGGCGTTCGGCAGCAGCGCGGTCGAGCGCATGCTCGATCAGGTGGACATCGCGTCCGCGCGGCTTCGATCCTCGCTCGACTCGGCAGGCGAGCGCGGCCGCGACATCACGCGCGTGGAACGGATGGACGCGACAGTGTGCGATCTGACAGCGAGGGCGCGCGCCGCTCTGCGCGCGGGGGATGCGGCGCAGGCGCTCGATCTGGGCGCGCATGCGGTGGGCCTCGTCAACGCTGCCCGCCTGGCCGCAGACCCGCTCTAGCCGACGGCCAGCTTCAGCGCGCCGTCGTGTCCGTCCGCACCGTTGTGGGCCGTTCCGCCCCTGGTGATGACCGCGGCGGCTCGGCGGGCTGGCCGAGCAGCCCGGCGAGCAACTGCCTGGCGCGCGTCAGGTGCGCCATCTCCATCGCCTGCACATCCGCGAGCAGCTGCCTGACATCGTCCCGCGACGTCGGAATCAGCTCGACCTCGAGCCGATCCAGCAGCTGGCGGTGCGATTCGACCTGCGCCCGGATATAGGCGAGATCGAACGCGGCCGACGCGGGCCCCTCCAGGCCCGCATGCGCCAGACGCACCGCATCCGAAAGCTCCTTCGCCGCCACTGTCTCCGTCTGCGACAGGCTGCGCGCTCGCGCGAGCGAGTCGAGCGCCTGCACGACACCACGATGATCAGTGGCCACGGTCACGCCGTACTGCCGCACGTCCGTGCGCGTCGCACTCGTCGTCGCCACATCGCCGAATTCGATCATGGCCAGGCTCACTGACCGTACCGGCGACAGCTGCCCCGCCGCGGCCTCGGCGTTCTGCGCACCCTCCACAGAATCCGCTGCAGTGTCACCGGCCTCGTCGCCACTCCCACACGCGGCCGCAGCCAGCAGCAGCAGTGCGACGGCTGTCACGCGGATCTTCGCCACCACTCGATCACCTCTCGGGGAAATGCGTCGATCTTCCGGTCGCCCGTCGTGCAAGTTCAGGACCGAATGGTCGCTCGCACACGGTGCGATCGATGCGTCTCGAACGTGCTATCGCATGCGTTCGCGCGGGCTTGCAAAGGCCTGCGGCGGCGGCTATACTCGGCCCCGGCCGCGTTTCCGCCCGCATCCGAGAGGGGCTGGCGTCCTCGCCTTCACGGCAGAGGGGCGGCCCCTTTTGTTATGGCCATTGTACGGGGGACCGAAGTATGTCGACGACCAGCAAGGGCCTCGAAGGAGTCGTGGCTGCCGAAACGGTGATCAGCCACGTGGATGGGGAGGCCGGCGCGCTCATCTATGGCGGCTATTCCATCGAGGACCTGGCGGAGAATACGACATTCGAGGAAGTCTGCCACCTGCTGTGGTTCGGCGATCTCCCCAACCGTGATCAGCTGCAGACGGTGCGCGCGCGGCTGGCCGGCAGCATGCATGTCGACGGGAAGATCCTCGATGTGATCCGGCTGATCGCCGCTGGCACCCACCCGATGGCCACGCTGCGCACGGCGGTCTCCGCGCTGGCTGCGACCGATCCCGACGCCGAGGACATGTCGCCCGAGGCGAACGAGCGCAAGAGCATACGACTGACCGCTCAGGCCATCACGCTGACGGCAGCGATCGAACGCATTCGCAGAGGCCGCGATCCGCTCGAACCCCGGTCCGACCTCTCGCTCGCCGCCAACCTGCTGTACATGATGGACGGCGAGGAGCCCGACGGGCTGGCGGAGCGGATCATCGACGCGGCGCTCATCCTGCACGCCGAACATGGCATGAACGCGTCCACGTTCGCGGCCCGCGTGACGGCCGGCACGCTCGCCGACATGCACTCCGCGATCACATCGGCCATCGGCACGCTGAAGGGTCCGCTGCACGGCGGCGCGAACGAACGCGTCATGAAGATGCTGCTGCAGGTGGGCACGCCGGAGAATGCGGCGCCGTGGGTGCGCGCTGCGCTTGCGCGCGGCGAGAAGATCATGGGCTTCGGTCACCGCGTCTACCGCACGCTCGACCCGCGTGCACCGATCCTGAAGAAGCTCGCCGAGGAGCTCGGCCGTCGCGGCGGCGACACGCGCTGGCTCCAGATCTCGGAAAACATCGAGACCGTCATGCGCGAGGAGATGGAGAAGAAGGGCAAGCAGATCTATCCCAACGTCGATTTCTTCAGCGCCTCCGTCTATTACACGCTCGGTATCCCGCTCGACCTCTTCACGAACCTGTTCGCCTGCGCCCGCATCGCCGGCTGGACTGCGCACGTGATGGAGCAGCTGAGAGACAACCGTCTGATCCGGCCGAAGGCCAGCTACCTGGGCCATCGGGATCGCAAGGTCACACCCATCGCGCAACGCGCCTAGGAGATCCCATGGCCGAGTCGTACCTCTACGCGCGGGTCCCCGACGGCGGCGAGCAGATCCGCAAGGTCGACGGCGTGCTCCGGGTCCCGTCGCGTCCGATCATCCCGTACATTGAAGGCGACGGCACCGGCCCGGACATCTGGCGTGCGACGAGCCACGTGCTCGAGGCCGCTGTCGACCGGGCCTACGACGGCGACCGTGCGCTCGTCTGGATGGAGATCTTCGCAGGCGGCAAGGCGCACGAGAAGACGGGTGAATGGCTGCCCGACGAGTCGCTGCAGGCGCTGCGCGAGTTCCGCGTCGGCATCAAGGGCCCGCTCACCACGCCGGTCGGCGGCGGCATCCGCTCGCTCAACGTGACACTGCGGCAGGTACTCGATCTGTACGCCTGCATCCGGCCCGTCCGTTACATACCCGGCGTACCGTCGCCGATGCGCGAGCCGGAGAAGGTCGATGTCGTCATCTTCCGTGAGAACACGGAGGATGTGTATGCCGGGATCGAGTGGAAGGCCGGCTCGCCCGAGGCCGAGGAAGTCCGCCGCTTCCTGGTGGACCGAATGGGGGCGGACGTGCGTGAGGGCAGCGGCATCGGCGTGAAGCCGATCAGTGCATTCGGGACGAAGCGCCTGGTCGCCGCGGCGATCCGCTACGCACTGCAGCGCGGCCGCAGGTCGGTCACGCTCGTGCACAAGGGCAACATCATGAAGTATACGGAGGGCGCGTTCCGCGACTGGGGCTACGAAGTCGCGCGCGAGCAGTTCGGCGACAGCACGATCGCGGAAGCGGACGCGGCTGCCGGTGCCAACGGCAGGGTCATCGTGAACGATCGCATCGCGGACTCCATGTTTCAGCAGATGCTGCTGCGGCCGGAAGAATACTCGGTGCTCGCGACGCCCAATCTCAACGGTGACTACATCTCGGACGCCGCGGCCGCGCAGGTCGGCGGCCTGGGCATGGCGCCGGGCGCGAACGTCGGCGACGATGTCGCAGTATTCGAGGCGACGCACGGCACTGCACCGAAGTACGCGAACCTCGACAAGATCAATCCGGGCTCGCTCATCCTGTCCGGCGTGATGATGCTGGAGCACCTCGGCTGGCAGGAAGCCGCCGACCTGGTCGTGGCCGGACTGCAGGGTGCGATTTCCAACCGAACCGTCACGTACGATCTCGAACGGCAGATGCAGGGTGCGACGCTGGTCTCCACGTCGCGCTTTGGCCAGGAGATCGTGCGCCACATGGAGTGAGCCGATACGCCATGGCAGAGCCTAAGATCGGAGCGGTGCGCGTCACCGCCGACAAGCTGCGGACCGAGCTCCTCGTGCTGCACGTGTTTGAACGCGACCGCAGCGCGGTGGGCTTCGTCGCGAAGGTCGATGCCCTCTTCGGCGGCGCGGTCAGCCGCTTGCTCGAGAGCGGCGACTTCGCTGGCAGACCGAACGACACGCTCGTGATCTACCCGCCGGACCCCGCCTGCCCGGTGCGCCGTGTGCTGCTCGTCGGTGTCGGCAAGCGCGAAGACCACACGGTCGAACGACTGCGCCGCGCGGTCGGCACCGCGGTCCGCGTCGCCGAGCGCATGGCCATCCGCGAGATGAGCGTCTCGGTCGGCCACGTGCATCACCTGAGCGAGCACATGGGCGACTACTACTCCGGTCTGGCAGCCGTTGAGGCGGCAGTCCTCGCTGCCTGGGACTTCCGCGAGCTGAAGACGCAGGAGGAGGATTCGGCCCCGCGCGCATCGCTGGACGAGGTCACGATCGTCGCGCACTCCGACACCGATCTGCCCGACCTGCAGCGCGCTGTCGAACATGGCACGATCACGGCGCGCGGCGAGAACATCGCGCGCGACCTGCAGCAGCAGCCCGGCAACATCGCGACGCCTACGTTCGTGGCGGAGCGCGCCCGCGCGGTCGCAGGCCGGCTCGGCCTGGCCATAACCGTGCTCGACCGTGCGCAGATGCGCGAGGAAGGCATGCACGCGTTGCTGGCGGTCGCGCAGGGTTCGCTCGAGGAGCCGCGCTTCATCGCGCTCGAGTACCGCGGCGGTACGGCCGGCGCGAAGCCGCTCGTTCTCGTCGGCAAGGGCGTGACGTTCGACTCCGGCGGCATATCGATCAAGCCCGCGGACCGGATGGAGGACATGAAGTTCGACATGTCCGGCGCGGCGGCCGTGATCGGCGCCATGCACGCGATCGCGGAGCTCGCACTGAAGGCGAACGTCGTCGCACTCGTCCCCGCAACGGAAAACATGCCGTCCGGCTCAGCGCTCAAGCCCGGCGACGTCATCCGCTCGCACTCCGGCAAGACCATCGAGGTGGTCAACACCGACGCCGAGGGCCGCCTCATCCTGGCTGATGCGCTGTCGTACGCGAAGCGGTACGATCCGGCCGCGATCGTGGACTGTGCCACGCTGACCGGCGCCTGCGTCATTGCGCTCGGGCATCAGGCGATCGGTCTCATGGGCAACGACGGCCGGCTCATCAACGAGGTGCGCGCCGCCGGTCAGCGTACCGGCGAGCGCTGCTGGCCGCTCCCGTTGTGGGACGAGTATCGTGAGCAGATCGAAAGCACGATCGCCGACCTCAAGAATTCCGGCGGCCGCGCCGCGGGCTCGATCACGGCCGGCTGGTTCCTGAAGGAGTTCGTCGGCGACGAGCTGCCCTGGGTCCACCTCGACATTGCCGGCACCGCCTACCGCGACGAGGCCGTGCCGTACCTGCGGAAGGGTGCCGCGGGCGTGCCGACGCGCCTGCTGATCGACTGGGTGCGCGCCCGCGCGGAGGCATGATCCGGATTCTGTTGCTGCTGCTGCTCGCCGCACCCGTCGGCGCAGCCGCGCAGATCGAGACGACCGTTCGAGACACCGCTGCCGCGCAGGTGGACAGCCTGGCAGCCGACACGATCGCTGCGGACACGTCGACCGTGCGGCCGCTCGTGCAGTTCCCGTCGATGCCGCAGCCGCTGTCCGCCGGCAACGCCGGCGGCGAATGGGTATGGGACCGCGAGGCGCTGCTGCGCGAAGCGCCCATCAGCCTCTCCGATCTGCTCGACCGCATCCCTGGCGTCACGGCAGTCCGTGCGGGGCAGTTCGCGCAGCCGGAGGCCGCCGCCGCGTTCGGCGGTACTGCCGGTCGGCTGGAGATCGTCGTCGATGGCTACGTGCTCGACCCGCTCGCCGCCTCCTCGTTCGACCTGGCGCAGGTGCCCCTCGGCCAGTTGCGGGAGGTGCGGGTGGAACGCCGGCTCGGCCTGCTGCGGATTCATCTGCTCACTGAGCAGCCGGCCGGCGAACAGCCATACACGCGGGTCGAGGCGGGCGTCGGCGAGCCCATCGGCACTCTCTTCCGCGGCGTGTTCCTGGTGCCGTACGTGATCGCAGGACCACTCGGCCTCGGCATCGAACGCCTCGACGGCGGAAACCCGAACGAGCCGGCGGACGTGTTCAACGGCTGGGCGAAGTGGTCGTGGACGAACGGGATGCGCGGCGTGCAGCTGGAATGGCTGCGGACCACGACTCAGCGTGAACCCTCCTCCCCGTGGGTCATTGACCGCGTCCGCCAGGATTTCATCGTGCGGGCGCGCACGGGCCTGGCGGATGGGCTGTTCGCCGAGGTCTACGCCGGCCGATCGACGACGGAAGAGACCGTGCCCGGCAGCGCGACCGAGGAGAACGAGGAGGACGTTTCCGCCGACCGTTCGTCGTTGCAGGCTGGAGTTCGTGGCGCGTGGCAACTGCCCTGGGCCGTTCTCGGCGGGTCGCTCCGGTACCGGGATGCGGCTGCGCTGCCGAGCACCGAGGCCATGCTCGACGCCGCTGTCGCACTCGGCCCGCTCCGCCTTTACGGTGAGGCCGCCCGGGCTGCCTGGCGGGACGCCGATGCGACGACATACACCAGCCTGCATGCGGAGGTCGGGCGGCTGCTCGGCGCTTCGGCGTTCGCCGAGATCACGCGCGGTGACCGCGGCGCCCCCCACTGGGGCAGCGACAGCACGGTGGATCCGGATCCGGCCGCCGCCATCATCGGGAACCGCGAGGGCTGGCGAGCCGGCGTGGCGCTTCAGCTCGGCGAACGCGCCTCGGGAAGCATCGCGCGCATCAGTCTCGAGCAGGACATGTCCCGTCCGTTCGGCCTGCCGTTCGACACCGCGGGCGCGGCGAGTCCGGCTGAGACTGCGACCGGTGTGGAAGCTCATGGACGCCTGGTGCTCCTGCCGGACCTGCTCTCCGTCGAAAGCTGGATCACCGACTGGACCGGCGCAGCCGGCTGGGCGTACCTGCCGTCGCGCACGTGGCGCACTGCGCTGACGCTGCACACACTGCCCCTGCCCAGCGGCAACCTCGAGATTCTCGGCCGGCTCGAGGCGACGCAGCGCGGCGGCATGCTCGCGTTTCACCCGGAGCCCGTCGAGGGTGAGACGGTCACGTCGATTCCGTCGTACACGATCGCCAGCGGCTACCTCCACATCCGCGTGATCGACGTGCGCGCATTCCTGCGCTACGAGGATCTGCTCGGGACACACGCGGAAAGCCTGCCCGGACGCATCATCCGCGGCCCCCGCATCTTCTACGGGGTCAAGTGGGACCTGTGGAACTGAGGGCGCCATGATTCGCAGCATGACCGGTTACGGCGAGGCGGAGCGGGACACGCCGGCGGGGCGGCTTCGCGCTGAGGCCCGCTCCGTGAATCACCGCTTCTTCAGCCTGAACACGCGGATCGGTCGCGGGCTGGACAGGTATGAGCCGCAGCTCAGGGAATGGCTGCGCACGCTGCTGCCGCGCGGTCACGTGAGCTTCTCGATCCGCGTCGAATCGGAGCCGGACGAGACCGGTGATGAGCTGCTGCCGCTTCAGGTGAACCGCGGCCGTGCCCGGCAGTACCTTCGGCTGCTGCGCGAGCTGAACCGCGATCTCGGCCTCGAAGGCGACGTCGACCTGTCCCTGCTCAGCCGGTTCACCGAGCTCGTATCCGAGGAGGATGAGACGGAGAAGCCGGTGCCCGACGAGGAGGACGTGCGGGCTGTCACGGTGGATGCGGCGCGCGCCGTCGTCCGGATGAGGGAGCAGGAGGGAATGCGGCTGGCCGACGATCTCGAGGGGCGGCTTGACGCGATGGAAACCGCGCTCGTACACATCGCGCTGCTCGCGCCGGCCCGGCTGGTCACGGAGCGCGACCGCATGCGCCGTGTCGTGGCCGAGCTGCTGGAGTCCGTGCCTGTGGATGAGGATCGGATCGCGCGCGAAGTCGCGCACCTCGCCGAGCGCTGGGACATCAGCGAGGAGCTGGTGCGGCTGCGCTCGCACATCGAGCTGTTCCGGGAGAACCTGGCAGAGGCGTCGGCGGACCCGGTTGGCAAGCGACTCGGCTTTCTGACGCAGGAGATGAATCGCGAGACGAATACGATCGGCTCGAAGGCGAATGATGCGGCCATCGAGCACCAGGTGATTGCTGTCAAGGACGAGATAGAGCGGCTGCGCGAGCAGATCGAGAACGTCGAATGATCCTCGTGCTGGCTGCGCCGAGCGGCGCGGGGAAGACCACGCTGGCACACGCACTGGTCGAGCACCGAACCGATGTGGAGTTCTCGCTCTCGGCCACGACCCGGCCACCGCGCCCCGGCGAGCAGCATGATGAGGACTACCACTTCGTGGACGACGCAGGATTCGACCGGCTGCTGGCGGATGGCGAGCTGCTCGAATGGGCGATGGTGCACGGGCGGCGCTACGGCACCATGCGGGCCGGTGTCGAGGCCGCGCTCGCGGCTGGCCGGCACGTGGTGCTGGACATCGACGTGCAGGGCGCGCAGCGCGTACGCCGGTCGCTGCCGGACGCCGGCCTCGTTTTCATTCTGCCACCGTCCGCCGCCGAGATGCTGCGTCGGCTCCGGACGCGCGGCAGCGAGGGCCCGGAAGAGCTGAAAACCCGCATGAGGACGGCGCTTGCCGAGCTGGATGCCGTTTCCGGCTTCGACCATGTTATAATCAACGCCGAGTTCGGAGAGGCGCTGGCTGAAATCGAGTCCATTCTCGACGGCAGCGCACCGACGCAGGACGATGCGGAGATCGCCGCCGTGCTCGAACGTCTCCGCGCGGACATAGACGATATCATTCAAAGGGGCATCTGATGCGAGTGTTCACTCCGGTCGAGCTGGCGAGAAACTCGGGCAGCAAGTACCTCGGGGTGCTGGTGGCTGCGCGCTATGCGCGTGAGCTGAACGCGCTGCCGAGCGACGCAGTGCCGACCACCAGTGACGAGAAGCTGACGACGCGCTCGCTGGAGACGCTCTGCTCCGGCACGATAGAGTTCTCTCTCGTCAAGCGTCGTCGCAGGGGAACCTGATCCGTGGACGGGGTCGGCGCGACGGGACCGGCGAGCCGGCCGCCGGCCGCCGACCACGCACGCAGGCCGTGGCGCGGCCGGCGCGTCGTTCTCGGCGTGACCGGTGGCATCGCCGCGTACAAGTCCATACAGCTCGCGCGTGACCTGACGCGGCTCGGCGCCGTCGTCGATACGGTGCTGACGGCATCCGCCCGTCACTTCGTGGGGGCCATCTCGTTCGAAGCCGTCACCGGTCGTCCCCCGCTCGACGACATCCTCGCGCCGGGACATGCTCTCGACCACATCAGGCTCGCGCGTGAAGCGGACGTGATCTGCGTCGCACCCGCGACTGCCGACTTCATTGCCCGCGCGGCCGCCGGCCGATCGAACGACCTGCTCACGGCCATCCTGCTGGCCACGCGTGCGCCCGTGCTGGTCTGCCCCGCCATGAACGACGCGATGTGGGCGCACGCGCAGACGCAGGCGAACGTCGCGCATCTTCGCGAGCTGGGCTACCTCATTGCCGGTCCGGCGGTCGGCCCGCTCGCGTTTGGTGAAGGCGAAGGCCCGGGTCGTATCGAAGAGCCCGCGGTGATCGCGGAGCACGTCGCGCGCGCGCTCGCCGCCGATGCGGCATGGGCCGGTCGCCGCGTGGTCGTGACCGCCGGGCCGACGCGCGAGCCGATCGACATCGTTCGTGACCTGTCGAACCGCTCGTCGGGGCGAATGGGATTCGCCATCGCCGCAGCCGCATGGCGGCGCGGCGCCGACGTCCTGCTCGTCGCCGGCCCGGCCAGCGCGCCGCCGCCTCACGGTCCGACGCTGCAGCGCGTAGAGACTGCCGCCGATATGGCGGCCGCCGTCTCCGCCGCTCTGCCCGACGCCGATCTGCTCGTGATGGCTGCTGCCGTCGCCGACTTCCGCCCGGCAGCCGCGGCCGCCGGCAAGCTGAAGAAGGACGCAATGCCCGAGTCGCTGCAGCTCGAGCGCACTCCCGATGTGCTGCGCGTCACGCAGGCCGCGCGTCGCAAGGGCGCCGTGATCGTCGGCTTTGCACTGGAGGCTGCCGATGGACTGGCGAACGCGCGCGAGAAGCTCGAGACCAAGGGTCTGGACATGATCGTGCTGAATTCCGCGACCGAGGCCGATGCAGGCTTCGACGTCGCCACGAACCGCGTCGTGCTGCTCGGCGCGGACGGCAGCGAAGAGGCGCTGCCGCTGCTGTCGAAGGACGATGTCGCCGAGACACTGCTCGACCGCGTGACGTCGCGCCTTGCCGATGCCTGATACGACTCCCGCTACCGCGGGCGGCGTGGACCGCGGCCTGATCGCCCGCTACCTTCGTCAGCTCGGCGACCTCGGTGTGCAGGACGTCTTCCTGGAGGACATGACGGCAGTCGAAGCGCTCCACGCGGTGAGTGGACGCGGTCCGGTTCGGCCCGCTCACACCGTTCCGCCAGTCCGCATCGCGCCGGCCACCGCCGGCGGAACCGCGGCCGGGTCCCTGGCCGCACTTGCCAGCGCAGCGAGTAACTGCACGCAGTGCGGTCTGCACGAAGGCCGCACCAGTGTCGTGTTCGGCGAGGGCAGCCCGACGGCCGATGTGGTGGTGGTCGGCGAGGCACCGGGTCAGGAAGAGGACCGGACCGGTCGCCCGTTCGTGGGGCGCGCCGGCCGCCTGCTGGATCTGCTGCTCATGACCGCGGGCTTCCCGCGCGAGACCGTGTACATATGCAACGTCCTGAAATGCCGCCCGCCCGGCAACCGGAATCCGCTGCCGGGAGAGGTGTCCTCGTGTGCGGCGTTTCTGCGCGGTCAGCTGGAGGCCGTATCGCCGCGCGTGCTGCTGGCCGTCGGCAAGTTCGCGGCGCAGGCGTTGCTCCAGACGGACGAGAGCATCGGGCGGCTCCGCGGCACGGTGCACACGTACCGTGGCACGCCGCTCATCGTGACATATCATCCCGCGTTTCTGCTGAGAAGTCCGCAGATGACGCGGTTCGCATGGCAGGACTTCCAGTTGTTGCGCAGGGTGCTCGATGAACAAGCTTGAGGTTTCGTTCGCGCCTCCGTCGGACCGGCAGGACCGCAATCCGCCCTACGCGCCGGAGGCGGAGATCAGCGTGCTCGGCGGAATGCTGATCGACGGTGATGCCGTTGCGAAGGCACTGGAATTCGTGGACGACACGATGTTCTACCGCGAGGCGAACCGCCGCGTCTTCCGTGCAATGACGCGCCTGTTCCAGCGCGGCCAGGTCATCGACCCGGTGACGCTGGGTGAGGACCTGAGCAAGACGGACGAGCTGGAGAGCGTCGGCGGCATGTCGTTCATCGCCGACCTGCTCGACGCGGTGCCGACGGCTGCGAACATCGAGTACCACGCGCGCATCGTCCGGGAGCGTGCTCTGCTGCGGCGGTTGATCGAGGGCGCGTCGCAGATCATCCGCGAGTCGTACGAGATCGGCGAGAAGACGGTCGAGGAGATCCTCGACCAGGCCGAGCAGCGCATTTTCCAGGTGGCGCAGTCGCACGAGCGCGAGGGTTTCGTCTGGATCAAGAAGATCCTGTACCCGACGTTCGAGAAGATCGAGCAGCTGCAGGCGTCGAAGGGCGGCATCACCGGCATCTCGACGGGCATGCAGGACCTCGACGACATGACCGGCGGCCTGCAGAAGGGCGATCTCGTGATCGTCGCCGCGCGCCCATCGATGGGCAAGACCGCGTTCGTCACCGGTGTCGGGCTGCACGCTGCCATCACGCATCAGACGCCAGTCGCCATCTTCTCGCTCGAAATGTCGAAGCAGCAGGTCGTGCAGCGCATGCTCTGCTCGGAGGCGCTGGTGGACCTCGGCCGCCTGCTCCGCGGCCGCCTGCAGGACGACGATTTCGGACGGCTCGCGCAGGCCGCCGGTCACCTGAACACGGCGCCCGTCTGGATCGATGACTCCGGCGCGGTCAGCGTGCTCGAGATGCGCGCGAAGGCGCGGCGGCTGAAGTCGGATCAACCCGACCTCGGCCTGGTCATCATCGACTATATCCAGCTCATGAACGGCGGCAATGCAGAGAACCGGCAGCAGGAAGTCAGCGCGATCAGCCGCGGCCTGAAATCGCTCGCGAAGGAGCTGGACGTGCCGATCATCGCGTTGTCCCAGCTCTCGCGAGCGCCCGAGCAGCGCGCCGACCACCGCCCGCAGCTGTCCGATCTCCGCGAGTCCGGATCGATCGAGCAGGACGCCGACCTCGTCATGTTCCTGTACCGCCCCGAGTACTACGAGTCGCGCGACGCGGCGCAGGAGAAGGGGATCGTCGGCAAGGCGGAGCTCATCATCAGCAAACAGCGCAACGGCCCGACCGGCACCGTCGACCTGTTCTTCCGGAAGGAGTGCGCGCGGTTCGAGTCGTTCTCGCACGCGCAGCCCCACTAGACACGCGGAGACGCAGAGGCGCAGAGTCACAGGCGGTTCGCGATCCGGAAGATCCCTTGTTTGAGTAGCGGCGCTCCGAAGTTCAGGAGCAGGCCCAGCCGGCAGTCGAGCAGGCGCAGATAGGTGAGCAGTTGCTTCTGGTGTATGGCACCTACCACTGCCACAGATTTCACTTCGACGATGACGGCGCGTTCGACCATGATGTCGGCCCTGAACGCGTTCTCGAAGTGGAGACCCTCGAATTCGAAGGAGATAGATTTCTGACGTTCGATCAGGAATCCTCGTCGAGCCAGATCCCGACTGAGAACAGTCTCATACACGGATTCGATCAAACCCGGCCCGAGTGCCTTGTGAATGCGAAACGCCGTATCCACGATCTGCCCTGAGACGATGTTGATGTCCATGGATCCGCTTCTCTCTGTGTCTCCGCGCCTCTGCGTGAACAGGAATGTGCCCGGGCTGCATGCGCGCTTCCATGGCCAGAGGAGTCTCTGATTGGCAAAGGCCAGGACCGTCTTCTTCTGCACGGACTGCGGCAACGAGACGCCGCGGTGGGAAGGACAGTGTCCTGCGTGCAGCGCCTGGAATACACTGGCCGAGGAGCCGTCGCGCGCGAAGTCGGGGGCGAAGCCCACCGGCCGCGTCGCTGCCCCCCCTGGCGCCGGGGCGACGCCCGTTCGACTGTCGGACGTAACGGGGAGTGAATCGGCGCGCTGGTCGACCGGCCTGCGGGAGCTGGATTTCGTGCTCGGCGGCGGCGTGGTGCCCGGCTCGATCGTGCTGGTGGGCGGCGAACCGGGTATCGGCAAGAGCACGCTGCTGCTGCAGGCCGCCGCGCGACTGCACGACGCGTCGCGCTCGACGCTCTACGTGTCCGGTGAGGAGTCTGCGTCACAGGTGCGGCTTCGGGCAGACCGGCTGACGGAGGCCGCCGGCAACGTGACGTTCCTCGGCGAGACGCGGCTCGATGCCATCCTGAGCACGGTCGAGCAGGTGCAGCCGGACGTCGTCTTCATCGATTCCATCCAGACCGTGTACAGCGATGAGATCGAGGGTGCGGCCGGCAACGTGACGCAGGTGAGAGAGTGCGCCGCCCGGCTTCAGCGCCTCGCCAAGGAGACCGGCGCGGCGGTCTTCCTCGTTGGCCACGTGACGAAGGGAGGCATGGTCGCGGGCCCGAAGACGCTCGAGCACATAGTTGACACCGTCCTCTATTTCGAGGAGACCGGTACACTCGATCATCGCATCCTGCGCACGACGAAGAACCGGTTCGGCGCCTCCGAGGAGATCGGCGTATTCCGGATGACCGCTGCCGGCCTCGAGCCCGTAGCCAATCCATCGGAGCTGTTCCTGCGGGATCGCACGTCGGGCGTCAGCGGCACGGCTGTCGCCGCGATCATCGAGGGCACGCGTCCGCTGCTCGTCGAGGTGCAGGCACTCTGCACGAAGGCGAGCTATGGCGCGCCGCAGCGCGTCGCCACCGGCTTCGACCGCCAGCGTCTGACGCTGCTGCTGGCAGTCCTCGAAAAGCGCGCGGGCATCGACTTCAGCGCGCTCGACACGTTCGTCAACGTGGTCGGCGGCGTCCGCATCGTCGAGACGGCGTCGGACGCCGCGCTCGCGGCCGCACTCGCTTCCAGTGTCTTCGACCGTGACGTGGACCCCACCTCGATCTTCCTCGGCGAGATCGGCCTGGGCGGCGAGCTGCGCGCAGTCGGGCAGCTGGAGCGGCGGCTGGCCGAAGCTGCGCGTATGGGGTTCCGGCGCGCGTTCCTGCCGTTGCGCGCGGTGCCGGCCACGGCGCCCGGGCAGCTCGAGCTCATCGGCGTGGCGACGGTCGCGGACCTCGTCGCGCGCGTGCTCGATCGGGCGCCTGCCACGACCCGGGCCGTGGACGCATGAGCCGGATCGCCGTCATCATCCCGGCGGGCGGGGCAGGGCGCCGCATGGGCGGTGCCGCGAAACCCCTGCTCGAGCTCGCGGGTTTGCCCATGCTCGCGCGGACCATTCGTCCGTTCCTGGACCGTACGGATGTGCAGTGGGTTGTCGTCGCGTTGCCGGCGGAGGTCCACGATCAGCCGCCGGTATGGCTGACGACGGACCCGCGCGTGCACACAGTTGTCGGCGGCGCCGAGCGAAGCGACTCGGTGCGCAACGCGCTGGCGGCGGTTCCAGCGGACGCGGATATCGTCCTCGTGCACGATGCGGCACGGCCGCTCGTATCGGCCGCCGTCATTGAGCGGTGCGTCGCCGCCGCCGCGGCTGGCCGGTGCGCGATCGCCGCGATCCCCGCCATAGACACGATCAAGGAAGTGGACGAGGGCGGGCACGTTACAGCGACGCCGGACCGCCGCAGGCTGTGGCTCGCACAGACGCCGCAGGCGTTCCCGGCGCAACAGCTGCGCAGCGCGCACGAGAGCGCGCGCGAGGAAGGCGTCGCCGCGACGGACGACGCCGCGCTGGTCGCCCGGTATGGCGCCACGGTCGTCGTCGTCGAAGGTGCTCGCGAGAACTTCAAGATCACGACCCGGGCCGACCTCATCATGGCGGAGGCGCTGCTGGCGGCGCAGAATTCGTGAACGTGCTGCCGTTCACTACCCCCAATGAGATCCGTGAGGCGCTGCCGCAGGTCGTGCGGCATCTCGAGGCAGACGGCCTTCTCGCCTATCCGACGGAGACCGTCTACGGCTTCGGCGGAGCAGCGACGACGCGCGCGGCGGCAGCGCTGCGACGGCTCAAGCAGCGCGAACCGGGCAAGCCGTTCCTGCTGCTTGTCGAAGGACCTCGACAGGCGCCCGGCGTACGCTGGACCGACGCGGCACTGACCCTGGCGCGTCTGTTCTGGCCGGGCCCGCTCACGCTGGTCCTGCCCGCCAGGCCGCGGGCTTTTCCCGCAGGCGTGCGAGCAGTGGACGGCACCGTCGCCCTGCGCGCTTCGCCACATCCGGCTGTTCGCGCGATCCTTGCTGCGGCCGGTGCCCCGCTCACGTCCAGCAGCGCGAACGCACCGCGCCGGCCGCCCGCCCTGGATGCCGCCGGCG
The DNA here is from genome assembly GCA_040882575.1 of Gemmatimonadota bacterium. GTDB lineage: Bacteria > Gemmatimonadota > Gemmatimonadetes > Longimicrobiales > RSA9 > SH-MAG3. The sequence continues at coordinate 22,322 of JBBEBA010000040.1, forward strand.
TGGCGGCCGCACTCGCCGCGCTGAATGCCGTGGACGTGCTGGTGCTCGACGGCGGGAGGTTGCCGCCGTCTCGTCCCTCGACCATAGTTGCCTGTACGGACGCAACGGTGCGCGTATTGCGCGAAGGCGCCATCGACCGCGTCGAGCTGCTGAACCGTCTGGAAGGCACGGGAATACATGTCGGGTAGTGCGCCCACGCCGCGGCCGCCGGGCACCACGTACAATCTGCTGTTCGTCTGCACCGGCAACACGTGCCGCAGCCCGATGGCCGAGGCGATTGCGACAGGTCTGCTGTCGGAGCGCGGCTGGACACACGTCGAGGTGCGATCCGCCGGCATCAGCGCTGCCGATGGCAGCCCCGCGACCCGCGAGGCCGTCGACGTCTCTCGCGAACAGGGGCTGGACCTCGCCCGCCACGCTTCCCGGTTGGTCACGCCGGAGCTGCTCGAGTGGGCGGACCTCGTGCTCGCCATGGGATCGTCCCACATGCGCGCCCTCGAGGATCTCGGTACGGGCGGCAAAGCGGCCCTCGTATCCAGCTTCCTCGATGGTGACGGCACGGGCGAGTCGATTGCGGACCCGTTCGGCAGCGACATCGACAGCTACCGCCGCACCTTCACCGAGCTGCGCACCGCAGTGGCCGCCGTGCTCGACCGCCTCGAGCCGATCCTCGCTCCGTGACATGACCCGGTCACCGATGCTTTCCGCGAAGACGCGGCTGCTAGCGTTGCTCGGCGACCCGGTCGTGCATTCTCTTTCGCCGGCCTTCCAGAACGCAGCAATCCGCGATGCCGGCTTCGACGCTGTCTATGTCGCGTTGCGCTGCGATGCGCATTCGGTCGCGCCCCTGATCCGTGCGCTCTGCCGTGCGGGCGGCGGCGGCAACGTGACGGTACCCCACAAGAGCACGGCCGCGGAGTGCGTCGAGCGGCCTACCGACGCCGTGCTGCGGACCGGCGCGTGCAACACGTTCTGGTCCGTGGACGGGGTCGTTCACGGTGACAACACCGACGTGGCGGGCTTCCGGTTCGCCGTGCTCCAGCTGCTGCCTGCGCTCGAAGGGATCACCGCGCTCATCGTCGGTGCCGGCGGCGCCGCAGCGGCAGCGGCGTGCGCGCTGATGGACGATGGCGCGTCCACCATCATCATGATCAACCGCTCGCCCGACCGCGCCCGCTCGCTCGCACAGCGCCTCGACCCCGAGGGTCGCATCATCCGTGTCGTGACATCCGTTCACGACCTCGCCGGCGACGATATCGACCTGGCCGTGAATGCCTCCGCGGTCGGGCTCAGCGGCGATGAGCCGCTGCCATTCGATCTGGCAGCGCTGGGACGGGTGCGGGCAGCGTTCGATATCGTTTACCGCCGTGAGGGAAGCACACCCTGGGTGCGCCACGCGCGCCGGCTCGGCATCGAAGCGGCGGATGGGACCGAAATGCTGCTCGGCCAGGGCGCTGGCGCATTCGAACGCTGGTTCGACCGACAGGCGCCGCTCGACGTGATGCGTGCCGCACTGACGGAGTGAGCCGAGTTCAGCCGAGCGCTCCGGACAACCATGGCTTCGCCCCGCTGTCTGCCGCATCTGTAGGGATGCCGATCCTGGATGCGCTGCTCGACCTCGTCTTTGCCCCCGTCTGTCTCGGCTGCGATGCCCGCATCGCGCCCGGCGACACCGCCCGTCTGGTCTGCCGTCGCTGCCGCAGCCGGCTGCGCCGGCCGCCGCCGCCGGTCTGTCCGCGCTGCGGCGCTCCGCTCCTGGGTGCGGCGCGCACGCGGAACAGCTTCTCGTGCGCGGAGTGCATCGAGTGGCCGGACGCGCTGCGCCTTGCACGCTCCGCATGCCTGCTCCAGGACCCGGCCGACCGCCTGGTGCATCAGCTCAAATACCGGGGCTGGCGCAGCCTGGCCGCTCCGCTCGGTACGTTCGCCGCCTCGGTGGAATGGCCGCGGGAGGCGCACGAGCCGGCTGTCGTGACACCGATTCCGACGACGGAGCGGCGGCTGCGCCGGCGCGGCTACAACCAGGCAGCGCTCCTTGCCGAGACCGTGGCCGGGGCGACGGCGCGTGACGTGCATCTGCTGCTCCGGCGGGCGTCGGGCGCTGCAACGCAGACCGCCTTGCAGCCGGCCGCACGCGCGGCTAACGTGGCCGGGGCCTTCACCGCTGCAGCAGATTGCACAGGTCTGCATGTCATCCTCGTAGATGATGTTCTGACGACCGGTGCGACAGCCGCCGAGTGCGCGCGCGTGCTCGCTGGTGCCGGAGCCTGCTGCGTACGATTGATCACATTTGCCCGCGCTTTCGAGATTCGCGGGCTGAGCTGACGGAGCAAACGACATGGCTTCACAACAGGCACGCACGCGCGTCGCCATCAACGGATTCGGACGCATCGGCCGCAACATCCTGCGAGCAGCGAAGAAGAACGGCGCGAACCTGGACTTCGTCGCAGTCAACGACCTGACGGACAACAACACGCTCGCCCATCTGCTCCGCTACGATTCGGTTCATGGCCGTTACCCCGGTTCGGTCGAGGCGTCGAGCGACGGCATCGTGGTCGATGGCGACGAGATCCGCGTTCTCAGTGAGAAGGATCCGGCGCAGCTGCCGTGGAAGGAGCTCGGCGTCGATATCGTCTTCGAGGGAACCGGCCGGTTCACGAACCGCGCGGACGCCGCCCGCCACCTCGAAGCCGGCGCCCGCAAGGTGATCATCACAGCGCCGGCCAAGAACGAGGACATCACGGTCGTGATGGGCGTCAACCACGAACAGTACGATGCCGGTGCGCACCACGTCATCAGCAATGCGAGCTGCACGACCAATTGTCTGGCACCGGTCGTGAAGGTGCTGCTCGACAGCTTCGGGTTCCGTCGAGGGCTCATGACTACCGTTCACTCCTACACGAACGACCAGAACATCCTCGACCTGCCGCACAAGGACCTGCGCCGCGCACGCGCAGCCGGCATGTCGATCATCCCCACCACGACCGGCGCGGCCAAGGCTACGTCGCTCGTGCTCCCCGCCGTGAAGGGTCTGATCGACGGCATGGCCATGCGCGTGCCAACGCCGGACGTCTCGATCGTGGACCTCACGGCCGAGCTCGACACCGATGTCACCGTCGAGCGGGTCAACGACGCGTTCCGTGCCGCGGCCACGGGCGGTCTCGAGGGAATCCTCGCGGTTTCCGACGAGCCGCTCGTAAGCGTGGACTACGTCGGCAATCCGGCCAGCTCAATCGTCGACCTGCTCTCGACCTTCGTCATCGGTGACCGCATGGTGAAGGTGATGTCCTGGTACGACAATGAGTGGGGATATTCCACACGTTGCGTCGATCTGGCTTCATATGTTGCGGCGAAGCTCCAGCGCTGAGACGCACCCTGCTCATTGACTCCCGCAGTCGCCCGGTATTACCGTGTGGCAGGGCAGGCGAACGACCACGGGCGCGTGCGTGGCAGGCTGGCATGCATCTCGCGCTCTGGCTCCCGGAGCGTTCACGCCGGCGCTGGAGGATTCGATGATGGCCACACAGGGCGAGCTGCTGTATGGGACCTACCGCTGTCCCGTTTGCGGCCACAGGGACTCGGCGGAGCTGGAGACGGAGCGTTCGTCGCGGGTGGTTGCGTGCAGCTACTGCAACACACCGCTCGAAGTCTCCGCCCGCGGGGCGGACTCGGTGCGGTTCTCCGTACAGGTGGCCGAAGAGCCGCTGACAGGTTGAGTCGGCTGTTCATGAGGAATTCAGGGCGGCCGCGGTCACTTACCGCGGCCGCCTTTCTTTTCGCGAGGATGCGCCATGGCGAAGAAGACGCTGCGTGACCTGCCGCCGGCGGCGCTCCGCGGCAAGCGGGTGCTCGTCCGGGTGGATTACAACGTGCCCGTCGAGGACGGGGTCGTCACCGATGACACGCGGATCAGCGCGACGTTGCCCACGCTGAACGCGCTGAGGGACGCCGGTGCCTGCATCGTGCTTGTGGCGCATTTCGGCCGGCCCGGGGGAGAGTGGCGCGACGACATGAGTCTGCGCCCTGCCGCGGACCGGCTCACCGAGCTGTTGGGCGATCGCGTGAGATTCGTGCGCGACGTGGTCGGTGCCGAAGCGCATGCGGCAGCCGCTGCGCTCCGGCCGGGCGAAGTGCTTCTGCTCGAGAACGTGCGTTACCTGGCCGGCGAGGAGACGAACGACCCGCAACTCGGCGAAGCGCTCGCAGCATTCGCGGACGTTTACGTCAACGACGCCTTCGGTACGGCGCACCGGGCGCATGCGTCCACGGTCGCCGTCGCCAGGGTCGTGAAGCAGGCAGGCCGGCCGGCCGTCGCCGGTCTGCTCATGGAGCGGGAGCTCCGCTTCCTCGGCGACGCGCTGAGCTCGCCAGGGCGGCCGTTCATCGCGATCCTCGGCGGCGCGAAGATCTCCGGCAAGATCGACGTGATCGAGAGCCTGCTCCCGCGCGTGGACCATCTGCTCATCGGCGGCGCCATGGCTAACACGTTCTTCCGGGCTCTCGGCCTGGAGACCGGCCGCTCGCTCGTGGAGGATGACAGGGTGGACATGGCCCGCACGCTGCTCGAGCGGGGTGGCGAGAAGATCGTCCTGCCCGTGGACTGCGTCGTGGCGGGCGAGGCGAAGGCCGGCACCCGCACGTGGCTGCTCGACCGCGACGACGTTCCGCCCGAGGGCATGATCCTCGACATAGGACCGAAGAGCGTGGCGACATTCCGCGACTTCGTCGAACGGTCGCGGACCATTCTCTGGAACGGTCCGATGGGTCTGTTCGAGATCGATGATTTCGCCGAAGGCACGCTCGGCACGGCTGCCGCAGTCGCCGCTGTCACACGCACCGGCGCGATCACCGTGGTCGGTGGCGGCGACACCGCGGCCGCAGTCGAGGCAGCGGGCCTCGCAGACGCGGTCACGCACGTTTCCACCGGCGGCGGCGCATCTCTCGAGTTCCTCGAGGGACGCGAGCTGCCCGGAGTCGCAATTCTCGACAACAGGGACTCGGTATGAGCAGTCATCGCGTTCGTACGCCCGTTCTCGCGGGCAACTGGAAGATGAACAAGGGGCCCTCGGAAGCGACCTCGTTTTTCGGCGCGTTCCTCGAGCTCTTTCCGCCGCGCAGTGACCGCACCGTCGTATTCTTCCCGCCGACCATCTCGCTGGCGGCGGGGCGGCACGCGCTCGACCGCGCCGGGCGAGCCGATCTCGGTCTCGGCGTCCAGAACCTGCACTGGGAGGCCGCGGGCGCGTTCACGGGCGAGACGTCCGCGCCGATGGCAGCCGCGGCGGGCGCCGGCTATGCGCTCGTCGGCCATTCAGAGCGCAGACACGTTTTCGGCGAGACCGATGCCGAGGTCGGCCTCAAGGTCGCGGCCGCGCTCGACGCGGGACTGATCGCGATCGCCTGCGTCGGCGAGACGCTCGAGCAACGCCAGGCCGGGCAGCTGGATGCGGTGCTGGCGCGCCAGCTCGAGGCCGTGCTCGGAGCGCTGCCTGACGGCGCGGCCGACCGGCTCGTGATCGCATACGAGCCCGTCTGGGCGATCGGCACCGGCGTCAACGCGACGCCGGACGACGCCGCCGAGGCGCACGCCCTCATTCGCGAGCGCCTCGGCCGCACCGTTGGCCCTGCCCTGGCCGCCGACACGCCCGTCATCTATGGCGGTTCGGTCAAGCCGGACAATGCCGGCGCGCTGCTGAAGGCGCGGGGTGTAGACGGCCTGCTCGTCGGCGGAGCCAGCCTCGACCCCGTCGGTTTCGCAACGATTGCCGCAGCCGGAAGCTGAGGGCCGGGGCGGGCCCGGCCGGCGGAGCCCGACAGGCGCGGACGGTCC
>JBBEBA010000041.1:0-27129 GCA_040882575.1 Gemmatimonadota bacterium
GTTTCACGTTTCACGATTACGTTTCACGTTTCACGATTACGTTTCACGTTTCACGATTACGTTTCACGTTTCACGTTTCACGTTTCACGTTGTTCACCCTTCGTTGTCCGTCAGCAGCCAGCAGAAAGGTCACGGGCAGCGCTCGCAGACGGAAAGAGCGCCCTTGCAGCAGTGGCATGCTCGCAGCGCGTTTCCCGCGGGAGCCCGCTGCTGCTGCGGGCGAGGCGGAGGCGGAGGCGGTAATTGCCAGGGTCGAGGACGGCGGCGCGGGCGCGCCATGCGGTGCTGCCGGTCTGCGAGTCGATGCCCATCGCGGTGAGCTGCAGGGTGCTGCGCAGTGCGCCGGCCGCCGCGACGACGAGCAGCAGCACGAACGCAGGTCTGACGAGGCCGGCGAAGCGGACCGGGCTGGCAGTCTCCAGTGCCTCCGCAGGTGTATCCTGACGGGGCACCCACAGTGCGCCGAGCACGGCCCACACGATCAGTGTCGGCAATGCGAGCAGCAGCACGGCATCGAATGCGCCCGCCACGCCCGCACCGACGACGGTGCCGATCACGGCCGCACCGGCGAGCGCATCGGCAGGATCCTCGGTTCGGGTCACGCGTCGCATGCTGCCGATGACGATGGACGTGAACGCGAGTCCCAGCAGCAGCGTGGCAACGAGTCCGCGCTCGGCAATGAATGCGACCCAGTCGCTGCTCGGCCACGGATTGGACGTCATGCCGGCCTGGTTGCCGTCCATCGAAGGATCCCCGCCCTCCGCGTGCTCCGGATACTCGACCGCCCAGTTGCCCGGTCCGACGCCGAGCAGCGGACTGCCGACGGCCATCTGCAGCGTGCGGCGATACTGGATCAGGCGGCCGCGGCCGCTGCCCTCCTGGTAGTTCGCGACCTCGGTGAGAGACTCGAGGTACGGGTTGTCGCTGCGCCACTCGAGCGTGTTGGGTACGAGCAGTGCGCCGGCGACACCGCTGGCGGCGAGCACCAGGAGCCCGGCCATGCGACGCCAGGTGCGCCCATCGCGGCGCAGCGCGCGGGCGGCGATCATCGAGGCGAAGAAGACGAGCAGCACTGCAGCGAACGCCAGCCACGCGGCGCGTGAACGGGTGATGATGAGCGTGCCCGCGACCACCGCGATACCGGCAGCGGAGAGCACGTACCCCGCGCCGGTCGATGCCCGCAGCGCGACGAGCAGCAGCAGGGGAAACCCGAATGCAGCCAGGTGCGCGACGAAGTTGCGGTTGCCGAGTGTGCCGCCCGGCGCACGGTTGATGGAGAACAGCTCCGTCTCTACGCCGTAGGTCTGCAGCAGCGATGACACGGCGCCCGCGAAGACGGCGAATGCCAGCCCTGCCAGGAGCGGCCTGCTCGCTCCGGCGACGCGAACGGCACGTGCTGCCCAGAAGATGAGCACTCCCGACGCGGTGATCGTGAGCGCGCGCAGCGCCAGCCAGTGGTTCGTCGCGAACACGGCCGATACCGCGCCGAGCGCGAGCACGGCGATCAGCAGCAGGTCCACGGGCGAGGCCCGCATGCGCCGGAACGAGCGCGCGGCGAGTGCTCCCGCCACCAGCGCGGTGAGGTGGAGGCTGAGCTCCTTCGGCACGAAGAAGCGGTCGAGCTCGTATTCCTTCCACGTGCACGCCGCGACTATGACGGCCACCGCGCCGAGCTGAAGCACGCGCAGGCCGACATGCGCGCGAGCGTCACGCGGGGCCAGGTCCATCGTCAGGTCTTCGCTCATTACAGGGCCGGGGGCGGATGCATATATCGTGCGGCGAACATGCGCGCGAGCAGTCCGCCCCGTCCCGCCACAAGCTGCGCACCATCGCGCATTTGACCGATCGCGCCATTCCTCATGCTTCGCGGCGGTGCGATCTTCGGGACGGAATCAGTCGCGGAGGACGATGAGGGCGGGAGGGCGCAGTGAAGGGTGACGGGTCGCTTGACAAGACGAACACGATCACGGGCGCGATCATTGGCGACGCGATCGCTGTTCACCGGGAGCTCGGGCCTGGGCCGCTCGAGTCAACGTACGAAGCGTGTCTCAGCCTGCTGCTGTCGCGCCGCGGGCTCACGGTCGAGCGGCAGGTGCCGATGCCGCTGGTGTTTCGGGGCGAACAGCTCGACTGCGCGTACCGGCTCGACCTGCTCGTCGAGCGCGCCGTGGTCGTCGAGCTGAAGACCGTCACACAGCTCGCGCCCGTGCACCTCTCACAGATCATGACCTACCTGCGGTTCTCGGGCTGCGAGGTGGGTCTGCTGCTCAACTTCAACGTCGCGCGGCTGACCGACGGCCTGCGCCGGGTCGTGCATACGCGCCGCACGCCCGTCGAGAACGCCGCAGCCATCGCGGGTAGTTCCGCCGTCGGCACCGGCCCCGCCGCCGATCAAGTCTGATGCCGGTGGAGGAAGGAGGACCGCGAAACGAAGCCCGCCGATAATCCGGAAATGCACCGGCGTCTCATCGCAATGCTCGATACTCCTCGTGACCTCCCGCCATCCGCGCGCCTCCGCGACTGATTCCGTTCCCTACGCGCGCACCAGGCTGAACGTCCCGGTCCGCTGCCGCGCCGCTGGGATGGCCAGCTCTACAACGCCTGCCTCCCCGCTCTGCAGACTCAATCTCCCGATCCGCGCGTCGTCGAGCTGGACGGCGAACAGACCCTCGTCCACCCCCGCCACGCTCAGCCGCACCGTGTGCGCCTCGGGATTGTCGCTCTCGAGCTGGAACCGAATGGTCGCGAGATCCTCGTCGAGCACGACCGGCCGACCCGCTGCGAACCGCCCGGTGTCGAGCTCGAGATGCACGCGGCCGTGCTCGAGCAGTGCGTGGAAGCGACGTCGCACGCCGTCGTTCGGCACGACCTCGATGCGGCCGCCGCGCTCGGTCAGCTCGCCGCCGAATGCGAAGCGGCCGAAGATCGGGTCGTCGGCGACGACGGTGCGCGCGCCGCGCAGCCCGCCGCAGAAGCCGAGGTCGATCTCGCACGAGTAGTACCAGGACCCGCGGGTGTGCGGCTGCTCCAGCCACGTGTTGCCGAACGGTGAGGGCTCGAACCCGCCGCCCGCCGCGCCGTCATTCGCCTCGCCGGGGAACCAGTAGCCGTATTTCGACTCGGGCGTGCCGGAGTTCAGGAGCGCCCACGAGCTCAGTATCGAGGCGTAGCCAAGGCGCAGGTACGGCGCGGGATCGGCAGCGAAATGGAGCGCGTAGTCGAGCACGCTCCAGCCGCCCATCTGCGACATGTACGTGAGCGTGTATCTGTCGCCTCCGCCGCCGCGGTAGTCGCTGCCGAGGTAGTAGTACGCCGGCTCGAGCCAGCCGCGGCAGAAAAGATTGGCCTGCATCTGCATCTCGAGGAAGTTCGCGGTCGCGTCCGGCGTGACCGGCGGCATGCGGTCGTTCGACGGCCGCTCCTGCGCCAGGCGATCCGCGTGCGTTGCGGCGTACTTCACGAGCGCGTGCGTGGATTCGAAGCCGGTCGAGTCGAACGCGTACTCGGAGCGGAACAGGTCGGGTCGATCGTTGATGAACGCGCGCACCTTCCGCTCCCAGTGCATGCGCAGGTGCTCGGCGTGCTCGGGCAGTCCCTCCGCATCGAGCGCATCAATGATGTCGGGAATCACCAGCTCGTTGTAGAGCCCCGTCTGGTACGCGGACCAGCGCTCGATCTCGTACGGTATCGTGAACATGGCGACTGCCGTGGCGTACGCGCGGCGCAGATACTGATCCGCGCCGAGCGCCGTCCGGATCTGCGGGTTGTGCTTCGCGATGCGGTACATCGAGTGATACATCAGGGCGATGTGCGGATAGTCGTAGATGCGCCAGATGTGTTTGCGTCCGTTGCGACCGGGGTCGTCGCTCTCGCGATTCTGCTTCCAGTCGGGGATGCCGTAGATGCCGTACTCGAACAGCTCGTCTGTCGTGCGCTGCAGCCCGCCCCACACAAAGTTCTCGATGTAGTAGTCGAGCGCGCCGACCTCGTCCTGCACGGGGTGCTCGGCGTTCTTGGAGGCGAGGTACGCGGGCTTGCTGAGACCGGGGTCGTCGCAGGTGACGGCGTAGATGCGCCAGCCGCGGATGCGGTCGTAGTTGTCCGGGCTGAGCTGCACCTGCGTCTCGTTGTTCCATTCGGCGAGCAGGCCGTCGTACCACAGGCTGTCGTCGCGGATCTGGTGCGAGGCAATGAACGCGGCGCGCTTCGCGATCATCGTCTCGACCGGCTCCGTGCTGAAGAACTCGAGGTGCATGTGCCGGCCATCGCCGTAACGGACGGTGAGCCGGTTCTCGCCGAGCCGTGAGAAGCGAACCTCGTAGATCTGCGCGTCGCCGCGCGCGCCGAGCGGACGAATCTGCGTTTCGACCGGGTGCTCCGCCTCGACGGCCGCGATCGGGTGACGCGTGCGCAGCGCGATGCGCGCGAACTGGTCGCTCGGTACGGTCATGCCCGGCACGATGTGCGTGTCGATCAGGCCTTCGTCCACGAGGAGGCGGCGCACGTCGTCGTAGTCGGCGGCCCAGTGCAGGGTGAAGCCGTACGCCTGCGTTGCGCCGGCACTGCCCTGCGGTGCCAGCATCGCACTCGTGTGCGGCTGACGCCAGTCCGTGCCGCGCTCCGCCGCGGCGGCGCCCGACGCGGCCGAGTGCACGAACATGCGATACCCGCCCTGCGACTCCCAGTACTCCAGCTTCGTGCCTGCCGTCGGCAACATCGTGAGGTACGGGCCCACACTGTTGCGCCGCATCCAGAACAGGAACGAGCCGTCGCCCGAGATGAAGCTGTGCTTGAGCACGGCCGTCGTCGGATGCTCGCGAAAGCTGCTGTTCATCGGCAGCGGGAAGGCGAGGTCACCGACCTCCACTGGCCCGGCTGTGAGGTTCGCGACCGTCGCATTCCATCGCAGCACATCATCCTCCACGATGAAGTCCAGCTTCAGCTCGAGCACCGGCGCGCCGCCGTCGGTCACGCGGTACGTCGCGGCGTGCGTGCGGCCGTCCGCACCCTGCAAGACTGTTCGCTCACCGTCTGCGGGCGCCGACGTGTCCACGGCCAGCCATTCGCCTGCGCCGCGGCGGTACCGCACGACCGCGTCACCGAGCCGGCGGTCGGATTGCACGTAGTCCGTGTCGAACTCGTCACCCACGTACTTCAGCCCGACGATGGCGCCGTCGGCGAACGTCACGTCGAACTGCGACGCCGGCCGCAACGAGCCTTCGCGGCCCACGTCCAGGCCCGCGGCCGCAGCATCCACCGGCCTGTTCAGGGCCAGACCCGCGCCGGCGAGCCCGGCAGACTGCAGGAAATTGCGGCGGCTCAGCCGCAGCGGCTCATCGGTATGCGGGATTCCGGCAGGGGTTTTCTCGGCCATGACAGCTCCAGTTGTCTCTTGCAGCGGGCGGATTCCCGGATATTATATCCAGTCGAGCCCGTCTCCGCTCGCTTCCCGCGGACCGGACTCCCCCGCACACCACGTTTCACGTTTCACGGTTCACGTTTCACGGTTCACCGCTCCAATGGAGGCGGCATGCTGATGCAGAGCACATGCGGGCACAGGGCACTCGGACTCGTCCTGACGATGAGTCTCATCGCGGCAGCGCCGGCCGCTGCGCAGGGTGGTGGCGGCGGGGGTGGCGGGCCACAGGCGGCGGAGCATGTTGGAGCGCCGCGGTTCGAGTACGTCGGGCCGACCAATGCCGGCCGCATCGCAGCGGCGGCCGCCGTGGCGGGCGTGCCGGGAGTGTACTACGCGGGCGCTGCATCGGGCGGTGTGTGGAAGACGACGGACGGCGGCACTACGTGGAACCCGACGTTCGACGGTGAGTCGTCGCAGGCGATCGGTGCGCTGGCGGTCGCGGAGAGTGACCCTAACATCGTCTGGGCGGGCACGGGCGAGGGGTGGGCGGTCCGTGACATGGACATGATGGGTGACGGCATCTACAAGTCCACGGATGCCGGCGAGACGTGGACGCACATGGGCCTGACGGAGACGGGCCGGATCGGCACGATCGTGATCCATCCGGACAATCCGGACATCGTGCTGGCGTGCGCGCTCGGGCGCGGCACGGGTCCGCAGCCGGAGCGCGGCGTGTACCGCACGGAGAACGGCGGCCGGACCTGGAACCTCGTGCTGTTCGTGAACGAAGATACCGGCTGCTCGGGCCTGCAGATGTCGAAGCAGGACCCGAACGTGGTGATCGCGAGCACGTGGGAGCTGTTCCTGCAGACGCACGTGCTGGAGAGCGGCGGCATGGGCAGCGGCGTCTATCTGTCGAAGGACAACGGCCGCACGTTCGCGCGGATCACGCATCCGGGCCTGCCGACGTCGCCATACGGCAAGACGGACGTGGCGATTGCGCCGTCGGACGGCACCCGCATGTACGCACTGATCCAGACGGGCTCGGACGGCGTGAAGGGGATGCCATCCGAAGCGCAGGGCTCGCTGTGGCGCTCCGATGACGGCGGCGCGACGTGGCAGAACGTGAGCTGGGACAGGCGTCTGATCGGGCGCGCGGGCTACTACATCCGCGTGCGCGTGTCGCCGGACGATCCGGACCATCTCATGGTCGCGAACAGCACGCTGTGGCGCTCGCGGGACGGCGGCAGGACGTTCGTCAGCGGCGGCGGCGGCTGCGGCGACTGTCACGACATCTGGTGGGACCCGAACGCCGACATGGCCGGCCACTACATCGTGACGGGCGACGGCGGCATGGGCATCTTCGGCGGGCCGCTGAACCCGACGGGCAATACGAGCGTGTCACTGCCGATCGGTCAGATGTACCGCGTCACCATCGACCAGCGCAGCCCGTACTGGGTGTACAGCGATCGTCAGGATGACGGCAGCATGCGCATCTCGAGCGCGCGCCCGATCGTGCCGTCGAACGTGCCGTCGTATGCGCCGGCGCCGGTCGCCGAGGAGCCCGAGCAGGGCGGCGGTCGCGGCTTCGGCGGCGGCGGCGGCCGGGGTAACAACGCACCGGCCGCACCCGCGCAGGAGGCGATGCCGTCGTGCGAGTCCGGTTACACGTATCCGGAGCCGAACAACCACCGCTTCGTGTGGGGCACGTGCTACGCGGCGCATGTTGCGACATTCGACGAGATCAGCGGCCTGCGCCGCTCGGTCAGCCCGTGGCAGCACACGCTCGACAGCGACCCCGTCGGGTTGAAGTACCGCTGCCAGTGGTCGCCGCCGCTCGCGATCGACTGGTTCGACAACTCCGTGTACTTCGGCTGCCAGGTCGTGTTCCGCACGCGCGACCGCGGCCAGACCTGGGAGCAGATCAGCGGCGACCTCTCCACCGGCGATCCGGACCTGATCAAGTTCTCCGGCGGCGTCGTCGGCGACAATCTCGGCCAGTTCTACGGCGCAGTTGTCTCGGCGATCGCGCCATCGCGCACCCAGCAGGGCGTGCTGTGGGTCGGCACGAGCGATGGCAAGATGTGGGTCTCGCGCGATGCCGGCCGCAACTGGACGGATCTGACGGACAACATCGACATGCCGGAACTCGGTCTGGTGCGGCGCATCGATGCATCGCACTTCGATCCGGCGACTGCATACATCGCCGTCGACTACCACCTCGTCGATATCCGCGACCCGCACCTCTACAGGACGAACGACTTCGGCCAGACCTGGACGCGCATCGACGGCGACCTGCCGCGCGGCCACCCGCTCGACTACACCCTCTCGATCGCGGAGAACCCGAACCGGCAGGGCATGCTCTTCGCCGGCACGGGCCACGGCTTCTTCTACTCGCTCGATGACGGGCAGTCCTGGACGCAGTTCAAGGACAGGCTGCCCGCCGCGCCCGTCAACTGGATCGAGGTGCCGAAGAATGCCGCCGAGGTCGCGGTCGCCACGTACGGCCGCGGCCTCTGGATCCTGCGCGACCTGTGGCAGCTCGAGCAGGCTGACCAGGTCGATGCACAGGCCGCGCTGCAGCTCTACAAGCCGCGGCCCGCCACCCGCACTGCCTCCGGCGGCACTGCCGAGTTCGTCTTTGCCATGCCATCAGCACCGACCGCTCCCGTCACGGTCGAGGTCCGCGACGCGCAGGGCACGCTCGTCAGCACGCAGCAGGTGCGCGCACAGGCCGGTCTGAACAAGGCGACATGGAGCCTGCTGTACCCGTCGCCGGCGCAGCCGGTGCTGCGCTCGGTCCCGGCCGACAACCCCTACATCTGGGAAGCCGGCCGGTGGTCGGCGCGCGAGCGGCCGGTCACGCACTGGGGCCTCGGCGCAGCGCGGTGGCAGCCGCGTGCGGCGCCGGGCGAGTACACGGTGCGCATGACGTACGCCGGCAGGCAGTACGAGCAGCCATTCGAGGTGTTGCGTGACGTGACGCTGCCGTCGAGCGATGCCGACCTGGTTGCCGGCACGCAGATGCAGCGCGACATCGTCGAATCGATCAACGAGGTGGTGGACAGGATCAACCGCATCGAGATCATGCGCATGCAGGTCGAGGATCTGCGCAAGCAGCACGGCAGCAACGCCGCGCTCGATGCGGCGCTCGCCGACATCTACCAGAAGATGTACGACACTGAGCTGCACTACCTGTCGCGCACCGAGATGCACAGCGACGACAAGTGGTACGTCGAGAAGTACAAGCTGTACATGAACCTGGTGTGGCTCCTCGCCGAGATCGGCGGCAGTGGCGGCGACGTGATGGGCGGCGTCGGCTACCGCCCCACCAACGCGGCGGTCGGCGTGTACCAGGATCGGCTGCGTGAGATGGAGGCCGCGGGCGTGGACTTCGATCAGCTCATGAGGGACGTCGAGGAGTTCAACCGGGCTCACTCCGGCAGGCTGCCCGCCATCTCGGACCGGCTGCCGATCACGACGTAGGGGGGACAGCAACGGCGGAATGCTTTTGACGGCGGATTACATCAACGGCGGATTGCATCAACGGCGGAAGCGGCGGGACGCGGTCAAACTTCCGCAGTTCCGCCGTTTCCGCCATTCATGTTTTCCGCCGTTCGAACCCTCCGCCGCTGATGGCCTGCTGCCCTAGCGTCAGCCCTCAGTCTCGACGTCGTGCTCGGGGGTGAGCACCGCCTGCTCGAACCTCGTATGTCGCCGCACGAAGGTGGTATCGGGTGAGACGGCGTATACGCAGTTCGCCGTGACAGCGATGATACGGCCCTGCGGGTCGCGCGCGCGGAATTCAGCTGTCGTGAACCAGTCTCCGTTCGGCTGAATTGCGATCCGGTTCGTACCGGGGTTCCATTGCGGGCGAACCTCATCCGGCACCGCGTCCAGCAATTGCTTGCGACAGTCGAGCACCATCTCGTATGAGCGGTTGACGGGACTGGGACGCAGGCGGACGATAAGGAGCCCGGCCGCTGTCAACACCACCGCAACGGTCGGGGCGAGTGCTCGCAGGCCGGACCCTCTCATGCTCAACATCTAACCATCGCAGCAGGGCGCCGTCGATCAGTAGTGCCGGGTCTCGCCAAGTGGTAAATCATCATTCAGCTACGGACCGGAGCGTTCCCCCTGCCGATTCCCGCCGCCCAGCCTACCGCGTCCTCGTCGAAGTGGGGTCGGACTGTACGCTGAGGTCACCGGCCAGTGATACATGGTTGCTCTGAAGGCGCCCGCCCCTCCCCGGGGCGCAAGCCACGCCACATAGTGATCGGGCACTGGAATGTTGCCGATGACACTCTTGCGATCACACGAGAGCAACTGAATCGAACGCCGTTCCTGATTGAAGATGGTGAAGCTGGGCGCCCCTTGTGCGAGCGAATACACCATGCGATCGTCACCGCGCTGGGCAGCGGCGAGCAGCGCTTGATACGCCAGCGCCTCCGTTCCACTATCCCAGCAGGCAGGATGGCACATCTCGATGGGGGCTGGCTCGCCCGACTCCACGTACTGACAGATTAGACAATCGTCATGGCGCCCCTCACCATCGTCGTACATCTGGTTCTCGACAGCATGTGCGTTACCGGAGCAGTAGAGGAAAGACCCGCACTCGCCCGACCCCCCGCCAGGCGGGGGGCCTTGACCTGCCACCTCTGTGGCAAGCATTAGCAGAAGCATAACTGCCGAGAATCAGCTCCGATCCATTGTGAATGCGACGATTCGGAGCTGGGGAACGCCATTCGCGTCCTGCGTATACACAACCACTCTCCCGGATGCCAAGGTGCTTAGAACCATCCCTTCATAGTCGGCAGCCGTTATCACAAGCTCGTTTTCAGGATCCAGTACCTCCACACGTGTCTTGTACAGGTCGGGAATGATGATGTCGGAGGCTCGGATCTCGGATGGATAAGAGCCATCCGGACGTGGGGTTGCGTTCCTCCACGCGCGTTGAAAATCTGATGCCGCTACGAGCGTATAGACCCAAAACCTCCCTTCACTGTCCGAAATAATGCCAGAAATCCTCGGCTCTGACGGCCTGTGGCGGCCAATCGTCAGCATTGATTGTCCCTGAAACCAAGACGGCCGGCGCTCAATGCCCGCTATCCTTTCGCTGCCGGACCACTTCGACAGGCGATAGCGGCCAATCTCGATGCTCCAGAATTCGCCAGAAGTCCGTCCGATCAGAAAGGATTGCTGGACGCGACGTCCTGCCGCACCCGGTATGGCCCTTCCTCCATTCGGTCCAAACGATCGATCGATACTGGCCTGCGCTGCCGACAGGTCCGCCATGTGGAGCGGCCATCCGATAGATGCCCGTGTAGGGATTACGGCATTCAGAATGACTCGATCCGGCCACTGCAAAACGAGCGCTGTCCACACGCCCCGGCCAGGTATGACAATCGACCGACTCGCATTGAGGTCGTGATCCAGCAGAACGGCTCTTCCCGCTGCGTCGAATACGAGTATAGAATCCCCCGCGACAGTGACCATCGAGCGCGGCAGCCGGAATTCTCCGGGTCCATCGCCGCGACGACCAACGGTCGCGACGAATTTGCCACTCGCGTCGAATACCATCGGGAGCGCCGAGTCGAAGAAGACCCAGATCCTGCCCAATTCGTCTTCCATGACGTTGAAAGGCATGCCAGGAAGAGCGGCAGGGCCCGACTGAGTTCCGATGGTAAACAGGGTGCGTGACTGTATGCGGCACGTTTGACAGGCGTGGTCGTCACCGGGAATCAGTTGCGCCGTCACCGTCGAAGAAGGCAGGGCGACGGCCATAAACAGAGCGAACGCATACGGGCGCATAATGCAGTCCTCCGTTCGGGGAGGGGCGCTTCCAAGGAGAGGGGGGGACTCCTACTCCTCACGTAGGGTAAACTGCAGGTCATGATATGGCAACAGCAGCGTGCTGTTGCGCATCCACAGACGGTGAGCGAGCAGCAGTCGCGCGCACGTACAAATGACTCCGCTTTTTAGATGCTGTACTTCGCGCTATTGCGATCTCAGCCGCGCTGTACGATACCAATCTGGAACTGGCATCCGGTGCTCGATTATCTGCCAGCGTCCTTCCCGGCAGAGTTCCTGGACGATACCTGCGGCCATATGCACAGATTCCCGCACAGTTCCTCCCCCGCAGTTTCCGCAGTTGATGTTTTCCGCAGTTAGTGCATTCCGCTATTCATGCTTTCCGCCGTTGATGTTTCAGCCCCCAACATCCACTCCCCATGCTCCACCAGCGCCTCCACATTTCCCGTCACACTGTTCGACAGCCAGACCTGCTCGTCGACACGGTAACCGGTCAGCGTGGCGGAGTCGTCCGACCACCGGAGCGAGCCGCCCTGCCACGCGTCGGCGGTCGTGCCATCCGTCGTGAGCATGCGCAGCGCGCCCGGCGCATTGTTTCCGGCAGGCCTTACTGCGACGTTATGGTTCACGATCAAGGCCTCCCACCGGCCGTCCGGCGAGGGGCGGATCGCGGCAGCGGCGTTGTCGGCGGCGATGTCCGCGAGCGTGCGGACGGGACGGTCGGGGTCCACCGGCCGCCGCGGCAGGCACTCGTAGTCGGTCGGCGGCACGCGGTTCCAGTCCCACTTGATCTGCAGGTCGCAGCGCCAGTGGTCGCCGCCATGGATGAACTCGATGGCCATGGCGCCCTCCTGGATGTAGGCATTGGAGCCGTCGTACTTGACGACGAACTCGGCGGCCGGATCGGCGAGCGGCAGCGTCATGGGCGTGTATTCCATGCCGCTGCGGAGGCTGAGCTCGATGGCGAGCCGCTGATGGTCGAACAGCGGCTGCTTGGCGCCGTGCTGCACATCCACCTTCAGCCACAGGTTCCCGCCACCAACCGTCTTCCGGAACCAGAACTGGTCCGGCTTCGCCCACACCGGCGCGCTGATCGCCGGGATGGCCGTCGCTTCCGGCGCAGCGGACACCTGGGCAGCCGCCGCAGCCGGCAGCAGCAGCAGCACCGGACCCAGCAGCAGACCTCGATTGATCTTCATCACGGACCCTCTCCCTGTGCGGTTCATGAACCTGTTATCTTAGCGGGCAACCATCAAGGAGGCCGTCCCATGCGCACCTCGCTTTCCCGGCTCACGGCCCCGCTCGCCGCGTTGCCACTCATTCTGCTTTCTGCAGGCTGCCTCGGCACCGACGTTGCCGGGCCCGTCGACCCGCAGGACCTCACGTTCGCGACGTCGCTCGGCGTGGACCTCGATGCGATGACAATCACGGCGTCCGGCCTGTACTGGCAGGACGAGCTGGCCGGTGAGGGCAACCCGGCGGAGTACGGCAATGTCCTTACCCTCGACTATTCCCTCTGGCTGCACGACGGCCGTCTGGTCGAGTCGACCACGTCCGGGGACGGCGTGCCGCTGCTGGTCGATGGCATCGCAGGCAACCCGCCCGAGACCGGCGGCTGGAACCAGCTGATCCCCGGCATGCGTGAGGGCCTGATCGGCATGCGGATCGGCGGCCGTCGGCTCCTCGTGATCCCGTCGCACCTCGCTTACGGACCCTACGGCGCCGGTCCGATACCGCGCTACGCGACCGTGGTCTTCCGCATCGAGCTGCTCACGAACTCTTCGGCGGACTAGGCGGCGCCCGACCTGGCGCAGCGCTCACAGTCTGCGCGCGGCCTGCGCGCGGTCACGCAAGGAACATGCGGTAGGCCGCGTTGTCCGGATCGATGACGCACGGGTAATGTAACGCGTCGACGAACGCGTGGAACTCGCCGCGCTCGGCTTCGGGCACCTCGAAGGCGGCGAGGACCCGGCCGAAGTCGGCGCCGTGATTGCGGTAGTGGAACAGCGAGATGTTCCAGCGGCCGCCGAGCGTGTCGAGGAACTTCAGCAGCGCGCCGGGCCGTTCCGGGAACTCGAACTGGCACGCGATCTCATTGCGGACCGTGTCGGGCGCGCGGCCGCCGACCATGTGCCGGACGTGCAGCTTGGCCATCTCGTTGCCGGACAGGTCGACCGTGTCGTAGCCCGCGCTCGAGAGCCGTTCCACGAGGTCCGCCGCGTCGTCCCGCGACTCTATGCCTATGCCGACGAAGATGTGCGCGACGTCGCGTGAGCTGAGCCGGTAGTTGAACTCCGTGACGACGCGCTGGCCGAGGCGCGCGCAGAAGTCGCGAAACGCGCCCGGCCGCTCGGGAATCGACACCGCGAAAACCGCCTCACGCGCTTCGCCCAGCTCCGCGCGTTCGGCGACGAAGCGCAGGCGGTCGAAGTTCATGTTGGCGCCGCTGAGCACGGCGACGAGCCGCTGGTCCTGCGTCCCCGTCTGATCCACCCAGCGCTTCAGGCCGGCCACACCGAGCGCGCCCGCCGGCTCCATGACCGAGCGGGTATCCTCGAAGATGTCCTTGATCGCCGCGCAGATCTCGTCATTCGTGACGCGGATGATCGAGTCCACGGCCTCGCGCACTATGGCGAACGTGTTCTCACCTACCTCGCGCACGGCGACGCCATCTGCAAAGATGCCGACCGTGTCGAGCGTGACGCGCCGTCCGGCCTGGAGCGACTGGTACATCGCATCCGCCTCGAAGGGCTCGACGCCGATGATCTTCACGGAGGGCATCAGTGCGCGGAAATAGTTCGCAATCCCGGCAATCAGACCGCCGCCGCCGACCGGCACGAACACGGCGTGCAGGTCGCCGCCCGCGTGGCGCAGGATCTCGTCTGCGACGGTGCCCTGCCCCGCAATGACGAGCGGGTCGTCGAACGGGTGAATGAGCGTCATGCCGGTGGTCGCAACGAGCGCCATGCAGTGCGCCGTCGCCTCCTGGTACGCATCGCCCTCGAGCACGACCTCTGCACCGAGCGCGCGGACGGCCGCGACCTTGATCTCTGGCGTTGTGCGCGGCATCACGATGACTGCGCGGATGCCGAGGCGGCGTGCGGAGTAGGCGACGCCCTGCGCGTGGTTGCCTGCGCTGGCCGCGATGACACCGCGTTGCCGCTCTTCCGGCGTGAGCTGCGCGATGCGGTTGTACGCGCCGCGCAGCTTGAAGCTGAAGACCGGCTGCAGGTCCTCGCGCTTGAGCAGCACGGTATTGCCCGTCCGTCGCGAGAGCAGCGTGCCCTCGTCGAGCGGCGTCTGGCGAGCTACGTCGTAGACCCTGCTGGTCAGTGTCTGCCGGAGGAGCGGCTGAACGGTCAGTTTTCCCTCTTGTACTTGAAGACAGGATACGTTGCGCCGCCGCGGTCGGCGCCGGCCGCGTGGAGCACATCGTCGAGCAGGCCCCAGCCGACGAAGCCGTCGCGCGCCTGGGGCTCGAGGTAGTAGAACGCCGCGTTCGCCATCGGCTGCGCCATATCGAGGAACCAGCTGCCCGCCGGAAACTCGCGCGACGCCACGTCCGCGAACGAGCCGTCGAGCACGGTCATGTCGTAGCCCGCCCGGCGCACCGTGCGGACCGTATCGATCACGAACTCCTCGCCTTCGACACGCATCGGTGTGTCCAGCTGCCGCACGCTGATGTTGTGGCCCTCGAGCTTCCGGACCAGCCAGTCCAGCTCGGCCGGGATCAGGTAGCCGCGCGGCACGCGCGCCGTGCGGGTCCCGACCGGCAGCGTCAGGTCGGTCACGCCGTGCACGACTTCCGGCGGCCCGCTCGTCGCTTCCGCATCGGACGCGCGTACCGATGTACCGGGTATGAACGCCGCACTGTTGGAACGGTAGGCGAGGATGCTGATCTCGCCGCGCGACCGATACTCGCCATCCACGAAGTTGGTGAGCTCGCCCGACGCCGCCTTCTCCAGCACCGCGGCGACGGTCTCCTCATCGGCCGCGCGCACCACCTCCTGCATCTGCCTGCCGTGATCGTTCGTGTACTCGAGCAGCGCCAGGATGTACGCATACTGCGCGTAGATGCGGCGTTCGAACGTCGGGTGACCGGGCGTCTCCGTGATGATCGCCATGCGGTTGCGCAGGCCGTAGTCGTTCACAACGAACTTCGCTTCGACCGTCCACGCCGCGCGGTCATGGCTCCACACCGTCGGCGGGAACTCGCCGCGCTCCGGCAGCGCGTGCGTGAACACCTCCAGCCCGAATTCGCTCCGCACCCGCTCGCGCACGGCGGGAAACAGTGTGTCGGTGACGTATGCGCGGGGGCCCGGATGCGCGGCGGGCACCGTGGACGTCGCGTAGTTGTTGGCGTAGCCGTGCGTCACGCGCCCCATCAGATGACCGTCGAAGAAGAGCACGGGGTCCCACTCGTTCAGCAGACGGTAGAGCCCCTGTGCCTCGATCGTCTTCAACTCGATCGCGTCCCGGTTCAGGTCGAAGCCCTGCGAGTTCGCGCGGACGCCCGCGATGTGCGGGGTGCCGCTGCCGAGCGACCCGTCGTTCGCCGTGAACGTGTCCGTGCCATCCACGTTGTAGATCGGCGCGATGATGATGATCTGGTTGTCGAGCAGGTGCCGACGGTCGCCGAGCAGGATGTCGCGCGCGACCATCATCAGCGCCTCGGCAGCCTCCGGCTCGGGCGGATGGATGTTGCCCTGCAGGTAGATGACGGGCCTGCCCGACTCACGCGCCTCGCGCGCGGACGTCACTCGCGGACTGGCCAGCACCATCGCCGGCGCAACCCTGCGCAGCGGGCTGATGAACATGTCGAGCACGTGCATGTTCTCGGTTCGCCACCGCAGCTCGTTGACATACTCGTGCAGCTGCAACGTCGAGACCGTGCGCCTGTACCCGGTCCGTTCCGCCACGGTCCGCAGCTCGTCCGGCCATTCACCCGTCCAGCCGGGAGGCACTGCGTCACCCCAGTAGATCTCCTGCTGTCCCGTCATCCCGGTCTGCGCCTCCGTCCGCGTCTGCTGCGCGTGCGCGTGCCGTGCCGTCGTTCCGCACGCGCTCGCCGCCAGCAGAATGGCAATCGTCGTTCGTCTCATCATGTGGTCCCCGAGCTCATTCGATTATCGCAGCCGTGTCCAGCAACGGGTCCTGCCGCACCGTGATGGAGCCACGGCGCTGCTCCCCGTTCGCGGCGAGCGTTACGACATACGTGCCGGGCTCGACCGCCGCTGAGCCGGCCTCGCCGCAGGGATTCGGCGGCCCGTCGTCATCATCGTTGCCGCCGCCACCCTGGCCGGACTGTTCGCCCGGCGCAGGCGACCAGCGCAGATCCCACTCGAGTCTGCCGATTCCGCCGCGAGCCTCGACGGAGCAGCGGCGCGTATGGACGCCGTCGGAGATGTCGATCGTGACGGGACCGCTCACGCCGGTGCCGAGCCAGTAGTTGATGACCGCGTTCTTCGTCGGGTTCTCGCCGAGGAACGCGTAGGCCGCTTCGCCCATCGGCTGGCGGTCCAGCCACAGGGTCGCCACCTCGTTGCGGAACAGGTGCGCGTCGCTGGCCCGGATCGCGGGCGTCATCTGCTTCAGCGCGGAAATGTCGTCCATGATCCAGATGCCGCGGCCGTGCGTGCCGATGATGAGGTCGGGATCGCGGCGGTGCACGAGGATGTCGTGCACCTCGACGGTCGGCAGGTTGCGGTTGAACCTCGTCCAGCTGCCGCCGCCGTCGATGGAATAGAAGATCGCGAACTCGCTGCCCGCAAAGAGCAGGTCCGGGTTCTCGTTGTCCTGCTCGATCGAGAAGATCGGATGGTCCTGCGGCAGGTTGCGCGCGATGCCGGTCCAGGTCGCGCCATAGTCGTCCGTCCGGAAGATGAACGGCTGGAAGATGCCGCTCTCGTGACCGTCGATCGAGATGAAGGCGCTCGCCGGATCGAAGCTCGACGGGACCACATGGGTGACATAGAGCGTGTCGTGCGGCAGCCCGCGCATGGTGCGGCCCACATTGGTCCACGACGCGCCGCCGTCGCGCGTGAGCTGCACGTTGCCATCGTCGGTGCCGACCCACACGATGTCACGGTTCAGCGGCGACTCGGCGACCTGTGAGATCGTGCCGTAGTATTCCGCGCCACCTCCAGGCACGTGGTCGGGTGTCAGGCCGCCCGATTCCTTGCGCGTCTTGACCGGATCGTTCTTGCTCAGGTCGGGGCTGATGATCCGCCACGTCTCGCCGCGGTCCGTGCTCTTGAACAAGTGGTTCGCCGCGGTATAGATGGTCTGCGGGTCGTTGGGCGAGATGACGACCGGGCTCGCCCAGTTCCAGCGGAACGCGCCGCTGCCGGCGGACCGCGACTCGTCCTGCCGCCCCACGACCGGCTCACCCCAGCCTTTCGCGATGTTCGCCGCTTCCATGGCGGGCGTGATGACATCATCGTAGTTGAGGATGTTGAGCCCCTTCATCGGGCGGATCACCTTCCGTTCGCGCGTCAGCATGTCGGTCCGGCTGACCGCGGCGCCCGTCGCCTTCGGGTCCTGCCCCGTATAGACGTAGCGCCAGTCGCTCCAGTCCGGCGCCGCGTAGTAGCCGTCGCCGCCCTGCACGTTGACCCAGTCGGTCAGGTGGATGCCGTCCGCGCGGGTCATGGACGGGCCTCCCGACGTGCCGGCATCCTGCAGCCCGCCATAGACCCAGTACGGGTCGCGCATGTCCGCGCCGACGTAGTAATACTGCGTCGCATTGATGTTCTTCATCGCGACGTAGGTGTCACCCTCGTCGTGCGTGAGTGCCACGCCGCCGTCACTGCCGACCCAGAAGCGGTTGCGGTTGTGCGGATCGAGCCAGATCGCGTGCCAGCAGTGCATCTCGCCGCCGCGCGGCATCGGCTCGAGCGTGCGCCCGCCATCGCGGGAGACCTGGAAGTTCTGGTTGTAGTGAAACGTGACCTCGTCGTCGTGCGGGCTGATCGCGACGTGGTTGTAGTAGAACGGGCGGCTCCAGTAGCGGTTCATGTACTGCCAGGACGCGCCGCCATCCTCCGACCGGTAGATGCCGGAGCCGAGCTTCGTCATGTCGTCGTACTCCGGCGTGCCGCGCACTGGCTGATAGCCGTGCTCGTAGTGCAGCATCAGCACTTCGGGGTTCGAGCGCGCGATGTCGATGCCGATCTTGCCGGACGGACCCTCCGGCAGGCCGTTCGTCAGCTTCGTCCACGAGTCGCCGCCGTCCGTGCTCTTGAACACGCCGCCGTTCGGGCCGCCGCTGTCCAGGATCCATGCGGTGCGCTTCCGCTCCCAGAACGTGACGTACAGCGTGCTCGGGTCGGTCGGGTCCATGACGACGTAGATCGCGCCCGTCCGGCCGTCCTCCGCGGGCAGCCCGTTGCTCAGCCGCGTCCAGCTTTCGCCGCCGTCCGTCGTCCGGTACAGCCCGCGCTCGCCGCCCTCGCCCCAGATATTGCCGAGTGCCGCGACGTAGACGAGGTCCTCGTTCGTCGGGTGCGGCAGCACCGTGCCGATCGTGTACGACCCCTTCAGTCCCATGTTCCGGAACGTGCGGCCGCCATCGATCGACTTGTACACGCCATCGCCCCACGCCGCGACGTTGCGTCCGCATTCCTCGCCGGTGCCGACCCAGATGATGTCGGGATTGCCGGGAAAGATCGCGACATCGCCGATCGATGCCGTACCGTAGTCATCGAAGATCGATTCGAAGGTCGTGCCGCCGTTCGTCGACTTGAACACGCCGCCGGAGGCGGTGCCGACCACGACGTGCGTCCAGTCGTCGTCGAGCGCATCGATCGACGAGATGCGGCCCTTCTGGTTCGCATTCCCGATGTTGCGCCAGGCCAGGTCCTGTATCAGTGACTGCTCGAACTGCTGCGCGGCCGCAGGAGCCGCCGTCACGGTACAGAGTGCCAGCACCGCCGCCCGGACCCATCGTGTCACGCGCATCACGACCTCCCGTGAATGGATTTGGACAGCGGCCGCAGGCCGCTGCCATCTGGGTTGACCAGCCACAGCGAACGTTCCGTGCTCTGCGGGCCGGCGGGCAGATGCACGAACACGATACGGCTGCCGTCCGGCGACCAGCGCGGATCGATCGCGTCGCCCTCCGGCATCGCGACGACGCGACGCTGATCCGAGCCGTCGGCATTCATCACAAAGATCTGCGTGGCGCCGTTGCGCCACGACATGAACGCCAGCCGCCGACCGTCCGGCGACCAGCTGGGATACATGCCATTGGCAGGATCCTGCGTCAGGCGCGTCAGCTCACCGCCGCCTGCGGACATGACGTGCACATCGCGGCCGACGTGCAGCGCCACCTGCGAGCCGTCCGGCGAGTACACCGGGAACCAGCTCGTGCCGTTGCTCGTCAGCTGCTCGACACCCGTGCCGTCACGGTTCATCGCATACAGGTCGAACCCGCCGTTCCGATCCGACATGAACACGATACGGTCGCCGAACCACGAAGCCGACACGTCGCGCGCGGGATCCGTCGTCAGACGCCGGACATTGCCGCCATCAGGATCCATCGCCCAGATGTCGAAGCTGCCCCCTGCGTCGGAATCGAATGTGATGGTGCCGCCGTCCGGCGACCACCACGGGTATCCCTCGTCCGAGGGCGTCCTCGTCAGCCGCCGCTCGCCCGTACCGTCAGCGCCGATGACGTGGATCTCGCCATTGCCCTCGCGTGCCGAGTAGAAGACGATGCGGGTGCCGTCGGGCGACCAGGCCGGGGATCCGTCCCGACGCGGGACGTCAGCGCGCCCAGCATCCCCCCTCGGCAGCAGCAGCATGGCCGCCGCCCCGGCCACGCCGATCACCACGCCGATCACCACGCCGGTCGCGGCCGCCACGCCGAGGCGCCGGCGCCGCAGCGTCCGATGCTGATCCGCTCGCTTCTGTCTACGGCGTCCCACCAGGCAAGCATTTCCGGATCGGGGGGTGGATGACTGGCCGAAGCCGTGGATTGCGGATACAATATACGACCCTGCGCGCGTTTCCGCCTCCCCGCGGCCGCGCGCCCTCTGCCAGGGCATCAGAACATCTCCACACCGGACGTGCCGATGCGAAACCCAGTTGTAGCAATCACTGCTTTGTGCCTGCTGTTGCCGACGACCGGTGGCGCACAGACGCCGGAGGCGATGCGGGTCTTCACGGAAGTGTTCACGGCCGAGGAGTTCGCAGCGCGTCGTGGTCGCGTGCTGTCGGAGATCGGCGACGGCGTTGCGATCCTGCAGGGAGCGCCCGACCCCGCGTCGGAGTCGGCGTTCCGGCAGAGCAACCAGTTCTTCTATCTGACCGGCGTCGAAGTGCCGCGCGCCATTCTGGTGATGGACGGGCGGACGCGGCGGTCGACACTGTACCTGCCGGCGCAGAACCGTTCGCGCGGCTACGGTCCGCTGCTCTCGCCCGGTGCCGAAGCCGCGGCCGTGACCGGCCTGGATGCGGTGCTGGTGCGTGACTCGTTTGCGGTGCAAGCGGGTGCGCTGAGCGGTCGCACGGTGCATACGCCGCATCGGCCGGAGGTGTTCAGCAGCGGCTCGGTGGGCGACGCGCGGAACTACGCGGAGTCGATGCGCGAGGACGAATGGGACGGCCGTCCGTCGCGTGAAGACGCGTTCATCGCGAAGCTGCGGGCCGCAGCGGCCGGCGTCGTCATCGAGGATCTGGACCCGGTGCTCGACGGCATGCGTGCGATCAAGAGTCCGCGCGAGATCGAGGTGATCCGGGAGGCGACGCGGATCACCGGGCTCGGCATCATCGAGGCGATGCGTGATGCGAAGCCGGGCATGTACGAGCACGAGCTGGATGCCGCGGCTGTTTTCGTGTTCCGCCGGCATGGCGCGCAGGGAGACGCGTACTTCCCGCTGGTCGCGACCGGCGCGAACATGCCGTACTCACACTACCACCGCGGCACTTCGCAGCTGCGGGATGGCGATCTGATCCAGTTCGATTACGCGCCTGACTACCACTACTACGTGTCGGACGTGACGCGGGTGTTCCCGGCGAACGGCCGCTTCACCGCCCGGCAGCGCGAGCTCTACACGATCTACCTGCGGCTGTACCAGTCGGTGCTGGAGTCGATCGAGCCGTACACCACACCGGCCGCGATCGTCCGCAACGCCGTGATCCGCATGGACGCGGTGATGGCGTCGTTTGTGTTCACGGATCCGGCGATCCGCGACGCGGCCACGCGCTTCGTCGAGCGATACAGGAACAGTACGCCGCGCAGCCTCGGCCATACGATCGGCATGGAAGTGCACGACGTGCGGCTCGGCAGCGACGAGCTGCTGCCCGGCCACGTCTTCACGATCGAGCCCGCCATGAACCTGGCCGACGAGCGGCTCGGCATGCGCCTGGAAGACGTTGTGCTCATCACGGAAACAGGATACGAGAACCTGTCCGCCTTCGTGCCCTTCGAGATCGATGACATCGAGCGGCTCATGGCGGAACCCGGCCTCAGTGACGTACTCAGCCCGAGAGGGACACGATGAACAGGATCCTCTGCACGACCGCCCTCGCCTTCGTCCTTCTGCTGACCGGTGCGCTGCCCGTCGCGGCGCAGCGGCTGACGCCGCAGGTGCTGGACGAGCTCGAGCTGCGGAACTTCGGTCCGTTCCGCGCCGGCGCGTGGATCACCGATTTCGCAGTGCCTGCCACACCGGAGCGTGCGCACCAGTACACGTTCTACGTCGGCACGCGCAACGGCGGCGTGTGGAAGACGGAGAACGGCGGCACGACGTTCGAGCCGGTCTTCGACGAGACGGACCAGCAGTCGATCGGCGCAGTGGCCGTGGCGCCGGGCGATGCGAACGTGGTGTGGGTCGGCACGGGCGAGTCGTACGTGGCGCGCTACTCGTATTCGGGCAACGGCGTGTACCGTTCGACGGATGGCGGCGACACCTGGCAGCACATGGGGCTCGAGGGGACGCAGCACATCGCGCGGATCCTGATCCATCCGCGCGATCCGAACACGGTCTACGTCGCATCGATGGGCCCGCTGCACACGCGCTCGCCGGACCGCGGCGTGTACCGCACGCGAGACGGCGGCCGCACATGGGATCGTGTGCTGTACGTGGACGACCAGGTCGGCGTCATCGAGATGGTCATGGACCCGGTGAACCCGGCGGTGCTCTACGCGGCGACGTACGACAAGGAGCGGGTGGCGTGGCGACTCCAGCAGGGCGGTCCGGGCAGCGGCATCCACAAGACGACGGACGGCGGTGACACGTGGACGCGGCTCGAGGGCGGGCTGCCGACGGGCAACATCGGCCGCATCGGTCTGGACGTGTACCGGCAGAATCCCAGCGTGCTGTATGCGCTGGTCGAGAACATGAACCCGCGGCCGGAGGAGCTGCCGCAGCCGAGCCCGGTCGGCGGCGGGATGGGCGAGGTGTACCGCTCGGATGATGGCGGCGCGACGTGGCGGCTGACGCACGACCGCAGCATCAACGTCGGCGGCAAGGCGCCGTACTCGTTCAACTGGCTCAAGATCGATCCCGAGGACGACCAGAAGGTATGGATCACCAGTGTGTGGGTCGCGCACACGAACGATGGCGGCCGCACGTGGAACGATCTCGAGGGCAACAATCGCATGCTGTTTCGCCGCATGTTCGGCGACATTCGCTCGATCTGGGTGGACCCGCAGGATCCCGACCGCCTGCTGGTCGGGTCGGACGGCGGCGTCTACGCGACGAACGACGGCGGCGTGACGGTCCGCCATCACTCGAACCTGCCGCTCGGCGAGAACTACGCGGTCGCCGTGGACATGGACGACCCGTACCACATCCACGCGGGGCTGCAGGACCACGAGTCGTGGCGCGCTCCGGTGAACGGGTTCGCGGGCAGTGTCGGTGTCGAGCACTGGGTCACGGTCGGTACCGGCGACGGCATGTACAACGCGGTCGATCCCACGGACAGCCGCTGGGTCTACAACACGCTGCAATTCGGCGGTCACGCGCGGTACGATCTGGTCGCGGGCGAGGAGACGCAGATCGCGCCGCGCGCGGCGCCTGGCGAAGTACGCTACCGCTTCACGTGGACCGCGCCGCTGGTGCTCTCACCGCACGCGCCGAAGACGCTGCTGACGGGCGCGCAGAAGGTGCTGCGCTCGCGCGATCAGGGCGACACGTGGCAGGAGATCAGCCCGGACCTGACGAGTGGCGCGGGCATGACGACGAACCGGCCGGAGAGCAACTGCACCATCGACCGCGTCGGCGACGGCAACATCTGGTACTGCACGATCACGACGCTCGCCGAGTCGGCCGTGACGCCCGGCGTGATCTGGGCGGCGACGGATGACGGCCGCATTCACGTGACGCGCGATGACGGCGGCAGCTGGACGAACGTGACCGCGCAGATCCGGGCGGCCGGCGCGCCGAGCGACTACTGGTTCTCCCGCGTGACGCCGTCACAGCACGACGCCGGCACCGCGTACGCGACGCTGACCGGCTTCCACCGCGACGATTTCCGACCGTTCGTCTATCGCACGGACGACTTCGGCGTTACCTGGCGCGACATCGGCGCGACACTGCCCGGAGCGGCGCCGGCGAACGTGATCGTCGAGGATCACGCGAATCCGGAGCTGCTGTTCCTCGGTACGGACCGCGGCCTGTTCGTCACGGTGGACGGCGGCGCCCGCTGGATCGCGTTCCAGTCCGGCATGCCGGTCGTGCCGGTGCGAGACCTGGTCATCCACCCGCGCGAGAACGACCTGGTCATCGGGACGCACGGCCGCGGTGTCTGGGTCGGCGACATCACACCGCTGCAGCAGATCTCGGAGGCCGTGCTGGCCGAGCCGCTGCACCTGTTCGTGCCCGAGTCGAAGGGTCTGCGGCTGGAGAGCAACTGGGGCAACTATCACCTCGACGGCGATCACGTCCTTGCGACGCCGAACGAACCCAACGCGATGGCCATCGCGTACTGGCAGCGCGATGCCGGATCTGGTCCCGTGACGATCTCCGTCGCGAACGCGCTGGGCGACGTCGTATACACGTCGGAACAGCCGGCCGGATCCGGCCTGCGCACGGCATTCTGGAACCTGAGGGTTGCGGCGCCGGACGCCCCCGGCCGGGGCCGGGGCAGGCAGGCCGCCGCTCCGGCGCCGGCCGGCAGCTACACGGTCACGCTGCAGGCGGGCGACCGGCGGCTGACGCAGCCGGCCACCGTGCGCGAGCCCGTGCCGGTGCCGCGGATCGCCGGGCCGTCGCCCGCTCGCTGACACGCGGCAGCGAGTCGGCTGCCACGCGCTGCGCAATCGCCGCGCACCCTGGAGTTCGCCTGCGCGCCGCATGCGGACACAAGCTCTCACCGTCTGGAGGACATCAATGAGCGCGACGCTCCACCGCCTCCGCCTGGCTCGCCAGGGCGGCATAGTATCCACCGTTCTGCTGTGTCTGGTCGGAGGTTCCCTGGCCGGCGACCCTGCCGCCGCGCAGATCGGGGCTCCCGCGCCCGTGGCGACCACGCTCGTGCAGGGGCCGGGTTCCGCCAACTACAGGCAGGCCGCCCGCTTCGCGCCATACAAGCTGCGCGAGCTCGTCCACTCGACATCGGTGAGTCCGAACTGGATCGAAGGATCGGAGAGCTTCTGGTACGAGTGGGAGACGTCGGACGGCGCGTTCTACATGATCGTGGACCCCGTGCGCCGGCAGAAGCGGCCGATCTTCGACAACGACGTGCTCGCAGCGGAGCTGACGCGGATCACACGCGATCCGTGGGACGGCCAGCACCTGCCGATCCGGGCGATCCGCTTCATAGACGCCAACACCGTGCAATTCGAGGTCGAATCGACGCAGGACGAGGAGGAAGAGGAGGAGGAAGTGCTCGGCGACGAGCTCGAGGATGACCAGGAGCAGGAGACGCGGCGGCGCCGTGCGCAGGCGCGCAAGAAGGTCCATCACTTCGAGTACGACGTCGGGACGCAGACGCTGCGCGAGCTGCTGGACTTCGAGTCGCCGGACAATCATCCGTCGTGGGCGGACATATCGCCGGATGGCCAGACCGTGGTCTACGCGCGCAACGACAACCTCTACATGACGAGCGCGCAGGACTACGCGCGCATCCTCGATGCCCGGCGCGGCCTGAGCGGCGCCGAGGCGGACACGGCCGAGTGGCGCGTGGAGGTGACCGAGACGCAGCTCACGCAGGATGGCGAGGAGAATTACCGCTGGGGCTCGGACGCGCAGGGCGACACGGATGTGGAGAAGGAGGAGAACAGGGATCGGCGGCGGCGGGCGGGCGTGTCGTGGTCGAGCGACTCGCGTCGCCTCGCGCTCGTGCGCAGTGACCAGCGCAACACCAAAGAGCTGTGGGTCATCCACTCGACCGGCAATGATCGGCCGGAGCTGGAGTCGTACAAGTATGACATGCCAGGCGACTCAACCGTGACGCAGCGCGAGGTCTGGATCTACGACCTCGTCGAGCGCCGGCCGATCCAGGTGCAGTACGACGAGTGGCGGGATGAAGCGTCGGTCAACATCACCAATGCGCGTCAGTTCGAGTACCCGGACTCCGAGGAGCCGACCCGCTCGCTGTGGCTCGCGCCCGGATCCGACCAGCTGCACTTCGTCCGGCTGAGCCGGGACCGCAAGCGCGCGGACCTGATGGTCGCGGACGCTGCAACCGGCCAGGCACGCCCGGTCATCGAGGACCGGTTGAACACGTACATCGAGACGGAGAATCCGGAGCGCCTGCCGAACGGCGACATTCTGTGGTGGTCGGAGCGCGACGGCTGGGGCCATATCTACCGCTACGGCGCCAACGGCGAGCTGAAGGGACGCCTGACCCAGGGCGCGTTCTCGGTGCAGGAGATCACGGCGGTCGATCCGGCATCGGGCACGGTATTTTTCACGGCCGCCGGCCGCGAGGATGGCGAGGATCCGTACTACCAGCACCTGTATCGCGTGAACATCGACGGTTCCGGCGTGCGCCTGCTCGCGCCGGGCGATTTCGATCACCGCACCGACGTCGGCGCCTCCTCGCGTTTCTTCGTGGACAACTACTCGCGCGTGAACACCGTCCCTGCTTCGACGCTGCTGGATGCAAACGGCAACGAGGTGCTCGCCCTCGAGACGGCCGACCTGTCGCGGCTTGCCGCATCCGGCTGGCATATGCCCGAGCCGTTCACCGTGAAGGCCGACGACGGCATCACCGACCTGTACGGCGTGATGTACCTGCCGTTCGACTTCGATCCGACGAAGATCTACCCGATCATCGAGTACGTCTATCCCGGACCGCAGACGGAGTCGGTCGCCAAG
The DNA here is from genome assembly GCA_040882575.1 of Gemmatimonadota bacterium. Lineage (GTDB taxonomy): Bacteria > Gemmatimonadota > Gemmatimonadetes > Longimicrobiales > RSA9 > SH-MAG3. The sequence continues at coordinate 26,440 of JBBEBA010000041.1, forward strand.
GCGTTCGGCACGGGCGGCAGCGAAGCCGCGCTCGCGCAGTTCGGCTTCGTCGTGATCACCGTCGGCAACCGCGGCGGCCACCCGTCACGCTCGAAGTGGTACCACAACTACGGCTACGGCAACCTCCGGGACTACGGCCTGGCCGACAAGAAGGCGGCGGTCGAACAGCTCGCCGACCGGCACAGCTTCATCGACATCGACCGCGTCGGCATATACGGCCACTCCGGCGGCGGCTTCATGTCCACCGCCGCAATGCTCGTGTACCCTGACTTCTTCAAGGTCGCCGTGTCCTCGGCCGGCAACCACACCAACGAGATCTACAATCGCAACTGGTCGGAGACACACCACGGCGTCACCGAGGTCGTGAACGACGACGGCAGTATCACGTTCGAGTACGACATCGACTCGAACCCCGAGCTGGCCGAAAACCTCAAGGGGCATCTGCTGCTGACGACCGGCGACGTGGACAACAACGTGCACCCGGGCAACACGCTGCGCATGGCCGAAGCACTGATCCGGGCGAACAAGCGCTTCGACTTCTTCATCTTCCCCGGCCAGCGTCACGGCTTCGGCAACATGAGCGACTACTGGCACTGGCTCCGCGCCGAGTACTTCGTGAAGCACCTGCTGGGCGACGACCGGTGGAACGTCGACCTGATCGAGCTGGAGAGGGAGCAGGAACAGAACTAG
>JBBEBA010000042.1:0-29061 GCA_040882575.1 Gemmatimonadota bacterium
TCGCGCAGGAGAATCTCCCGCTGCTGCGCTCCCGCGCCCGGTCCCGCCACGTAGCTGCCCTGCCCACGTCGCACGTAGATCACGCCCTCGCGCTCCAGCTCGCGATACGCCTGCTGCACCGTGTTCGGGTTCACCCGCAGCTCCACCGCCAGCTGCCGCACCGACGGCAGGACCTCGTCATCGCGCCACGTCCCCAGTACGATACCGCGGCGGATCTCGTCCATGATCTGCACGTAGATCGCGCGCTGATCGCTCGCGTCGATATCGAATGCCACGGTGCCAGCCTTTCCGTAACTGTGCATGAGTACGCTAGTACAGTAGAACAGATGTGATGCAGGGCGCAAGGGTCGTGTAGCGGCCGACCGGGTTCGGGGTAGCAGAGGACAGCGGCTTGCATGGGGCTCCCGAGGGAGGTGGCGGGTGGTCGAAGCGAACGGCAGGAGTGCGATGGCGACGCCGCACGTGGTAATCGTCGGGGGTGGGTTCGGCGGGCTGTACGCCGCGCGCGCGTTGAAGGACGTGCCGGTGCGGGTGACGGTGATCGACCGTCGCAACTTCCACCTGTTCCAGCCGCTGCTGTACCAGGTGGCGACGGCGTCGTTGTCGCCGGCCGACATAGCGAGTCCGATCCGTTCGGTCCTGCGGGACCAGCGGAGCGCGCAGGTGTGGCTGGGCGAGGTGGTGGATGTGGATGAAGCGGGAAAGCAGGTGCGGCTGGCGGATGGCGTGGCGGTGTCGTACGACTACCTGATCCTCGCCACGGGTGCGACGCATGCGTACTTCGGGCATGACGAGTGGGCGGCGCACGCGCCGGGGCTGAAGACTGTTGACGATGCGACGGAGATCCGGCGTCGCTTTCTGCTGGCATTCGAGTCGGCGGAGCGCGAAGCGGATGCGGAGACGCGACGTCGGCTGCTGACATTCGTGATTGTGGGCGGCGGGCCGACGGGAGTCGAGCTGGCGGGTGCGATGGCGGAGATTGCGCGGCAGGCGATGCCGCGGGATTTCAGGGCGATCGACACGAAGGCCGCGCGGATTCTGCTGCTGGAGGGGCTGGACCGTGTACTGCCGACGTACCCGCAGGATCTGTCGGAGAAGGCGCGGCGGCAGCTGGCCAGGCTGGGTGTCGAGGTCAGGACGGGCGCACTGGTGACCGATATCGGAAGTGACCACGTGCAGGTCGGGGATGAGCGGATCGGAGCACACAACGTGTTCTGGGCGGCCGGCGTGTCGGCGTCGGCGCTGGGCGCGCGGCTGGGCGCCGAGACGGACCGGGCCGGGCGGGTGCGGGTGCAACCGGACTGTTCGGTCCCGGGTCATCCGGACATTTTCGTGGTCGGCGACCTGGCGAGTCTGGACCGGGCGGATGGGCGGCCGGTTCCGGGCGTAGCGCAGGGCGCGATCCAGATGGGCCGGCACGCGGCGCGGCAGATCGTGCGGGACCTGCGCGGCGCCAGTCGGGAGCCGTTCAGCTACCGGGACAGGGGTGATCTGGCGACGATCGGTCGCGCAGCGGCCGTGGCGCGGCTCGGGAGAGTGAAGCTGTCGGGATTCGTGGCGTGGCTGATCTGGGTTGTCGTTCACATCATGTACCTGATCGGGTTCCGTAACCGGATCCTGGTAATGATGCAGTGGGCGTGGGCGTACGTGTCCTACAGCCGCGGCATCCGCCTGATAACGGGTGAGACGCGGCCTGAGATCAGGAGTCCGCGAGCAGCGGAGCACGGGGGATGATGGCGCTCGCAGGTGTGCTGATCATGGCCGTCGCGCTGCTGCTGACGCCGCTCGGGCTGCCCGGGCTCTGGATCATGGTGGGCGTGCTCGCCTTCGCGACGTGGTTCGGCGACGTGAGCGTCGTGACGCTCGCGTTGTGCGTCGCGATTGCCGTGGCCGCCGAGGCGATCGAGTTCGTGATCGTGTCGAAGATGAACGTGCGGTACGGCGGCTCGCGGCTCGCCTTCTGGGGCGCAATCTTCGGCGGCGTTGCCGGTGTTCTGCTGGGCATGCCGATCCCGGTCATCGGCTCGATCATCGCCGGCTTCCTGGGCTCGTTTGCGGGCGCCGCGGCGGCCACGCTCTACGAGACTCGGCGGGTGGACAGTGCGACCCGCGTCGCGTGGGGGGTGCTGCTCGGTCGGATGTGGGCGGCTGCGGCGAAGGCTGCGGCGGGCGTGGTGATCCTCGTGCTGGGCGCCGCCGCCCTCATGTTCTAGCGGCGGAACGCTGCGCGTCTACTCGCGCGGCGCCGGCTCATCGCGACGTGTGGCGCGCGGCGCGAGCAGCTTCTCCTGGAAGTCGAGGCGCTCCTCGTTCAGCCTCAGGCGATGTTCGGCCTCCGAGATGCGCTGCTCCGCCGCCTCCAGCTCGGCGCGCAGGCGCTTTAGCTCGGCGCTGTCAGGCCCGCCCTTCGCAATCCGTCGGGAAACGCCCTTCGCGATAGGAGTCAGGATTCCGCTCACAGCCATCACGATGACGATGAAGATGAAGAAGTTCATGGGTTACAGTAGTGGCCGGTCGGACTGCCTGGCAACGCCATCCGGCTCGTCGAAGTCGCGAATGACGCAGCGGGTCCTGCCGGTGCTGGTGGCGGCAGTCGTTGCGGGTGGCTGCGGCGACGCCGCACCACCGGCGGCCGAGGGAACCGGTACCGTCGGGCCAGCGGCGGAGCGGGTACGTTTCGCCCCTGCGCTCGGAATCGTGCCGGACAGCATGACTGCCCTCGATGGCGGCATCCGCATACAGGACCTGAGCGAAGGGCGCGGCGCGACGGCGGAGCCGGGGCTGCCGGTCACGATCGCGTACCAGGCGTGGCTGCCGGACGGGACGCTGTACGAGAAGCGGCCGGATGAGCAGGGCTTCGGCCCGGCGGAGCTGGTGCCCGGCGCCGTGTCACCCAGCGGGCTCGCGACTGCCATCGTCGGCATGAAGGAGGGTGGTGTGCGCAGGATCGTGCTGCCGCCGGAACACGGCTACGGCCTGGTCGGCCGGCCTGCCGGTGTGCCTGCGGCTGCCACCCTCATCTTCGAAGTGCGGCTCATCTCCGTGGACGAGTGACTCGCCCCCGCGTCGTTGCGGCGCGACCGGCCGCCGGTTACCTGATGATCATGAGACAGATCATCGGTTCGCTCAGCATCACGGCCGCGCTGCTGGCCAGCTCCGCGTGCGCCACGACAGCGCAGCAGCAGGCCGTAACAGCCGGCTCGGCAGAAGAACAGGCTGCAGTCCTCGCGGTCGTCGCGCAGCTGTTCGACGCCATGCGGTCGCGTGATACCGCCTCACTGGCGGCAGTGTTCGATCCGTCAGCGCGATTCTACGGCGTCGGCCGGAACGGAGAGGTCACGGTTACGATGCCGGCGAGCTTCGTGCAGAGCATCGCCAGCGCGCCGGAAGGCGTGGTACTCGATGAAGTACTGCACGACACGGAAGTGCGCGTGGATGGGCCGCTCGCCACGGTCTGGACGTACTACGACTTCTTCGCCGGCGGCGAGTTCTCCCACTGCGGCTACGACGCGATGCAGCTGCTGAAAACGGACGGCGCGTGGAAGATCGTGGCACTCGCCGACACGCGCCGCCGCGAGGGCTGCCGCTCGTCGTGATAATCCTGCGGCGGGTAGCTCCGCATCGAGGCGGCCTGCGTGCACACTCGACGGGGCGTTTCCGCCGGCTGGGGCGTTTACCGGCCACGAGGCGGAAAACTGCACACGCGTGCCGGCGCGTCGCGTCGCGCGTGGAGTTTGCCGCTTCCGAGACGGGTAAACTGCACAACCCTGCATTTCCGGACCGTCGCGTGTGGAATTGTCACGGTTCCGGCGCGGGCGGCTCGGCCGTCGCGTCCCTGGTGCCGTCACGACAGCGGTCATCACGTGATGCACAGGAACCCCTCGGCGCGTGTGCCCGGCTCGTAGGCCGCATCCGCACGTCGCGCCAGCACGCCCGGCCAGCCGGCGTCAGCTGCGCGGCGGAGCATGGTCTCGCCGCGGCTGACCGTCTCCTGCCATTCGACGCCGGGCACGCGCCGGCGTCTGAGCAGTGCCGCGAGCGCGGCGCGCCGTTCGGTCCACGGCCGGTCCAACAGCACCTGATCTCCCCGCAGCAGCAGGTCCGCCGCGAAGAAGGTCGGTTCGCCATTCTGGATGGCGAGCTCGCCATCCATGACGAAAGCACTACCGGTGCGGCGCGCGAGGGCAGCGAGCGCAGCGGCGATCTGCGGGTGCCGCCGCGTCACATCGTCTCCCCTTGCGCCCACCAGACGCGCCCCGTCAGGCGTGACCCAGGCAAGAGCGCGCGTGCCGCCTCGCCATGGCTCGAACGTCCAGTCGCCGTCCGGCAGGGTGCGCGCGGGTGTAGGCTGCATGGGAGCAATAGTTCCGTCCGTGGCGGGCGCCGCCGCCGGCCTCGCTCGCCTGGCGCCGCGGTTGGAGTGCCAGACGCGATCTGCATCCGCCGCGATCTCATCCATGGTGCGGCCGGTCTCGACCGATGTGAGCAAAGCGCCTGCAATGTCGAGCCCCGCCGCAGCCTCGTCGTCGCGGTGCTTTATCAGCAGCCACTTCGGCTTCGGACCGCGGTCGGTGCGGACGAGCGCGAACGAGCCGCGGAGCCGCTCTCCGCGAAGCGTGAAGCTCAGCTTGCCGCTGCTCAGACCGCGCCGAACCGCGGCGTCGGCGGCCTCGCCCGGCCGGGCATCATCCGGAGCGTAGGTTCCGCGATCCCAGAGCATCACCGTGCCGCCACCGTACTCGCCCTGCGGGATCGTGCCTTCGAAGGTGTTGTACTCGATCGGGTGATCCTCGACCTGCATCGCGAGCCGTTTCACGGCCGGATCCAGCGACGGCCCCTTCGGCACTGCCCAGCTGCGCATGACGCCATGGAGCTCGAGCCGCAGATCGTAGTGGAGACGCGAGGCTGCATGCTTCTGGATGACGAACCGCAGGCGGTCGTGCCGGGGAGCTGCACTGCCGCCGCCGGGCTCCGAAGTCTTCCGGAAATCCCGCTTGCGGCGGTATTCCCGGAGGGCGGCCGCTGCGCCTGCTTTCGCCGGCGTTCCGCGCTTCGAGCCGGAAACCTTCTTCGACTTCGATGCCTTCTTCGACTTTGATGTCCTCTTCGCTCCTGCCATGGCTCGTGCTCCGCGGTACGAATTCGTCGACCCATCGCGTACGATTCAAGGAGCGCGCCGGCAGATGGCAACTGAGTGCCGCCACTTGCGCGGGCAAACGGCAGCCGGGCATTTTCCGGTGCACCACGGACAAGGAGCCGCAGCCTGACCACGTCGCGGACAGACGCAGCACCGCCGGTCTCCGGCAATCGCATCCGCGCACTGCTGGGCTCCGCGTCCGGCGTGCGCCCGATCCCGCTCGAGGAAGTTCCGATGCACATGCAGCGCGGCATCCCGGCGCTGCAGGAGGTATCGCCGCATCTAGTGTGGCTCGACCTCGTGCGGCCGACCGAGGCGGACGGCGGGTTCCTCAGGGACATGCTGCGATTTCACCCGCTCGCGGTGGAAGACTGCCTGCAGGGCGAGCAGAACCCGAAGCTGGAGCGTTACCCGGGCTACTTCTTCCTGGTCCTCTACGCGGCGCGCATCAATATCGAGCGCAATCGTCCCGCATTCAACGAAGTGCACTGCTTCATCGGCCCGAACTACCTGGTGACGGTCCGGCAGGAAAGCGTACGCGAGGTGCGCGAGCTGATTGCGCGGTGGCGCAGCGCGCCGCAGCACTATGCGACGGTCGGCCACCTCACGCACGGGTTGCTGGACTCGCTCGTGGACAGCTACTTCCCGATGATCGACCATTTCAGCTCGCGCGTTGCCGCAACGGAGACCGAGGCATATGAGCACCCGCAGGACGCGATGCAGCACATCATGGGGCTGCGGCGGGAGCTGCTGCGGTTCCGGGGCGTCGTGGGCCCCACGCGTGACTCGCTGGGGTCACTGCTCCGGCGGGATCTGCCGTTCCTGAATCCGGAGCTGCTGCCATATTTCCAGGACGTGCGGGATCACGCAGTGCGTGTGACGGAGGAGATCGACATGCAGCGTGACCTGCTGTCCACTGCAGTGGAGGCGCAGTTCACGGTCACCTCGAATCAGCTGAACCAGACCGTCCGGATGATGACGGCCTGGTCGATCATCCTGATGTCGATGGGGCTGGTCGCCGGCATATACGGCATGAACTTCGTCCACATGCCGGAGCTGGACTGGCGCTTCGGCTATGCCGGCGCGCTGCTGCTGATGCTGGCAGTCGGCGGAGCGCTGGTCGGCTTCTTCAGGCGAAGGAGATGGCTCTGATCAGCCGAACGCCTGGCGGGCGAACAGGCCTTCCAGGTACCGGCTGGCGAGGATTTCACGGTGGTGCAGCTCGTGGCCGGCCGTGATCCAGGCGAGTGCGCGCACCGTCACGTGCTGACCGTTGGCGCTGCCGCCCCGCGTCCACGCATCGGCTGGCAGACCGGCCAGCAGGGCGAGCGTGCTGCGCCGCCCGCCCGACAGCTCGGCGAGCAGGCTCGCGAGCGGGCGCTGGTCGAACTCGCCCGCCGCCGCGTACGGCACTTCGTCGAAGCCCGGGAGCGGCGTCTGGTCGCCGCGCGCGAAGCGCAGGGCTCGGCAGGCGAAGATCCGCTCGGAATCCGTGAGGTGGCCGACGACCTGCTTCACCGACCATTTGCCGGGGGCGTAGGCGTAGAGCGACTGCTGGTCGGTCAGCTCGCGCAGCAGGGCGGACGTGTCGTCGAGCTGCGTCGCGAGAATCGCGATGATGTCGCCGTCCGGTACCAGGTCCACGTACTTCTGATAGAACCCGGCGAACTCGCCGGCTGCAGGCCTGCTGTCGTAGGACACGTTCGACCTCCGGTTTCCCGCTCTGCAATGGCTGGCATGCGCCGGTCATGTGCGCCAGATTACACAGTGAGCCTACGGCGCGATCTGCGCCAGCGCCAGTAGCCGCGCGAGGAAACAGCTGCAGCAGTGGAGGACGTTCTGGAGCGGGACTACGACGCACTGGAATACGAGCATCCCGTCGATGACATCAATCGAACAGCGGGCGTCGGTCGGCCGGCGGGCGTCTACTGGCTCGACGGTGGCAGCATCATCGCCGGGCACGACACGCCGGCGGAGGCACGACTCGTCGCGGCGGGCGCCGTGCTGGTCGCGACGCTGCGATTCGATCCGGATCCGGCAGAGCGGATGCAGCGGGGCCGCGCGGTACGGCGCCTCACCCACCTGCAGGTGCGCAGTCTGACCGGTCCCGCCGGAAGCAACTGACGTGTCACCGCTGGTGCAACGCGTGGCATCTGTGCTGATCTGGACGATGACCGCACTCCTGCTGATCGTGTGGCTGCCGTGGCTCGCGCTCGTCTTCGCGGTGACGGTGCCGTTCGATCCCGGCCGCTACACGGTGGGACGCTGGTTCCGCCGGGCGGCGGTGGCGTCCGTGAAATTGAACCCGCTCTGGGAATTTCGCACGTCCGGCGTCCGCATCCGCGATCCGCGGCGGCCGTACGTCGCAGTCTCGAACCACGAGTCGTACGCGGACATCTTCCTGATCAGTCATCTGCCATGGGAGATGAAGTGGCTGTCGAAGAAGGACGTGTTCCGCATCCCGGTCATGGGGTGGATGATGCGCATGGCGGGCGACATCGGCGTCGAGCGCAACAGTCGACGCAGCCGGGTGCAGGCACTGGACGGCATGCGTGATCGATTGTCGAAGCGCGTCAGCGTGATGGTCATGCCGGAGGGCACGCGCGCGCCGACGGACGAGCTGCTGCCGTTTCGCGAAGGCGCGTTTCGGGTCGCGGTCGAGCACGGCGTTCCGATTCTGCCGATCGTCGTGGCGGGCACGCGCCACTGCATGGCCAGGGGTTCGCTGCTGTTCAACCGGGCGGTCGCCGAAGCGCGGGTGCTCGATCCGGTGCCGACCGAGGGTCTCACGATCGACGACGTGCCGGAGCTGCGCGACCGCGTGGGTGCCATCATCGCGGCTGCCCGCGAGCAGCTGCGCCGCGACATGGGCCTCGCATGATGCAGGCACAGACGGCAGGCGCCGCGCACCGGGTCCTCCAGGACGTCTTCGGGTACAGCACGTTCCGCCCGGGACAGGCGGAGGTCATCGAGGCCGTGCTGAACGGACGCGACTGCATCGCGGTCATGCCGACGGGAGCTGGCAAGTCGCTCACGTTCCAGATTCCGGCGCGTCTGCTGGATGGCACGGTGCTCGTCATCTCGCCGCTCATCTCGCTGATGAAGGACCAGGTCGATGCGCTGCTGGCACTCGGGTTCCGTGCGACTGCGATCAACTCCACGCTCGACTTCGACGAACGTCGCCGGCGGCTGGCCTCGCTGCGGCGCGGCGAGCTGGAGGTGGTGTACCTGGCGCCCGAAGCGCTGGACGGATCCCTGCGCGAGTTCGTGCGCGGCTGCCCGCTGTCGCTGCTCGTCGTGGACGAGGCGCACTGCATCAGTCAGTGGGGTCACGACTTCAGACCGTCGTACCGCCGCCTCGAGGGCCTGTGCACGGAGCTGGACGTGCCGGTGCTGGCGCTGACGGCCACGGCGACGCGCCCGGTCGCGCGGGACATCCTGCGGCAGCTCGGGATGGTGAGGCCGGCCGGGTACAAGGGCTCGTTTTTCCGTTCGAACCTGCACATCCGCGTGCGGAAGAAGGGACAGGGCGGCAATACGCGAGCGGAGATGCTGGCGCTGATCCGGTCGCACGAGGGCGAGAGCGGCATCGTCTACTGCCTGTCACGGAAGGCCGTGGAGCAGACGTGCACGTTCCTGCAGGAGCAGGGCGTGCGCGCGGCGAGCTACCACGCCGGGTTGCCGGACGAGGAGCGGGCGCGGAACCAGGAGGCGTTCGCGCGGGATGATGTGGACGTCGTCGTCGCGACGATCGCATTCGGCATGGGCATCGACAAGTCGAACGTCCGCTTCGTCATCCACCGCGACATGCCGAAGGACGTGGAGTCGTGGTACCAGGAGATCGGTCGCGCCGGCCGCGACGGTCTGCCGTCGGACTGCTGGCTGTTCTACTCGTGGGCGGACGCCAAGATGCACGAGCGGTTCCTCGACAGCATCCCGGACCCGGCCGTGCGCAACGGCCGCTGGCGCGCGACAGTCTCGCTGTTCGACTGGCTCGAGCGCGGTGCGTGCCGGCACCGCATGATCCTGCAGTACTTCGGCGAGGATCTGGATGCATGCGGCGCGTCGTGCGATGTGTGCAGCGGGGAGTCGATCGAGGCGATCGCGGCACGGTCGAAAGGCGCCGTGCGGACCGGACGCGGGTCGCGGCAGCGGTCGCAGCGTGCGGCACTCGTCGGCGACGACGCATCGGCGGAGGACGCCGAGCTGTTCCAGCGGCTGCGCGACCTGCGCAAGCGGCTCGCCGATGAAGCGGGCGTGCCGGCGTATATCGTGTTCAGCGACGTTACACTGAAGGCCATGGCCGAGATGCGGCCCACGACCGGGGACGAGCTACTCTCCATGCCCGGCGTCGGACCCGCCAAGCTGGAGCGGTACGGAAGCGCATTCATCTCCCTCATAGCCGGCTAGGTCGTCGTGCGTCTGATGGTTGCCACGCTCGTGCTGCTGTGGGCAGCGCCGCTGCAGGCGCAGGACGCGGCGAGCGACGCCCGGGCACGCGAGGCAGCGCTTCGCCCGCCCGCAGCCGAATGGCAGGCAGTGCTGGCTGCGGAGGACGCGCGCGCGCCCGGCGACCGGGAGCTGTACGTGCTGCTGAGGGCTACGCGCTCGACGGAGGCGGAGCTGCGGCGCATGGCCGTACGGGCGCTGGGCAGGCTGGAGCGCCCGGCACTGCTGAGCGAGCTGGCGCCGCTGCTCCAGGACGCGGACGTTGGCGTACGAGCCCAGGCCGCACAGGCAGTCGCGCAGTCGGTTCATGGAGAGCCTGCCGGCGCGGCACGCGTGCTGCTGGCGGATGCGCTCGCGGCGGCCGGCGAAAGCGAACAGGCCGCGGCCGCACTGGCCGAGAGTCTTGGCCGCCTCACGCACCGCGACGCGGCGGCAGCTCGCTCCGCGATCCTGCTGCTGCTGCCCCATCTCGATCGATCGGCGGAGGTACGGCTCGGCGTGATCCGCGGGCTGTTCTTCGCGGCGCGGCAGCCGTCAGCGCGCGGCGCGTTCGGCGGTCCCGCGACTGCCGCGCTTCGGGAGCAGGCACTCGCCCGCACCGGCGCCGATGCGAACGGCGCATCCGCGCGGGCGCTCGCGGCCACCACGCTGATCGCCGTGGGCGGTGCAGACGAGGACGTGCTCGGCGCACTCATGCAGGACGGCGCGGCGTCGGTCAGACGGGCAGCAATTGCCGGTGCGGCTGCTCTGAGCGACACGGCGGCGGCGCACCGGCTGGTGCAGACGGGTCTCGAGGGCGCCGACCCACGCGTGCGGTACGAAGCGCTGCGCGTCTACGGCGCACGGCTTGCCGCGACCGCTGGCTGTGATGCTGTGGTGCGGGCAGCCGGCGATGCCGATGCGCACGTCGCGCTGCTCGGCCTGGACCTGCTGGACGGCGTCTGCGCGAGCGATCCGCGATCGCCCGGCCTTCTGCGTGCAGCCGCCGGGGGCCGCTTCGCCGCCCGCGTTCTGCCTGCGCTCGCACGCGCCGATCCGGCCTCGGCGCAGACGCGGCTGACCGCCTTTCTCGACCACACCGACTTCTTCAGCCGCACGCACGCGGCCCGAGCAGCCGGTCTCCTCGGCGATACCGCGGCGCTGCTGCGCCTGGCTGCGGACCGGCATCCGAACGTGCGGAGCGCTGCGGTCCAGGAGCTTTCGGAGCTCGGCGGCCACGCATTCGACTCGGTCTACGCGGCGCAGCTCGCCGACACGCACAGCGAGCTGCTCATGTCGGCCGCGGCGGCGCTGGAAGGGAGCACGCGACGGGGGCTCGCAACGACGCTGCTGCGGGCACTGGAGCGCGTGTCGGCCCTGCGTCAGGAGACGTCCCGCGACGCGCGCCGCGCTCTGCTGGAGCGCGCGCAGGAGCTCGGTATTGCATCACTCGACGTACGCGTCCAGCCATATCTGAGGGACTTCGATCCCGTCATCGCCGAACGGGCCGCCGATGTCATCGAGGCGTGGCGCGGCGCGCGTCCCGAAATCCTCCCTCAGCCGCTGCCGCCGTCGCGCGTGCCCACATTCGAGGAGACAGCGGCACTCGCACGCGCCAGCGTCGTGATCGAGATGAGCACGGGCGAGCGGATCGTCCTCCGACTGCATGCCTTCGACGCACCCACCAATGCGGCGCGGTTTGCGCGGCTTGCGCGCAGCGGCTATTTCGCCGGCCTGACCTTCCACCGCGTCGTGCCGAATTTCGTGGTGCAGGGCGGCAGTCCGGAAGCGAACGAGTACAGCGGCGACGGTCCGTTCACGCGGGACGAGCTCGGTCGATCGAACGGGCGGGGCACCCTGGGCCTGTCGACGCGCGGCCGCGATACCGGCGACGGCCAGTTCTACATCAACCTCATCGACAATGTGCGGCTCGATCACGACTACACCGTGTTCGGCGAAGTCGTCGAAGGCATGGGCGTGGCGGATCGGCTGGAGGAAGGGGCAGTGATCCGCCGGATCTCGACCGATCAGCCGGCCGCCCTGCCCAGGTAGATGCGGCCAACAACGCCCTGGTCGAGCAGGATATCGACGACCTGCAGGCCGACGTCGGGGCTGGCGTTGTCGACGTAGGTCCAGACGGCCTCCAGACGGACGGACGGCTCGCCGTAGAGCTGCAGCACACGCTCCATGCTGTCGCCCACGCGCAGGCCGCGCAGCGTCGACTCGCCGGGCGCGGAGATGAGGAATCCGCTCGGCAGCGGACCGCCGGCGAAGCGGACCTCGAAGCCCTCGTAGTGCCAGGTGACGAGCGGCTCGGCGCCGAATGGATTGAAACCATTCGTGGTCGAGTCCGGCTCGCCGAACGTCAGGCGGATCTCCGCAGAGTCCGAGTCCACCGGGATGCCGCCGAGCACGAAGTCCGCCTGTTCCAGCGGAGGTGCGGGCGGCGTGATGCATGCAGCGGCCGCGAGCAGGAGAGTCACCGCGCAGGCGCACATCGATCGGTGATACATTTGCGCAAGGTGAGCCGGCGCAGCCGCCCGCGCAACGCGCACTGGTAAAGAGAATGCAACCAGGGAACGAGGTCGAACAGGATGAAGCACGAGATCCTGCGGCGCGCAGCCGCGGTGCTGGGCGTGGTCACCGCATTCACGGCGTGCGGCGCCGGGCAGCTGCCCGCGCAGACGCGCGACTCCGATCATCACCGGTTCACTGTCACCACGGTAGTCGAGGGACTGGAGCACCCGTGGGGCATGGCGTTCCTGCCGGATGGCGGGATCCTCGTCACTGAGCGGCCAGGCCGGCTGCGCCTCGTGCGTGACGGGCGCGTGCTTCCGGGGGTGGTCGCGGGCGTGCCTGGCATTCCACACGGGTGACCGGTTCACCGGCTGGCGCAATGACGTGTTCGTCGGCGGGCTCGCCGGTGAGCAGCTGGTGCGGATCCGGCTGCGCGGCAGCGAGGCGGTCGAGAGGGAGACGATACTGAGCGGCATCGGCCGTGTGCGCGCGGTCACCAGCGCGCCCGATGGCTTCATCTACCTGCTCATCGATGACGCGGACGGCCGCATGCTGAGGCTCGAGCCCGCCGGCTGAGTTGCGCGGCGCGGCGGGACCGCCATTTTTCAGACTGCACGCGCGCCCTCGTCGCGCGCCAGGCGGTCCGGCGCACCCATGGAAGAAGAGGAGGCCGAAGATGGCGTGGAGACCGTTGCTGCTCGCGGCGGCCGGTGTGCTGCTCGCCGGTACGGACCCGGCCAGCTGCCAGTGGCCGGAGGTCGTGCCCGCCGAGGCCCGGCGTGACGCCGCAGTCTACCAGCTCCGGCCGGAACGTCACGGCATCAGCTATTTCACCCGGCACCGGCATCCGCAGGTCGAGTACGAGCCCGGCGAGACCCTGACGTTCGACCGCTACCACACAGTCGACGTGATGTACGCGTGGCTCGAACGCTGGGCCGCTCGCCACCCGGATATCGTCGAGCTGTACGAGGTCGGCCGCAGCTACGAGGGCAGGCCGATCCTGCAGATGACGCTGACCAACCGGAGCACCGGCGCGAAGGAGGAAAAGCCGGCGGCCTATTTCGAAGGAGGCCGCCACAGCGGAGAGATCACGTCGTCGGAATCCGTGCTGTGGCTGGCGCGGCACCTGATCGAGAGCTACGGCCGGGACCCGCGCATCACACACCTGCTGGACACGAAGGCCATCACGCTCCGCGTGCAGAACAATCCCGACGGGTCGAACCTGTACTTGCACACGGCCATCGCGAACCGCAGCACCGTACGGCCCGTGGACAACGACGGTGACGGCCTGTTCGACGAAGACGAGGCGGACGATCTCAACGGCGACGGCGTCATCAGCCAGATGCGGTGGCGCCCGACATTGACGGGCAGCGATACGGCGGCGCCGAACATGGTGCTGGACGAACGCGACCCCGCGGGCCGCCTGCTGCGCGAGGCGCGCGAAGGCGAGACGGCGGTCTGGCGCACGCAGAACGAGGGGTTCGACAACGATGGCGACGGCCGCACGAACGAGGACGGCATCGGCGGCCTCGACCTGCACCGCAATTACCCGGAGAACTGGCGGCCGAACAGCGGCGGCGACGCGACGGGCCGCGGCTACACGCAGTTTGGTGCGGGCGAGTTCCCGCTGAGCGAGCCGGAAACGAGGTCCGTCGTGCTCTGGCTGCTGTCGAACCCCAACATCTCCGTCGTGAACTCGATGGACACGCGGGTGCCGATGCACCTGCGCCCACCGTCCACCTCGATGTCGGAAGATCGGATGTATCCGGCCGACCTGCGCCACTACCTGCATTTCGACAGCGTCGGCGTCGGCATCACCGGCTATCCCTGGGCCGGCAACGTCTATCATACATACGCGACGCGCAACAACCCGGACCGGCCGGGCACCCCGCTGTTCGGTCATGGCCCCGATTTCGGCTACTTCTACTACGGCGTCATCTGGTACGGCGACGAGTTGTGGAACGGCGGGATCATGGGCGATGAGAATGGCGACGGCGAACGCGACCAGCTCGACGCACTGATCTGGCTGGACCGCGAGACGGACGGTGCGGGCTTCATCGACTGGGCGACCGCACGGCATCCGGTGCTCGGGGATGTCGAGGTCGGCGGCTTCCACCCCAAGTTCCAGTCGCAGAACGGCCCGCCGGAAGTGCTCGAGCAGTGGGCCGGCAGGCAGGCACTGTTCAACCTCGAAATGGCATTCGCACTGCCCGAGCTCGAGTGGACGGAAGTGGATGTGCGGCGCGCGCAGCAGCACGGCAGCGACAGCACTACGTACGAGGTGATCGTGCAATGGCGCAACAACGGGCGCCTGCCAACGGCGCTCGAGCAGGCGAAGCTGGTAAAGATCGTGCAGGAGGACCGTCTCTATCTGACGTTCCCCGACGGACCGCGGAGAGAGCCGCGCATTGTCTCACCCGATCAGCGTGGCGGGGCGGTCCATGGCGGCTGGACCGATGGCGGCGAGACGAAGACCGTGACATACGAGGTGCGTACGTACGGCAATGCTCCGGTCACGGCGGAGCTGCGGCTGGACTCGACGCGCGGCGGTGTGCTGCGGCGGGAAATACAGCTGGGCAACTGATGGAGGAACCCCGATGCTCGTGGTGACGACACCGACCATTGCAGGCAGGGAAATCGCCGAGGTGCTGGGCATGGTCAGCGGTGAGGCGATCCTGGGTGCGAACATCTTCAAGGATTTCTTTGCAGGCATCCGCGACATCGTCGGCGGGCGCTCGGCGGCCTACGAGCAGGAGCTCCGCCGCGCGAAGGAGATCGCGATCCAGGAGATGGAGAACCAGTGCAGCGCGCTCGGCGGCAACGCCGTCGTGTCGGTGGACCTCGATTACGAGAGTCTCCAGGTCGGCAGCGGCGGCAACATGCTGATGGTGAGCGCGAATGGCACCGCGGTACGTCTCCGGTGAGCGAGCCGTCGAGGCGTCGCACGCCGGACCGCACCGCGGCGCTGGCCGTGCCGTGTCACGTGAGCGAGCGCTCGCTGCGTTTCGCCGAGCGCGAACAATACGAAGTCATGGATGAAGACCTGATCCAGCTGAACGTCATGACGCTGGATGAGGACGGTGCGCCCTACAAGCTGTGCGAGCTCGTCGTATCGCGCGGCGACATGCTGCGGGCAATCGCGGCCTATGGCGATCCGCCGTTCCGCACGACCCCAGTGCGCCGATGACTGGGCGCGCCGACAGAGCGGTAGCCGGGATGCGCCGCCTGCTCGAGGAATGCGGCGGAAGCGCCGCGTGGGCCGCAGCCGTCGCGGACCGGGCCAGAGGGGTGGGGCGGGACGCGCTGCCCGAGCTGGCTGATGCCGCCTGGGCATCGCTCGAGGACGCTGCCATGCGCGCGGCCTTCGATATGCACCCGGCTTCCGTGCCGGAAGGAGGCGACGAAGCGACGCGGCGCGCCGCCGAGGTTGCGCTGCGACTGTACCGCGAGCGGTTCGGTCACGCATTCGTTTCCGCCACGCCCAGTCACGCTGCGGATGAGCTGCTGATGCGGGTCAGGATCAGGCTGGGCAACGATCCGCTGACCGAGTGGCGTACCGCGTGCGACGAGCAGCGGCGCTTCGCCCGGCAGCGGCTCGAAGACAGGCTCGCTGCAGGGGCGGACGCGTGAGCGTCGGCCGCTGTCCGTGAAACGTGCCGGATCCCGGGGATGCCCGCGCCGTGGCCGCGGTGATGCGCGAAATGCTGTCATCGCCGGATCGGCTCGATGCATGGGGGCGCAGCGCCCAGAGGCGCGCGCACGACCATTTCCTGATCTACACTCAGCTGCGGCAGTGGCTGCGGCTGATCGCCGAGGTGGCATGACGATCCCGTATGACGCCTTGGACCGTGTCGAGATCCGGGTCGGTCGCCTGGTGCGTGCGGAACCGTTTCCGGAGGCGCGCCGGCCAGCGTACAGACTCTGGATCGACTTCGGAGAGTCCGTCGGCGAGCGCAGGTCGAGTGCGCAGATCACGCGGCATTACACGATCGAGTCGCTGCCGGGAACGCTCGGCGGCAGAATGTACTGAGGGACCATGTCTTCGATTCTCATCATCGATGACGACGCATCCGTGCGCCGTCTGCTGCGGAAGGCCCTCGAAGGCGCGGGACACACGGTCGCCGAGGCGAACAATGGGGGCACGGGGATGCAGCGCTTTCGCGAGAAGCGGTCTGATCTCGTGATCACCGACCTGTACATGCCGGAGCAGGACGGCATCGAGACGATCCAGCAGCTTCGCGCTGAGGCGCCAGGCTGCCGCATCCTCGCCGTGTCGGGTGAAGCAGCCGCGCGCGGAACGCCCGGTGCGTTGCGCGACGCCGGGCTGCTCGGTGCAGATGCGATGCTCGCGAAACCCTTCGACATACCGCAGCTGCTGGCTGCAGTGGAGGACTTGCTGAAACGATGAGCGCTGCCGACGCGGTGCCGGATGTATCGCCGGATCTGCCCAGCCGGCCGTGGCGCCTGACCCTGGCGCTGGTCGAGCGCCTGCCTCAGGCGGCGCTCTCCCGTACGCTCGGAACGCTCGCGGATACGCCGCTGCCGACGTGGCTGCGGCGTCCGGTCATTGGCGGGTTCGCGCGGATGCTCGCCATCGACACGACCGAGGCCGAACACCCGGTCACCGCGTACCGCTCGCTGAACGAGTTCTTCGTGCGCAGACTGCGGCAGGGCGTCCGCGCCTGGCCTCATGATGGCTCGACGATCGTGTCGCCTGTCGATGGCGTCATCGGACGCCTCGGCACCGTGTCGGCCGGGCGGCTCGTTCAGGCGAAGGGCCGCTACTACACCGCAGCCGGACTGCTCGCCGGCGCCGACGACGCGGCGCGCTACGACGACGGTACCTTCGTCACCCTCTACCTCAGCCCGCGGCACTATCACCGCATTCATGCCCCCTGCGCCGGCACGATTGCAGGTGCGGCCCACGTGCCCGGCGCGCTGCTCCCGGTCAACCGGCAGGCGGTGCTGCACGTGCCCGACCTGTTTCCGAAGAACGAGCGCGTCATATGCACGATCGACGGCGCACTCGGTCGTACGGCAGTGGTCGCTGTGGGCGCATACAACGTCGGGCGCATCTCGACGGCGTTCGATTCGCACTGGGCCGGCCCCGGCGGTACAGTCGCGAACCGGAAGCCTGCCGTCGCGTCGCGACGCCGCTACGATCCGCCCATCGTCGTGGGTCAGGGTGATGAGATCATGGCATTTCATCTCGGCTCGACTGTGGTGATGCTGAGCGAGCCGGGACCTGTATGCGTGGCCCCGGAACAGGGTCGTGAAGTACGTCTCGGCAACGTGCTGCTGAGGCGCCGGTGACGCCGCGAACGGTCCTGCGCGGCGACCTGCGAGCGCCCACCCGCGACGCCCGCAGAGATGCGTGTGGAATTTTGTTGTTGCGTATGGAGAGACACCGATCCATTTTTGTGCGCACCCGGAGAGGTGGCAGTATCGCCTGACCAGTGAGACCCCTTTGACGGAGACCGTCTATGGCACCGAAGAAGAAGTCCGGCAAGAAGGCAGCGGCGAGGAAGCCGGCTGCGAAGAAGGCGGCCACGAAGAAGGCTGCCAGGAAGACGACGGCGAAGAAGTCCGCCGCAAGGAAGCCTGCTGCCAGGAAGTCCGCCGCGGGCAAGCCGGCGAAGAAGACAGCCAGGAAGTCGGCGGCGAAGAAGGCACCTGCAAAGAAGGCGGCGAAGAAGGCAGCGGCGAAGAAGGCGCCGGCCAAGAAAGCTGCCAGGAAGAAGGCCGCCAAGAAGACGGGTGCGAAGCGCGCGCCGAATCCCGCGTTCATGAAGGCCATGCAGCCTGATGCGGATCTCGGTGCAGTGGTCGGCTCTCAGCCGCAGCCGCGCACGGAAGTCACGAAGAAGATCTGGGCGTACATCAAGAAGAACAACCTGCAGGATGCGAAGGAGCGTCGGATGATCGTGGCCGACGACAAGCTGCGCAAGGTATTCGGCGGCAAGAGCAGGGTATCGATGTTCGAGATGACCAAGCTGGTGAACAACCACCTCAGGTAGTCCGGGGTGCAGTCGCGGGAACAGGGCGCATCCGACAGGGTGCGCCTTTTTCTTGTGTGCTCCGTACCGTCGGCTGGCATGCAACGTGAGGCTGTCGAAACGCATGAGCACAGGAATGACACGAAGCGCGACAAAGGCCGAACAGCTGCAGCTGCTGTCGCAGCGGCTGGACCCCGCGCGCATCGAGCGGGATGTACCGCTCGCACAGTACACGACGTTCCGCATCGGCGGACCCGCTGACCTGCTGTACCGCGCGCGCACCGCAGACGAGCTGGCCGCGGCCGTGAGTGCCGCACGCGAGCTCGGCATCCCGTCCTTTCTGCTCGGCCTCGGCGCCAACATCCTCGTGGCCGACGCCGGCTTCCGCGGCCTGGTCATTCGATCCGAAGTCGGTTCGATCGAGTTCCTCGATGATGTGCGCGTGCGCGCCGGCGCAGGCGTGCACACGTTCATGGCGCTGATCAATGAGACGGTCTCGCGCGGGCTCGGCGGGCTGCACCACTACGTCGGGATACCCAGCACTGTCGGCGGCGCGATCTGGCAGAACCTGCACTTCCTGTCGCCGCCGCCGGAGCGCGAGCGAACCTGCTTCATCGAAGAAGTCGTAGAGTCCGCGGAATTGCTGACGGAGGAAGGTGACCGCCGCACTGTCGGTCACGACTACTTCAGGTTCGACTACGACTACAGCATCCTGCACGATCGCGACGATGTAGTCCTCAGCGTCACCTTCAGACTGAATCCGCAGCCGGAGCCGGAGCTGCGCCACACGATGCGCGAAAATCTGAAGTGGCGCGACGACCGGCATCCCGATCTGTGGCTGTACCCTTCGGCAGGGTCGATCTTCAAGAAGATCGAAGGCGTGGGCGCCGGGCGGCTGATCGATCAGTGCGGGTTGAAGGGGCACATCCTCGGGAACGCGCAGCTCTTCCACAAGCACGCCAACATCATCGTCAACCTGGGCGGCGCGACCGCGGCCGATGTGCGGGGATTGATCTCGCTGGCTCAGGAAACGGTTCTGAAGGAGACGGGATACGAGCTGTCCACGGAGATCGGGATGATCGGCGCGTTCTAGTGTTGCGGTCCTAGTTCGCGCTGGCGATCGAGACCAGCTCCAGCTCGTAGATCAACGTGGACAGCGGCGGAATTGCACCCTTGCCCATGCGTCCGTACGCGAGCTCTGCCCGAATGACCAGCTTCCGCCTGCCGCCGGCCTGCATGCCGACCACGCCTTCGTCGATGCCCGGCAGCACGAGCCCGCCGCCGACCGGGAATGGCTCGGACGGACCACCATCCTCGTACGTGTTGCCGACGACCGTGCCATCCGGCAGCCACGTGATGTGGTTGATGGTCACGACGTGCTCATCCACGGCTGCGGCCACGCCCGTGCCGACCACCAGATCCTGCCAGTACAGGCCGGAGGCCGTTCGGTTCATCTGGCTGAGGTCGATCCCGAGAGAGGGAGCGAAATCGATCAGCTCGGGTTCGGCCCAGCGGTCATCCAGCTCGAGCGGGCTGCCACAGGATGCGGCGAGGAGTGCGCTGCAGAACATCAGAATACTACGCATGGTCCGTACTGCTGCGAGGATGCTGCGACCGGGCGCCGTACCCGCCTCCGCATCCATGAACGCGTCCGACATCACGGATGCAACAGGGCCCGGCCCGTTCGTCCACCGGACCCTGCCTTGCCCTGGCACGTCAGACGGTGTCCGTTCGCCTGGCCACGACCATCCGGTAGATCCAGAGCAGCAGCACGGCACCGATGACAGCACCAATGAAACCGGCCAGGCCGCCGGTGCCCAGGCCGATCATGCTGAAGAGAAAACCGCCGACGATGCCGCCGAGGATACCGAGAATGATCGTCACGATGATCCCGCCGGGATCGCGGCCCGGCATGACCAGCTTGGCAATTGCGCCGACGATGGCGCCGATGATGATCATCCAGATGAACTCCATGAGTCCCCCCTGTGCGAGATCGTTGTGCGGGCGCGGCTGCGCCTGCTGCGCCGGTCGGTGCAAGGGGAATGCCGGCGCGGCGGCAAGCGCGGGCGAAGCCGGCGAACTGCCTACTCGTATGCCGGCCTGTCCGTCGTGAGGTACCGGAAAAGCTTCACTATCAGGTACGCCACGAGGGCGATCGGCAGCACGGTGAAGATGAGGAACGAGATCAGCGCCACGATACCACTGACCAGTGCCACGAGCACCTTGACTGTGACCAGGCCGATTGCCGCCAGTATGCTGCCTGCCAATACCTTGCCGCCGAAGCTGGACATGAGGGGCTCCTTTGAGGTTGTCGTCCTGCCCTGAATACGGGAGAAACCCGCTGGCGGTTTCGTGGGAGGCGACACTGCGGCGGACATGACCAGCGCGCCGTTCAGGCGGTGCCAGCACGTCGCTGGCGCTGCCGGACCAGATCCTTCACCCACCTCTCCAGCGGCTCCGCCTCCTGGTCGTCGAGCGCCCAGGACTGTTCGACCACGCCGTCGGGGGCCGTGCCGCCCGACTGCTCGACCACGTTCTCGACGGTCACCATCCAGGTTCGCTTCTGCGCGGCACTGCCGAGGATCGTCATGGCGAGCTGATCGAGACGCGACGCCGCACGCTCGACCACGTCGATCGTGAAGCGGACGACGCCATCGTCGCGGTCATCGAAGTGGAACCGCACGACGCCGGCGAGCGGATGGCCGTCGAGCGTCGCGAGTGTGAAGCTGGTCTCATCGACGTGCTCGGCCCGCACCTGTACATGCCCGCGCGCCGGCAGCTCCAGCGTGAGGGTCGCGCCCTCGCGGATCGTTGTCGGGGCGCCCGGCTCCGCGGCGCCGTCGAATGGCACGAGCTCCTGAAAGCGCTGCTGCAGCATGGCCGACAGGCCGCCGGCGTCGTCACGGGCACCGTGAATGTCTGCATGGAAGCGACGCCGCTGCAGCTTGCCGACGCCCTGCTCAGGCGTCTGTTCAGGCGGCTGGTCCACGAGCTGAACCAGGCGATTCCGGATGGGCTCCGGTTTCATGCCGAGGAGACCCGTCAGATCGTTGGCCTCGCCATCGCGGAGGAAGTTGCCCTCGAGCAGCATCTGCAGAGTGCCGCTGCTGACAGGCGCCTCGACGCGCAGTGCCTCGGCCACGAAGCTGCCCGCCTTCGCCAGCAGCTCAGGGACGGGCACTCGAGGTGGATCGCGGTCGATCACTTCCGCGAAGAGGTCGAGCAGCTGCGTGACGGTGAGCACGTCAGCGCCAGTCACGTTGAGCACGCGACGAACGACATCGTCGCCGCGTTCCACGCACTCGGCGAGCGCCCACGCAACATCCTCGTGCCACACCGGCTGGAACGACTGATCGCCGCTGCCGACGATCGGCACGGCGGGCAGCGTTCGCATCATGCGAAGCAGGACCGAGACGGTTTCGTCGCCGCGGCCCGCGACCGCGCCGGTGCGCACGATGCACCATTCGCCGGCGAACGACGTGACGATGGCCTCCGCTGCCATTTTCGACCGGTGATAATCGGAGCGTCCGCGCTGCGCGCCGAGCGACGAGACGTGGATCAGCCGGCGAACGCCTGCACGCGCGGCCTCTGCGACGATGTGCTGCGTACCGTCCACGTTGATCCGCTGGAACGTCGCTTCCGGCGGCGCCTCCTCGACAATGCCGACGATGTGGATGACGGCGTCGCATCCGTCCGCCGCGCCGGTGATGCTGGACGCGTCGCCCACATCGCCGGGATGCGCTTCGACGGGGCCGTCCCACGCGCCGACATCCTCCTCGGCACCTCGCGAAAGCAGCCGCACTGCGTGGCCGCGGCGGAGCAGCTCGACGATCGTCGCGCGGCCGATGACGCCCGTACCGCCCGTGACCAGAACTTTCACGTGACCTCCCGGTGATTCGCATCAGGGAGGTGCACGAAGAGTGCCGCATGACGGCTGCATCGATGCGGCATTTGCCGTGGCGGTGCGTCCGCGTCATAGTTGAAGGCCATGAAGCTCGACACCACACCCGGCAGCCTCCTGACGAGTGCGATGCTGCTCTGCCTCCTGTGCGGCTGCGCGTCGCTCCGGACCACGCTGCTGCCCGTGTCCGACGGCGCTGCGTGGCTGGCCGATGCGGTCACGATCTCGCGAGATGAGTGGAACGTGCCGCATGTCCATGGTGAGACGGATGCGAGTGTCGCGTTCGGCGCGGCGTACGCACAGGCGGAGGACGACTACCGCGGTATCGAGGAGATCTACATCCATGCGCTCGGCCGCGCGGCCTACTGGTACGGCGAGCGGTACCTGGCAAACGATGTGATCAAAACAGCCTTCGAGGTGGAGCGGCTGTCGCGCGAGGAGTACGCCCGCGAGCCGCCGGAGCGGCAGGCGTTGTGGTCGGCATTCGCGGCGGGACTCAATGCATGGGCGGAGGCCAGCGGCGTCGAGCGCCGCGTGATAAGCCGCTGGGAGCCCTGGATGCTGTTCGCAGTGCCGCGCACCATGGATGCCGAGACCGTCGTCGGGGGCGTCACCCTCGGCGCGCTCGCGGGCTTGCCAGTCGTGCCTGCTGCGGCTGCGGACAGCGGCATTGGCGTCGCGCGCGCACTGGCCGCCGCGCCAGCGCGCACTGGCGACGGGCATGCTCTTCTGCTGCAGCGCGTGGAGTCCGGTGGCGGCCGACCGCCGTACGAGATGCACCTGCACAGCGTGGAGGGCTGGCATGTCACCGGCGTCGTCGTGCCGGGAACGCCGCTGCCGCGGCAGGGCCACAACGAGCGCATCGCGTGGGCCTGGGTGCCGGATACTGCGCCGGCCGGCCGGGCAGACACGATTCTGTTCGATCACCCCACCGACTCACTCATGTACCGGGATGGCGAAGCCTGGCTCCGCGCCGAGGAGTGGCGCGACACCATTCTCGTGAACACGGCGGGCGGCGTGGTCCCGCGCGAGTACCGCTTCCGCAGGACGGCTCGTGGGCCGGTGGTCACCGGGCCGGACGGCGCGGCCGTCGCGGTGTCCGTCGCTGCGAACCAGGGTGGCTCACTGCAGCAGTGGCTCGCGCTGGGGCGCGCCGCCGACCTCGCCGGTTTCACCGCGGCCTTCGATGCCGATGCGGCGGGCGGCAGCGTCGTGTACGCGGACGTTGCGGGCAACATCGCACGGTTCGCGCGCCCCGCCGAGCCCGGCGGATCGTCGATCTGGTCGAATCCGCCCGGTGGCGTGCTGAGCGAAGGCTACGCGGACGACACCGCTGACAGCGCACCGCCCGATACTCTGCAATTGACGGTGGTGCGGCTCACCCGCCTCGCATTCGAGCCGCGCCTCGGCGACGCGGAGGACGAGATCCGTCGCCTGGTGCTGGAATGGGAGCAGGTGGGGGGCGGCAACCCGGCGCGCGCGATGAGGCTGGATGCGTGGCTGGACATGCTCCGTGCCTGGGATCGTGTCGGCGCTGCGGATTCCGAGGCCAGGACGCTCTACGTCGTATGGCAGGAGGTGCGGCGCACAGGCTATTACGGTGCCTATTCGCGTCTGCGCGCGTTCGAGGACGCCATCGCAGCGCTGGAACAGGAGTGGGGCAGCGCACGCGTCACATGGTCGGACGTCGATCGGCGTCGCCGCGCCGCAGCGCTCGAGCGCGGCGGCGCCTGGATCAGCGTCACGCAGCTGGGTCCGGCGGTGCGTTCGTACTCGCTCTCCGCGAGCGGCGCCGACTCGCTGCAGGCAGAGCTGTTCTTCACCGGATCGCTGCGGAGCAGCTGGTTCCAGCGTGACGATGTCGTCGCCAATGCGCGGCGCGTGTACCGGCCGGGTGAGCCGGCGGTGCGGTAGTTGCCACCTGCTCGCTGAAACGGAGGTGGAATGCGGCCGTACGGATGAACGGCGGCGCGGACGGCGTCCGCCGCATACGAAAAGGAGGCAGCGTGTACAACCAGGACGACAACACGGGCGCGGCGGGCACGGGTACCGGCGCCGGTGGCGATGCGGGGCGTGCGGGCGGTGCAGCAGGAGCGGGCGGAGCGGGCAGCACGGGCGGCGCAGGGAGGCGGCGTGACCCGGTGAAAGAGCTGCAGGCGCGCCTGGAGGCGGCGATAGACGAGGTCCGACCGAAGATCAGGAAGGCGCTCGACGAGCTGGACGCGCGTGTGGACGAAGCGGTCGCGGACATCAGGCCGAAGGCCCAGAACGCAATGCAGGATGTGCGGCCGAAGGTGGACCAGTTCGTCGCGGACATGCAGCCGCGGCTGGACTCGCTGCTCGACCGGCTGCAGCAGAAGATCGAGGACATCCGGAAGGATCTGGACGAGCGTGCGACGCGTTCGGCGCGCAGCGATACACCGGCAGGCGAGCTGCCGCGCACGACGACGACCTCGACAACCGGTCCCGATCGGACTGGAGACAGCGGGCCCGGCTCGGCGGGCAGCACGCCCTAGGCCGCCAGGCGCGCGCCGGTCTAGAGCTCCGTCTGGATCGCCCTCGGCGGGGGTGGTGGCTCTTCGTCCCTGCCGAGGCTCGCGGCCAGCTCCGGCGCCTGCAGCTCGCGCGCCTGCTGGTCCACGGACTCGAGCTGCGCGATGTCGTCGCCGGTCGCGGCGCCGAGATCCTTGAACTTGCGAGCGGATGGCAGCACGCGAGATTCGAGAGAACGCACCGCCTTGTTGTACGAGTTGACGGTGCGATCGAGGGACCTGCGGATGTCTGAGAAGTGGTGTGCCATCACGCGTACGCGGTGGTACAGCTCCTTGCCGAGCGCGCTGATGTGCTGCGCCTCCCGCGTGATGGTCTCCTGTCGCCAGCCGTACGAGATCGCGCGCAGCAGTGCGATGAGTGTGGTCGGCGTGGCGAGGATCACGCGCTGCTCGATCGCGTTCTCGATCAGGCCCGGGTCCAGCTCGAGCGCAGCGCTGTAGAACGACTCGCCGGGAAGGAACAGCACGACGAACTCCGGCGTCGCATCGAGCTGATCCCAGTAGGCCTTCTCGCTCAGCTTCTTCACGTGACCGCGAATCTGCAGGGCGTGCTGCCGCAGCCGGTCGGTGCGCGTCTCGTCATCCCGTGATTCGACGGCCTCGAGGTACGCCTGGAGCGGCGCCTTGGAATCGACGACGATGCTGCGTCCGTTCGGCAGGCGCACGATCATGTCGGGCCTGAGCCGGCCGTCCTCCCCGGCAATGGTGGCCTGCTGCGTGAAGTCGCAGTGCTCGATCATGCCGGCCATCTCGACGACGCGCTTGAGCTGGATTTCGCCCCAGCGGCCGCGCACCTGCGGCGCGCGCAGGGCACGCACCAGGTTCTGCGTCTCCAGCTGGAGCGCCTGCTGCGACTGGGTCAGCGTGCGCACCTGCTCCGACAGCGTGCCGTACGCCAGAGACCGCGCCTTCTCGAGCTCGCCGATTCTGCCATCGACCTTGTCGAGCGATTCGCGGAGCGGCTTCACGAGAGTGTCGATCTCGCGCGCACGCGCCTCGAGCTCACCCTTCGCGAGCTGGTGTTGCTGACCGAGCGAGTTGCGCGCCAGGTCCATGAATGCGGCGTTGTTCTTCGCGAGTGCGTCGGCGGACAGCGCGCGGAAGGCGTCAGCGAGCTTGTGCTGGGCGTCGTCGAGCACCGCGAGCTTCTCGGCGGAAGACTGGCGCTCGCGGTCCACCCGCTCCCGCAGCGCGCTGGCTTCGACGCGCGCATCGGTGAGCTCGAGCTGAAGCTCCGCGATGCGCGCATCCCGGTCCTGCAGCGCGCGCTGGGACTCACGCTGCAGCGAATCCGCGCGTTCGACCTGCGTCCGCAGCGCGACGATGTGCGCACGCAGCCACAGGCCGATCAGAAGAGCGCCGAGGGCGCCGCCGCCGAGAGTCCAGAGAAGAGTCATGGTGCAATATAGCATCGGCCGGCGACGACGCGGAGTTACTGCCGCTCAGGTGTCGGCGCCGGTCGCTGCCGCACTATATTGAGAGCATGAAACGTCACGCTGTGGCGATCGGAGTGCTGCTCTTCCATGCGCTGATATTCGTGCTGCTCTCTGCCGATATCATGGTGCGGGTGTGGGACTGGCGCGGCCGGTTCGAGACGCCGCTGGACGCCGCGGCCCTCCTCTTCTTCGAGGGGCTCCGGTGCGTGGTGACGCTCACGGGCATCGCGATGACAGTGTTCATACTGCGGCGTGCGCGATCATCGCCGTCGCTGCTGCGCCTGGCCTACGCGCTCGCACTCACGACCATCGCCTGTACGAAGCTGTACGGCTATGATGGATTTCCCGGGGCGCTGCAGGAGCGCGCAGCGATCTCGCTGCTGGCGCACGGCACGCCGCGCTGGCTGCTGCAGGTCGTGTTCGGCCAGTGGCAATGGGCAGCGTGGCTGGCGGCGGCGTCGTTCGTGCTGGTGGCCGCCGCGTGGCCGCGTCGTCTGACGCCGGCGGATGTGCATGCTGGAGGCGCGCGCGACCGCGCGGGCGCGATGCGATCCGTCGCGGTGGCCGGTGCCGACGTCGGCAGCCTGGTGCGCAGCCTGACGGCGTACCTGGTTCGAGGCGGCTGGCTGGAGCCGCGCAGGGTGCTTGCTGTAGTCGGTGCGGCGGCGGTGGTCCATACCGCGCTGCTGTTCATGGCCGACGGTGCCGCCCGGACCGCCGTCAACGTTGCTGCCGTCGTGGCAGGCGGAGCAGTCGCCGGGATCTGTGTCACGATGTTCCGCGCCGGATGGAATGCCGCCGACGAAGCGGATCGGCCGTTCCTGGTCTGGCTTCGGCGCGCAGCCCTGAGCGCGCTGGCGCTGTTCGCTTCGTCGTCGGCCGCGGCCGTCGCGGGCGCAGCGTTCCTGTCCACCGCAGCGCTGTCGCTCGCGCCAGCCGCCGCGTTCCTGTGCATCGCAGCGGCCGGTGCGCACTACACGACGAACTGATCCATTCCTGCATCAGGAGCAACAGATGTACGCAGCCAACCGCACGCACAGCATACGAGGCAGCGCAGTACTGTGCGCCATGCTGGTCGCTCTGCCTGCCGCTGTACGCGGGCAGGAATCAGGTCAGTCGCAGAGCATCGACGACGTCGTTGCGGCGGCGCTGAGCAGGCAGATGACACCGGGCGCAGTGGTCGCCGTGGTACGGCGCGACAGCATGGTGTTCCTTCAGGCGTATGGACGCACCTCGCTGGAGACGGACGCGCCGTCGCTGACCGTGGATGCCGTGTTCCGCGCTGCGGCTGCCACCGAGCTTGTGACTGCGCTGAGCGCGACGGCGCTGGCCGCGAGCGACCGGCTGTCGCTCGATGCGCCGCTCGGGACGCGCGTAGCGGGACTGCCGGATGAGCTTCACGGCGTCACTGTCGAGCAGCTGCTGACACACACAGCCGGCATGGCGCACCAGCTCGCCGCACCCGGCCGGGGCGGTGCGGATGATCTCGGGGCGGCGGCACGGCAGCTGACGCGGTACGACCGTATGTCAGAGCCAGGCGCGCTGTACTCGCAGTCCGTGCCGGGCATCATGCTGGCTGCGCTTGCGATGCAGACGTTTGCAGGCGCGCCGTATTCCGACCTGGTCCGCTCAGCGGTATTCGAGCCGCTCGGCATGAACAGCTCCGCAGTGACGCGTTCGCTGCCTCCGGGCCTCACGCGCGGCTGGACGGCTTCAAGGTCCGCCGCCGCGCCTGTCGTGCCCGTCCAGCCCGTCCCTGACAGCGCGGTTGCCCTTCCGGTGCGGGGACTTCACACGACTGCGTCCGATCTGGCGCGGCTCGGTGCAGCGCTGCTCAGCGGCGGAGCGGTCGGCGGCCACCGCGTGCTGCCGCCCGGCGCCGTCCGGGATCTCCTGCGGCTTCGCAGCACCGTACCCGGGTCGGGCGCAGGGGCTGCTGCGGGCGTTCGGATCGGCACATGGGCGGAGCGCCCGTCCATCCTCGTACAGGGCGGACATGCCGGGCATTCCGTGCTGCTGCACCTGCTGCCGAACGATGGCCTCGGTGTGATCATCCTCGCCAACAACGAGAGCGCAGGGCTGGGCGGCGTTGCCGACTTCGTGTTCGCGCGCCTGCTCGGCCTGCCCGATGCCCGGTCGCGCCGGGTGCAGCCGCCAGCGCCGGACCCGGCCGTCACGGCGCGGCTGCTGGAGGCGGCTGGTCGATACGAGAACGGCAGCGAGGTCCTCGAGATCGTAAATGTCGAAGGACGACCGATGCTGAAGAGCGGCGACCTTCAGCTCGAGCTGGAGCCCGCGCCTGCCGGTGCGGCGGCCGCCCTGATGGACGGCCGCGTCGCGCTCATGATCCGCCTCATCGACGACGCAAGCGGAGGAACGTACCTGTGGGTCGGCGACCGTGCGCTCGCACGACGCGAATGAGCGTCGGTTCGATCACGGCGTCGGCTGTCCCCCGAACTGTGATGTGCCTTCCGCAACGACGCCAGCCTGCCCGGTGGCGGGACGGGCGCTGCGCCGCCGCCTGCGCAGCAGGAAGAACACGCGGACCAGCAGCATGAGCAGCAGGAAGCCGAGGTACATGAGCGGCTCGGCGACATCGGCCTTGGATGCGCGCTTCCAGTAGAAGTGCAGAACGGCGAGGCCGGCGCTGACGTAGATCAGCCAGTGCAGGTACGTCCAACGACGGCCGAGCCGGCGGATCCAGCTCTTCGTCGAGGTCACGGCGAGCGGCACGAGCAGCAGGTACGCCGTGAAGCCGACGGTGATGTAGGGCCGCTCGAGGATGTCGGAGCCGATGTCGCCGAACTCGAAGAACCGGTCCAGCGCGATGTACGTGAGGAAGTGCAGCGTCGCGTAGAAGAACGCGAACAGACCGAGCGGGCGGCGGAGCTGGATCACGCGGTTCCAGCCGGTAATGCGACGAACGGGCGTGACAGCAAGCGTCAGCACCAGCAGCGTGATCGCCCAGTAGCCGGTGCGCAGCGTGATGAACTCGATCGGGTTCGCGCCGAGACCGTCCGTGGCCGCACGCCAGACGAGGAGTGCGGCCGGGATCAGGCACAGCACCCACAACAGCAGCTTCGCTGCGAGCACC
>JBBEBA010000042.1:29161-114748 GCA_040882575.1 Gemmatimonadota bacterium
CTAGAAGAACCGGCTCAGGTCCATCCCGTCGTACAGCGCCGCCACCTGATTGGCGTAACCGTTGAACATCAGCGTGTCGCGACGGCGGAACTCGCCGATGCGACGCTCGCTCGCCTGGCTCCACCGCGGGTGATCGACCTGCGGGTTCACGTTCGCGTAGAAGCCGTACTCGGACGGTGCGGACTCCATCCACGTCGTATTCGGCATCTCCTCGACGAACCGTATCCGGACGATCGACTTGATGCTCTTGAACCCGTACTTCCACGGCACGACCAGACGCAGCGGGGCGCCGTTCTGCGCCGGCATCGGGCGGCCGTAGAGGCCAGTGGCGAGGATCGTCAGCGGATGCATCGCCTCATCCATGCGCAGCCCTTCGATGTACGGCCAATCGAGCAGGTTCGTCGTCTGCAGCGGCATCTGCTCCGGATCGAGCAGCGTATACAGCTCGACGAACTTCGCCTGCGACGTCGGCTCCGCGCGACGGATCACGTCTGCGAGCGGGATTCCCTGCCAAGGGATGACCATGCTCCAGCCCTCGACGCAGCGCAGGCGGTACGTGCGGTCCTCGATGGCCGACGGTCTGATGAAATCCTCTAGTGCGTACGTGGCCGGTTTCGCACAGAGACCTTCGACGGCAATGCTCCACGGCTGCGGGCGGAGCAGCCCCGGCGCGCGGCGGGCAGGGTCCGTCTTGTCGGTGCCGAACTCGTAGAAGTTGTTGTAGCTCGTCACGTCCTCGTACGGCGTGAGTTCATCCTGCCCCGCTTCGCCGCTGGCATCGGGCGCGCACGCGGCCAGGGCCGTCGGTGTCAGCGAGGTGCCGACCGCGCCGGCGGCACCGAGGCGCAGGAAGCGGCGACGGTCGAGGTACACGGATTCCGGCGTGATCTCGGAGGAGGGGATGTCGCTCTTGCGGATGTGCATGGCGGCTCCTGGTGGGTTCACATCTCGGGGCGCATGCAAGTGTAACGCAAGAATCAGGGCGGAGGTTCCGGAGGGGCAGGGGGAATCGCGGGACACGGGTCCGTTTACGTTTACGGATACGGGTGAGGCCCATGCGCAGGTTTACGGGCATGAGCATGTGCAGGAGCAGGATCCCTTCTCGTTCTCGTGCACCTGACCATAAACGTGCGCATGGACCTCACCCCTCCCTGTAAACGTAAACGGACCCGTGTCCGGCTGTGCCATGACAGGGCGCCGCAGAGCCGCGGGTTTCTCTCGACCCGGATCAGCGCTGGGCGCGACGGCACCCCGTCCGGGACGGCATGCTACTGACGATCCGCGTCTTCCTTCTTCGTCTCGATCAGAATCACGCCGTCAGCGGCGCGCGCGCCGTACAGGCTGACCGCCATGGCACTCCTGATAATGCTGATGCTCTCGATCCGTGCCGGGTCGATCGGAAGGTCACGGTGCTGACCGATCGGGACACCGTCAACGACCATCAGCGGTTGTTTGTCGCCGGCATTGCGAATAACTGCGTCGCGGCCAACCACCCGGACCTCGGCAGCCTTCAGCGGGGTTCCGAGCAATCCATCCGATGACCCTTTGAACGTTGATTCACCTCGCAGAACGATCCGGGGCCGTCCTGCCGCCGGGGCGGTGGCGGCCACCGCCGACCGCGACGTGGTGATGAATATGACTCCGTTGCGGCCGCGCTCGCCGTACTCGGCGAGCTTCGCCGGGTCAGCCACTACCTCCACATCCATGATGGTGGCTTCGCCGACAGTCTCCCTTACGGCGTTGGATGAGACGATGACGCCGTCTATGACGACGAGCGGAGTGTCCGTCGCGGTCGTCAGGATGTCGGCGACCCGTTGGTCGGCGTTCGCTGCGGCCGCTTCCGGCTGGACGGCACCCTGTGCCGCCGGCACCTGCGCGTGCGTCGCCGGCGTCATGTACGTGAACGTCTCGAACGCCGTGACGGCGAGGAGTGCGGCCGCGGCGAGGCTTGCTGCGACGCGCAGCGACGAGCGGGGCGATCTGATGGTGCTCATGGCGAGGATTCTCCTCTCGAGAAGTGTGCGCGGCTCCGACAGTGCGGCGAGCGCGCGAGGCATGGGGGTCGAACGGCCGGCAATGTCGATCAGCAGCGAGCCATAGTCGCGCACGGCCACGCCGTGCCCGATGACGCGCGCGTCGCAGTCCACTTCGATCGCCAGTCGCATGCGATGCAGCTGCCACCAGAGCGGCAGGTTCCAGGGCATCAGCACGAGCCCGAGCGGGGCGAGACCGAGGAGCACGTGGTCGCGGGCGCGTGCATGCTCCATCTCGTGCAGCATGATCACGCGCTGCACCGCGGCAGGTGCAGCGAGCACCCACTCCGGCAGCACGATGCGGGGGCGTCTCAGGCCGAACACCGCCGGCCCGAGCTGAGCTGCGACGAATACGTCCTGGTCGCACAGCCGCGCGCGTCGCCACTCGCTCGCCGCGCCGACGAAGCGGAGCCATACGGCACCGTACAGGAGCAGCACCAGCGAGGACAGCAGCACCCATGTTGCCAGGACGAGGTGCGTGGCGGAGAAGCTGGAGGGAGCGTCGGCAGCCGCAATCGAAGCGCCGCCGACGTCGCCGGTGGAGGAAAGGAGATGCAGCGGCGGCGTGGTCTGGTCGCGAGCCAGGATGCCCGTCGGATCGGGCAGCAGGAAGTTGCCCGGCCACGTGCCGCCGGCCGCAAGCGCGATGGCGGGCACGAGCAACGAAATGAGCGCCGCGGCCGTCCAGACGTGGCGGCGCGCCTGGGCGGGCGTCATCGCGCCTTCGACCAGGTGCGCCGCGAGCGCCGCGAGTCCGGAGAAGGCGAGGGTGCACAGCATCCAGGTCATCATCGGTCATCCTCCTCCAGGTGCTCGTCGAGCAGGGCGCGCATGCGCTCGAGCTCCGCCGCAGGGAGCCGGCGGTCACTCACGAGCTGCGCCAGCAGCATCTCGGCGGAGCCGTGGTAGATCTTGTCCAGGATGCGGTGGAGCGCGGTGCCGCCGGCCGCTTCCGGCCCGATGAGGGGCTTGTAGACGTAGGCGCGGCCCTTCTGCTCGTGGCCGATGTGACCCTTCTCCTCCAGCGTCTGGAGCGCGGAAAGAACCGACGTGTAGGCCAGCGGGTCGGCCAGCTCGGCGCGGACTTCGGCAACCGTGGCCGAACCGCGGCGCCACAGAATGCTCATGACATCGAGCTCACGATCGGTGAAACTGGGCTGGTCCATGACTGGTCCTCCGGGGCTGCGCCACGCCTGGCGCACTCTGGGTCATCCGTGCCGGTGCTACTGCTCTTCCCGTAGATAACATCGGGAAGGAAGTTCTGTCAACTGCGAAAACAGTAGCAAGAGGTGGGGGGTGGGTTGCGGGAAGCGAAAGAGGCGCCCGGCCGGAGCCGGACGCCTCAATGTTCGCGGCCTGACGGATGGATCAGAAGCCGGAAAGCGGGATCTCGTAGCCGAGCATGACGTAGCCAGCGCGGTTCTTGACCTCTTCCTCGTCGGGCCCGTCGTTGAGGTTGGTCATGCCCCAAGTGTAGCGGCCCTCGAGCAGGACAGCGCCGGGCCCCATGCCGAAGGCGAGGCCGCCGCCGGCGGCGAGGCCGATGTCGGTGGACGGGCGCTCGAAGAACTCGGCGCCTTCGGCGTCGCAGTCGACGGAGATGTCGCCGGCCTCGAAATCACAACCGACCTCGAAGGCGACGGCCGGGCCGCCGAACACGTAGGGAGCGAAGCCGGTGCCGAGGGAGAGAGGCACGTGGAGCAGCACGGGGATCTCGACGTACTCGAGGCTGATCTCGGCATCCTCGCCGGTGCCATCGAAGGAAGCGCCCTTGCTGACGGACAGGAGCTCGACCTGCAGGCCGAAGCGTCCGAGGCCGACACGGACGAAGCCGCCGCCGGCGAAGCCGGTCGCGCTGCCGATGTCCTCGTTTTCCATGTCGCTGGAAAGGGTGGAGAAGGATGCGCCGAGCTTGGCGCCGATGGTCTGGGCCTCGGCATCGGCGGCGGCGAAGGCGAAAACAGCCGCGCCGGCGGCGAGCGTCGAGCAGATGCGTCTCATGAGAGCTGTCCTGGTTTTCGTGAGTGATTGGTGTATCCCGGCCGCCGCAGACGTTGGGCGGCCTGCCGGGGGTCTGCAATCTTCGGACCCGGGGCACCGAAGGCCACCCGAAGGGGTCGGGGAGTGGCATTCATGGTCAGATGCCACCAGTGAGTCCCCAGACGAAGTGCCACTCGCCGTCAGTGTCGAGTGGCCGGGCTGCGCCAATGCTGACGCTGCCGCCGAAGAAGCGCATGCGCAGGTCGAGTGCGGCGCGAGCGCCATCGGAAGTCTGCCAGCCGAAGCGTTCCATGATGCGGCGCGTTTCCGCCGAGGCATCGGTCCAGCCGACCTGCACCGCAACGGAGGGAGCGGGCGCTGGTGCGGGCAGCCAGAACGAGCCGATACGGATGGGCGCATTGAAGATCGGGAGCGTGTACATGATGCCGGCGCGGCCGAGTGCGGCGCGGTCGCCGGTGAACGCCTTGTGCGAGAAGCCGGGCAGGTCGACGGCGGTGCCGAGCTCGAACATGGCCTGAGGCGGGGTGGAGTCGGAGAGCACGATGCCTGCGTCGCCGGCGGCGGAGAGCGTCCAGCGGCCCAGCATGTGGCGCATGGACAGGGCGGCCTCCGCGCGCTGCCAGTCGAGCTGGCCCACGGCGTTTTCGAGGGCGAGCCGGAGGCCGAGCCCGGGCTGAAGCGAGATGCCGCCAGCGCCGGGGTTCCGGCGCAGCTCCGCGCGGCCGAGCCAGTAGTCGCCCTCGAAGGCGGGACGGTTGAGCCGCGACGCGTTCTCCGGCTGAATCGCGGAGTCCGGGTTCTCGAGCAGAACGACATTGCGGCCGACATTGCGATCGGCGGCGCGACCGGCCTCGAAGCGCCAGGCGATGCCTTCGCGGCTCGTGGTCCTGACGACGAGGCTGCCGAAGGTGCGGTCGAGGTAGTCGTACTGCTCGCCGCCGAGCAGGGGGGCGAGGCCTGGCTCCGGGTCACGCGTGGCGGTGAAATCGTTTGTATGAGCGAGCTGCCGTTCGCCGCGCGCGATGAACTCCCAGCCGCCCGCGCGGTGCGCGAGCTCTGCACCGCCGCGCGGGACCTCCTCGGACCATGCGTAGCCGCCGTGCGCACGCAGCGCAGTGCCCGGCAGGGCGTCGCCGAAGTCGTATGTGAGGCCGAGCCCGGTGAACACGCCTTCGACGTGATTGACGCGGAACAGCTGCGAGAAGTGGCGCGCTCCGAAGAGCAGCCGGGGCTCACCGGTCGGTACGAGGGCGGGCGGCGCGAACGGGTCGAAGTCGCGCGCATCGGCGGTGCTGCTGAGGCTGCCGAGGTCGAGCTGCCAGTCGGTGAACGAGGAGAGCGCGTCGAGGTTCTCGGCGCCGCGGATGATGCCGAACGGGTACTCGACTGGGTCGGGCGCGTTGGCGATGCCGGGGTCGTTCGGCCAGACGTCGACGAAGCGCGATACGACGCGGAACACGATGCGTCCCTCGCTGAGCCGGGATACGGCCTGCGCCTCGAAACGCTGCTCGCGCGGCAGCCAGTACTGCTGGTCGTATTCCGCGGTCTCGAACCTGACGTAGAGCACGCCTTGCGCGATGTTGTCCAGGAACGTGCGCGCCCGGCCGCTCGGGATCATGCGACCCTGCATGCGCACGATGTTCATGCGCGCGGCATCGACGTCGATGTCGCCCTCGAAGAGGAGCGTCGGCCGTTCGGGTGTGCCGCGGGCCTCGACGTGTATCCGCGCGATGGGGATGGTCCGGTCGGGCAGCGTGATGATGTCTACCGTGTCGCCGCCGGAGAAGCGGTAGACCTCGTCGCGGCGCGCGGCGAACGGGTGCAGCGCGCGGCGCTGGAGCACATCGCCGGACTCGCTGCGCACCGGTGCGCCGGTACGGACGAGGTCGAGGCGGTCGCCGTAGAGTGTCGGCACGAGCCAGGGCACATCGAAGAAGCTCAGCCCGGAAAACGTCGCGCCGCGGGTCTGCGACCGGTAGCCGATCATCTCCTGCAGCATGCCGCCATCACGGCGCCAGTAGAAGTCACTGGCGAGCTGCTCGAGCTGAAGCAGCACCTCCTGCCCGTCGGCTTCGGTCTGTACGAACGAAAGCTCGGTCTCGATCCGGGCGCGGTATCCCTGGAGGGCGATCGGCGGCGCCGCATTGGCGGCCGCGACGCGCGCGACGAAATCGGCGAGGGCAGGCGTCGCGTAGACCGGCGGCTCCGGCTGACGCGCGGGCTGCTGCTGCACGGCGAGCATGAGTGCGAACGTGAGATTCATCATAGGTGGCCGGGCGCAGGTGCAGGACGGGTGCCAGCGGCATGGGGGTGGCCGGAACATGTTGCTCGGGGATAACGTATAGAAGAGGTTCCCCACACGGATCCCTCCCCGAGGAGTGTCCCATGACCGTTCGACGCCAGGTCCTCACGACGGCCGTCGCGGTGGTGCTTTCCCTGGCAGCAGTGCAGGATGCGGTTGCGCAGGACGGCTTCCTGTTCGGCCGGCCCGACTTCCAGCTCACGGTGCGTACCGGTCCGGTCCTTCATCAGGCGGACAGCGACATCTTCGATTTCATCACGTCCGAGCTTACATTGGACAGGGGCGACTTCCGCGCGCCGGCGATCGGCGCCGAGGCGGCGTGGTCCGTGCATCCGCGACTGGACCTGTCGATCGGAGCCGCCTGGTCGCAGACGGAGAAGCGGTCGGAGTTCAGGGACTGGTACGAGGAAGTGGACGGCGATTCGCTGGGCATCGCGCAGTCGACAGCGCTGCAGATGGTGCCCGTGTCGCTCTCGGCGCGATTCTACCCGTTCTCGCGCGGCCGTTCGGTCAGCAGCCTGGCCTGGCTGCCGGCGCGGACCACGCCGTACCTCGGTGCGGGCATGGACATGACGTGGTACCGTCTGCGTCAGGTCGGCGACTTCGTGGACCCGGACGGCGTCATCACGTACCAGGAGTACGAGACGAGCGGCCGCGCGGCGACGATGCACGCGCGTGTCGGGCTCGACCACTGGCTTACGCCGAAGCTCGGGCTGAACATCGAGGGGCGGTACACTCACGGCTCGGCGGAGCCGAGCGATGATTTCGGCAGCTTCGACTCGCTCGACCTGAGCGGATTCAACGCAGGCATCGGCATTTCCGTTCGCTGGTAAGGAGGAGGATCCAATGAAGACCCGCGTAATGCTGTTCACGACCGCGGCTGTGCTCACAGGAGCCGCGCCGCTCGCGGCCGGGCCGGCGGTCTCCGGCGACCCGCAGCCGGCAGCAGGCTGGACCGCGTGGCATGGCTGCTGGGAACCCGTCGGCGCCGGGGCCCCTGAGGGCCGCCTGATCTGCGTGCTGCCAGGGCAGGATGCGCAGTCCGTGCGGATCGCCACGGTACAGGATGGAGCGATATCCGAGGAAACCCTGCTGCACGCGGACGGTGTCGCACGCCCGGTCGAGGAGGGGGGCTGCATTGGAACGGAGAGCGCATTCTTCTCGGCGGACGGCCGCCGCGTCTTCACGCGGGCCGATCTGCAGTGTGAGGGCGTTCGCCGCGTATCTACGGGGGTTCTCGCGATGGTTTCGGAAGTCGAGTGGGTGGACGTGCAGGCGCTGACGGTGGGCGATCAGTCCGCTGCGCGCACGCTGCGCTACCGCGCCATACCGCTGGCGGGAACACCGACCGCAATCGCGGCAGCGCTACCGGCGGAGCGGCAGCTCGCGCAGGAGGCGGCTCGTCTCGACACGTCGGCGCCGCTGACGGTCGAGCATGTCGTCGAGGCGGCAGGTCATCTCGCCGCACCCGCCCTCGAGGCGCTGCTCGGGGCTCGCCAGCAGGGCTTCGACCTGAACGCGGAGCGACTTGCCATGCTGGAGCGCGAGGGCGTGGCGGAATCCACGATCGATGTGATGGTCGCGCTGTCCTACCCCTCGCGCTTCGCCGTGCGGGAGCGCGAGTACGAGCCGACCAACGAGCGGCTCGGCCTCGGCAGCTCCCCATACGGGAGCGAGTGCTACAGCCCGATGTGGTCGTCGATCGGCCGGTACAGCCCGCGCGCCTACCGGTACGGTGGCAGCGACTGCTACGGGTACGGCGGCTACGGCATGGGTTACGGGAGTTACGGCTTCGGCTACTCGCCCTGGGGCTACGATCCCTACGGCTGGAACTACGGCAGGACGCCGGTCATCATCGTGCAGCCGCGCGACCCCGACGAGGAGCCGTACGTGAGAGGTCAGGTCGTCAAGGGCCGCGGCTACACCAGCGGCAGCGCACCGGCGAGGGGTACGGCGTCGCCTCGCTCTGGCGGCGGGTCGGATGCTTCGCGGGTGACGCGGCCGGCAAACAGCACGGGCGGTTCGGTGACGAAGCCTGCGACGACGAAGCCTGCGACGGTTCGGACCGCGACGCGCAAGGGTGGCGGTGACCAGCAGCCGTAGCTGACGGCGCGGCTTGCCGCGCTCGAGCCACACAGCACAGGAGGAGGACAGCATGGCGCTGCCCTCCTCCTGTGTTTTTGCCCCTCATTTCCCCGGCCCGGCATTACCGCCTGAAATACATGATGCCGCCGCTCAGGTTGCCGGACACCAGGTCCGCGGTGCCGTCACCGTGCAGATCGACGAAGACCGGCGCCGCCATGGAGGGCAGCGGCACACTGATGGCGTCGTCGAGGACAAAGCGAGGCGAGGCCGCCGTGCCATCGTTGCGATAGAACGTGCTGCCGCCTTCCTCCCGTCCGACGATCATGTCCAGGTCGCCGTCGCCATCGAAATCGGTGAACGCCGGGTGACTGCGTCGGCCGACATCGATTCCTTCGTAGTCCTCACTCTCGAGCGTGAACTGCGGCGCGGTTGCCGTGCCGGTATTCCGATAGAAGTTGAGCGTGCCCGACGCCTCGCCGATGAAAAGGTCGAGGTCGCCGTCACCATCGATGTCGACGAGCGCCGGTGTCGTGTTGCTGCCGCGAGGCAGCACGATTGTGCGCGTGGTGTCCTGTGTCCACTGCGGGTTCTGCGCCGTGCCGGTGTTGCGGTAGAAGAGCACGTCGTCGTTCCAGGTGCCCAGCAGCATATCGATCAGACCGTCGCCATCCAGGTCACCGAGAGCGGGTGCGTAGTGGTAGGATGGCGCCAGGTCCAGCGTATCGGTCAGCGCGAAGGCGGGTGCCGATGCCGAGCCGACGTTGCGGAACACGTAGAGGCGCGCGTGCCGCAGCGTCATCGGATCGATCTTGTTGCCAACCAGCATGTCCAGGTCGCCGTCGCCATCGATGTCACCGAAACTGACCACGCTCTCACTGCCGATGTCGATCGCATCCACGTAGCGCGTGGAGCGCAGCACATATCCGGCGGGCGTCCGCTCGTAGAACCGGAAGTTGTCGGACGCGGTATGGTTCGGGTTGAACGCGCCGCCGATAATGCCCATGAACAGGTCGAGGTCACCGTCCGCGTCGATGTCGGCGAGGACCGGAACGTTGTAGCCGCTCGACACGATCGTCACGCCGTCCGCCGTGCGGAGCGGCTCCGGTTCGGCGCGCAGGTTCGGGTTGTCACACGTGCCCCGGTTCCGGATCAGCAGCACGCCGGCCTCGAAGAAATCGCCCCAGAACAAGTCGAGGTCGCCGTCGCCATCGTGGTCGGCGAAGTACATGGTGTTGGCGCCGTGCAGCGAGCCCATGGCGGCCACGATCTCGATGCCCTCAAAGCGGTCCGTGACGAAACGGAAGCGTGGCGTGGCGCCCGCGGACAGTTGCGGCATCTCCTCATAGCGCGTGATCGTGCCATCGATCCGGCCGAGGAAGAGATCCATGAGACCATCACAGTCGATGTCGGCAGCATTCGCGATGTTCTGGCGGTCCGCGAAGATGGGACTGCCCTCGGCGTCCAGGAGCGTGTCCGCCTGAAGCTGGAAGTCAGGCCGCTGCGCCGTGCCGACGTTGGCGTATAGTCGCACGTGGCTGTACGGCTCCTCGGAGAGCAGGTCGTATATGCTGTCGCCATCCATATCGACGAATCTGAACCACTCGCCGATATCGAGGTCGCGATATTTGTCCGTGCGCCACTCGAAGCGCGCGGCCGCTGCGGTGCCGACGTTCTCGAAGAACATCAGGTCGTTCGATCGTTCCTGAATGAACAGGTCGAGATCGCCGTCACCGTCGACATCGATGAACTGCG
This sequence comes from Gemmatimonadota bacterium, assembly GCA_040882575.1. Lineage (GTDB taxonomy): Bacteria > Gemmatimonadota > Gemmatimonadetes > Longimicrobiales > RSA9 > SH-MAG3. Next base: position 39,335 of record JBBEBA010000042.1, read on the forward strand.
GCCGCGGCACGTCGAAACCGCCCGCGAACGGATGGCTGTACGGATCGCCGTGCTCGTCGAGCACGGCGAACGGCGCAATCGTGCGCTGACTCCAGGCCCCCGCGGGCTCGGCGCCGGCCGGTGCGTTCACCGTGCCGGGAGCGGCGGTGCAGGCGGACGCGATCACACACGTGGTTGCGGCGAGCAGAACCGGCAGGGAGGCGGCGTACCGACTCATCGCGCAGGGACGGGCGTACGGGTGCCGATACCGGCGGCGTTGTGGCCGACCTCGATCACTTCGATGATCTCGCGCGTAGCGGTGTCGATCACCACGATGGTGCCGTTCCCGGCCGGCGCAGCGGGCACAGCGTGCATCTCGTGGCCCGCGCCCATGTCATGCACCTGGCTGAGGTTGTTGTTCGAGACGTAAACGCGCCGGCCGTCCGGGGATACTGCAATCCCGTGCGGCTGGGCGAGGCCGCGACCGCGGATCACGGCCGCGACGGAGTGCGTGCTCATGTCGATCACGGTCACCGCATTCGCTGCCTTGTTGCCGAGATACAGCCAGCGCCCGTCCGGTGTGAACAGAGGATCGAACGGCTGCTGCTCGACCTCCAGCTCGGCGATGATGCGCGGGCTGCCGACGTCCGTGATGTCGAAGATGAACACGCGGTGGCTGAGCTCGGCCGAGATGGCAAGGCGCGAGCCGTCGGGTGAGACGGCGAACTGCATCAGTGCATGGGCGGGTCCCGGTACGTCGAGCAGCTCGACATCCTCGGACTCGACATCGACGGCTGCCATCTGATTGACGGCCAGGCTCGCAGTGTAGACCGTGTTGCTGCGCGGCTCCAGCCCGATCGCGTGAGGCCGCGGGAAGAAGACGGAGACTTCCTCGATGCCCATGTCCGAACGCCGCACCACGCCGATCCGTGGCGGCGGATTCACCGCGGTCATGGAACGGCCGACGAAGAGCAGGTCCTCGCTCGGGTGGAGCGCAAGCATGCCGGGCGTTTCGAACGGCACCTGAGCCACGATGCGGTCACGGCTGTCCAGCTTGACGATGCGGTTGTCGCCGATCAGCGTTACGTACCAGTATGAGCCGTCCGGCTCGACAGCGACGTGGTGCGGCTTGGCGTTGGCCGAAAAGCCGAGCTGCTGAAGATCCACGGTCCGCACGATGCGGTTCGTCGCCATGTCGATGATGCTGACCGTCGCATCGTTCTGGTTGGTGACGTACAGCAGGTCGGCGACGGGCGCGGTTGCTGCGCCGGTCTGCGCGGCGGCTGCGGCGCAGGCCGACTGCGCGACGATTAGCAGTGTCCCGAGAGCAGTGCAAAGCTTCCACTTCACCGTCATGGTTCCTCCCTTCCGCGGTGCAGGGCGCGGCACTGCCGCACCGCACACCCGCTCGTTGGCCCGGCGCAGCGGGCGCCGTGCTCTCCATCCGGTCCGATCAGAAGACGGGCGTGGTATCCCGCTTCTTCAGCACGAACAGCCCTTCGCCGATACCCGACACGATGATTATGCCGCTCTCGAAGTACGGGTAGTTGCTCCACGTGCCGGCGAAGCCTTCTTCGTTGTCGCCGACGGGCAGCGTATCGAAGAATGCGACCTCCCGCGGGTTGGCGGGGTCGGACACGTCGAGGATGCGCAGCCCGCTCTTGTAGTTCGACTGGTACATCAGGTTCCCGCGGATGTACAGGTTGTGGTCCGTGGCGCCCTCGACGCCCTCGTGCTGCTCGATCAGCGTCGGGTCCTCGAGGTCGGCCAGGTCCCAGACGAGAGTGCGTGTGCGGTCGACCACGCCGCCGACCTCATCGAGCTCGTCGTTCATGTAGAAGTAGCGGTGATCCTCGGTCAGCCAGCCCTGATGGGAGTAGGCCACGTCCGGATAGCTCGCGCGCGAGAGTGCGCGCGGGTTCTGCTTGTCGGTCACGTCCGCGATGCTGAGCGCCGTTTCATTCGAGCCGAGGCAGATCTCGCGGCCGGTGTACCGTTCGTCCGGACCGCGGTATGTGACGCACTGCGCATCGTGGGAGTAGCCCGTCGAAGCGCGGCCGGTCTGCGGGTCCGAGAAGCAGCCGACGAACTCAGGGTTCTTCGGATCGCGGATATCCATCATGTGGAGGCCGCCGCCGCATGTCTCGCCGCCGGAGCTCGCGCCGACCGCGTATGCGAAGCCCGACTCCTCGTTGATCACGATGTTGTGCGCACTGTTGATGCGCCGGTAGTGCGTGTCCGGCGTGAGCTGCAGCGGCGTGCCCTCGAACTCGCGCAGCCTCGTGAGATCGAGGATCTGCATGCCGTGCGGCCCCGCGCCGTCCGAGACGATGTAGGCGTGGTCGCGGTACACCTTGATGTCGCGCCACGAGCTGGCCGGCGACTCTGCCGTCTTGGGCAGGTTGGCGACCCACACCGGGTTGAGCGGGTCGGACACGTCCACGAACGATGTGCCATCGACGCGCCCGAGCAGTGCGTACTCCGTTCCAGTCTCCGGGTCGGTCCAGCCCCAGATGTCGTTCGCATTCACGCCCCGGCCGGCACCCATGTCCGGCAGCGACAGGAACGACAGCAGCTCGACATCCCGGCAGTCGAATCCCGCGGCGGAGCCGACGTCGGAGCACTTCACCTCGGCGCCCGTGATGGAAGTCATCGCCTCGGGCGGGCTCTTCAGGACCGACCGCTGTACCCAGTCGTCGCCGACCTGCTCGAATACGACGACCGTACCGGCGCCGTGATCGTCGCCGGAGAGGCCGACCGCGGCGACTGTGCCGCGAACGGCGACGGATGTGCCGAAGCGCGCGCCCTGCTCGGGCGCGGCGGCCGGTACGACCCTGGCACTGGCTTCGAAAGCGTCGTCAGCGCCCTGCCAGATGCGGTAGAGAGCGCCGCGGTTCCCGCGCGCAGCCGGCGCACCTGCCCAGAGCTGGCCATTCTCGAAGGCGACGGCGGTGCCGAACCGGGAGTTGGGCGCCGCATCGAAACCGACGAGGCGGCCCGACGGCTGCCACTCGCCATCGTCGCTGTGGCGGAACGTGTAGATCGCACCCGCCTGGTTTGCGGCGAACGGCGCACTGGCTGCGAGGGTGCCGTCGTGGAGCGCGAGCGCCGCTCCCAGCCGATCGTTCGGCTGCAGCTGGTTGCCGCCGATCTGCTGGCCCTCCTGCCACTCGCCGCCACCGGATCGGTTGTAGACCAGGACGGACCCGCGATTCTCGTTCGCGCCCGGCATACCGATGAACGCCATGTCGCCGGCGAGCACGACCGCGGCGCCGAAGCTGCCCCGCTGCGCTGCGGCCGACGGCACCAGCTTGCCAGCCTGCGTCCAGGTGGAGCCGGTGCGGCGGAATACGTAGACGGCGCCGGCCTGATCGGCCTGACCGGGCGCGGCGATGAGGGCCATATCGCCGGAGAGCGCGACCGCAGCACCGAACGCATCGCCGTCGGCGAGGTCGACGGGCGCGAGGAGAGTGGTCTGGTCCCAGCCGGATTCGCCCCTCTCGAAAACGAAGGCGGCGCCGCGGCCGCCGGTATGTGCGCGGGCACCGACGACCATCGTCTGGTCACTGACGGCCAGCGCCGAACCGAAGCCGTCCTCGGCCGCTGCCTCGTCCGCCCGGATCTGAGCCGCCTCGACCCAGCCGTCCGCGGCGCGGCGATAAACGTACACTGTCCCCGGCCGCAGCGAATTGGCCGGCTCGCCGACGAGCACTTCGCCGTCCGTGACAGCGATGGAGCCGCCGAATCCGGCGCGGGCGGCAGCCGCTGACGCGCCCGCAAAGGATTGCGCGAAGACGTTTGCAGCGGTACCGCCCATGAACAGGAGGAGGCACGTCAGAACTCGAGTGAACGACATTGATGAGCCTCCGGCGGGTCCAGGGTGATCAGACGGGTCGGCAGCGGTCAGGTGCCCTCTTCGGCGTCCCACGCAATCACGTAACCGATCAGCAGAACGAGCGTCTGGTTCCGCAGCTCGGTTGCGCCGCCGCCTTCATAGATGTTGTTCATGCCCCACGTCCGTCGCGCCTCGATGAGAAGGCGGCCGCTGCCGAGCTCCCGCGAGGCGCCGCCACCGGCGGCCAGGCCGTAGTCGAGCGCGCGCCGCTCGAACAGCGGCGGCCGCGGCGGATCGCAGGCGACATTGGTCTTGAGGTCGTTCGCCTCGGTAATCGAGCGGCAGCGCGTTTCGAGCGCGACCATCGGACCGCCGAACGCATAGACCTCATAGGCGCCGAACCGGAAGGGCACCGTCAGCAGCAGCGGCACTTCGAGGTATTCGACGCGGAGCTGGGTTTGCAGTGAGTCGGCGATCTCGGCGCCGCGCGTGACGACATGGAGCTCCGGCTGCAGCCAGACCGGCCCGAAGCGGAACCGCATGTGTCCGCCGAGCGATGTCGCGACCAGGCGCTGGTCGAACGGGGTGGGTCCGTCCGCGTCGAAGTTCGACCACGCGACGCCGCCCTTGAGCGCGACCTCCTGGGCCGCGGCAGGCGAAGCGGCACCGATCACCGAAGCGAGCAGCACGACACTGTACATGCGCATCTGCATCTGACCCCGTTCGCGAGTGTGGCCGCCGTGTGCAGCGAGATGACCCAATATCGGAAAAAGAGCGGCGCGCGCCGATTCGTGCAAGCGGCCCGGGATCACCGGCCGATGCCCGTGTGCGGCGGATCGATGTCGAGCTGCAGGATCCGGCGGCGGAGGGTGTTGCGGGACATGCGCAGTGCGCGTGCGGTGCGGGTCATGTTGCCGTGGTGGGCCCGCAGAGCGGCCAGTATGACCGCCCGTTCGTCGCCGCGGCTGCCGTAGAAGGAGTAGCGGCCCGACGCCGGGTCCGTCCCGGGCGCGATTCTGCCCAGCAGTCGTGCGGGGAGGTTGCGCGGCGTGAGGGACGGGCCGTCCGCCATCAGGACGGCCGCCTCCATGGCGTGCGCGAGCTGACGGATGTTGCCCGGCCAGGGATGCTCGTGGATGATGCGGATCGTGTCCGGATGCAGGTCGCCGACGCGGCGGCCGTGTCGCGCGGCGTACGTGGAGACGAAGTGTCGGGCGAGCAGCAGGCTGTCCCCGCCGCGCTCCCGGAGTGGCGGCATGTGAAAGGCCAGGACGAGCAGCCGGTGGTACAGATCAATCCGGAAGGTACCGTCCATGGCAGCGGCCTCAATGTCCACGGCAGTCGCTGCGATGATCCTGGCATCCACTCTCCGAATCCCCTCGCTGCCCAGGCGTCGCACCTCACCCGCTTCGATGGCGGTGAGGAGCTTCGCCTGCAGGCCCAGCGACAGCTCGCCGATCTCGTCCAGGAACAGTGACCCTGCGTGAGCCTGCTCGAAGAGGCCGCGCCGGGCTGCATGCGCGCCGGTAAACGCGCCGCGCGCGTGTCCGAAGAACTCGCTTTCGAAGAGCGATTCGGGAACGCCTGCGCAATTCACCGCCACGAGCTGAGCGGCGGCGCGGCGGGACTGCCGATGGACGGCCGCCGCCAGGGCGCCCTTCCCGGTCCCGGTCTCGCCCGTGATGAGCACCGGCGCGTCGACGCCGGCCGCGAGCCGCGCAAAGGCGCGTATGCTGCCGGCCGCGCGGCTGGAGCCGAGAATGGGATCTGCTGCGTGCAGCGCTGTGTCAGACATGGAGGCATGCTAAGCCGGACGGCGGGGCGTCTCCATGGCCGAAGCGGGCAGACCGCCCGGCGCGTCGGCGCGCGACAGAATCTGCAGCAGGCGACGTTCGTCGGCGTCGATTTCGTCCTGACCGCGCGTGAGCTGCTCGCGCGTGCCGCTGAAGACGCAGCGACCGCCGTGCAGCACGAGGTAGTGACTGCACAGCGGGCGGAGATCGGCGGCCGACTGCGACGAGAGGATCACGCCTCGATCCGGGCGGCCGATGCGTTCCCGGAGCCGAGCGATCACACCTGTCCTCCGCCTGAAGTCGAGTGCGGCGAACGGCTCGTCCAGAAGCGTGAGCGGCGCATTGAGGCCGAGCGCAATCGCGATCGCAAGCGCCTGGCGCTGGCCGGCCGACAGGCTGCCGCAACGCTGCCCGGCCAGCTCATCGAGATACAGCTGCGGCAGGCACTCCTGCAGCCCGGAAAGCTCGAGGCCGTACAGCCGGACCGCGTCGTCCACGGCAAGCCACGCGGGCAGCGCTGCATGCTGAGGCACGTACGCCAGCGCAGGCACCCGTCCGTCGATGGTGACCGCCGCCCGTCTCGCGCCGGCAAGCGTTCCCGTGAGCTGCATGAACAGCGTCGTCTTGCCCGAGCCGTTCAGGCCGACGACGGCGAGCGCACCGGGCAGAGGCATGCGCAGACAGCTCGCGTACAGCACCACGTGCCGGCCGCGACGTACGTCGGGGTGCTCGATCAGCAGATCGCTCATGCACGCCTGCCAATGGAACGGGATGACAGTACAGCCGCGATCGTGCCGGTGGCGGCGATGTAGGCGATCTGCGGGAGCAGCTCGCGGGCCGAGCCTGCGGCAGCGAGCGGCGGTGGGTAGCTGCGCAGCCACACCTCGAGCAATGGCGGGACTACGCCGCGGCCGGTGCTCAGGACGTAGCCGACGGTCGCCGCGTACGGCGCCGCGAGCAGGAACAGTGCGGCTATGCTCGCGCCGAGGGCATGCCGTACGATCAGGGCGATCACGAGGCCGTACCCGGCGTCGGCGGCCAGCAGCACGGCGCCGGCCGGCAGTGCGAGCCGCATGTGCCAGAGCAGGCTGGCGTCGCGGGTCAGCAGCAGGATCGAGAGCGCGAATGCCACGGCGCCTGCGGCGAAGAGCAACCACATCGAAACGACGACACTGCCGCCGAGTGCAAAAGCGTAGGCGATCCGGCCGCCGCCCGCAGCACACCACGGTTCGATCCAGCGCGCTTCCCGGTCTTCATGCCGGTGGGCCGCAACGCGCAGCAGCACGAGCAACGCCGCCACCGAAAGGATCACGGCTGGGTAGCGGGCCAGCGGGTCAGCCCCGACCGGCAGCAGCACCTCCGTTGCGCGGGGTTGCAGACCGATACGGGCAGCGCCAATACCGGCCAACGCAGAGGCCGCGATCCCGATGATTGTCCAGCTGCTCAACTCCCGCCGCAGCAGGGCGCGGAACAACGTTCCGGTCCTCACGGCAACCTGCGCTTTGCCGCAAGCAGCAGCGCAGCAATCCGCGCGGAGTCCAGCACGATCAGCCGCATGGGCTCCGCGTCCGCGACGACCCACAGGCACGCTCCGGCCTTGCAGGATACGAGGCCGTTCACTGGCGCGACGGCGAGGTCCCGGCCGTCCGGTGCCGGCAGCTGGAGGACCAGTGAATCGGCGGTGTACGGTCGCAGCAGGATGATGGATTCGCCCGCTACCACGCGCTCCAGGTACGCTGGCAGCGTGGCCGGCCAGGTCACGCGGGCCATCATGCTGCGCCGGCTGCGCAGCCGCGCCTCGAGACCGGGCGGTGGTGGCGCCGAGTATTCCGCGCCGGCTGCAGGGCACAGCCGCAGCGCGACCGGCAGCTGCGCGGCGGCCGTCGTGATCGACCAGATGCAGTTCGTCGTTCCGGTGCCGAAAACGTGCCGCTGCCCGGCACCGGGTGCGAACGCGTTCTGCGCGCCGAACACGCTGCCGATGCGGCCATCGCCGGTGTACCGGATCTCCTCGGCCAGCACGTGATAGGCCGCGGTGTCTGTGGTCCAGCCCAGCACGGCCTTCATTGTGTCCGTCACGAAGCCGGTACGGTAGCAGTCGCCGTAGACGAACAGACCGCCGCCGGCGGAAGCGATGCCGGGCAGCAGCATGGGACAGGGCGCGATCAGCCGGCGGGTCGAGACGACTGCGCCGTCAGTCCGAAGAAACTGAAGGCGGGTGGATTCCACGACGGCGACGTCGCCTTGTGGCGTCAGGTCGATGCCGGATGCGTTCCGGAGCTCACCTGGCCCATCCCCCGCGCGGCCGAAGCGTCGCACCGGCGCCCAGCCGTCAGAGCCGCGCTCGAGGACGAAGACGGAGCCCGTCCGGTCGAGCAGCACCATCGTATCGCCGGCAATGTCGAAGTCGCGAATCAGCCCGGCGTCGCGGGGTGCCGTGGCGGCCGCATCGAGTCTCGGCAGGTTCCGGTCGGGCTGGTATGAGATGCCCTCCGTTGCGTCACCGGCCGCACAGCGGGTGAACGCGAGCAGCACCAGGATGGCCAGGACAGGCGCAGCCGTGCTGCAGCGGCAGATCGGGGCGTCCTGCATTTCTAACCTTCGATCGCCTTGCGGATCGTGCCGATCTCTTCTGCAACGCAACGGACTGCCGACAGCACGAAGTCGGCGTCGCACAGGTACTGCTCGAACCTGCCATCCGCCTTCATCAGACACGAATTGTAGCTCGACCACGTGCCATCGGAGCAACCGGACAGGTCGCTCGCGTTCACCCGCGGCGGCGTCACGAAGACGACCGCCGCCACCGCGATCAGCGCAGCCACCGCCGCGCCGCGCGCGGCCTGCGTGAGCCCCTGCATCATGTTTTCCTTCACGACAACCTCACCGTACGAGTAATGGAGTGCGCGCGTGGCGCGCGCTTCTGCCGCACTGCCCATCAGCCCCGATCTGCACGCGGCGACACCAGTGAAGGCACTCGGCGAGCCGATCGCGGCGGTCTCGTAAGGTGCATCTGTACAATGCTTTGGAGTTTTCGCGCGCCGCGGCGTGGTGCGCTGCTGAGCGGGTTTGCGCAGGAACGCGCAAGAGCGCGCAGCGGCCGGATCAACTATGCCGCTGCGCGCTCCGGTGTGACATGGCGGGATGGGACGTCAGCAGGATGCTACTTCATCGACCCACTGCTCGCGGTGAGCGCTCGGCGCCGGGCTGACACGTCGGCCAGGTGAGCGCCTCGCCCATCGAGCGGCGCTCGCGGGACAGCCGCTCCGGGTGCTCGGACGCGAGGTAGACGAGCATCGCGGTGAGCGTCGCGTTGTTCATGATCTCCTCGGGCACGATCTTGTCGAACGTGTCGCGGTTGGTGTGCCACGTGTAGGGGTTGTACCCCCAGGAGATCGCGCTCAGGCTGAAAGCGGGTGCGCCGGCGCAGATGAAGGACGCGTAGTCGGAGCCGCCGGAGCCAGGGAACCCCGGAGCGGTGAGCTGTATGTGCGACGAGATCTGCGTCGGCACGCGCGCGAGCCAGTCCAGAATGGGCCCGCCGGCATTGACCAGGCCCTGCAGCGCGATGCGGGTGACGCGGCCGGTCCCGTTGTCCTGGTTGAACAGCACCTGGATGCCGTCGACGATATCCGGATGCATGGCCGCGAAGCGACGCGAGCCGTGCAACCCGTGCTCCTCGCCGCCCCAGAGCCCGAGCAGGATGCTGCGCTTCGGGCGCGGGTAGGTCTGGCCGAGGATGCGCATAGCCTCGAGCATGGTGGTGGAGCCGGTACCGTTGTCGGTCGCGCCGGACGCACCGTCCCACGAGTCGTAGTGGGCGGACAGCATGACATACTCGTCCGGCAGCTCTGTGCCGCGAATGACGCCTACCACGTTCCGCGCCGGGACTTCACCGCGATCCTCGGACTCCGCGATGATCCGCAGGACCGGACCCTGCCCGTTGGCGGCGAGACGGTAGACGAGCCCGTAGTCCTCGCAGCCCACGTCGACGGTGGGTGTGCGCGTCGTGTTCGTGCCGAAGATCCGGTTGACGCCGAGCGTCTGCCAGTTCGACTCGAGAATCGCCGCGGCGCCAGCCTCCTCCAGGCGGGCGCGAAGTGCGCTGCTGTTCGGCTTGTTCGCGCCGAAGCGCTGCATTGCCTCCCCGCGTTCCTCATCGAGCCGCTCCGCCGCATCCGGTTGACCGAACTCCTCGTAGTGCGCGATCGGCCGGCAGGTCGGCTGCGGGAATGCGGCCGCGACGACTTTCCCGGCCACAGACGGCAGCCATGCTTCGAATGCGGCCTCCGACGCGAACTCGGGGATAGCGACGGCTTCCGCTTCCAGGACGCCGTTCGTGCCCGGACTCCAGGCGAGCATGGCGGCCTCGAGTGTGCGCACCCGGGGGCTGATCAGGTCGACATGCGTGATGCCGCGGGTCCAGCCGTTCCAGGTACCGTACTGCTCAGCGCGCGCGTCGACGCCCCAGCCCTGCAGCTGGCCGACGGCCCAGGCGACGGCGCGGTCATGGCCGGGTGTGCCGGTCAGGCGCGGGCCGATGGAATCCATGAGCGTCTGTGCGATGTCCATGGCCTGCGACGCCTCCATGCCGAGCCGCCAGATCTCACGCAGCACGGGATCCTCGACCGCCCACGTCTGAGCCGGCGCGGGCGCGGCGGTTGCCAGTACCGCGATCGCAGTGACCACGGAAAGCGTCCAACGTCGCATGTGAACCTCGCTTGAGAGGGGATGTGCCCGGGTGGTTATACAGCGGTCTGGTGATCCGTGGCAAGCGCGCCGGCCGCGGCGTAGATTCGGGGAGACGCGAGCGCGCCCCGCGCTCGAGTGTGATCGCAGAATGGAGAGCGGCCATGTCACGGATCCGCAGCATACTCGCAGCCGCCATACTTCCCCTGGCATGCGCGACCGCCGGCGAGCCTGCGCGCACTGCGCAGGGCGACGCCGATCTGATGGCGCGTGCACGAGCGATCCACGACCGCGTGATCACGATGGACACGCACGTGGACATCAGCCCCGACAACTTCCGTCCCGGCGTGCAGAACTACGTCACGGGCGTGGCCACGCAGGTGGATCTGCCGAAGATGGAAAGCGGTGGCCTGGACGCCGTCTGGTTCTCGATCTACCAGGGGCAGCGCGACGATTTCACGGCGGCGGGCTACGCGGCTGCGCATGAGACGGCGATGTCGAAGATCGAGGCCATCCGGCGCCTGACGTCGGAGCTCGCGCCCGGCCGCATCGGTCTGGCGTTGACGGCCGCCGACGTGCGCAGGATCGCCGGCGACGGCCGCAAGGTGGCGCTGATGGGCATGGAGAACGGCTACGCAGTCGGCGAAGACATTGGCAACATCGCGAGGTTCGCCGAGCTCGGCGTGCGCTACCTGTCGCTGGCGCACAATGGACACAGCCAGCTGTCGGACTCGAACACGGGCGAGCGGGACGGCTATCGATGGAACGGGCTGTCACCACTCGGACGTCAGGTGGTAGCGGAAGCGAATCGTCGCGGCATCGTGCTCGACATCTCACACCCGTCGAAGGCCGCGAATCTCGAAACGATGCGGCTCTCTCTCGCCCCGGTGATGGCCTCGCATTCGGCGGTGCGCGGGCTGGCAGATCACAGCCGGAACCTGGACGACGAACAGCTGGCGGCGCTGAAGGATAACGGCGGCGTCGTACAGATCGTCGCGTTCGCGTCCTACCTGAAGATTGCGCCGCCGGACCCTGCCCGGATGCAGGCGCTGGGTGCGTTGCGCGAGGAGTTCGGCATCCCCGATGGCGGCGGTGCTGCGCGTGCGGCGGTCGCGGCGTTGAGTGCGGACCGGCGGGCGCAGTACGAGCAGCGGATGCGCGCCATCGATGAGCGGCATCCGGAGCCGCCGCGCGCTAACGTCAGCGATCTGGTCGATCACATCGACTATGCAGTGGACCTGATCGGTATCGATCACGTCGGCATCAGCTCCGATTTCGATGGCGGCGGCGGCATCGACGGGTGGAACGATGCGACCGAGACGATCAATGTCACGCTCGAGCTCGTCCGCCGCGGCTATACCGAGGAGCAGATCGGCAAGCTCTGGAGCGGCAACCTGCTGCGCGTCATGGAGCGGGCCGAGCGAATCGCGCGCGAGCTGCAGGCTCAGTCGGGGGCACGCCCGAGCGACACCAGGTTCGCCAGCAGGCGGTAGGCGCCGGGAACGCCCTCCGGCAGCTGACGGAAGAAGGCGAGGCCCGCGTAGACGTACCAGCCGTTGCCGACGCGCGCAGCGACGAGCGCGCCGTTCAGCGGTGTCTCGCCGTTGTCCGCCATCGCCAGCAATGGCGTGTACCGCGGATCCATCTCATCGAGAAAATAGAGCCCGCGCTCGTGCACCCAGCCGTCGAAGTCGGCGGCCGTGATGCGGTTCGGCGCGTTCAGCACCGGGTGCGCGGTGTCGAGCAACGTGACTGCCGCGTGCTCATCCGTGACGCGCCCGTGCGGCCGCGCCATGGTCGCGGGAAACGGCATGAACCCGCCGTCCACGAGCTCGTACTTGTTGTACTGAACGATGAACGTGCCGCCCGCTTCCGCGTAGTCGAGCACCCGCTGATTGCCGGCGACCAGGTCCGGGCGCACCTCGTACGCGCGGATGCCGGCGACGATCGCGTCGAAGCGTGAGAGGTCGGCGTTTGCGAGCGCGTCACCGTCGAGCAACTCGACAGCGGCGCCAAGCTGACGGAGTGCGTCCGCGCCATCATCGCCGGCCCCCTCGATGTAGCCGACGAGCAGATCCGGCGCGAGTGCGACCGGAAACGCGAACGCGCGAACTGCGGCATCGCGGTAGAGCGCATGCGGATTGATGTGCGGATAGTCTATCACGACGTAGCCGCGGTCGTATGTGCGCCCTGCACTTTCGAGCACGGCGCGGATCGTCGCCTGGCCGGCGGCATCGGGAGGAGGCGTGAGTGTGAAGGCGACGGAGCTGGCGTCGCCGGCGCGTGCGAGCTCGATCGTGACGCTCGACGGTTCCACGCGCCAGCCGTCGGGAACCGCGAGCGACAGCGTGCCCGCGGCGCCGGTCGCGGCGGCCGCAGCCACGGTCACCGTGACGGTCCGACTCGACACACCGCGGGCCGGCACGACGACGACGCGTGGCTCGACCGCGACGCTGACACGAGGCACGACGATGAGCGGACGGCGAACCTCGCCGACTGCCTTGTCCACGTCCACGTACTCGGCGTCCCGCTCGATGATGAGGCGCCCACCGACCTCGAGCTCGACCGCCACGCGTACCGCGGCAGGCTGAAACGGCAGCATGCGCGCGGAGTCCGTCGGCCAGGCGTACACGGATGCAGTGCGCGGCTGCCGCAGGAAATATGGCTCGGTCGGCTGCGCGTTGCGCGGCACGTGTATGCGGAAGCTGCGGCGCACGACTGCGTCGTGAACGAGCAGTGCGGCAGTATCCGCGGCGGGCGCGTCGAACGTCCATTCGGCGGGCAGCAGGGGACGCACGGCGAGCAGGCGTGGACTCGATCCGCCGCCGTTCCACGTCGTGACCGTCATCGTGAACGATTCGCCTGGCACGGGATACCGCGTGTCTGCGACGACGTCGACGACGACGCCCGCGGCGATACGTACCGCGTCTGCCGCGTCGCGTACCTCGGCGTCGAGCTTCGCGCGGAGCAGCGCGAAGTCGGGCGACTCCGGCAGCCTGATGCGCTGAAGCCGACCGAGGTTGGCCGCGAGCACGGATGCGATGGCCGCCGGATCGAGCGGGTTGTACCCGTCGCGCATGACCGCGGCCGTGCTTTCGTAGCGCTCCAGCTCGACGACGATCGATGCGGGAGCGTCAATCGAGCGCGCGTGCTGCGACAGCGTCGTGTCGAGCGCCGCGAAGAGCGACTGCCCGTCAGCCGGGTACGGTCCGGCCATCAGCTCGAGCGAGGTGCTCTGAGGCCCGATCGGCTCGGCACGACCCATGTCCTGCGAGCGGTGGCGGCTGCGGCTCTGCATTGCGATCTGGTAACGGGACCGGCCGAAGAGCGGATCGAGCTGACCGGTAGCAACGCGGATGCGCGCATCCGGTGAGGGACGGTACTGCGCCTGGAACAGGTACGCCGGCGCGTGCGGCTCGAGGCCGGCCGCGAGCTGCATCGGGAAACGGGCGGGATCGCGCGCGGCGGCGAACGCGTCGCGCGCGAGGATTCCGGCCGCCTGATGCTGGCCGTGTCCATCTGCGGGCGTGCCGCCGAAGATCGAAACGATCACATCGGGGCGATATCGTCGCACCACTGCAACGACATCGGCGAGGAGTGAGTCGCGCGGCCACTGCGTGAACGCTTCAGCCGCTGACCTGGAGAATCCGTAGTCGTATGCGCGGGTGAAGAACTGCCGCGCCCCATCCAGCCGCCGCGCCGCGAGCAGTTCCTCCGTCCGTATCAGGCCGAGACCTTCCTGCAGCTCGGGACCGATCAGGTTCTGGCCGCCTTCTCCGCGCGTGAGAGACAGGTATGCGACATCGGCGCCATCGCCGAGTGCGAGCTCCGCGATGAGTGCCGTGTTCTCGTCATCGGGATGCGCGGCGATCATGAGCACACGCTTGGTTGTGCCGAGGCGGCGCAGCGCTACGCCGAGCGCGGCCGCGCCGTCCTCCTGCAGCGCCGACTGCGCAGCGGCAGACGTCGTCGGCAGGAGCACGGCAGCGACCCAGAGAATCGTGGTCAGCAGGTGTTTCATGGATCGATCATAGTGCGCGCGGATCCTCGAATCCAGCCGCCGCCGGCCGCGCCCGCACTGGCGGCGCGGCGCGGCCCCGCCCACATTGACGTCCGGATTCCATGTCAGAAAGAGGGTGAGCACATGTCGAGAGCACAGACGATCCGCCGCTTCTTTGCCGAGCACATGGCGACCTCGGACGCCTCCCCGTCTGCTGCAGCCGCGGGCGTGGACGTGGAGGATGAGCGCCGCCGCCTGCACGTCGCGGCCTGTGCGCTGCTGCTCGAGATCGCCTACGCCGATGACGAGTTCTCCGACGCCGAGCGCGGCCACATCGGCGCTGTCATGCAGCGCCATTTCAACCTGGACCCGGAGACTGCCGAGTCGCTGATGGAAGTGGCGGAGGCGGAGCGCACGCGCGCGATCGACCTGTACCAGTTCACCACGCTCGTGCGCGACAGCTACGATCTCGGCCAGCGCGCGCTCCTCGCCGAGATCATGTGGGGCCTGGTCCTCACCGACGGACAGGTCGCCCGGCACGAAGGCTACATGCTCCGCAAGATCGCGAACCTGCTGGACCTCGAGCCGGGCTACCTGGCGTCCGCCCGCAGGCGGGTGGAAGAAGGCGACGACTGATCAGAACGGTCGCGCCGTGAACTCCACTTCGGTCGTGAAGCGTTCGCCCTCGGTCCGATAACCCATGACGGGTACGGTCGCGCCCGGCCGTGTCTCACGGATCACACGCCGGAAGTCGCCGCCGTCCTCGATTTCCGTGTCGCCGATCCGCGTGATGATGTCGCCGGGTCGGATCCCCGCCAGGTGCGCTGGAGTCCGGACGCCGACCTCCCTGACGATGATGCCGTCCTCCACCGGCAGGTCGTAGTACTCGGCTACACCCTTTTCGTTGTCCATGTAGGAGACGCCGAAGAACGCGCGGACGACGCGGCCGGTGCTCAGGATCTGCTGTGCAACGTCGGCGGCCAGGTTGATCGGGATTGCGAAGCCGAGGCCGACGGCCTGACGGAGCACCGCCGTGTTGATGCCGATGACGCGACCCCGCGAGTCGAGCAGCGGACCGCCGGAGTTGCCGGGGTTGATGGCAGCGTCGGTCTGGATGAGTTCGTCGTACCCGACCGGTCCTGAGCTGCCCAGGGATCGATTCAGTGCGGACACTACGCCTGTCGTGACCGTGCGCTCGAAGCCCTGCGGGTTGCCGATCGCGATCGCAGACTGGCCCACCTGCAGCTCATCGCTGTTCGCCAGCGCAGCAGCGGGCAGGCCCTCCTCATCGATCTTCACGACTGCGATGTCGAGGTCCGGCGCGGTGCCAAGCACGCGGCCGGTGTACGTCTGACCGTTCGCGAGACCCACCTCGGCCGTCTCCACCACCCCGCCCCGCGGATCGGACAGCACGTGCGCGTTGGTCAGGATCACGCCGTCGGAGCGGATGATCACGCCGGATCCACTGCCGAATCGGGTGGTGATGCTCACCACGGCCGGTGCGACGCGGCGCGTGACTTCGATGACCGTCTCTTCCGGCGTCGTCGCACCCGTGACGACCGCGCCGGGGGTGGTCAGCGAATTGTCCGTGGCTGCGAGGTCGGCCGTACCGAGGTCGGCCGGGTGGTCGGTGAATACCGCCTGGCCGGCGCCGATCCCGGCACCCAGTGCGGCGGCGAGTGCAATTCCTGTTGCTGCTCTGCGCATCGGTTTCTCCCTGTCTGAATAGTCCTTCGCTACTACACCGGAGCCGCCGTATTGAGCCTGCCCGCGGGAGCCCGTCAGATCGGGGCGTGGGCTCAGGAAGCGGTAGCGTAGACCTCGATCCACGGCGAGGCGGCCGCGGGTGCCGCACGGAGCAGGAGTTTGGCCGCCTGCTCCTCCGCGGCCGCCCAGCGGCGCGTCCATTCATCGGCGATCGGCACGAGCGTATCGCCACGGCAGGTGATGCGGCCAAAGCCGGACCGGCTCAGCAGCAGATGCAGCGAGCGCGGCGAAAAGCCATGGCGGTATGGGAACCCGAGCAGGTTGCTGTGGGCCAGGACAGCATCGAATCCCTGCTGCCTCGCGAACGCATTGACGTGCTCGTTCACATCGAGGCCGGTGAACGACCAGCCCTCGTCGCGGGCTGCGGCAAGGAAGGCGCCGACGTAGCTGCCGACCTCGAGGCCGCGACCGGTGCGGCCGAATGCGCGCGTGAGGCGGCGCGCCTGCGTTGCGTAGCCGGGCTGCTGGTTGTCGAGCAGGGTGCGGAGCGCGTCGTGCCCCGGCCGTTCGTTCGCGTACGCCTCGACGACCGTGTCTTCCTGCTCGCGCGGATTGCGGTAGAGCAGCGTGCAGGCAGAGCAGCGCACGACCTGAAGGGGCGGCCTGAGCGAAAACGCGAGGCGGTCCTGCAGCCGTGCGGCAGGTGTGGCGCCGTGCAGCCGGCGCGTATGAAACGTCCAGAGCTGCTCGAGCTGATCGCGGATGCCATCGGCGTCGACAATGACCGTCGCGTCGGCGGTGCTGCAGGCCGGGCAGGGACCGAGCTGGTAGCGCGTTGCCATGCAGTCGCCCCGGGGCACCTCCCATGCCAGATGGTATCGACGGCGCAGCCGGAAGCAGGTAGATTCCGGCTCATGTCACGCACACAATCGACGATGCTGGAGCTGGGCACGATGGCGCCGCCGTTCTCGCTGAAGGACGCTGGCGGCAGCACCGTGTCCCTCGATGATCTCACGGCCGCTCCGGCGCTGCTCGTCATGTTCATCTGCAACCACTGCCCGTTCGTGAAGCACGTGCGCGCGGAGCTGGCGCGACTCGGGCGTGAGTACTCGGAGCGCGGCGTTGCGGTGGTCGCGATCAGCTCCAACGATGCGGAGGCCTACCCGGACGACGCGCCCGGTGCGATGCTCGTCGAGAAGCAAGCCGCCGGGTACGTATTCCCGTACCTCTTCGACGAGACGCAGGAAGTCGCGCACGCATATCACGCGGCCTGTACGCCGGACTTCTTCCTGTTCGACGGCGATCGGCGGCTGGTGTACAGGGGTCAGCTCGACGACAGCCGTCCGGGCAACGACGTGCCCGTGACCGGCGCCGACCTCCGGGCTGCGCTCGACGCCGTGCTGGAAGGGCTGCCGGTGTCGCAGGAGCAGCGGCCGAGCCTCGGCTGCAACATCAAGTGGAGAGCGGGTGAGCGGGGGAGCGGGGGAGTGGGAGGATAACCGCGGGTGCAATGAACACTCCAGCGGACCGGGCAGTATAAGGTCGCAGGAGGTGCATCATGACAATTCTTCGTTCGATCCTGCCGTTCGTGGCGGTGGTGCTCGGCGGCTGCGATCTCGTTGGCGGCGAGGTGATCCGGGGCAGTGGCCCGGTACTCAGCGAGGACCGCTATGTCGAGCGGTTCACGAGTGTTTCCAATGCGACGGTCGCCGACGTCGAGATCCTGCAGGGCCCGTACGACAACGTGCGGGTGCGCGCGCAGTCCAGTCTGCTGCCCTATCTGAGGACGCGCGTCACGGGCAACGAGCTCCGCATCTACACCGATTCCGACATTCAACTGCGGCCGACGGAGCCCATCATCGTCGAGGTGGACATGGGCTCGCTGTATCGGATCACGTCGTCGGGCAGCGGCGATGTGATCGCGCCGTATGTCGACGGCGGCAGAGTGGAGATCGTGTCGAGCGGCGCCGGCGATATCGAGATGTACGCGCTGCTGGCGGACACCGTCGTCGTCCATGGCTCCGGCTCCGGCTTCATCGAGATCTCCGGTGACGTTCTGCGGCAGCGAATCGTGCTGAGCGGCTCCGGCCCACTAGACGCGCGCAACCTCGATTCGTACCGCGTAGATGCGACAATCAGTGGCAGCGGAACGGCGACCGTTCGCGCACGCGACTGGCTGCGCGCCGTCCTCTCCGGCAGCGGCGACCTGCGGTACTATGGCAACCCGTCCGTGGAGCAGAGTGTCACGGGATCCGGCCGGGTGCAGCGGGTTGGCAGCTAGGGGGAGCGGGTGAGCGGGGGAGCGGGGGAGCGGGGGAAACAGGGGAAGGGGAAACAGCGGTTCTACATCGGGACGCAGGGGTGGAACTACGGGGGGTGGGGGGGAAGGTTCTATCCGGCGGGGGTGAGGGCGGGGGACCGGCTGGAGCAGTACAGCAGGGTGTTCGATACTGTCGAGGTAGACTCCACGTTCTATGCAATGCCGCCGGCGGGACGGTTCGCGTCGTGGTACGAGCGGACGCCGGCGCATTTCCATTTCACGGCCAAGCTGCCGCGCGACATCACGCATGACGCGCGGCTCGTCGGTGCGGACGAGCTGCTGTACGAGTTCTGCGACCGCGCGAGCGAGCTGCGCGAGAAGCTGGGGCCGCTGCTGGTGCAGCTGCCGCCGGACATGGGCGTGCGCGAGCGCGGGGCGGTCGAGGCATTCGTGCGGGCGCTGCCGCGCGAGCTGGAGTTCACGGTCGAGTTCAGGGACCCGGCATGGTTCGATGAGCAGACGTTCGACCTGCTGCGTGAGTTCGACGTCAGCCTGGCCGTGAGCGTCGGGCCGTGGCTTCGCACGGAGCAGGCGCTCGCGGTTGCGGCGGAGGCGCCGGGCGCGTTCCGCTACCTGCGCTGGCTGGGCGCGCCGCGGCATCAGGAGATCACGTCGTCGCTGGTCGCGGAGCGCGATGCCGACATCGCGGCGTGGGCGGAGCTGATCCTGACCGGCGAGCAGCCGCGGACGTACGCCTACTTCAACAACGACTACCAGGGCCACAGCCCCGACAGCGCGCGCCGGCTGCAGAAGCTGGTCGGCGTCGAGCCGGCAGACCCGGACCGGCTGAAGGTGCAGCGCGAGCTCTTCGGCTAGAGCAGACTATCCATGTGCAGGTCCACGCGCCAGCCGCGCGGCTCGCGCAGGCCGTGCGCGAGATCGATGCGGATGAGGCCGTCCAGCAGTGACGCGCCGATGCCGACGGCCAGCCGCTGGTTCGCATTGCGGATGTCGTCGCGGTCGCCGGCCCAGCCCCAGTCGGAGAACAGGGCGAGGTTCGCGAACGGGTATGCGCGCGCGAGCTCGAGACGGCCGCGCGCCATGGATGTGCCGGATACGGTGGACGGCTCGTAGCCGCGCAGCGTGGACGCGCCGCCGAGGTAGAACAGCCTCTGGACGGGCACATCGCCGACGCTGCTGCCGGCCGCGGCTTCGAGACCGATGCGGACGCCGCGGAACAGCGGTGCCGCAGCGCGCAGCGTGATGCTGGCGCGCGCGTGCTCGTAGTCGCCGGCCTCGGGCTGAAGCAGTGCGTCGATGCCGAACTGCGGGGCCGCGTACTCGGTTCCCCACCATGGGCGAAAGCGCAGTGCGGCGCCGTACTGCAGCGCACGGTCCGCGACTATGTTCGGGCGGAATACTGCGTCGTCCCAGAGGCGCGGTACGGCGACGTCCGTGTTGCGCTCGACGGCGCGCTGGTCCTCGACGTAGCCGGTCAGATCCCACGACTGGCGGCGCAGCGGCGGCGGTGCCCATGTCAGCGCCGCTCCGGTCGCGCGGTAGTACTCGCCCTCATCGCGGCCGAGCAGGAGCGCGGACACCGAGTTGCCGAAGCCGAACGCCGCTCCGTCGATGTCGGTCGTCGCCAGCGCGTGGAACGCCCGCAGCACCAGTGTACGCTCGAGCGTCTCGCGCCTCGCGCCGATCTCTCCGTTTGGATGCAGGTCACCGACACCGATCCTCGCAATCGCGCTCAGAGCGATGCCGGGAAGCGGCTGCGTCACGCGCGCGCCGACCGAGAGAGCTTCGACGCGGTTGTAGCGCAGCATGCCGGGCTCGCCCCAACCCCAGCCAACGTGCAGCGGCGGGCGCAGTGCGCTCTGCGGGCCGGGCAGGTCCTCGATCCGGTCCACGATCCGCTGCAGTTCGTCGGCGCCCAGGAAGCCGTCTGAGTCCGTCCAGATCGGTGGCGGCAGCAGCTCACTCCGGAGCAGCGCTGTCGTGTCCGTCGGCGCGAGCACGATGACCGGCCGCCCGTCCTCGTTCCTTTCGACTCGTGTGTGATCGCCGGCGCTCGCCCATTCGGCGGCAGTGCGGAGCGCCATCTCGGTCTCGGTGACGCTGCTTTCGCCGTCGAGCAGGATATCCTCGATGTCGTAGCTGAGCGCAGCGGAGGCTGGTGCGGAGATGACGCCGGCGCGGATCACGCCGTCGATCCGCATGGAGTGCGGCAGCCAGTGGTCGAGCTCCCAGAGCGAGTACTCGACGGTCATCAGCGAGATGTCGAACTCCATCGGCTTCAGGAAGCCGGGCACCTTTTCCATCTCATCGAGATCGTCGTCGTCGATCGCATCCATGTCGCGCAGGATGTCCACCTTGCGGGCGAGGCGGAATGCGGCGCGCACGAGGGCGCCGCTGGCGGCGTCGGTCCAGAGCGCGCCGCGGACGGTGTGCGGGTCGTCGGTGCGGGGAATGACGACGAGCTCGATGACGCGTACGACGCGGCCGCCGTGCAGCGTGATCGTAAGGGTGTCGCCGCTGAGGTAGCGGTAGAAGCGTTCGGCGGAATCGCCGAGCGGGTGCTCGATCCAGAAGTCGTCGTTGTCGCTGCGTGTCGAGTCGCTGCTGCCGGTGCTGCCGAGTCCGAAGTACATGCGGTCCTGCGATGGGTCGAACAGCTCGTCGATGCTGAAGCCGCTGGTGGACGCCTCGATGCCGCCGGGATGCTGTTCGCGAGAACCGAGCAGGTGGACGATGGTTGCGGCGTCGCGGCTCCAGCGGACGCGCGCTGCGCTCTCCTGGCGGTACAGCGTGCGATCCTTGAGCGGCATGCGCAGGCCAGCCGCAAAGCGGCTGCGTACGACGGCGGTGTAGCTGCGGATCGAGCTGTCGGTCCGCGCTCGGACGTCCCGGGCGTTGTTCATCAGGACGGCCGCGCCGGCATCCAGGAACGCGTCTGCTGCGTAATGTGTGTCCGGCAACGGCAGCTGCTGTGAACGTGCGGGTGCTGCGACGAGGAACGCGGTGGCAAGGAACAGGAAGCGTCGCATGAAACCGGTACCTGAAGGGGAGCCTGCGATCGACGTCAGCTCTACGCAGGTTCGGGACACCCGGTTTCGGTGGGGGGCACCTCAGCTTAATATCGGTGCATGAGAACTCTGCTCATCCTTGCGACCGTCGTGCTCGCTTCGTGCGGCGATGACGCCGGCATGTGCGGCGGCGAGCCGCCGCGGTCCGACGTTCCGGTCGGACACCCGCTGCTGAATCCGGACTCACCGGACCTGAAGGTGGTGCCGCCCGATTCATTCGATCTGGTGCTCGAGACGACGGAGGGCCAGGTCGTGATCCGCGTGATACGGGAGTGGTCGCCGCTCGGCGCGTACCGCTTCTACAACCTTGCCCGGAACGGGTTCTATGACGCGTCCCAGTTCTTTCGCGTGCTGCCCGGCTTCGCGGTGCAGTTCGGCCTGAGCGGCCGCCCGCCGCTCGACCGCCTCTGGCAGGACGAGACGATACCGGACGACCCGCAGCTCGTTCTGAACGAGGCGGGCACCGTCGCGTTCGCGATGGCGGGGCCGAACACCCGTACCACGCAGGTGTTCGTGAACTACGGCCCCAACGAGATCCTGGACCAGCAGGGTTTCGCGCCGATCGGGCGGGTCGTCAATGGCATGGACGCGCTGTTGCGCCTGCACAGCGGCTACGGCGAGTTGCAGCCGCAGGGCACCGGCCCGGCCTATGGCTGCATGCTCTCGCACGGCAACGAGTACCTGTCGCGCCGCTACCCGAACCTGGATCGCATCGAGAGCGCGTCCATCATCGACTACCCGCAGCCGGCACCCTAGAACCGGCGGTGTGGACGAGCGCCACCTGCACATCCAGCACGTTCGTGCCGGTCGGTCCGGTAACGAGCGTCGCGCCGCCCGCCCGCAGCAGCGTATGCGAGTCGTTGTCGAGCAACGACGTCGCCGGGTCGTATCCGAGTGTACGGACGTGCTCGAGCGTGGCGGCATCCGCAACGCCCCCGGCCGCATCGGTCGGTCCGTCAATGCCGTCGGTGCCGATCGAGCCGATCGTGATTCCGCGCGCGCCGCGCAGCGCGATCGCGGCGGCCAGCACCAGCTCCTGATTGCGACCGCCGGTCCCCCTGCCCCGCACGGTCACCGTCGTCTCGCCGCCCGTGACCAGGCAGACCGGTGGGGCTCCGACCTCCAGCGCTTCCTGCATGCGCAGCGCCTCGAGAGCCAGCAGCGCGCCCGCATTGCGCGCTTCGCCCGTCACTGGCTCAGCTCTGCTGACGACGCGGTAGCCCAGGCGCGTGGCGGCTGCCGCGGCGCCGTCGCGAGCCACCTCGTTGTTGCCGATCACCACGACGCGCACGTTGTCTCTTCCACCCGCGACCTCGGACGTGGCAGGCTGCGCGGCAGCGTGCTGCAGGCACGACCGGATGGCCGGATCGCACGCATCCCACAGGCCGAGCCGGTTCAGCACCGTCATCGCGTCGCCGGCGGTCGCAGTACGGGGCGACAGGGGTCCCGATGCGATGATCTCGACCCGGTCTCCCACGACATCCGACAGCACCAGCCCCAGCACGGGCACGGCGCCGGCCAAACGGGCGAGGCCGCCGCCCTTCAGCCTGTCGATGTGGGCGCGAACAGCGTTGATCTCGTCAATGTCCGCGCCGGCGCGCAGCAGGTGATCGACACAGTCGGCGTACGCGTCTACGCCGATGCCGTCGCGCGGCAGGACGGTGAGCGAAGACGCGCCGCCGGAGATCAGGACGAGCAGCATATCGCGGCCATCGGATGCCGCGAGCAGCCGCTCGATCGCAAGGCCCGCGGCGAGGCTTGCCGAGTCGGGGAGAGGGTGTGAGGCGTGGAGCACGCGGGCGCGACCGTGCCGTCGCGATGGGGGCATCGACGTGCCACGCGGCACGATCACCAGGGCGGCGCCGACGCGCGGGTGCAGCACGTCGAGTGCAGCCCCGGCCATCGACGCCGCGGCCTTGCCGACCGCGACGAGGTGGATGCGTGAGCGGTCGCCCAGCTCCGGCGCACGCGTCAGCGCAGCTGTTGTGAGAGGCGCAGCATCGGCCGCGGCAATGGCCGCGCGCAGGATCGCGCCGGCGTCCGCGCGAGCGCGCTCGGGCAGCGGTGCAGTCATTCGCGCAGTATATGTATATTGGAGCGGATCCGCTCACCTTCCACGCGCCGGTTACCGTTGAACCCACTGCGCGAGCTCGCAGCCGTCGCCATCAGGCATCCGTACGATCGCAAGCTGCTCGTATGTCGTCAGCCAGGCCATGGCCGCGAGCTGCTGCGCGCCCTGGCCCTGGACGGAGTCGCGTGGACGAACGTGGAGGTGACCACGCCGCTCAGGCTGGCCGAGGATCTCGCGCTCGCCGGGGCCAGCTCGCGCGGGCAGCGCGTCGCCGATGAGTTCGCTGAGCTCGGCATGCTCGATGAGGCGATCGACACCGTGCTTGCCGGCGCGGACGGCAGGCTCGCCGAGCTGTCCGAAGGGCCCGGGCTGCGACAGGCGGTCGCAAGCTCCGTGCATGCCCTGCGCATGGCGGGATTGAGCGCCGATGACCTCGAACGGGTGCGGTTCCGCGATGAGGACAAGCGCGTGCAGATCGCGCGCATCATGGCGGAGTATGACCGGCTGCTGCGGACATCGAATCGCGCGGACGCGGCCGGCATTCTGGCAGAAGCCATTGCGCGGCTCGAAGCGGATCCCGGCCTGGTCGAGCGTCAGGGCCCCGTCCTGATCATGCCCGGTCAGAGCATGCGCGGCCTCACCGGTCGTCTGCTGGAGCTGCTGCTGGCGCACGGCGCCGTGGCACTCGCGGCCGACCCGGTGATCGGCATGGCAGTGCCGCCAGCCGTGCTGCACCGGCAGCTCGAGCCGCACCCCACCGGCGCGCTCACCTGGCTTCACGATCCGGCCGCTCGACCACTGCACGACGCAGATATCGCCGCGACGGGCAAAGAGCCTGCGATCGATCTGTTCTCGGCGACATCGGTCGATGCGGAGCTGCGTGAGGTGCTGCGACGGGTGATCGCGGCAGGGCTTCGCTGGGATGAAGTCGAGATCGTGGCGTCTGACGCCGCAGTCTATGGCATCGCGCTCGACGGGCTCGCGCAGCGGCTCCGTATTCCGATCACACTGTCGTCGGGTCTGCCGATCACGCGCACGAGGCCGGGACGCGCCGTCGCGAAATACCTGGAATGGGTGGGTCTCGGCCTGCCGGCGGAGCTGCTGCGTCAGATGCTCGAGCGTGGTGACCTCGCCGCGCCGGCCGGGGACGCCACCGGCATGGCGCTGGCCCGGCGGCTGCGCGCGCTCCGCATCGGGCGTGGCCGGTACCGCTACGAAGCGGCGTTCGCGCGCGCCGTCAGTGAGCGCGCCGCTTCACAGCCGACGGCGTCACGGGAGGACGGGGCAATCGCCGACGAGCGGGCCGCCGCCGAGCTGGCGGCCCTCGCAGCCGTGGTGCGACCATTGCTCGACGCACTGCCCGACGCCGGAGGCGGCGAGGCCGAGACGACGCGAACCTCGCCGGCCGAACTGGCGCGCGGTGTCCTCGTGATGCTGGAGCAGGTGCCCGTGCGAAACGCCGCGGATGCTGCTGCGAAAGAGCGACTGCGCGATAGAGCCGAGCGCATCGCAAATGCGCTGCCGCGTGACACCACGATCGATGGCGCGATAGCGGTGCTGCTGGCGCGGCTCACCGGGACATCGCCGGCGGACGGAGCGGGCGTGAGCGCCTCCGCGGGCGGGCACCTGCATCTGAGCGGGTTCGGCGACGGCGGCTATACGGGTCGCAGGGCAACGTTCGTCGTCGGTCTCGATGCCGCGCGGTTTCCGGGCGCCGGCGGCGGCGACGCACTGCTGGTCGATGACGACCGTCGCAGGCTGACGGCGGGCCAGCGGATGCCCGCGCTGCCGACAGCAGCGGAGCGCATCGACGAGAAGCGTTTCGGGCTCGCGGCGCTGGCCGCGAGACTGCGCGGCCGCGTCACGTTCAGCTACGCAACGTGGAACGCGGTCGAGGGCCGTGCGCTCGCGCCGGCGCCCGAGATGCTGCAGGTGCACCGCCTGCTCTCGGGCAATGCGACGGCGGACTACGAGGCGCTGCACGCACGACTGACACCGGCGGCTTCAGCAGTGCCGCGCGGTGCAGCGCTGCTGGACGGCGACGACGTATGGTTGCACGCGCTGTCGCATGACGAGAGTGGCGACGTGCGTGGCGCACTGCGCCGGGGCGTGACCGCGGTGTGCTCCGTGTACCCGAACCTGGCCGCGGGCGTCGGCGCGTGGAAAGCGCGGTACCGGAGCCCGGTTCCCAACGCGCACCTGGGCATGATCTCACCGCGTCCATCGCTCGACCTCCGCGAGGACGCCGGGCGCGTCGTATCGGCGACGGAGCTGCAGACACTCGGCAGCTGCCCGCACCGCTACCTGCTGCGACATGTGCTTCACGTGCGAAAGCCGCAGCATCCGCAGCACGCGCCCGATGCGTGGTTGTCGCCTGTGGAGAAGGGCAGGCTGATGCACGAGCTGTACGATCGCACGCTGCGGCAGGCCGCGGCAACGCCGGTGTCGATCGACGCCGACGCGTTCGAAGCGCTTGCGCTGGATACGCTGGAATCGCTGATCGCCGCGGAACTCGAGGTGACTACCGTACCGGGGGCGGCGATCCTCGAATCGGAGTGCGCGGGTCTGCGCGAGGACGCGCGTGCCTTCGTCGCCATGGTGCGAGAAGATCTCGGCGAAGCTGGCCGCAGCATCGTCGCCCTCGAACGCAGCTTCGGCCATGCTGACGAGCCGCTCGAGCTGCGCCTGCCGGACGGCAGCGCGATCCGGCTGAGGGGTGCCATCGATCGAGTGGACATGCTGCCGGATGGCAGGCTGGTCGTGATCGACTACAAGACGGGCGGCACGCTGCGCTACGCCGGCCGGAGCGGCGCGTTCGACGGTGGCCGGCGGCTGCAGCATGCGCTGTACGCGGAGGCGGCCGAGCGGTTGTTCGCAAGGACCGTGGCGCGTGCCGAGTATCACTTCCCGACACGGCACAGCCAGAACCATCGTGCGCGCTATGACCGTCGTGTGCTGCGCGATGGGCTCGCGATCGTGACCGACCTGCTGGAAATGGCTGCCCTCGGCTGGTTCATTCCTACCAATGCCGCCGACGACTGCAGGTTCTGCGACTATACCGCGACGTGCCGCGTGCGCGTGGACGCGTACGACAAGGTCGAGTCGAAGCTCGCTGAATGGTCGAGCGGCGCGGAGTCCGAGCCGACCGAGCTGATGCGGCGGATCAGGCGTTGACCGTGGACCAGCTCAACCTGTTCGCTGCGCCGCACCCGCGCGACGCGACACCGGCCGCGGTCGGGCTGCCGGACGGCGCTGCGCGTCAGCGTATCGGCACCGACCTGACGACCAACCTGCTCGTCGAGGCCGGTGCCGGCGCTGGCAAGACGACGGCGATGGTTGGCCGGATGGTAGCGCTCGTACGGACCGGAACCGCAACAGTCGGTCAGCTCGCCGCGGTCACCTTCACGCGCAAGGCGGCGGCCGAGCTGCGCGAGCGGTTCCAGACTGCGCTCGAGCGGGACCTGCGCGGCGCGCTCGCGTCGGGAGATCGCGAAACGGCGACGCGGATCGATGTTGCGCTGCGCGAGATCGACAGCGCGTTCCTCGGTACGATCCACGCGTTCTGCGCGCGGCTGCTCCGCGAACGGCCGCTCGACGCCGGCCTGGATCCGGCCTTCCGCGAAACGCTGGGCGCCGAGGAGACGCGGCTGCGCCGCAGCTTCTGGCAGGCGCACGTCGAGCGTCTCGCCGCGGAAGATGATGCCGGCCTGGAGGCACTGCGGCGGGCGGGGCTGTCGCCGGAGTCGCTCACCGCATTGTTCGACGAGCTCGTCGGCCAGCCGGACGTGGAGTACCCGGCGGAGGATGCTCCGCGGCCGGACGCGTCGTTCATCCGCCGTCGCATCGAGCAGATCATGAACGGCGCGGCGACTCACCTGCCGCAGGAGGAGCCGGCCGGCGGCTGGGACGCGCTGCAGGCGACGCTCCGCATGCTGCGCTTCCACCGCTTCGTCATTGGCTGGGCCGACGACGCACGACTGTTCGACATCCTGGCCGAGCTCCGACCGGGATCGTTTCGCGCAGCGAAGAAGAAGTGGGCCGATGCAGGCGCGGCCAGGGAGATCCAGGCGGAGCTCACCGCGCTGTTCGCGGAGGGTGGTGCGGTCAACACGCTGCTGCGGCAGTGGTGGGCGTACCGCTATCCGATTGCGCTGCGGTTCGCCCGCGCGGCTGCTGCCGCGTACCAGGAGGCGCGCGTTCGCGCAGGCACGCTGAACTTCCAGGACCTGCTGATGCTCGCGGCGCGGCTGCTGCGCGAGAGCGCGCCCGCGCGCCGCGAGCTGAGCGACCGGTACAGGTTTCTGCTCGTCGACGAGTTCCAGGACACCGACCCGATCCAGGCGGAAGTGCTGTTCCTGCTCGCGTCCGACGAGGAGCTGGACATTTTCTCCGACACGCCCGGCATTGCGGCGCCGCCCGACTGGCGGCCGCCGTGGCACGGAGCCTTCCTCGGTCGCTCCGCTCCCTCGGGCGCCGCGTCATGGCGTCATCTCACACCCCGCCCCGGGGCACTGTTCGTCGTCGGCGACCCCAAGCAGAGCATCTACCGGTTCCGTCGTGCCGACATGATGCTGTACCAGCAGGTGAAGCGCAGGTTCGAGTCGTTCGGCGCGGTGGTGGAGCTGACATCGAATTTCAGGTCGCGCAAGCCGATCGAGCGCTTCGTGAACGATGTGTTCGAGCGTCGCTTCCCGCAGGAGAGCACGGCGCTGCAGGCGCGGTTCGCGCCGCTGTCGGTGCAGATGCCCGAGGACCCCGCGGCCGGTGTGTTGTGGTACGAGCTCGACAACCCGGTGCACGGTCGCGTGCCGCACCTGGCCAAGCAGGACTCGGAGCGGCTGGCGACGTACATCTCCGACCGGATTGCAGGCGGCGAGCGGCGAGCCGGCGATTTCCTGGTGCTGACGCCGACGACGAAATGGCTGGCGCGATACGCGTCCGCACTGGAGGCGCGCAACATCCCCGTCCAGGTCACGGGCGCTGGCGTCGGCGGACCGGACAATGTAGAGCTTGCGGAGCTGCGCCTGCTGCTGCACGCGCTGTCCGATCCGGGTGACCCGACGCTGACGCTCGCCGTGCTGGTCGGGCTGTTCTTTGGTCTCGACTATGAACAGCTGGTACAGCACGTCGAGAAATGGAGGCCGGGTATCGAACGCGAAGTGCGCGCGTCGTTCGGCTTCACGCGGGACTGGGACGATGCGGCAACTCCCGTCGAGCACGCGCTACGCACGCTGCACGGGTTCTGGCTCCTGACTCGCGATCATCCGGCGGACGTGGCAGTGCAGCAGATCGTGGACACGCTCGGTGCGCTGCCGTTCGCCGCGGCGGGCGAACTCGGCGAAAGCCGCGCGGGCGCGCTGCTGTTCGTCGTGGAAGCCGTGCGAGCAACCTGCGTGAACGGGGATTCGTCGCTGACCGGTGCGCTGGCGGCGCTCGACGCGGCGCTCGACGAAGACGAAA
This sequence comes from Gemmatimonadota bacterium, assembly GCA_040882575.1. Taxonomy (GTDB): domain Bacteria; phylum Gemmatimonadota; class Gemmatimonadetes; order Longimicrobiales; family RSA9; genus SH-MAG3. The sequence continues at coordinate 68,215 of JBBEBA010000042.1, forward strand.
GCGAAGCACCACTCGAGCCCGGCCGCGCCGATGTCGTGCGCGTGATGAACCTGCACAAGGCAAAGGGACTCGAGGCAGCAGTCGTCGTGCTCGCAATGCCGTTCGGCGACTGGTCACCGCTCCCGAGCTCGCGCGTCGTCCGAGACGAGACCGGCCGCGCTCTCGGCTACGCGGCGGTGACGACGCGCAAGACCCGCAACACGAGCGTGACACTGGCACAGCCGGCCGACTGGGACGAGCACGTGGCGATCGAAGAGCAGTTCCGGCTGGCCGAAAACGATCGGCTGCTGTACGTCGCAGCAACCCGCGCCGCGGACGAGCTCATCGTGGCCTGCGCGTACAACGGCCACAGCCCCTCGAAGTGGCGCTCCTTCCATGAGTGGCTGGTGCACAATGCCGCGCGTATCACACTGCCGCAGCCCCGCCGCGCGGCGCGCGAGGAACTCGAGACCTCCGCCGATGAGATGCGCGCCAGAATTGCGCGGACCGACGCGGCCCGCGCACTGCACGCGCTACCCACCTACCGCGCCGCCGCGGTTACGGCGCGGAAGAAGGTCCTCAGCGAAGGCCATCGATCCAGCACTGCCGACCATGATCCGGACGTGCAGCATTCCGGGACGGCCGCCCACGCTGGTGGGGTGGCCGCGCGCGGAACCGACTGGGGGTCGGCGGTGCACGCGGCGCTCGAGGCCGCCGCCCGGGGTGCGGACGAGGACGAGCTCGCGCTCGGATGCCGGAATATTCTGACCGCGCTCGAGCGGCCGGTCGATGAGACCGGTGAGCCGCGCGAGCTGGCAGAGCTGCTCGCGGTTGTTGCGTCCGTGCGCGGGTCTGCGGTCTGGCAGCGTTCGACGCGCGTCGAGCGGCGACTCATCGAGGTGCCCTTCGCCGTCTGCTTCTCCGCGGCCGAGTATGCACGCATCGCCTGGACTGCCGGCAGCGCGGTCGGTCCGCGGACCGACGCGGTTGCCGTGGCCGACGTCGCCAAGGTCGTCGAGCTCGTCGAAGGGAGAATCGATCTGCTGTTCCGGGAACCGGGCGGGTGGGTACTCGTCGACTACAAGAGCGATGCTGCGGGCTCCGCCGTCCCGCTCGATCTGCTGCAGCAGTATGAGGCTCAGCTCCACCTGTATGCGGCAGCCTGGGAACGGCTGACCGGTGAGCCGGTCGCGGAGCGGGTGCTGCTGTTCACGGCGACGGGTGAGCAGATCACACGGTCCCTGCCGGGTTGACGCGCGGCCACGGAGCGGAGCATCGTGACCGGACCAACCCACCCTTCCGGAGGATGGACATGTCTGCAGCTCGCATTCCGGCCGTACGCGGCGTTGCCGCCGCTGCCCTGGCAGCAGCCGCTGCCCTGGCGCTCACTTACAATGCCGGTCACGCAACCGCCGTGCAGGCGCAGGTGCCCGAGCGCGGCGTCTACGCGTTCACGAACGTGAATGTGGTACCCATGGACAGCGAGCGTGTCCTCACCGATCACACGGTCGTGGTCCGGGATGGGCGAATCGTCGCGGTCGGCCCGGCAACGTCCACGCAAGTGCCGGCCGGCGCGCAGCGGATCGAGGGCGGGGGACGCTACCTGATGCCCGGGCTGGCCGAGATGCACGGGCACATCCCGGGCGCGAACGCGAGCACCGCCGAGGACGTGCTGTTCCTGTACGTCGCTGCCGGCGCCACGACCGTGCGCGGAATGCAGGGGCATCCGAGCCAGCTCGAGCTGAACCGCAGGATCCGGGAAGGCTCGCTGATCGGTCCGCGCATGTGGCTGGCGGCACCACCGCTGTCCGGGAACAACGTGCCGGACGCGGCTGCGGCGGAGCGGCTCGTGCGCGAAGCAAAGGCGGCAGGGTTCGACCTGCTGAAGGTCCACGAGGGGCTGAGCGCCGAGGCGTATGCTGCGATCGCGCGGACGGCGCGGGAAGTCGGTCTGCCATGGGGCGGCCACGTTTCGGAGCACGTCGGCGTCGCTGGCGCGCTCGCGGCGAAGCAGAGCACGATCGACCATCTCGACGACTACATCGCCGACATGGAGCCGGTGACCGACGAGAAGATGCGCGCCATGGCGCGGGCGACACGCGAAGCGGGCGTGGCCGTCGTGCCGACGCAGATCCTGTGGGAGGTGCTGCTCGGCGCGCGTGCGCCCGGGACGATGATCGACCGGCCGGAGAACCGTTACATGCCGCGCGCCACCATCGACGGCTGGGTACGCCAGGTCGGGGGCACGCATTCGGGCGCCGACGCCGCAGCCGCGGCCCGCGAAGTACGGCTCCGCAACGAGCTGCTGAAGACGATGAGCGACGAGGGCGTTCTCATTCTCATGGGCACGGACGCGCCGCAGCTGTTCAGTGTGCCGGGCTTTTCGCTGCACCGCGAGCTACCCGTGATGGTAGAGGTCGGCATGACGCCGTACCAGGTGCTGCGCACCGGCACGGTCAACGTCGCACGGTTCTTCGGCACCGAAGACCGCGCCGGTACCGTGGCCGTGGGTCGCAACGCGGACCTGCTGCTGCTCGAAGCGAACCCGCTGGACGACGTGCGCGCGATAGAGCGCAACGCAGGCGTGATGATCGACGGACGTTGGCTTCCGCCATCGTTGATTCGCGCGCGGCTGGATGCGATCGCGGCAAGGAACGCAGCGTGACGCCAGTGGTCGCGGATCCGGTGCTCCGCGGATGGCTGGAAGAGCTCGATGCGCTACGGCTGGATGCGCGCGCGTTGACGGACGGCCTGACGGCCGGGCAGCTGAACTGGCAGCCGTCGCCCGGCCGCTGGTCGATCGGCCAGTGCCTCGACCACGTCACGCGAACGCTGCAGCTGTACCCGGAAGGCATCGACCGCATGATGAGCGAGGCGCGGGAGAGGCTGGCCGCCGGCGCGCGCCCCTACCGCGAAGGCGCGTTCTCGAGCTGGTTCGTCAAGACGATGAATCCGCCGCCGAAGATGCGCGTCAGGACCATGAGGCGGGTCGAGCCGCCGCCATCAACCTCGCCCATGCGCGGCGGCACCTGTGGCAGGCGCGGCAGGTGCTGCAGGTGCCGGGTTTCCCCGACAGCGCATAAAGCCGCTCCAGCCGATCAGCCGCTGGCAGCGAAGCCGAATGCGATGCGCACGCCGTGATCCGGCGAGTGCTCCGACAGTCCGCGGATGTAGCGTACGCCCAGCCAGTAACGGCCGCCCGCGTCGAAGCCGACGCGAAGCTCACGCAGATCCTCGTTGCCGCGCACTATCCAGCTGTGGCCGTCCTGCCTGCCGACGAAGCCCACTGCTGCGCGCACGAGACCGAAGTCGTAGCCGGCGCCATACGCGTAGGTCCAGACATCCGATTGCGGGTACTCGGCGGCCAGCGTGCCGTTGATGCCGACGCCGTTCTCCAGAGTCAGCGACAGCCCGCCCGTGCGGTAGCGCGCGCCAACCAGCGCGAAGACATCCGTGCGGTCGCGGTCCAGGCCGCTCTCATCGCTCGTGGTCGGGATCGTCGCGCCGAATCGCACGACGACATCTGCCGGCCAGCTGGACGGCGACAGGCGCAGGCTCGCGGACGCCATGGCCACGCCCACGTCCTGCCGCACACCGTCCGGGGCCGCCCGCACGCCGGCTGCCGGCGCGTGCGTGATCGCGTCCTCCCGCAGCCGCCAGACGGCAGTGCCGGATGCTTCGACCGCGATGCGGCCGGAACGGAACGCGAGACCGTAATTCCCGATCTCGAGCAGACGGCCCTCGGTGCCCGCGAGCGGCGCCGGCTGCGACCACAACACGCCCGTCCCCACGGTTGCGACGAAACGCACATCCTCGTCGAACACACGCCAGTTCAGACCCTCGAGCGGCCGGAGCTGCGCCAGTGCGGGCTCTGCGGACGAGAGCAGCAGCAGTGCAGCGATGACGGCGGGCGGAGCGCTGCGCCGGGGCGACCGCCCCTGCAGCACGAGCGCCAGCCAGCCGATGATGCCGATCAGCGCGAAGCTGAACCACTGCAGCGCATAGCCGAGGTGTGGCCCCTGCGACAGCGGCGGCGGCTCGAGTGGCGCCGGGAACCGGGACGCCGTCTCTGCTTCAGCAGGAGCCGCTGATGCAGGCAGCAGCGAATCCGGCAGCTGCTGTATGGTGGCAGGCAGCAGCTCGTACGGGAACTGCGAGCGCAGCTCGCGCTCGTCCACGGCGTACCAGACGCGACGGAAGCCGCCGTCGTCGCGCACGCGCTCCCCGGGTGCGAGTGACCGCGTGCTGTCAGGGAACGGCAGCAGCAGTCCGCTCACCGTGACCGGCTCGATGCGTGCGAACGCATCGATGTCCACCGTCGCCGCATCCGCGGAGGGGACCCAGCCACGGTTGACCAGCACGGCGTCGTTGCGGCCGCTCACACGCAGCGGCGTCAGCAGGTACACGCCGGGCAGGCCGCGGCGGCTGCGCCCGGGAAAGATGATCGAGCGGGCGTTGTCGTAGAGGCCGGTCGCGGTGATGATGCGATAGAACAGGCCCGCGGTGTCGGAGAGCGCGGAAACGTCATCGATCGGTGGCGCATCGAGACGGGCGGCGATGCCTGAGTTCAGGGCACGTCTCTCGTCGAGACGCGCCAGCTGCCAGAATCCGAGACGCAGGCATACGAGCACGACCGCTGCGACGAGCATCGTGCCCATGATGCCGGCTGGCGTGATCGAGAGCGGGCGTCGCTGCGGCGCGGTCGTCATTGCCGCCCCGCCGGTCCGTCAGCCCGGCGGGGCAGAGCCGGTGAGCCGCTCCCAGCCGGCGGCGGCGCCGCGCCTCGCGAGCAGCCTGCCGAGGCCCATGGCGACGCCGGTCGCGACGGTCCAGATGATCGCGTCCTTCCACTCCACGTCCCACGAACTGGGATCGAGCGGCGGATCCTCATGCTTCGCCAGCTTCCACGCTTCTTCCAGGCTGCGCCGCACGGCAAATCCGCCGAGCGCCGCCGCACCGCTTCCCACGATCAACCAGGCCGTCTTCGTGCGGATCAACCACACCTCCGTTTTTCCTTGGTGTACGTGTCCAGCGCAAGGGGGGTGCCGCGGCCAGCGCGCGCAGCCAGCCCGGCTCACCCATTCAGACCCCGCTTCCGAAGCAGCGGCTCGATGCCGGCGTCGCGGCCGCGAAACGTGCGATACGCGGCAGCGGGATCGACCGTGTTGCCAGCGACCAGCACGTGCTCGCGCAACCTCTGCGCTACTGCACGGTCGTAGGGACCGCCGGCCTCGGTGAACGCGCCATACGCATCCGCCGTGAGCATGTCCGCCCACAGGTAGCTGTAGTAGGCCGCCGAGTAGCCGTCGTTGCCGAAAACGTGCTGGAACTGCGGCGTCCGGTGGCGCATCACGATCTCGTGCGGCGCGCCGATCCGCGCAAGTGTGTCCCGCTCGAAGGCCGCCGGGTCGATGTCACGGTTCTCCGACAGGTGCAGCTCCATGTCCACGATCGCGCTGGCCAGGTACTCCGCAGTCGCGAATCCCTGGTTGAAGGTTGCAGTGCGCTCGATGCATTCGACGAGCATCGCCGGCAGCGGCTCTCCCGTGACGGCGTGCGTCGCGAACCGCTGCAGCACCTCGGGCGTGGACAGCCAGTGCTCGAGCAGCTGCGACGGAAACTCGACGTAGTCGCGCGCCACCGCAGTGCCGGACAGCGACGGGTACATGACAGCGGAGAGGAGACCATGCAGGGCGTGGCCGAACTCGTGGAAGAGCGTCGTCGCGTCATCCCACGAGATGTGGACGGGCTCGCCGGGCGCGCCAGGCACGAAGTTCGAGTTGTTGGAGACGATGGTCGTGATGGCGCCGTCGAAGCGCTCCTGCGTGCGGTACGCGGCCATCCACGCGCCCGACCTCTTGCCCGGACGCGCGTACGGATCGAAGTACCAGAGGCCGACGTGCGCTTGTGTGCGCGCGTCCGTCACCTCCCAGACGCGAACGTCCTGGTGATAGACCGGGACCTCGTCGACGGCGCTGAACGTGAGGTCGAACAGCTCGCCCGCGACCCAGAACATCGCGTCGCGCAGCCTGTCGAGCTGCAGGTACTGCTTCACCTCGTTCTGGTCGAGCCCATAGCGCAAACGACGCACCTTCTCGGCGTAGTAGCGATAGTCCCACGGCTCGATGTCGATGTCGTGGCCCGCGGCGCGTGCGACCTCCTGCATGTCGCGTACTTCCCCGGCCACGCGAGCGACGGCAGGCGTCCAGACGGCGCGCATCAGCTCGAGCGCGCGCTCCGGCTGGCGGGCCATGGAATGCTCGAGCTGCCAGTGCGCGTGTGTCTCGTAGCCCAGCAGGTCCGCCCGCTCTGCGCGCAGCCGCAGGATCCCGGTGACGATCGCGCCGTTGTCGTGCTCGTCGCCGCTGTCGCCGCGACTCGACCACATGCGCCACGCACGCTCGCGCAGCGAACGGTCATCCGCGTACGTGAGGAGCGGCTCGATGAACGAGCGTGTGTTGCCGATCACCCACTTGCCCGCCAGGCCGGCGTCGGTGGCTGCATCGGCCGCAGCATGCCGCAGAGAATCGGGCAGTCCGGCCAGCTCCGATTCATGCTCGAGCACCAGGCGGAAACGCGTCTCGTCCTCGAGCAGGTTCTGGCTGAACTGCGTGAACAGGCGGGCCAGCGACTGATTGATCCCGGACAGGCGGGCCTTGGCGGCTGTCTCGAGGGCGGCGCCGGCGCGCACGAAGTTCGTGTGGTACAGCCAGGTGAGCCGCTGCTGCTCGGGCGTCAGGTCCTGGCGTGCCTCGTACACCCGCGCAATCCGCTCGAACAGCGCGTCGTTCTGCGTGATCCGGTCGGAGAAGGCAGCCATGCGCGGAGCCATCTCCCGCTCCACCGCCTGAAACGCGGGGGTGCTCATGTTCGAGCTCCACACGCCGTAGATGGTCGCCGCCCGGTCCAGCGCCCGACCGCTCCGCTCCAGCGCCGCGACCGTGTTGGCGAACGTCGGCGGCGACGGGTCGCCGGCGATCCGATCGATTTCCTCCAGGTTCGCCGCCATGGCGGCTTCCAGCGCCGGCTCGAACGCCGCTGTGTCTATCCGGTCGAACGGCGGAACGCCGCCGTACGGGCCGCTCCACGCGGTCAGGTCATTCATCGGCTCTCGCATTGTGCGGTTCGAATTCACGCACACAAGTGAAGGGCCCGCCGGGCGCGCGGCAAGCGGTGCGGCGACGCGGGCCGCGGCGAAGCGGCCCTCGGTTCTTGCGCAGCGCTCCACGGCGAGCAACGTTGGAGCACCGGCACCCCGACCGACACTCCCCATTCACGAGGCCCCATGCGTGACTTCAGGTACGCCGTCCGCAGCCTGTCGCGCTCCCGCGGTTTCACTGCCGCCGTCGTGCTGACCCTGGCGCTGGGCATCGGCGCCAACACGGCGGTCTTCAGCGTGGTCCGCGGCGTCCTGCTGCGGCCGCTCCCGCACCAGGACGGCGACCGCCTGATGTATCTGCGCCATTCCGTGGAAGGGCCCGGCGGCGAGAACGTGCTGTTCTCCGTGCCCGAGATCGAGGATTTCCGCGCAGCAACGACGGCGCTGGCCGGCATCGCCGAGTATTCCCCGATGACGTTCAGCCTGCTGGGCGAAACGGACGCGGTCCGAATCGATGTCGGACTGGTGACCGGCAACTACTTCGAAGTGATGGGGCTGGCGCCGGTCCTCGGTCGCCGCTTCGACGAGCGCGATGACGGGCCCGGCGCTGATCCGGTGATCATGCTGACGCACGATTACTGGGAGCAGCGATTCGGCGGGGACAGTGCGCTCGTCGGCAGCTCGCTGATCGTGGGTGGCCGCGCCGTGCAGGTCGTCGGCGTGCTGGAGCCAGCGCCTCACTTCCCATCCCCCATCGACGCACTCATGAATCTCGTGAACAGCGAGCATCATCTGAGCGCTACGATGGTGACCGGCAGGACGCATCGCATGACCGAGATGATCGCGCGGCTGGCGCCCGGCGCTTCGGTCGAGCAGGCACGCACGGAAGTCGAGGCGATCGCAGGGCGAGCGCGCAACGAGTATCCCGAGGCGTATGACGCCGGCTCGAACCATCGCGTGATCCTGACTCCATTCCACGAAGTGCTCGGACAGCGGGCGCGGCTGACGCTGCTGCTGCTGATGGGCGCAGCCGCGTTCGTGCTGGTGATCGCGTGCGCAAATGTCGCGAACCTGACGCTCATGCGGAACGTCCGGCGTGATCACGAGCTGGTCGTGCGCGCGGCGCTCGGCGCGGGCACGGCCCGGTTGCGCCGGCTCCTGCTCGCCGAAAATCTGGTGCTCGCCGGTCTCGGCGGCGCGCTCGGACTGATCGTCGCGTTCGGAGCCGTCGGGATGCTCGTCGCGTTCGCCGCCCGCTTCAGTCCGCGCGCGGGCGAGATCCAGGTGGACGGCGTCGTGCTCGCCTTCACGTTTCTGCTCGTCGTCGGCGTTGCCGTGCTGCTCTCCTGGGCGCCACAGCTCGCACGTGAGCACACGCTCGGCGCGTCACTCGCCGCGGGTGCAAAGCGCACCACAACGGGAGTGCGGCGGCAGCGCCTGCAGCAGGCGCTCGTCATCGCGCAGATCGCCGTCTCGATCGTGCTGCTGACGGGTGCGGGCCTGCTCACGCGCACGATGCAGCGCCTCTCGCTGGTCGATCCGGGGCTGGATCCCGAGAACGTGCTCACGATGGAAGTGCCCATAGACTTCGGCGCGCAGAGCACTGACCTGGCCGTTTCGATGTACCAGCAGATGCACGACGAGCTGGCGGCACTGCCGGGCGTACGGCAGGTCGCGTTCGGCTCCACCGTGCCGCTGCGCACAGCGGGCTTCCAGCTCGAGGTCAAGGCGGAGGGCCAGGCGCTCGTACCCGGGCAGGCGATACCGCGCGCCGAGTACCGGACGGCCGGCCCCGACTACTTCAGTGCCGCGGGGATACCGCTGCTGCGGGGCCGCGAGTTCGCGGCAACGGACCGGCCGGGTGGCGCACGCGTCGCCGTCCTCAACCAGACGCTCGCCGATCAGCTCTTCCCCGGCGACGACCCGATCGGGCGGCAGGTTGCCTGGACCGGATCGGTGCTCGAGTTCATCCCGGTATCCGGCGACTGGCGTACGGTCGTCGGCGTCGTGGGCGATACGAAGGATGGCGGGCTGGACGCGCCGGCGCTGCCGGTCATGTTCATGCCCTTCGCGCAGGAAGCGTTTCCGTCCGGCGGCCTCGTGATCCGTTCGCTCGGCGATGCGGCGTCGCTCGCACCGGCCGCGACACGGATCGTGCGCACGATCGCGCCGCGGCAGCCGATCGAGAACGTGCTGACGCTCGAGCAGATTCGCGATGAGAGCGTAGGGCCGCGGCGCCTCAACGCAATGCTCGTCGGTTCGTTCGGCCTGCTTGCACTCATTGTTGCGTCCATCGGTATCGCCGCGGTGCTCGCCTTCTCCGTCAGCGCGCGGACGAACGAGATAGGCGTTCGGATGAGCCTCGGCGCGGACTCCGGCAGAGTGCAGCGCATGATCCTGTCAGAGGGCGGGTTGCTGGTCGCGCTGGGCCTGGCCGCCGGCATCATCGGCGCCCTCACACTCGCGCGACTGATCCGCGGTCTGTTGTTCGATGTGGCGCCGCACGATCCGGCCACCCTCGGCAGCGTCGCCGCCCTCATGGCGGTAGTCGGTATAGCCGCGTGCTGGGTGCCGGCGATTCGTGCGTCGCGCATCGACCCGGGCGTCGCACTGCGCGACGGCTGAGCACAGCGGTGTATCGTTGCGCGACCGGCCCGGCACTGGCCCGCCGCGCCAATGCCGCATTAGCTTGCCACGATGTCGAAATTCGAAGAGGCCGCCGCCCTGGTCGCTCGCCTGGATGAACAGGTCGGACGTGTCATCATCGGGCAGCAGCAGGTCCGACGTGAGGTTCTGATCTGTATCCTCGCCGGCGGGCACTGCCTGCTGCGCGGCGTGCCCGGCCTCGCCAAGACACTGCTGATCAAGACACTTGCCGATGCGATCAGCCTGACGTTCAGCCGCATCCAGTTCACGCCCGACCTCATGCCATCCGACATTCTTGGCACCGAGGTGATCGAGCAGGACGCGGCGACGGGTACGCGCCACATCCGCTTCATCCCCGGACCGATCTTCGCCAACATCATCCTGGCGGACGAGATCAACCGCACGCCGCCGCGCACGCAGGCGGCGCTGCTCGAGGCGATGCAGGAGTATCAGGTCACAGTGGGTGGCGTGCGCCACGCGCTCGAGCGGCCACTGTTCGTGCTGGCGACGGAGAACCCGATCGAGCAGGAAGGCACGCACCCCCTGCCGGAGGCCCAGCTCGATCGCTTCATGCTGAACGTAGTCATCGATTATCCTGCGCTCGAAGAGGAGCGGCGCATTCTCGCAGAAACAACGATGTCCGGTGATGCGGCGGTAGCGGCAGTCGCCACCGGAGCGGAGCTCGAAGGCGTGCGCATGCTCGTACGCGATCTGCCTGCAGCCTCGAACGTCGTCGACTACGCGCTTCGTCTGATCCGCGCGACCCGCCCCGCCAACGCCGGCCCGCACGCGGCCGTGTCGCAGTGGGTGCGGTGGGGCGCAGGCCCGCGCGCCGGACAGGCGCTGCTGCTCGGTGCGAAGGCTGCAGCACTGCTGGACGGCCGGACTGTGCCAGCGCCGGAGGATGTGGCCGCCATTGCGCGGCCAGTGCTGCGCCACCGCATCCTGCTGAACTACCACGCCGAAGCTGACGCGATCAGCACGGACGACGTCATCGGCCGGCTGCTGGAGACGGTGCGGCCCTGATGGGTGCGCTGAGCGCGCGTGAGATTGCCGCGGTCGGCGATCTCGAGCTCGCCGCGCGCATTGTCGTGGACGGTCTGTTCGCCGGCGGGCACCGCAGTCTCCGGCGCGGTGCAGGTGCGGAGTTCCAGCAGCACCGGCCGTACCGTGCGGGCGATGACCTGAAGCACCTCGACTGGAAGTTGCTCGCACGCTCCGACCGGCTGTATTCCCGACAGTTCCGCGAGATGACCGGCATGTCCGTCATGATCGTGCTCGATACGAGCGCGTCCATGGACTTTCCCGACGCGGGAGTGTCGAAGCTCCGCTACGCGTGCATCCTCGCCGCGTCGCTCGCATACGTCATCATCACGCAGGGCGATGCCGTCGGTCTCCTGACCGGCGGTGAAGGCCGCCTCGACTACCTGCCGGCCCGCAGCGGCCGCGTCCATCTGGCCTCCATCATCGGGCGGATCGATCAGTCCCGCGCCGCAGGGGACTGGAATCCCGACCGTACGATCACGCGCGCCGCCGAGCTGCTGCGCCGGCGCGGGGTCGTCATCGTCATCTCCGACTTCTACGACGACGAGGACGCGACGCGCGCGGCATTGCGCCGCGTCGCGCGCGCCGGGCACGACACGGCCATGCTGCAGGTGCTCTCGGACGCGGAGCTGAAGCTGCCGTACGACGGCGAGGTGGAATTCGTCGATGCGGAGGATGGCGCCCGCAGGCTCGTCGATGTGCGCAGCGCTGCGGCGGAGTACGCGCAGACCGTAGCCGCCTTCACCGCGCGCTGCCGTACGGGCGCGGTCCGCGACGGTGTCGACTACGCCCTGGCGGCCACGAGCGATCCTCCCGCAGACGTGCTCCGCAAGTTCCTGCTGCACCGCAGCGCGCGCGGCGTCGCCGCCGCCGCAGGCGTGATTGCCCGATGATCTGGCAGAACTACTGGGCGTGGCTCGGACTGTCGACGCTGGCCGTGCCTCTGCTGCTGCACCTGCTGTCCCGCAGGCGCGCACGGGTGCAGCCGTTCCCCACGCTGCGATTCCTGCCCGCTTCGCGACTCACGATCTCGCGGCGCGCCAGGCCGACCGACGTGCTGCTGCTCGCATTGCGCATGGGCATCCTCACCGCAGCAGTCGCTGCACTCGCGCAGCCGTACTTCACAGGAATCGACTCCCCGGCAATGCAGAGCAGTGTGACGCGCGTCGTTGTCGTGGACACGAGTGCGAGCATGCAGCGGCAGACCAGCACGAGCGGTGAGCGGGCGCTCGACTCGGCCCGGCGGGCGGCAGCAGCCGCAGGCGCGAGCTCCCCAGCAGCGGCCGGGTCGCCCGGTACGGTGGGCATGATCATCGAGACGGCCGATCCGGCGACTGCGGTTGCCGGCGCGGTAGCGTGGCTGGTGAGCAGACCTGGCGCAGGGGAGCTGGTGGTCATCTCCGATTTTCAGCGCGGCTCCCTCGATCCGCTCGACCTCGCCGCAGTGCCGCGACACATCGGGCTCGAGCTGCAGCGCATGCCCGCAGCCGGCGTCGCAACCGCCGACTTACCCGTGCAGTACGACGGCCGCGCGCTGGTCACACGCGTGGTCGTGCAGCCCGCGTCCACCGAAGTCGAGTGGTTCCTGCGCGCTGGCGCCGACACCCTGGTGCCGTCCAGCGCGCGCAGCAACGGGCTCATCCTGCTGCATGCAGGCGGTGAGCGCGCCGCGGCCGATGCTGCGCTCGCCGCCGCCGCTGCGATCGGCTCGCCTGCAACGGCCGTGAGCCGGCCCGTCACGATCGTGCTGGCGGGCCATGAACAGCTCTCCCCGATGATGTCATCCGCCATGCCGCTGAACGCTGCATGGATGGGCGATATCGTCGCTGCCCTTCATCGTGACCGTCTGCTGACGGACCTCGCCGCCCAGGTGCCGACCGGAACCATCCCGGGAGCCGAAGCTGCGCCGTTCGCGACGGTGGTGCGCACGCGATCGGACGCGCCGCTCGTCAGCGCGGCCCGTCTCGCCGGCGAGGACGGCGACCGGCTGCTGCTGCTGGTGCGGGCTGACGCCAGCAGCGTGGCTGCGGCAGCCGTCATCGCCGCGGTCGCGCGCGCCTCGTCCGACGTACGCGTCCTGCGGGAGCTCGAGATTGCGACGCTGCCCGACACCGTGCTTGCGAGGTGGCAGAGGTCTGCAATGCCGGCGCCCGCGTTGCGCGCGGCCATACCACCGGGCGCGTCGCACGGGCGATGGCTGTGGCTCGTCGTGCTTGTACTGCTCGGCGTCGAAGCTCTGGCGCGGCGCGGCAAGCGCACCGCAGCGGCGGCGCCATGATCGAGGGTGCCGACGCTGTGGCGGTCCGCGCCTTCATTGCAGCCGCAACGCGGCGGCGCGAGCGCATCCTCATTCTGCGGTATGCAGCCGCGGGCCTCGCCGCTGCGCTCTGCGTCGCGCTCTTCGTGTGGTCGCGATCGCCTGAAGGCTCGCGACTGTGGCAGCCGGCGCTCGGACTGATGTTCGCTGGGGCATTCACCGGCGTGCTCGCGGGGCTGTCCCGGCGCCGACGCGCCGAGCCAGCGGCCGCGCTGATCGAACGGCATGCACCCTCGAGTCGCAATGTCGTGCGTACGGCCGCGGAGCTGGATGAACGATCCGGGCGCGTGCCGCCGTACGTTGCGGCAGCCGTCGCCGCCGCGGCCGCGCGCGCCCTGAGCGGGCTCGACGTTCGCCGGATGCTGCCGGGCGGTCGCACTGCTGCTGCTGTGGCCGCCGTGGTCGGTGCGTGGAGTCTCGCCTTCGCGCTGATGCTGAGCCATCCGACCGCGCTGCCGGCCATACTGCCGCGCACGGGGAACTCGGGCGGGATCGCGTCGGTCGTCGTGACGGTGGTTCCGCCGGGCTATACCGCGCGCGAAACCAGCACGCTGCGCGATCCCGACGAGCTGCACGTTCTGGCAGGCAGCCTGCTCCGCATCACCGCACGCGCGGCTGCTGGCGGCGTCGTGCTGGAGACGCTCGACGGCCGACGCACGATGACTGCGGGCGACGACGGCAGCTACGCGGCTGAAATGATTGCCGACGCGGATGGTTTCCTCTCACTCGAGAACACTCCTGCGGCTGGCGGTGTCGCCGTCCGCCGGCTGATCGGCCTCTCCGTTTCGCCGGACAGCGTGCCCCGCGTGCGCATCACCGCACCCGCGGCTGATCTGCGACTGGCTGACGGCGCGCGCACCGTTGACGTCACGATCGAGGCGGAAGACGACATTGCGCTCCGGACGCTGGTGCTCAGCTACACTCGAGTCACAGGGTTCGGCGAGCAGTTCACGTTCCTCGAGGGCAACCTGCCGCTGGCACTCACCCAGAGCGACGCTCGCCGCTGGAGTGCACGGGCCTCATGGCCGCTGGGCGGGCTGGAGCTGAAGCGCGGCGACATGGTCGTCTATCGCGCAGTCGCGACCGATCGACGGCCCGGCGCGCTCGCCGGTGAATCGGATACATATGTGATCGAAGTCGTGGGCGGCGATGCCGCCGGAACGGGCGGCCTCACCGGCGACGATGAGTTGGACCGCTACGCGCTGAGCCAGCAGATGATCGTTGTCATGACGCAGCGGCTGATCGCGCGGCGGAGTTCGCTGTCACGGGACGAGGTCGGCCACGAGGCCGCAGTGCTCGCCGCTGCGCAGCGGACCGTGCGCGCCGAGTTCGTGTTCATGCTTGGGGGCGAGCTGGAAGATGCAGAGCCGGTCAATGTCGGCCTCGCGGAGCTGCACGAGGAAGCGCACGCGCTCGCCGACGCGGCCATGGCGGAGGGGGGTCTGGCAAGCCGGGGCCGCAATGACCTGGCACGCGCCATCCAGGCAATGAGCCACGCAGTGACACTGCTCACTGCAGCAGACCTGGAGGAGGCGCTCCGCGCGGAACAGACGGCGCTCACCTTCCTGCAGCGTGCGTTCTCGAGTTCGCGCTACATCATGCGCGCACTGACGCAGCGCGAGCAGATCGACAGCTCACGGCGTCTGACCGGCGCGCTCGCCAGCGCAGTGCCCGCGCGCAGGCCGTACGCGGTCTCGCCTCCGGATCCGCGGCTGGTGCTGTTGCGTGATGCGCTCGCCGGGATTGCCGCGCTTGCCGGCGCCGCAGCGGTCGGCGACGACGCTGCGGCACGCGCATCGAGCCTGGCACGCGACGTCGCGCGGATCGATCCTGCCGACGTAGCGTTGCAGCAGGTCGTGCGTCTGCTGTCGGCCGCTTCAGCTGCGGCCGCCGCGGATGACGAAGCAGTTGCGCACGACCTGCTGGGCCAGGCGGCATTGGATGTCGCCGCACAGGCTCGCGCCCGGCTGCCCGACGCGCCGCCGCGCGGAAGCCGGCTCGAGCTGGATCGTCTCCGGGGCGCAGTCGTGGATGCCGCGCGAGCCGGAGCCGGACGTTGATCGCCGCACGCGTCCTGCGCTGGCTCGCTGTCGCAATTGCGGCACTCGCAGTGATCGATCCTGCAGCAACCACGGCGCGGCGGTCGGACGCAATCGTTGCCGTCGTCGCAGACGACGGTGCCGGCAACGAAGCCCTGATCGAACGCGTCGCGGATGAGCTGGAAAGCACCTTCACTGTCGTGCGCGGACCGCTGGTGTCTGCGAGCGCGACCGTCCTCGTAGGCAGTACGCTGCCGCGGCATGCGCATGCCCTCGCTTCGCCGGTGTTCGCCGTGCTGCCGGACTCGCCGGTTCAGTCCGTCGCGCTCGACACTGATGCGCTGCCGGTGCAAGCGCCGCTGAACGCGCGCGTTCTCATCGAGTTCGGCGTCGATGTGAGCGGCGGCGCCGGCCGCGCGCTGGAAGCCACCCTGAGTGCCGGTGACCTGGTGCTGGACCGCGCGACGGTGCAGGTCGGGAGCGCCAGCGAACGGCTGGACGTGGCGCTGACGTTCGTCCCGTCGCGCGTTGGTCCCGCGGCGTTGCGGGTCCGGGCCGCGCTGTCCGGCTCGGCCGCATCGGAGGCGCACGATTTCGCGGTCGATGTCCGCGACCGGCGCTGGGCCGTGCTGTTCTTCGAGGGGAGGCCGGCCTGGCTGTCTACGTTCGTGCGCCGCACGATCGAGCAGGATCCACGCTTCGTCGTCACCAGCCGCACCATCACATCGCGCGGCGTCTCCGCCGAATCGGGGCTGCCGCCTGAACGGCTGGCCGATGCGGGCAGCCTGGCGGAGTTCGACGCAGTCATCGTCGGGGCCCCCGAAGCGCTGACACGCACCGATGTCGATGGCCTCGAGCGCTACATGCGCGCACGCGGAGGCAGTGTGCTCCTGCTCCCGGACCAGCGGACGGAAGGCAGCTGGCAGCGGCTCGCCGGTGTTTCCACGTGGGCGTCAGCCGAGCATGATGCACCGGTGCGCGTCGCGAGCTCCGATTCCACCACCCTGCACGCGTCCCGGCTCATGTGGCCGGCGCGCCTGCCGGACGGCGCCGAACAGCTCGCATGGCTCCCCGGAGCGCGCGGCTCGCCGGTGATCTGGAGCACGCCCGTAGGCGGCGGCCGCCTCATCGTCAGCGGCGCGCTGGACGCGTGGCGCTTCCGCCAGGAGGAGCGCTCCGCGTTCGAGCGGTTCTGGCCCGGTCTCATTGCACGCGCCGCGGCGCACGCGCCCGCACCGTTGTCGATCGATTTCGCGACGCCGGGTCGTGGCGGCAGCGTCGTCGCGCGTGGCGCCTGGGTAGACATCGCTCTCACGCATCGCGCAGCCCTGTTGGCGGACTTCGGCTCCGGCGACAGCGTGCGCGTCGCAATCACGGCGACAGCTGCCGGGACGCCGCTCCGCGTGTGGCCCGGCAGCGCGCCCGGCCGGTTCCATGCCTCGTTCCGTGCTCCGACGCAGCCGGGCACGTACTTCATCGACGTCGCGACCGACGGCGGTACGAACGGCGCGCGAGCGCGGACGCCGTTCACTGTCCTGGCGGCGCCGCTGACCGCGCCGCCTGCTGAGCGGGCGCTCGTCGAGGCGTGGTCCGGCTCGAACGGCGGCGCGACGTTGACGGCTTCGCAGCTGCACGAGTTGCCCGATGCGTTGCTGCGCACCCTCGATGACGAGCGACGCCGCGTACGCTGGCATCCGATGAGGTCGCCCTGGTGGATCCTGCCCTTCGCAGCTGCACTCGGCGGCGAATGGTGGCTGCGCAGGCGCCGCGGCCTGCCCTAGAGCGCCGCCGGGCGAGCACGCCGCCCACCGGAGTTGACACCGACCGCGCACCGGGCGTAGGGTACCTTCATCTCCCAGCCATCAGGCCCGTTGACCAAGGCGACGTATCAGCATGTACTCGCGTGACGAAGCAAGGTCCATTGTCAGCCGCGTCATAGACATGGCCGACGGCATTCCGGTGGAGGTCGAGCTGACTGGCGGCGAACGCTCCGGTACCCGCTGGGCCAATTCTTCGATCACGACCAACCTCATTCAGTACGACCGCGAGATCAGTGTCACCGTACGCCTGGGTCAGAGGACCGGCACCGCATCCACGCAGGATTTCTCCGATGAGGGTGTGCGTGCCCTGATCGCCGAAGCACGAGCGGACGCGGCAGAGGGAGAGGAAGATGAAGACCTGCCCGAGCTGCTCGGCCCGCAGGACTACCTGCCCGTCGATGCGGCGTTGCCCGCCCTGGTCGACTACGGACCCGGCGAGCGCGCGCTGATGGTCCGCGACAGCCTCGCCGTCGCCGACGCGAAGGGCGTCGTCGCCTACGGCTACATCCCCAAGATCGACCAGACGACTTGTCGCGCGAACTCCGCTGGCCTTTTCGCATACTACCGCGTCGCTGAAACGAGCTTCATCCTGACGTGCCGCACGCCCGATGGCGCGGGTTCCGGCTGGGCCGGCACCACCGGCATCAAGGATCTCGCGATGATCGATCCGCGCGCGCTCACGGAGGCCGCGGCCAGCAAGGCACTGATCAGCCAGAACGCACGCGCTCTCGAGCCGGGCCGCTACAGCGTGGTCCTCGAGCCGCGCGCGAACGCCAGGTTCCTCGCGCTGATGACGGGCATCTTCAATACCGGCGACAGCGAGGGTGGCGGCGGCGGCGGTGGTGGTGGTGGCGGCGGCGGTGGAGCCGGCGGCGGCGCCGCGGGCCGCGTCCTGGCCGACAACAAGCCCGGGGACAGGATATTCAGCGAGCTGTTCACGCTGCGGAGTGATGTTGGCAACTCGATTCTGCGACAGACGCCGATCATGCCCGACAACCGGCCAGCCGCACCGGTGACCTGGGTGGAGAACGGAATCCTCAGGAACTTCGCACTCGATCAGCCGGCGAACGTGAACATGAGCCTCGTGATGGAGGGATCGGATCAGTCGGTGGATGACCTGATCGCGGGAACGCGGCGCGGCCTGCTGGTCACCTTCTTCTGGTACATCCGTGGCGTGCCGTCGGATGAGCAGCCACTGCTCAGCACCGGGATGACGCGCGACGGTCTGTTCCTCATCGAGAACGGCGAGATCACGGGCGCGGTGCAGAACTTCCGGTGGAATATGTCGCCGCTCGTCGGCTACAACAATCTCGTATCCGTCGGTCGCCCCGTCCCGATGCACATGGGCGAGTCGTACGACGGCGGCAACACCGGGCTGATCCCGCCTGTCCGGATCGAGGATTTCAACATGACGTCCAGTTCGCCGGCCGTCGATTGACCGAGTCTCTGGAGAGGCACACGCGATGACTACCTCCCGCCGCACATTCATCTCCACCATCGGCGCTGCCGGCGCACTCGGTCTGTACTCGCACGACCTCGTCGCGCAGCTCATCGCGGATGGACCGCGCGGGGCGGTTGCGGAGTCGCGCTTCAAGGCGCTCGCCGACCTCGTCCTCGCCGAGGCGCGCCGCGCGGGCTGCAGCTACGGCGACGTGCGCTTCACGATGCGCACCAACCTGCCCGGCGGCACCGCCACCTTCGGCTCCGGCGGCGGCGGTGGTGGTGGCCGGTTCGGTGGTGACGGCGGGCCCGGCATCGTGCCGAACGACGCCGATCGCAAGGCTGCCGGGCTCGGCGTCCGCGTGATCCACAGTGGCGTGTGGGGCTTTGCCAGCAGTCCCATCGTCACCGAGGAGGAGATCCTGCGCATCACCCGGCTAGCGGTCGAAGTCGCACGCGCCAGTTCCATCGCCAAGCGCGCCGATGTGCGACTGGCGCCCGTTCCGGCGTATGTCGAGAACTTCATCACGCCCATGCGGAAGGACCCGACCACGGTGTCGGAGACGGACCGGCAGTCGTGGGCGCAGGCGATCGTGGACCGCGCATCCGGCGTCACCGGCGTGACCGGCGTTTCCGCCGCTGCGCGCGTCTCCTACGAATGGCGATATTTCGCATCGACCGAGGGATCCTATATCGAGCAGGAGTCGTATTCGATGTCGCCGACGCTCAGCGTGACGGCGAAGGTCGGCGATGTCGAGCGCACGCGGAACTATCCGGCGCCCAACATGATGGGCGGCTGGGAAGTCGCAGAGGAGTCGGGCCTGTTCGAAGCGGCCGAACGCGCCGCACACGAGGCGGTCGAGCTGTGCACCGCCAAGCCGCTCGGTTCCGCAGGCATGCGTGACCTGGTCCTGTCGCCGTCGCATGCGATGCTCACCATCCATGAGATCGTGGCACACGCCACGGAGCTCGACCGCATCGTCGGCTATGAAGCGAACTACGCAGGCACCAGCTTCGTCAAGCTCGGCGACCTCGGCAAGCTGAAGTACGGCTCGGAGCACTTCAACGTCACCGCCGACCGGAACGGGCGCGGTCTGGCATCCATGGGCTTCGACGACGATGGCGTACGCACCATGGAGTGGGATATCGTCCGCGACGGCGTACTGGTCGGGCTGCAGACCAACCGCGAAACCGCGCACCACGTCGGCGAGGACTTCAGCCGTGGCTGCACGCACGGCGGGTCCTGGAGAGACTATCCGTTCCTCCGCATGCCCAACATACATGTCGAGGCCGGACCGGCCGGCTCGCCCACGCGCGACGAAATGATCGCCGACGTGAAGAACGGCGTCATGATCGACGGCCGCGGCAGCTACTCGATCGATCAGCAACGCTACAACGGACAGTTCGGCGGCCAGGTGTTCTGGGAGATCAGGGATGGGAAGATCAACCGCATGGTTACCGACGTGACCTACAACGCCATCACCACCGACTTCTGGGCCAACCTCGACGCAGTCACGGGACCCGGCGAGTGGGAGATGCACGGTACCAGTGGCGACGCCAAAGGCCAGCCGACGCAGAGCAACAGCGTGTCACACGGGTCGCCCTGGCTCCTCGTCCGGAATATCATGGTGGGTGGGGCATTTGTTCAGTGAAAACAACGTGAAACGTGAAACGTGAAACGTTGGTCGTAACGACATACGTTTCACGTTTCACGATGTTCACGTTCAGGTTTCAAGTCATCGCGTACACAACAAGGTTCACGGCGAACCGCGTGTTGTCAGTGGCTCTGAAGCGCTTGTTCCTCCAGTCGTAGTCCCACTCGCAGCCGT
Organism: Gemmatimonadota bacterium; assembly: GCA_040882575.1. Lineage (GTDB taxonomy): Bacteria > Gemmatimonadota > Gemmatimonadetes > Longimicrobiales > RSA9 > SH-MAG3. The sequence continues at coordinate 88,428 of JBBEBA010000042.1, forward strand.
AGTCCTTGTTCGAGTAGATCACGCCCAGGCGCCCTGCATGCTCGAAGCCGCGCATGTAGTCGTGGACGATGTCATCACCCCAGCCGTTCATCTCGTGTGAGGTCTGCGGCGGACCATCGGGGAACCGGAAGAACGCATTGTACAGTGGGTGCGTGCCGGGGATTTTCGGCAGCGCGTCGGGCGTGCCGAAGATGCGCTGCATCTCGGCCTCGAACGACTTCGCGTAGAGCCCCTCGACATCATGATTGCAGTCGTCGGAGAACAGCAGGCCGCCGCTGCGGACGTAACGGAGCAGGCCCGCACGCTCGCGCTCGTCGAACCGGACGAGCTTGTGGCCCGTCATGAAGAGGAACGGGAACGCCTGCAGCTCCTCCGAGTCAGCGGTGATGACGACTTCCTCGTCGTGCACCGGAATCTGAGTGTACTGCAGTACCGCGTCGAGTACGTTGGCGCAGACCTTGGGGTTGTAGTCCCAGTCACCTGAATCGTAGCGCAGTCGCGCGAACGTGAATTCGTAAGGCCGCCTGCCGATGGGTCGGCCCGATGACCCGTCCCGCACGAGTGCCGCCAGAGAAACCGGTAGCGCCAGCTGAGCGGCCGCCAGGCCGCAGGCAGCCGTACCCAGCCGTTGCAGGAAATCGCGTCGCTCGATCCGGAAGTCCATATTCGATACTGACACCGGCCTACTGCATGTCGGCGTCCGCGCGGTAGTAGTCGCCGAGCAGGTGCTCGGCGAAGTATTCGAACATCATGTTCTGGAAGTATTCCTGCATGTCGCCAAAGCCGTGCGCCTTGCCCGGCATGATCATCAGGTCGAACCGCTTGTTCGCCTTGATCAGCGCTTCCACCAGCCGGATCGTGCCGGCGGGGTGCACGTTGTTGTCCATGTCGCCGTGCACGAGCAGCAGCTTGCCCTTCAGGTTCTCCGCCAGCTCGTGGTTTGCCGGCACGTCGATCTCGAACCGCGTCTCGTACTGCGCCTCCCCAGCGCTTCCGTTGCCGTTCCCGTTTCCGTTGCCGTTCGCGCCGCCATTGCTGGCAACGATCGAGTCGCGCCGCACGCGGACCTCGCGCAGGCCGTGGTTCTGCTCCGCCCAGTAGTCGCCATAGACGTTGTTGTCATGATTGCCCGACGATGCGACGCCGACCTTGAAGAAGTCGTTGTAGGGCGGCACGAGCATGGCTGCGCCCGTCATGAAGCCGCCGCCGGAGTGGCCGTACAGGCCGACGCGCTCGATGTCGATGAAGGAATGGCGCGCCGCCAGCTGCTCGATGCCGGCCTTCTTGTCGGCCAGGCCGTAGTCCCGGAGGTTCTGGTAGCTGAACGCCTGGTAGGCGTTGCTGCGGCGCGGGCTGCCGCCCCGGTTGCCGATCTGGATCACGATGAATCCGAGCTGCGCCAGCCGCTGCACCGAAGGATTGGCGGAGAAGCTCGTAGACACGCTCTCGGTCTGCGGACCCGGATACACGTTCGCGATGATCGGGTATTTCCGGTTCGGGTCGAAGTCGAACGGCTTCCACATGTTGCCGTAGATGTCCGTGAAGCCGTCCGCCGCCTTCACGACGAACGTTTCCGGCATCCTCCAGCCCATCTCCGCGAGGCGGGTGAGGTCCATTTCCTCGAGCTCCAGCACGACCTCGCCGCCGGCGTCGCGGACAACGGCCTTCGGGGCCAGGTCCGGCCGCGAGTAGTTGTCGATCACGTACTTGCGCGACGGCGACAGCTCGCTGTTGTGATACGCATTGCCCGGATTCAGCAGCGTGAGGGCGCTGCCATCGAGGTTCGCGCGGTAGAGATGCTGATGGTAAACGACCTCGTCCGGTTCCCGTCCAACGCCGCTGATCCACACGACGTTCCGCACGGAGTCGACCTCCTGAACGGTTTCGGCGCGCCACGGTCCGCTCGTTACGGAGCTCTTCAGGTTGCCGTCATGGTCATACAGATAGAAGTGTCCCCAGCCGGTGCGCTCGGACCACCAGAGGAAGTCGCCGCCGCCCTTGATGTACTGCACGCGCGGCGTGATGCCGACCGGCGACCACTCGAGCGTCGCGCCGATCACGCTCTCTTCCAGCAGCACACGGGGCACGCGGCTCGCCATGTCCAGCTCCACCAGCTCCACGTTCTGACGCAGCCGGTCACGACGCAGCAGGCGCAGTCGCTTCGAGTCCGTGGGCCAGTGGATATCCGACAGCGACTGATCACGCCACTTGTCGAGCGAGGACACCTTCGAGATCCGTCCATCATCCCGCGTGTACACGTGCAGCTCCTGCGTCCGGACGTTCGCCTCGCCAGGCATCGGGTACCTGTACTTGACCAGCTCCGGCCGCGGCTCCGCCAGCATGTTGATGAGGTAGAGGTCCTTCACGTCGCGTGAATCGGAACGCGTCACGTGGAACGCGCGCGAGTCGGGCGCCCACGTGACGTTGGCGCGAACACGTGGGTCATTCGGGTCCCCGCCCTGGTCGTCGTCGCCCTCGTCGTCGTTCTCGTCGCCGTCCTCATCATCGTCGTCATCGTTCGACGTCGTGTCCCGTGCGCCGAAGCCGTAGTACTCCACGCCATCCGTCGTCAGCTGCACGGTGTCGCCGGTCGCGACGGTCACGACGTAGAGGTTGTGGTCACGCGCGAACGCGAAGATCGTGCTGTCCGGTGCGTAATTGCGGAAGTCGCGCTGCCCGCCGCCGCCGCCGCCGCCGCCCCCGCCGCCGCCTCTGCCACCGCGCCCGCCCCTGCCCCCGGCGGCAGCGCGGCCCCGCGGAGCCCTGCCGAGACTCTTCATCGCGGCGGTGCGCATGTCGTACTCGTACTGAATGGTGTCCACCACGAAGCGGAAGGTGTGCGAGTTCGTGCTGTCGGCGAACTCGATCGTCGTGAAGGGCAGCGCATTCGGCTCGAACGCCTTCCGGTGCAGCTCCGACAGCTCCGACGCGAAGCGCACGTGATCGAACATGAGCTGCCGCGTCTTCGTCTTCGGCACGACGAGCATGAACCGCGCACCGTTGCGGTCACGCCAGTTATACCACGCCGAATCCGTTTCGTTGATGAACTCGGCATTCACCGAGGTGCTGAAGATCGCCCCCCGCATGGCGTCGTTGTCGAATTTCTTCGCGAGCGCCCAGTTTGCGATCGGTTCGCTGTTCTGCTGTGCAGCAAGCGGCGCGCTCAGCGGCAGCAGGAAAGCCAGTGCAGCGACTCGATGCGCAGCCCGGCCGCGGAACCCGCAGCGGTTGACAGACATGTGGGTCTCCGTGAGGAGGTTGGGATGGGAGTGCCGTAGGCTGGCAGGCGCCGACCACTGGCAACACTTCATTTTCCGGGATGGCGGAACATAACCCCCGACGGCGCGCCGGGCCACCGGCGTATCGACGAAACGCAGCGCCAACTCGTTCAGAGGGGCTGTCCGCTGACTGCGCGGATGATCAGTTCATCCAGCTGAAAGCGCTCGCGATCGCAGCGCGCGCGGAACGCCGCGCCGATATTGTCGTACAAGGTAGCAGCGCTTCCACGACATACATGGATGTGCTCTGGCTCACGATCGACCTCATTCACGAGGAACCCGGGGACACCATGCGCAAATCGCTGTCCGTGGTGCCGCTGATCGGCGCGGCGACCGTGATCGCAGGCGGATGGCTGCTCGCGCCGCGGTCACAGGCGGCGCCGACCGTAGTGCGCACGCCTGCAGCAGTGCGCTGGGTACCCGAACGAGTGGTCGAAGGCACGGCGCTGTCGATCATCGTGGAGGGCGGCGACCCTGCGGTCAGTCGGGCGACCGGCCGATTCGCGGGCGAGCCACTCCATTTCCTGCCGGCTGGAGACGGCAGCGGCCTCTCGGCGCTCGCGGCCGCGCCGCTCGACTCGGCGGGCGCACGACTGCTGATGGTCGAGCTGTCCTACGTCGATGGCAGCGTCGAGACGCGCAGGGTCGAGGTCCCTGTGGCGGCGGGTGACTACCGGCTGGAGCGGCTGAGCGTGGCGCCCCGCTTCGGCGATCCGCAACCGACCGCCATCCAGCAGCGGATCGACGAGGAAGCGGCGCGGGCACGCGCCGTGTCACGGCAGTCGCACCACACGCCACGCATGTGGGAAGCGCCTCTGATCGCGCCGCGGGAAAGTCGGGTCACCAGCGGCTTCGGCCATGGCCGCACGTTCAACGGTCAGGTGCAGAGCCGGCATACGGGAACTGACTTTGCCGGCGCCGTCGGCGCGCCCGTCCGCGCTCCTGCCCGCGGGAGGGCAGCGATCGCAGACGATTTCTACCTCGGCGGCGGCGTCATATACCTGGATCACGGCGCCGGTCTGGTCACTGCGTACCTCCACCTCAGCGAAAAGGCCGTTGCCGAGGGCGATGTGGTGGAGGCAGGTCAGGTCATCGGCCGCGTCGGGGCGACGGGACGCGTCACCGGACCGCACCTGCACTGGATCGTCCGCTACGGCGGCCACAGCATCGACGGGCGGAGTCTCCTCGATGTCGCGGGCGCGCGTCCGCCAGCCGCCAGATAACAGTCGCGCTCGCGAGTGGCCTCACGGGAGCCACAGCGTGAATTGGCTGCCGCGGCCGACTTCGCTCTGCACGGTGATCCTGCCTCCGAGCGCCTGCGCGATGTGGTGGCTGATCGCCAGCCCCACCCCTGCGCCGTTGCCGATCTGCGGGTCCAGCCGCACGAACTCCTCGAACAGCAGGTGCTGCTGCTCCGCCGGGATACCGGGACCGGTATCGCTCACCGAGATGCCCAGCGGCTGGCCGGCCGGGCCGCCGCGCGACGACTGCCCATCGCGCCCAGCGCCGGTGAGGTGGACGATCACGCGGCCGTGCTGCGTGTACTTCACGGCATTCGAGATCAGGTTGCCGAGCACCTGCCGGACGCGCTTGCCGTCGATCGTGACCGGCGGCAGCGCAGCCGGCACCTGCACGTCGAGCTCGAGGCCCTTGCCTTCGGCCTGCGCGCGGTACTCCTCGACGACGTCCCGAACCAGCGCCGTGAGGTCCGTCGGCACCGCAACCACATCGAGCGTCCCGCTCTCCGCACGAGCGAGCTCGAGCAGATCCTCGACCAGACTCAATGCGGCCTTGATCGATGCGCTGGCGCGGGTCACGCTGTGCGCCTGCTTCTCGTTCAGATGGCCATGGACGCCGTCTCTCATCAGGTCCAGGTAGCCGCACGCGGCGCCGAGGGGGTTCTTGACGTCGTGACTGAATCCGCGCATCAACCGGGTGCGGCTCTCGGTCACGCGCTCGAGCGCTTCGCGCCGACGCTCCGCTTCGGCGCGGGCGCGCGTCGCATCATCGAGCGCGTGCTGGATCTGGCGACGGAGCCGGCGCTGCACCCAACCGAACCAGGCGACGACCGCGGCCGCGAGCAGCGCGATGACGCCGAGCACCGCCGACAGCGAGCGCTGCTGCCGCGCCCACAGCGCTTCTTCGGCGACCCGCTGCTCCGTGACCCTCGTCAGCTGAGACATCAGCGAGTCCACGTGGACGAGCATCGAGTCGCGCAGCAGATCGAACTGCGGCAGCGACTCGAGGTAGGCGTTCATGTCGGCGTCGCTGAGCACCAGCAGGGCTTCGACGGAATCCCGTCGCGCGACGAGCCGACGGAGCGATTCGACATGGGCCGCGGAGCGAGGCGCGAGACGGGGCGCCAGCAGCTCGAGAGTCTTCAGAGCAGCGGCCTCGGCTGCTACGCCCTCCGCCAGCCGGGCGTCGTAGCGCGGATCGGCGGCCAGGAAGCCGCTGCGCGCAGCAGCGATCCGCTGCTCCATGGCGAACGCGAAATCCTTCAGGCCGCCATACGCCGGCAGCACTTCCATCGTGATCCGCTCGCGCGTGACGATACGCTGCAGCAGCACGACCGGGATCGCGGTGAGCGCCACGACTGCCAGGATGCCGAAGACGAGCGCAGCCAGAGGCACCCACCCGCGTTCGGGCGCTCTTCCATCCGCCGTGCTCGCCTCAGGGTGAGTCCCTGTATTCATCATTCCCGACCTTCGTGTGGCACTTCCCTGCGCTGCACTGTCCCCGGCCGCGTCACGATGCCGACAACAATCGTCTTACCGGCACGACGAGGTAAACGTTCCCCAGCAGCCGCCCGCCAACGAGTGCTGCCGAGGCCGCACCGACGCCGATCATCCCGATACCCCAGCCGAACAGCGGGAACAGCAGCGCAATGCTGATCACCTCCAGCGCGGTGGCGATCGAGATCGCCCTGGTCCGCCGCCCCTGCACGAGCAGCGCCTGCTGCATTGCGACCAGGACCGCCAATGCCGGCAGCGGCACGAGGATACGCGTGGGCAGGATGGCGAGCTCCGCGAGCTGCGGCGGCAGTCCCGACACCGTGACGAACCAGAAGTCGGCCAGCGGTGTGAACGCGACGAGCGCCATGCTGCCCGACGAGGCAACGGCCATCCAGAAGCCGAACCTCGCGAGCGGCCGCACATGCTCCAGCCGGCGCCCCAGCAGCGCAATGGCAGCCTCCTGGAACGAGAAGCCAAACGCACGAAACAGAAACGACAGTGAGTGCACGACCGGAAAGATCGCGAGCGACTCGACAGGCGATGCGGATCGACCCATGAAGAACGTGAGCAGCGGGTGAACGGTCAGAGCGATGAATGATGTCAGTGCAAGCGGATAGTAGAAGCGCGCGATCTCGCGGTATCCCGGCGCGGCCGCTGGTTCCGCCAGCGCATCGGCATGCGTGCTCAGCAGGCGCCGCAGAGTGCCGCGCGCCATCACGCGCGTCGCGGCAGCCTCGATACATACACCGGCGGACAGCGCGGCCGCACCCACCCAGGCGCCGTGCAGCGACGTCGTCGCATACAGCACCAGCGCAGTGGCCGTCATGCCGGCGAGCCGCAGCAGCGTGCCGTATGCGACGAGCCGCGTACGCCCGGATCGGATCAGCACGCCGTGCAGGAACCTGCGGTAGCCTATGGCCGCCGGCCACGGCAGCAGCAGCCACAGCGCACCGTAGACCCGCAGCGCCACCGGCTGCGGCAGACCCAGCAGAGTACCTGTCAGGAACGAGAATACGGGCGGGACAAGCACGAGCAGCAGCAACGCGGTCGCACCCGCGTTCAGCAGGTTCGCGAAGTTGCGGAGGCGACGGTAGCTCGCGGCGTCGTCCACGAGTGCCGTCGACGCGCTCATCAGCATGATGACCGGTGATTCGACCAGGATCGCGAACGCGAAGGCGACCCCGTACGCGGCGAGATTGTACGCGGCGTCCCCCATGCGCGCGATCACCGCGGCCAGGAACGGCCCCTCCGCCGACATCATCAGCCACTGTGCCGCGAGCGGCGCCCAGAACAGAAAGATGCTCCGCTGCTTCATCCCGGAACGGTACCGCGACGTCGAGCTATCCGACAGCACCGACCAGCCGCAGCGGCGTCGGTGCGGACAGCATGGACTCCGTCACGATGTCGACGTTCAGACTGCTCGCGGGATCATCAGCGCAGCCGCCAGCCGTTGACGGGTCCGCCGTGGAAGAACGCGCCCGGCGTCATCACGCCATCCTGCTTGAAGACCACTCCATCCTTCAGGACGAACTGCACGTCGCGCAACGCGTCAATGTCCTCCAGTGGGTTGCCGGTCACAGCGATCAGGTCGGCCGCGTAGCCGGTGCGGATCGGCCCGCGTGACTGCTCCGTCTCGCTCACCCTGTAGCCGTTGGTCGTCATGGCGCGCAGGATATCGACGTTCGGGATGCCGGCGGCCTTCCATGTCTCGATGAATTCGATCGCGACTTCGCCCCGCTGCATTCCGGGCACGTAGTAGTCGGCGTCCGTCGAGAACGTGAGGGGCACGCCCTGCTCGTATGCGTTGCGCAGTCCTGCGACCGTGCGTTCGTAGCGCGCCGGCGTCGTGTGGCCGGTGAGCGAGATCGGCGTCTCCGTGCCAGCACGGAAGATGCCCTTCGCCGCCATGAGCGCGTGCATCTCCTCGTTCAGCCCCGAGTCGTGCGCGATGGACCAGATGCCGGCCTCGATGGCGCGCCGCGCGCCGTCCACCGTCTGGACATGCCCCTCGACCTTGAGCCCCGCCTTTGCGGCTTCACTGATGAAGAGACGGATCTCGTCGGCCGTATAGCCCCACGGCTTGCAGTCGACGCAGATCTTGATCACCGTCGCGCCGAACAGAGCGTTCTGGCGGACGGCCTTCACGATCTCATCCGGGGTGTCGGCGTCCAGGTATTCCGGGTAGACAATGTCGTGGTCGTTCGCCATCTCAGGCGTCGGCCAGAACTGGCCGCCCATGCCGCCGATGATGATCCCCGAGTTGATGATGGTCGGCCCCGGAATCCAGCCCTGCTCGATCGCGACGCGCAACGCAGTGTCGGCGTAGTTGCCGTTGTTGCCCATGTCGCGCACGATCGTGAAGCCGGACGCGAGCATCTGGATCCCGTTCGATGCCGCCTGGATCGCGCGCAGCGGCGTGGAGTCCAGGACGTATGTGAGGTAGTAGACGTTGCTCTCAGGCTCGTCCTTGTACGTCAGCGCGAGATGGTTGTGCGCATCGACGAGGCCGGGCAGCACGGTGAGGCTCGAGAGGTCGATCACCTGCGCACCGGCGGGAATCGCGACGCCGGCGCCGATCGCGCCGAACCGGCCATCCTCGATGACGATGACGACATTCTCGATCACCGTTCCCGATTCGGGATCGATCAGGCGGCCGGTCCGGATCGCCGTGACCTGCGCGGCGATCTGCGCGGCGACGGGCGCGGCCAGAAGCGTGAAAGCGGCTGCGAGTGCCAGGCTGATCCGACGGCTCATTTTCGCCCCCTTTTGATGGACTTGATGGTGCCGGCAGCCGCATCGAGCTGGATCGCGACCGTCCTGCGACCCGTGCCGGTTGGTGGGTGAATTGCGAAACTGGCATCGGCCGCTGTTGTCCGGCAACCCGCGCCATCGGATGACCGCTCCGGGCAGCCTGACGAGCATCTGCGGCGCGGATCGGAGGCAAAGTAACCACTGTACGCGGATTGTGCCGCGCGAGGTCGATTCACCCCTCATACGGGTGTCGATGCGCCCCACTCCGAGCGGCAGTGCGAAGGGTGGTCGATCCACCCCAGCATGGGGTGTCAGAATGCCACCAGTCAAGTTTCCAGGCGACGTGTGGTCGATTCGCCTGTCCTGTCCGGCCCTGCCCTGCCCCGCCCCGCGTCGCGTCGCTCCGATCGCGCGCAGTCCTGTTCACCCGCAGGTCCGACCGCGGTGAGCGGAACTGGTGCACCGTCACCAGTCCCCGCACGAGCGTTCCATGGCTTCCCGCCAATGTTCCGGCGATGCGAGCAAGACCGCCTGCTCCAGCCCGCACCTAATCTTCCGCTCCCGTGCGGGGTTGCGTGTCCAGTCCGTGTGGGAGAGGGTGGCGAAGCGATAGCGGACCGGGTCAATTTCAGGGTCACCTGGTGTACGTTGCTCCGCCGCGCTGCTCCCCCGCTCCTGTACGGCAGCGCGAGCTGGTTGTGCGGCCCACCGGCAGGTAGACCGTACCTCACGGCCACGCCAGGCAGGCGCGGTTCGTGCCGAGCGGACACGGAGCAGCGGATCCTGACCGGATGGAGGTACAGATGAAACCGACTGCGAACATTCCGAACACGGCGAACGAGAGTTTCAAGCGCAGCTGCTGCGACTGGTACTGGTACTCGATCGCGGGCGCAGTAATGTTACATCTCGTCCTGTTCACTTTTTCCCCGATAATGTCATCGGCCGAGATCAACTTCATGCCGGCCGAGCTGATAGCCGTCGAGATTCCGGATGTGGTCACGATCCCGGCGCCCCCTCCCGAGGTCGCGCGGCCGGCCATCCCGGTGCTGGGCACGCCTGATCTCGATGTCCACGTCACCATCGCTCCGACGACGTTCGACGCCAATCCAATCGAGAACCTGCTGCTGCCCCCGACGACGTCCGGCGACGCGGACCGCGCGCGCGCGCCCGTCTTCACGCTGATGACCGTCGAGCCCGAGTTGAAGAATCGGAGGCAGGTGAAGCGCGAGCTCGAACGAAACTACCCGTGGCGGCTGCGCCATGCGGGTGTCGGCGGCAGACCGACCGTCTGGTTCCTCATTGATGAAAACGGTCGGGTCATCAAGACCAGGCTGAACAGGTCCGGTGGCCACCCGGCTTTGGACGAGGCAGCGATGGCCGTGGCCGATATGATGGAATTCTCGCCTGCGCTGAACCGCGACCAGTCGGTCAGGGTCTGGGTCGAGATTCCGATCGTGTTCGAAGCACGCTAGAGCCTCGCGGGCCTGCTGGATGAGCAGCGAGCTCGCCGACTCCGGGGTCTCATCGGCCCTGCCGCTCCCGGGCAGCCGCCGCTTCAGCCTCCGAACGCCCAGGCCCGGTTCCATTCCGACCCTCCTATTGACAGCTACAGAACAGGCGCTACACTACCTCTGGACAGCTACAGAACATCACGCCGCAGAATGGAGACGACCGTGGCGCCACGACCACAGACCGACGCCCTGCGCGGCTCGCTCGACCTGCTGGTGCTGAAGACGCTCTCGCTGGAGCCGATGCACGGGTGGGGCATCAGCCAGCGCGTGCAGCAGATCTCCGACGGCATCCTCGAGGTGAACCAGGGTTCGCTGTATCCGGCACTGCAGCGGCTGGAGAAGGACGGGCTGATCACGAGCGCGTGGGGCACGACGGAGAACAACCGTCGCGCGCGGTACTATCGGCTGACGGCAGCGGGCCGCCGCGCGCTCGGACGGGAGCTGGAGGGCTGGCGTCGCTTTGCGGTCGGCCTCGAGGCGGTCCTGCACACGACATGACGTTGCGCACGGTGCAGCGAGGTGTGCGATGAGGTGGCTGAATGCGGCGCGCGCGCGTCTGCGCCTCCTCATATCTCCGCGCGCTGCGGAGTCGCGCATGGAGGACGAGATGCGCTTCCATGTCGAGATGGAGGCGGAGCGTCTCATGCGCGCGCGCAGTCTGGATCCGCACGAGGCACGGCGGCAGGCGCTGGTCGCGTTCGGCGGTGCGGAGAGGTATCGCGAAGAACTGCGGGACGGCCGCGGACTGGCCTGGCTGATGGGCATGTCGCTCGACTTCCGGCTGGGCGTGCGGATGATGCGGAAGTATCCGGGACTGACGCTGGTCGGCACGCTGGCGATGGCGTTCGCGGTAGCGGTCGGCACATTCGGTTTCGAAGCGATACGGCAGGTTGCGAGTCCGACACTGCCGTTTCCCGAGGGCGATCGCATCGTCGGAATCGGCATGTGGGACGCGGCGGACAACCGCACCGAGTACGTTCCGCTGCGTGACTTCGCGCGGTGGCGCGGCCAGCTCGAGACAGTCGAGGAGCTCGGCGTGTTCGTGACGTTCCACCGGAACCTGTCGACCGGTCCGGATGACGTCGCATCCGTCAACTCGGCGGCGGTCAGCGCGTCGGCATTTCGCGTGACGGGCGTGAGGCCGCAGCTCGGGCGGCCGCTGATCGAGGCCGATGAGGAGCCGGGCGCGCCGGCCGTCCTCGTCATTGGCCACGACATCTGGCAGGTGCGGTTCGCAAGCGATCCCGATGTGATCGGTCGCACCGTACGTCTGGGGGACACGCCCGCGACGATTGTCGGCGTGATGCCCGAGGGCTTTGCGTTTCCGCTCGGCCAGAGTGCGTGGACCGCGCTGCGCCGGGACATCGTGGAGTACGCGAGCCGGGAAGGCCGGACGATGCCGGTGTTCGGGCGTCTGGCGGAGGGCGCGACCATCGAGCAGGCGCGCGCGGAGCTGACGGCGGTCGGCGCGCGCATGGCGGCGGACTTTCCCGAGACGAATGAGCATCTGCGCCCGCTGGTGATGTCCTATGCCTCGGCGACGTCAGGGATTGTGGAGGCCATCGCCGAACAGTGGAACGCCGACGGCGTCGATCGAACGCTGTCTCTGCTGCGGGCGGGGCTGTACTCGACGAATCTGCTGTTCCTGCTGTTCCTCGCGCTCATATCGGCAAACGTCGCTGCACTCGTCTTCGCGCGGACTGCGACGCGCGAGAGCGAGCTCGTCGTGCGCAATGCGCTCGGTGCGAGCCGTCGGCGTCTCGTGGGCCAGCTCTTCGTCGAAGCGCTCGTGCTCGGAGCGGTCGCGGCCCCCATCGGGCTAGCCATTGCCGCCACTGCACTGCGCGGCATCGTGACGGTCCTCGGTTCTGATCTGCCGTTCTGGTTCAGCGACACGCTATCGGTGGGTAGCGTGCTGTTCGGCGTGACGCTTACCGTCATCGGCGCGGCCATCGTCGGCGTCGTACCGGGGCTCAGAATCACGCGAGGCATCGGGTCACGCATGCGTCAGCTCGGGGCCGGCGGCGGAGGCCTGCAGTTCGGCCGTGGCTCGACGATCGCGATCGTGAGCCAGATCGCCATGAGCATCGTGTTCGTCGCGGTCTCGCTCTATGCCGTGGTACGAGCCGTCCAGATCCGGGGGCTGGATGTCGGGTTTCCGGCAGACGAATACATCTCCGTGGTGCTCGGCATGGATCGGCCGGGCGCATCGCAGGCCCGATACGAGACCGTCGTCGCGGCGCGCGCGCGCTTCACCCGATCCTACGAGGAGCTCGGCCGGCGCATCGCCCTCGATCCCGCTGTGCTCGATGTCACGTTCGCCCATGTTCTGCCGGGTGAATACCACGAACGCGCGCCACTCGAAGTGGATGGCATCGAGGACCGGATCCAGACCGCTACCGTTGCGACCGACTTCTTCAATGCACTCGTCATACCGCTGCTCGCCGGTCGCGGTTTTCAGGCCGCGGATGTCGAAGCGGGCGGATACGTCGCGGTCGTGAACCCGTCGTTCATCCATCACGTGCTCGACGACCGCAGCGCGATCGGGAGGCACGTGAGATTCAGGCTCGGCGAAGGACCGTCCGCTGACTGGAGCCCGCCGTACGAGATCGTCGGCGTCGTGCAGGAGATAGCGCTCACGAACGATCCCGAGCTGCCCCACAACGCGGGTGTCTACCTGCCGATCGTGCCGGGGCGTGCTACCCAGCTCCAGATGGTCGTCCACGTCCGCGGGGATCCGCTGTCCTTCGCGCCGCGGATCCGCCCCCTGGCTGCCGATGTGGACCCGTCGCTTCAGCTTGCTCGCATCGCGCTGCTCGACGAGGTCGCGCGGAACGACCTGGCGACGTACCTCTTCGCGATACGCGCGCTGACCATCGCCACCGGGCTCGCCATGCTGCTCTCGCTGGCCGCCGTCTACGCGGTCATGTCGTTCGCGGTGGCCCGACGCACCCGCGAGATCGCGATCCGCATCGCACTCGGCGCCGATCCGCGGCGCATCGTCACGTCGACTCTCGGGCGACACCTCGGCCACGCCGCGCTCGGTGTCCTGCTCGGTGTCGGGCTCATCGTCCACGTCGGTCCGGACAGCATCACCATGTCCGGCCTCGCGGCCCGAGGGATCCCATCCATACGCGTGGCGCTCGGCATCGCCGCGTTCACCACCATCATGATGCTCGTCGTCCTGATGGCCGCTGTCGGGCCCGTGCGGCGCGCGCTGCGCATCCAGCCGGCGCTGGCACTCAAGGGAGACGACTGAAGGCCTCCAACCGCAGCCGGAGCCGCAGCACGATATGCCCGGGGGTCGCAACGCGACCATCCCGGTTGGCAGTCAGATCCAGGGCGGCCCCGCAATCCATGTGTGCACCGGCATGCCCGTGTCGAATGAGCACTCGCGGCGAATTCTGCCGTGCGAGGTCGATTCACCTCCCATACGGCTGTCGATGAACCACGCGTCGGGTGTAGCGCGGGCGTGCGGTCGATCGACCGCCGCCAGCGGGGTAAGAGATTCCACACATCACGTTCGCAGGCGATGTGTGGTCGTTTCACCTCCCTCGCGCCACGCCTTGCCGAATGCGGGTCGAGTTCCGTACTGGCGCGAATGCGTCAGCGGAGAAGCGCGCGAGTCAGCGTGACCAGAGTCGCTTCCGGCGTCTGCACAATGTCGGACCAGGTGAAGCGCACCACGCGAAAACCCGCGGCGGTCAGTGTCGCGTCGCGTCGGCGATCCCGCGCGAAAGCGGCGGCTGAGGAGTGCCAGACGTAGCCATCCACTTCGACCACGAGCTTCTCCGCCGCCCATAGGAAGTCCACCTCGAATCCGTTGAGGTGAGCGTTCGTCTGCGGTGCTCGCAGCCGCGCCTTCCTGATAAGCCCGAGCAGTCGCGACTCTGGCTCGGACCGGGTGAGTGCGGGCGGCGTTTCGCTCTCGAGCAGATTGCGCAGCACACCGCAGCCGCGGTGTCGTGGATGGGCCGCCAGCAAGGTGAGCAGGCCGGGCACGCTGACCAGGTTGAGGCGGTCGGCCTGGGCCACGGCTCGCTCCAGCTCCGACGGTCCGACGACACCCGCCAGATCGAGGATGGTTCTCGCAGGCGACGTGATCGGTACCCCATCGAGGAGGACGACCTCGTCTGCAGCGAGCCTGCGCGTCCGGTGTGCCCGAATTCCATCCAAACGACGGCGGACGGATCCCGGCTCGAGGATGTCCACGGGACTCCCTCGTGGTTGCGGCGCAAGGCTCTCCCACGCCCCTGCCGCACTCCAGTGACTCACCGCCGCCGCCGAGCCGCACGCCAGTGCCGCTGCCATTTCCCGTGCGCGTAGCCCCGCGACCGGGCCGGCCTGGTACACGCCGCGAAACAAAACCTTGAGCCGGCCGCTGCCGACGCGGCCGTCTATCACATGCTTCGACAAGCCCGCCGCGCACAGTTGTGCGCGACTGACGATCCCCTGCTGCGCAGCCGCGAGTTCATCGATTACCGTGTTTGGTCTGTGCGGACCGCTCATGTACGTGCTCCCCGCTCGTCTCTGGTCGGTGGCCGACAAATTTCGGCCGCGCCGGCCGGGGGTCGAAATGACGACTCCGGACGAATCCCTTCACGTCAGGCTCAGTCGCGCCACTACCCCGTCGAACGGATACCACCGGCCCCGCAGCCTTTCCATGGCCGGCTGGGACCATTTCCGGCCCACTTTGCAGCGACAGGACGGGAGACGTGCGGGCGACTACCAGGCGTGTCGGCGACCACCTGGCAGCCAGCCGGCGGGTCAACTCACCACTCGCTGCGGTTTTCGAAGAGTGAGGTCGGACTGACCGCGCGGATGGGTGTCATTGCGCCAGAAATCCGGCCGAGGGCTGACCCATGGTCGATCGACACCCGCATCGGGTGTCAGAATGTCACCGGTCAGATTTTCAGGCGACGTTTGGTCGATTCACCCGCGTCGCCGCGCGCATCCTCATTGCTGGATGCTGAAGTCGGCCAGGATCCACACATTCGGATCCAGGATCACCTGGACGGGTGCTTCGTCGGAGGCGATCGTGAAGTGCTGCTGACGCTGATCGAAAACGATCGTCTCGACGCGAAGCGCTGCGCCCGAGGCGGAGCGTATGCCGACCTCGAGCGGCAGGCGGAACGCCGGCCCCGCGCTGATCTGCGCCATGAGTGCAGGATCGGGCGGCGGCGCGGCCCCGCCAGCGCGCTGGCGCTGTCCCGCGCCGCCCGCCGGTGCGGGGGGAGCCGTCACGTCGAACGATTGCGCGAGATCGATCTCGATCCGGTTCGCTGAGCTGTCGTAGCGCCACGTGCCGCGCACGGTCGGCGACACCGGGCGGCGCGTCCACTGCTCGAAGAACCAGGCGAGGTCCTGGCCGGAATGCTCCTCGAACACGCGCTGCAGATCGTCCGTCACGACGTTGCCATCACGATAGCGCGCGTAGTAGTCGCGTATGGCCGACCAGAACGTGTCCGTTCCGACCTGGCCGCGCAGCATGTGCAGGACCCAGCCGCCCTTCTGGTAGATGATCCGGCTGGGGCTCAGCGTGCCGGAACGGATGTCCGTGAGATCATTGTGCACGACAGTGCTGCCGAGACTTGCACGTTCGGTATCCATGATGCGCGGCCGGTCCCCGGTGAGTCGCGACACGAAAGCATCGCGGCCGGCATAATGCTCGTAGAACAGATGCGTGAAGTAGGTCGCGAAACCCTCGCTCAGCCAGATGTGGTCCCAGTCGGCGACCGAGACGGCATTGCCCCACCACTGATGCGCGATCTCATGCGCGACGAGCCCCGTGTTCGGACGAGCGGCGACTGCGTCCTCGCCGTACATGATGACACTCGCCTTCTCCGTGCCACCGCCCAGGCCGGCAGCCTGCACGTTGCCGAGCTTCTCGTATGGGTACGGGCCGATGTTCTCGCCGAAGAACTCGATCGACTGGCGGACTGGCTCCTCGAACGTGATGATGCCGTTTTCGCGATCCTGCGGGAACACCCACGTCTGGAGCGGAATGCCTCGAACTGTGCCGAACTCGCGCGCCGCGAAGCGGGCGACGCCGATCGCGGTCAGCCATGATGCGATCGGCACGCCGTTCCGCCAGTGACTGAGCCGCCGACCGTCGGCAATGTCGGTCTCCTCCAGCAGCAGCCCGTTGGCGACGACCTGGTAGTGATCGGGCGCCGTCACGATGAACTCGTTGGTTGCCTTGTCGTAGGGATGATCGATCATTGGCAGCCACTCACGGGCGCGATCCGGCCAGTTCAGTCCGAAGAACGTTCGCTCGCCGTGCTTGTTGTTGCCGATGAACAGCCCGGTGGCGGGCACGCCGCGGTACGTGATGTCGAAGGCCATCAGCTCGGCGGCGCGTGCCGCGCGCGGCAGCGTGATGCGCAGTCGGTTGCCCCGATGCGTCCACGCGACGGGCTCACCGCCGAGCGTGACCTCGGCGACCGTCATGCCCTGTTCGCCATCGGCGGAAGCGAGATCCAGCTCGAAGGCGTTCAGCCCCGCCGCGAAGCGGACGCGGACGGTCGCGGTGCCCCGTATCTCGTCCGTGTCGTCGAACAGATCCAGCCGGAAGACGTAGTGCTCGATGTCCACGCCCGGCTGGCGCGGGTACGGGTCCGCGCTCGCGGCGGCAGGCAGCAGGAGCAGGAGGAACAGTGCAGCACTCATACGGATCACCGTTGGGCCGGGGTGCACGAGGGACGCCCTCCGGCCGGGTGCGATCGCCCGGGCCAGAGCTGCGGTCAGGATACGCCTGCCGTGCCACGCCGGCCAGAGCCTGCTCGGGTCGCGGGGTGGACGTACTGCGGGGCCGTGTGTATCCTGGGGTGAGCTCCCCGCGCCGCCGAGGCCCGAAATGTCCGGAATCCGGATCACCCTCCTCATCCTGCTGGCGGCGCTGACGGCCGGTCATGCGGCGGCAGTCGGCAGCGCGCGACCGCTTCCTTTCTTCTATGACCTGTACACGTTTCGCGGCGCGGACGGCAGCACGGCCATCGTGAGCGCTTTCGCGGTGGAAGCGGGCCGGCTCGAGATGGAGGCGGCCGATACGAGCGTGCAGTATCGGTTCAGCGTATCGTTCGTGCTCGCCGACACCGCGCTGCACTCCGTCATTGGCACCCACGACACCGTCTTCGTGGAGGTGCCGCGCCGGATGCCCGAGGATCATCTGCTGTACACCCACGTCCAGGTGCAGGCCCGGCCGTCGGCGAGCACGCGACAGCGCGTGATCATGAACGACGCGACGAGGCCGGGCATCGGTCAGCTCTACACCGCCTTCTTCCCGATCCCCGACTACAGCGGCAGCGAATTGATGCTCAGCGACATTGCTCTCGGCCAGCCGGACACTCACTCCGGCTGGACGCGCGGCGGCGTCACCCTCGCGCTGCTGCCCACGAGCCAGTTCCCCTCGAGCGCCTTCGATGTCTACTACGAGATCTACAATCTCGCGGCAGGCACGCCGTACAGCACCGAGATCACCATCGACCACGCGCGTGATGGCGACGACGATGCGGCCGCCGACAGGGCCGAGCGTCGACCGGTCAGCCTGCGGTTCTCCGGCGTATCGGGCGCCGCTGCCGACGCTTCACTGCCCGAGCTGCGTCGCGTTGAGACCTCTCTGTCGAAGGGGAGCTACCGTCTTGCGGTCACCATCACGAATCTGAAGACGGGCGCGCTGGCGAGCCGATCGCGGGACTTCGAGGTGCGCGGCGCCGGGCGCGGCATGACGATGGTCGCGGCTACGCCCGTGCGGGGCGGCCCGCGCTGACGCTTGCGAAGCGGCCGGCGCGACACCTCAGCAGTGCTCGCGCCGTCGGACATCGGCAGACGCTGCTCCCGATTCGTCTATCTGCCCTTTACTCGCTCTACGACACCGGCCGGAACGGCCTCGACGCTCTCCGCGATGCGGCGCGCCCACGCGGCAGGCGCCCTCAGTTCAACGGCACGACTGCGTCCTCGCGCGCAAAATCGATGAATCCGCGTTTCGCGTCTGCGACGAGCAGCACGACGCGGATCTCATCCCCCGCCTTCAGGCCGGCCGTCCCGCGCACCAGTCTGGCTTCGACATCGCCGGGAGCCACCCTGATCCAGGTGGCATTGCGTGACACGCCGGTGACGACAGCGTCGAACGTGTCACCGATACGGTCCCGCAGAGTCTTCGCGGCCGCGCGCTTGCGAGCGCGACGACCTTCCTTCAGCGCATAGTCCTCGCCGATGTACTCGAAGTCGATGAAGCCGTGCACGCTGTCCGTGGCGACGAGCCGTACCGGCACTCTCATGCCCTTCGTCAACGTCTTGAAGCCGCTCACGACCCGGCCTTCCGCACTTCCATCGATGGCACGAACCCAGGTGCCGTCCATTCCGGCGGCGGTGACCTCGGCTGCGAACGTCTCGCCGATGCGCGGCCGCAGCCTGTCCGCCATTCGCTTCTTGTTGCGGCTGCGCTCGAGCTTGCGATCGGTATCCGCGGCTTCGTGCGCGAAGTCGATATGCCCGCGCGCGGCATCGACGCGCAGCAGCGTGAGCCGGACGGTGTCGCCGACATCGATGCCCTGCTCACCGGCCACGATCCGCCCCTCGACCGGCGGGCTGAGCACGCGCGCGTAAGTACCCTTCGATGATGCAGCAGTGACGATCGCGGTGAAGCTGTCGCCCACGCGCTCGGCTACGAGGGCAGCGCCGGCCATCTTGCGAATCGTGCGCTCCACCTTGCGCGCCGCCCTGCCGCGTTCCGTGCAGTGCTTCGCGATCGCGGCGAGTGCATCATCAGCATACGGCACCCGCTCCCGTGACCACGTCGCCTGCACCATCCGTTGCGTGACCAGGTCCGGGTACCGCCGGTTGGGCGCCGTTGTATGGACGTAGTCAGCGACGGCCAGCCCGAAATGCCCCGCGTCCGTGCCGCTGCCGGCGGCCGGCTCGACGACGTATTCGCCCGCACCGAGCAGCTTGATGACTGAAAGCGAAAGGTCAGTGAAGTGCTCGGGATCGGCCGCGCGACGACGCGCGAGAAAGCCACTCAGGGCGGGACTGTCCGGCTTGTGCGGCAGCGTCTCCCCATGCGAGGACGCGATCGCAACGATACGATCCCACCGCTCAGGCTCTCGCACCACGCGCCTGATCGACGACGAGCCATTCGCATGCAGGTATGTAGCCACACACTGGTTCGCCGCCACCATGAGGTCTTCGATGAGATCGCGCGCGCGGCTGGGTTGCGTGACGGCGAGGTCGATGACCTTCCCCCTGGCGACGACGGGAGATGCCTCCACGCTCTCGAAGTTCAGTGCACCGGCCAGTGCGCGGGCCGCGCGCAGACGCCGCGCTGCTTCATCCTGCAGACGAACCTGTTCGCCGATCTCCGGAGCTGCAGCGATCGCCTGCGGCGGCGGGCCGTCGCCATCGAGCCACAGTCCGACGGCGTCGTACGACAGCTTCGCGTGATTGTGGACGAGCGCGTGGTATATCGATTCGCCGGACAGGCTGCCGTCCGGACCGACCGCGAACTGAACGACGAACGCCAACCGGTCCACGCCTTCATTCAACGAGGTCAGGTCGGTCGACAGTCGCTCGGGGAGCATGGGGAACACCGCGACACCGGTGTAGACGGACGTGGTGTTCGTAGCCGCGTGGTCGTCGGCCGCAGAGCCGGCCGGCACGAGAGATGTCACATCGGCAATCCCCAGTCGCACGATGATCGAGCCGTCGCTGGAACGCTCTGCATGCTCGAGCTGGTCGAGATCCCGCGACGTCCGATTGTCGATCGACGACCACAGCAGTGAACGCAGATCCTGCGTTTCGGGTTGCCGCGAGTCGGCGGCGTGTGCGCCCAGCGCGCCTACTTCGGCGATGACAGCAGGAGGAAACTCCGGCTCGAAGCCGTTCTCTCGCATCGCGGCAAAGGCAACCGCTCGAATCGATGGGCCGCGCGGCTCGTCTGGCGCCAAGGCTCAGGTCCCCCGGAAATTCATTGTAGTCGAATCGATGCTGCCTGTCTTTACGAGCAAGACTTCGGCCCACAGTCCGAAAACGCAGCCCGGATCAGTCCAGGGCCGGGGACAGGCGCCGATCGGCATTGACCTTCCATCGACCGGGGCATCAGCACAACTTGTGACGTGACCCTGGTCCAGTTCTTCGACCTCGTCGGCGTCGGCGTCTTCGCCGTGAGCGGCGCACTTGCCGCCGGCCGCAAGCGCCTCGATCTGCTCGGCGTCATTGTCATTGCAATGGTGACGGCGATCGGCGGCGGCACCACGCGCGACCTGCTCCTCGATCGCGCCGTATTCTGGACGACGCAGCCGCGCTACCTGTACGTCATCGTGGTTTCCGCACTGTTCACGGTGGTATGGACGCGTCGCTTCCGGCCGCCGGACCGCGCGCTCGCCATTGTGGATGCGCTCGGTCTGGCCCTGTTCGCGATCAGCGGCGCACAGATCGCCGAACGGGTCGGGATGTCCGGCATCGTCTGCGTCATCATGGGTACCCTCTCCGGCGTCGCGGGGGGCATGATACGCGATGTTCTCACCGCGCAGATCCCGATGGTACTCCGCCGCGGCCAGATCTACGCGACCGCCGCAATCGTGGGCATCATACTCTACCTGGTGATGCGCGGGCCGCTCGGGCTCGACGCCGGGATCGCGGGGCTGGCAGGAATGGTGGTGATCGCGGTGCTGCGCATCTCATCGATCACGTGGAACTGGACGCTGCCGGTGTTCAGTCTCGACGAGCCCGACGCGTAGCTGAGCCTGTCTGGCCTCAGAACGGCGCGCTCTGGCCCGGGGCGAGGATCGCGGTCCTGAGACCTGCGGCGCGCCATGCCGAGCTGACCCGCGTGATACCATTGATGGCCAGCGATGGCCGGCTGATGGCCGGCGAGAATATTGAGCACTCCTCGCTGTTTCGTGTGGGTAGGATACTCCCTTACGCCGGCCTGCTGCGAGCCGGCTACCACCTCTGATAGCATCCGTTCACGGGGGTGGATCGGTGGATCTGCAGACGATTTCAATTCATCGCGGTGGCAGTGACCAGCATAACGCACCGGAGCCCGACAGGGCGGAGATCGACGAGCTCCTGCAGCCCGCCACGCATGGCAGTTCAGACGGATGCGTGGCGCCGCGGCGGTGAAGTACACCGCTGCGCCGCCATGCATCGCACCTCTGAATGGAAGCGTGGCGCCGCACAGGGCCAGGACACGACTGCGGCGCCAGGCGTCGCCCTGACCTGTCATGCATGGCGCCGCGCGGGGGGGTGCGACAGTGCCTGCCCGCAATTCGAACAGAGTCGCCACCCCTCTCGTCGGCAGTTCTACTTCCGGCCGCTACCCACGTGAAACAGCGTGGAGCCATATTGAGCATCCCTGCGCGGGTGGTATGGTTGCCGAATGGATGCTGCATCGATCGCCTCGCCGGCTTCGCGGATCGGGTGATCGAACCGTGCGCCGTCGAGGGCCCGAGCTGGATCTTGCTGCGATCACGCTGATCGACCAGGTTCGTATCGTCGGCCTCAGCAGCACGATTGGCGTCCCACGTCCCCAGCCGCGAACGATTTATGTTGTTGACGACGATGCTCCCCGACGCCGCGGCGTCTGGTCGGAAGACCCTTGTGGCGCCGGGCCGCGCTCCGGTGGCCACCTGTCTGGCGGTCCTCGCGTGGCTGGGAGGGACTGCGCAGCCGGCCGCGTCGCAGGATGTCGACGAGCTGGTGATGCCCGAACGGCTGGCCGTCTTCCTCGACTGCGGCTTCTGCGACGAGACGTTCATCCGGCAGGAGATGACGTACGTCGACTACGTGCGCGACCGCGAGGTGGCGCACGTCCACGTCCTCGTGACCCGGGAGAACACCGGCGCGGGCGGGCAGGCCCACACCTTCGACCTCATAGGCCAGGCCTCGTTCCAGGGGATGGACTACTCCACGGTCTACACGACCAACGTGGGCGCCACGCAGGCTGAACAGCGGAACGGGTTCCTCCGCACGCTCCAGGCGACGCTCGTCCCGTATCTGCTGCAGACGCCCGTGGGGGAGCGCCTGACCGTCGGGGTGGAGCCCCTGGAGGGGGCGGAGACCGGACAGGCGGAGCCGCGCGACGATCGCTGGAACAACTGGACCGTCGAGATCTATGCGGACGGCGGGGCGGACTTCGAGTCGCAGCAGAAGTCCTTCGACACGCGCTACGGCATATATGTCAATCGGGTTACCGAGGACTGGAAGATCCAGCTCCGGCCGTTCTTCAACTACAACTACGACCGCTTCGAGCGCGACGACAGGACCATCACGAGCACGTCACGACGGGACGGCTTCACGAGCTATGTAGTCCGGAGCATATCCCCGCACTGGTCGGTCGGTGCCTTCGGTGACGTCTTCACGTCGACGTTCGACAACGTGGACCTGCGGTACCGGCTCATGCCGGCCGTCGAGTACAGCCTGTACCCGTACCGGGAAGCCACGCGGCGCCAGCTGACGATCGCCTACCGCATCGGCGGCTCCCACATCACCTACCGGGATACGACGATCTACGACGAGACGGAGCAGCTCCTGCCGGAGCACACGCTGAGCGCAGGCTACGAGGTCACGCAGCCCTGGGGGCAGGTGGACGTCGGGGTCAACGCCTCACAGTACCTGCACGACCTCGATCGCCACAGCGTCCGTTTCGCGGGCAGCGTCAACGTGCGTGTCACGCAGGGGCTGTCGATCGAGGTCGGCGGCCAGCTCGCGCTCATCCACAACCAGCTCAATCTCCCCAGGGGGGATGCAGACCTGGAGGAGGTCCTCCTGCGCCGCCGTCAGCTCGAGACCAACTACCGGGGCGGGCTCAGCTTCGGGTTGCGGTACCGCTTCGGCTCGATCTACAACAACGTCGTCAACACGCGCTTCGGCGGAGGAGGCGGGCAGGATCAGTTCTGATCCGCCAGCTCCTGCCCCGGTCACGAACGGTGTTCAGGGGTTGATGCCGATCGCGGCCATCCCCGCGCGGACAGCCTGAGCGTCCTCTGAACCCCGTGCGCCGCTGGCGCTGAATGCACCAACTACCCCGCCGTCGCGACGGAGCAGAAGGCCGCCTTCGTAAGTCAGAGCGCCTTCGATCGCGGGTATACGGCCCTCACTCACGGCGGCGGCGTAGTCTGCGGTGTGCATTCCGGAGGTGATGCTTGTACTGATCTTGTTCAGAGCAATCTCGTAGTTCCGCTTCGGTACACCGTCCATTCGCCGGACGTATATCGGCGTGCCTTCCGCGTCGCTGATGACGAAGACGAGGTTCCAGCCGTTGCGACGGGCTTCCGCTTCGCCGGCGTCCATCGCCCTCTTCGCCTCCTCCAGCGTAATCCGTGCAGGCGCCGTGGCGGGCTGCTGCTGTGCCTGCGCCCGTTCGGTGCCCGCGACGAGAGCGAGTACAACGCATGCGGTCGACATCGATCGTCTGATTGTCATGTCCATCCTCCGTGAATCTGGTCGCGGTTGCCGGTCACATGAATGTCACCTCCCGACTCGCGGAACTCAACTGCCTTCAACCTTGCATACCCACTCTGCGGCGAACAGGGTACCGGTCCGCCGGTACCAGCTCGCCGGCCTCGACCTGTTCCCAGCTCGTCGATGCGATCACGCACCTCGCGTTCCAGCCGGCTGGCGAGCGCGGTGACGGCCGTATCCGTCGCGTCATGGGCAGGACCTGCCCATTCTGGTGCAGCGACCGGGTTGCGGAGCGCGGCCTGCCAACGTTAATTGAATATACTTCCCCCACGACTTGCAGCGTCGGCGACTCGACCGGCGGACGACTTCTCCTGGTTATCGGCCCAAAGCTCCTCTGGCTGCCGCGCGCTGCGGCTCCGCATCGAAGAGCCTCCACGGGATCGGTCGTCCTAACCCTCACGCGGACGGATTCACTCATGTCACACATCACGAGAGCAGCACTGGTCACAACGCTGGTGCTTCTGGGTACCGGCTCCGTTCTGCGGGCGCAGGACGCGGGACAGCCGACCATCGACCAGTTGCAGTCAGTCCAGTCCATGATCGCCGGCGATCCGCCGCAGTGGTCGCCCGACGGCAGCCGTCTGGTCTTCATTGGCGGCCAGGACGGCGGGCTCTGGACGGTGAGTCCCGATGGCGGCGAGCCGACGCGCCTCAAGGACCCGATCGTGGTCGGTGTCGTTTCGCGCGCGAATGGCCAGCTGCGCTGGTCGCCCGACGGCCGCTACATCACGTACGTGAAGAGCGTTCCCGGCGGCAACGACATCTTCGCCTTCGACGTCGCCCAGAAGACCGAGCGCCGCGTCTCGCACCTGTCCGGCACGGTGCGTTCGTACCAGATCTCGCCCGACAGCCGCTCGATCGCGCTGGCAAACGACCGGTACGGCAGTGAAGACATATGGGTGGTCAACGTAGCGGACGGCAAGGCGCGCCGCATCACCTCGAGCCCGCTGTACGAGGTGTTCCCGTCGTGGACTGCGGATGGCAGCAAGATCCTGTATACGCGCCTGGATGACCGCTGGGTGGATCACGACGTCTTCGAGATTGCACCCACGGGCGGCGCCACGCGGCTGGTGCTGTCCGACAAGGACTACTTCGACTACCGGCAGGGCGGATCCTTCGGCTACACACGCGTTTCGCCCGATGGCAGGACCGTACTGTTCCGCTCGCAGCGCAGTGGCTGGGCCAACTACTGGGTGGCCCCGCTCGCAGGCGGCGCACCGCGCCAGATCGCAGCGGAAGACGCCGATCAGAGCGATGCGCGCTGGTCACCGGATGGCTCGCAGATCCTCTACATCTCGATGAACAACGGCACGCAGAGCCTGAAGGTGGTACCCGTAGCCGGCGGTGCGGCCCGCAAGGTCGTCGCGCCCGCAACCGGCCAGGTCACGCGCGCGGAATGGTCGCCCGACGGCAGGCGCATCTCCTACACGCTCGGTACGCCCACCGCGGCTCCCGACCTCTACGTCGTGGCAGCGAGCGGCGGCACGCCCCGGCAGCTGACATCCTCGCAGAGCATGAGCAGTGTGGCGTACAGCGCGCTGATCACACCCGAGAAGATCAGCTGGATCAACGAGGGCCGCACGATCAACGCGTACCTCTACAGGCCGAAGAACATGAGCGCTGGCGAGCGCGCGCCCGTCATCATGTTCGTGCACGGCGGTCCCACGTCGCAGTTCGCAGACAACTACATGCTGCAGCCACAGTTCTTCGCCAGCCGCGGGTACGTCGTGATCGCGCCGAACGTGCGCGGCAGCTCGGGCTATGGCAAGAAGTTCGAGGACGACAACAACCGCGACTGGGGTCACGGCGACCTGCGGGATGTCATCGCCGGCGTCGAATGGGC
The DNA here is from genome assembly GCA_040882575.1 of Gemmatimonadota bacterium. Lineage (GTDB taxonomy): Bacteria > Gemmatimonadota > Gemmatimonadetes > Longimicrobiales > RSA9 > SH-MAG3. The sequence goes on from JBBEBA010000042.1 coordinate 114,007, forward strand.
CAGGCGGCAGTCGTACGTGAACCCCGAGAAGATCGGCATCACCGGCATCAGCTACGGCGGCATGCTGACCATGTACGCCATCTCCCACGCGCCCGGTGTCTTCCAGTCCGCAATCTCCGGATCCGGCTACGGCGATGTGAAGGACTTCCACAACATCGTGCCGGAGCTGCAGCACAGCAAGCTGCTGCACTACGAGCTGGGCCAGTGGCCGTCCACACCTGAGGTGGAAGCCATCTACCAGCGCAGCTCGGCCATCCTGACGGCCAGGAATGCAACCGCGCCTGCAATGATCATCCACGGTTATGGGCTGCACGTGCTGGATGCGGACTACGCCGGGTGGAAGTACGCGCGCGAACTGGGCAAGCACTCGAAGCTCGTGGAGTACAAGGCGTACCCGAACGAGACGTACTACGTGTACGGCAAGGAGAACGTGAAACAGATGCTTGCCGACATGCTCGACTTCTTCAGCCGGTATCTGAAGGATCCGTCCACCGGTACGAGCGGACCCGTAACGGCGGACAACGATCGGTAGCGCTGTTTTCCGCGACGTCGGTCAGCCGACCGGCCCGGTCACCCTGGAGCTGCGTGAACTGCACTACCGACGAGGTTGATCGTATCGTCAAACAGTGGGCGATTGCGGCAGGTACAGCTCACCGCCGGAATCGCGGAACTCTTTGGCCTTGCTGGACATTCCGGCTTCGGCCGCGTCGCGGATATCCTGCGAAATCCGCATGCTGCAGAA
>JBBEBA010000043.1:0-26449 GCA_040882575.1 Gemmatimonadota bacterium
TTTGGTTTCACGATTCACGATTCACGTTTCACATTGACGTTTACGTTTCACGCTGTTAGTGAAGTGGAGTGGAGTTGACGATGGCAACCCAGGGGCATTCCAAGGATATCGTGTTCCTGTCGGGCCGGCGGACACCGTTCGGCACGTTCGGCGGGTCGCTCAGGGAATTCAGCGCGACGGACCTGGGGGTGCATGCGGCGCGCTCGGCGCTGACCGCTGCGCGGGTAGACGCGGCGCGCGTCGACCAAGTGATTTTCGGCAACGCGTTGCAGACGTCGGCGGATGCCACCTACCTTGCGCGGCACGTCGGACTGCGCGCGGGCGTACCGGTCGAGACGCCGGCGCTGACCGTCAACCGGCTGTGCGGTTCGGGCTTTCAGGCGATCGTGGGTGGTGCGGAGCAGATCCTGCTGGGAGAGGCGGAGGTATGCCTGTGCGGTGGCGCCGAGAGCATGAGTCAGGCGCCGCACGTGCTGCGGGGGGCACGCTGGGGCGACCTGCGCCTGGGCGAGCCGGGCGGTGCGCTGGAGGACATGCTCTGGTCGGCGCTGACGGACACGGGCTGCGGGCTGTCGATGGCGCAGACGGCGGAGAAGCTGGCGGAGAAGTACGGCATCTCGCGCGAGGCGTCGGACGAGGTGGCCCTGCGGTCACAGCAGCGCGCCACGCAGGCGTGGGACGAGGGTCGGATGGCCGATGAGGTCGAGCCAATCCTCGTGAAAACGCGCGGGGGCGACGTCGCGTTCAACACGGACGAGCACATGCGCCCGGACGCGACGCTCGAATCGCTCGGGAAGCTGCGTCCGTATTTCAAGAAGGACGGTGTGGTCACGGCGGGGAATGCGAGCGGCATCGGGGATGGCGCGGCGGCCGTGGTGATCGCCGGCGCGGGCTGGGCGGAGCGGGAGGGACGCGAGCCGATCGGCCGTCTGGTCGCGTGGGGCATCGCAGGCGTGGAGCCGTCGATCATGGGGATCGGTCCGGCGCCCGCCGCGCGCCGAGCTCTCGAGAAGGCAGGCCTGCCGCTGGATGCGATGGACCTGGTCGACATCAACGAGGCGTTCGCGCCGCAGTTCGCCGCGGTGTCGAAGGAGCTGGGGCTGGATCCGGCGAAGACGAACGTGAACGGCGGTGCCATCGCGCTCACGCACCCACTCGCTGCATCGGGTGCGCGCATCACGATAAATCTGCTGCACGAGCTGCGGCGGCGCGGGGGCCGGTACGCGCTCGGCGCTGCCTGCATCGGCGGTGGCCAGGGCATGGCCGTCGTCATTGAAGCCGCGCAGCCGTGATGTCGGCGGGGCCGGTCGAACGGACGCGCTAATGCCGGGTCGCCCGCCCGTCGATGGCACCCTCCTGCCGACACCGGCTGAAACGTCGGCGCGGGACCGCGCGATATCGCGGCCCGTGTTCGAGCAGGTCATCCGGCGCGCGGCGGAGTTGTCGCTGACGGAGACGGATGCCGAAGACAACCTGAGCGAGGCGGAGGTCATCCGCATCGCGACCGAGCTCGGCCTGCCGGTGCATCATGTACAGCGCGCGCTGTTTGAGCTGCCCGAGCTGACCGCCGCGCCGCGATGGTACGACCGATACTTCGGCTCGCCCGTCTTTTCCGTGTCGCGCGTGGTTCCCGGCGATCCCGCCGCCACACTGCGCCGCATCGAGGACTACCTCGTCACCCGCGAATATCTTCAGATCGTCCGGCGTCGCGGCGAGACGCTGGCTCTGGTCCCGGCTGAGGACACGATATCGAGCGTGGCGCGTGCGCTGTTCCGGCCTGGCAGTCGTCACAGCGTCGCTCGCGCATCGCGCGTGCTGGTCGGGACGCGCAGACTCCACGATGCGGGTTCACACGTCCGCTTCGAAGCCGATCTCAGCGGCTCACGACGCGATCTGCTCAGAACCGGGATCGCTGCCGGCGGTGCCGGCGGTCTGCTCACGGGCGGCGTCGCGGCAGGCATCACTGCGGGCGTGCTCGGCGGAGACGTCAGCCTGGTACCGCACATCCTCGCGTTCGGTGGCGCCATGGCGGCAACTGTCGCTGCCGGGTTCAGCGTGGCAGCGTCGCACTTCAGGAGCAGAGTGCTGTCGGCAGAGTCGGAGCTCGCCGGTCTGCTGGACCGGCTGGAGCAAGGCGAGCGCCTGGACCCGCCGCCGCCGCCGTGGCGACGCAGGCTGCAGCTCCGCCTCTTCGGCGACCGCAGCTGATCCGTAATCATGCGCCGCCTGTCACGTACTGCCGGAGGAACAGACATGCCCGAAATCGAGAAGGTCGCCGTGCTCGGCTGCGGCCTGATGGGAAGCGGGATCGCCGAGGTCGCGGCGAAGGCAGGCTATGCGACCATCGTGCGCGAGCTGAACAATGAGCTCGTCGAACGAGGTCGGGGCAATGTGGCGAAGAGCCTCGATCGCGCCGTGCAGAAGGGCAAGCTCCAGGCATCGACGCGCGATGAGGTCTTGGCCCGCATCGCCTTCACGACCGCGCTCGAGGATCTGAGCGGCGCGGATATCGTGATCGAAGCGGTCACGGAAGATATTGCACTCAAGAACGGGATGTTCCGCACCCTCGACGGCGTGTGTCCCGCTCACACGATCTTCGCCAGCAACACGAGCTCGCTCACCATCGCCGGGATGGCAGCAGCGACCACCCGGCCGCAGCGCTTCGTCGGACTCCACTTCTTCAATCCCGTACCCGTGATGAAGCTGGTCGAGGTCGTGCGCACGATCGCAGTGGACGCCGCTGTGTTCAGGACGGCGTTCGAGTTCGCGAAGTCGCTCGGCAAGGAGCCGGTCGTCGCAAAGGACACCTCCGGCTTCATCGCGAACCGCCTGCTCGTGCCCTACATGCTCGACGCGATCCGCTGCCTCGAACAGGGCCTCGCCACCACGGAGGACATCGACAGGAGCATGACACTCGGCACCGGCTACCCGATGGGGCCGTTCACGCTCTGCGATTTCGTCGGCATCGACACGCTCTTCTTCATCTCAGAGATCATGTTCGAGGAGTTCCGCGAGCCGCGCTATGCGCCGCCGCCCCTGCTCAGACGCATGGTCACGCTCGGCTTCCACGGCAGGAAAACAGGGAAGGGGTTCTACGACTACTCGGGCGAGCAGCCAGTCGCCGTGGATCTCGGCATCGGCACCTGACGTGCAGCGGTCAGGTGCGCGGCCTACGGCAGCTCGCCGCCGTGATGCAGCTCGTACGCGTAGCGCCGGTACTCCGCAGGATGGTCCAGGTAGTCCGCAGCCCATGCCTCGAACGGCGGCAGCGGCAGGCGCCGCTCCAGATCCTGTACCACGCTCATCGCCATCTGGAAGCGGTCGCTCTCGCGGTAGTCGATGCGACGCCCGGCCAGCAGGATCTCGACCAGCTCCCGGAAATCCTCCGGATCGATGAGCGCCACCAGATGCGCCACCTGGTCCAGCCGGTACGAGTCGTACAGCGACCGCAATTCCTCCAGCGACGGCGGATCGCGCCGCTGCCACGCACTCTCCCGCTCCGTCGCACTCCGCCCCAGCTCCTGCCGGAACCAGCGATGCAGCTGCGGCGATGCGCCGCGCCGCCGCTCGTGCGTCGCCAGAGCCGAGTCGAGAAGACCCTGCAGCAGCGGCCGGCCCAGTCCTCGCGCCCGCTTGTCCACCGACGGCTCTGTCCGCTCCACGAACAGGTCGGCCGTGCGCACCTCCAGCACGCCGCTCGACTCATGCGCCGACCGAAACTCGAAATAGCCGCGCCACTGACCGTCCGCATTGCAGTACGTGATCAGAAACGCGGTCCACCGTTCGCCGTTGCGTTCCAGAAAGCAGAACGAGCGACGCCGCGGTCTCGCGGTGTCGCTCACCTGCGCGGTTCTCCCACGCGGCCACCTGACCTTCTCATCCGGCATCTGGAGCGACATCGCTTCCTCCTGCTCCACGGTAATCCACTTCACCCCTGCGGGTCAAGCACAATGAAGTTTTTTTCAATTTCTGCCGAATCGCGATGTCAAGATTTTGTAAAGGACGTCTCACGAAACCCGCATGACTGCGCGTTTTGCGCGCGCGAATCGGCCGGAATCCGCGCGGTCACACCGGCGTGAAATCGGTGCGTATCCGCAATCGACACGAGTGCGTAACTCGTTGTGCCGCAATGTGATCCGCGTAAAGACTTGTCCGGCAGCGAGTTACTGAAAAGCTTGACGGGCACGGGGCGGACGCCCTATCTTGTCGCCACTCGATCATGTGTCGTCTGACAACGGCTCAGGGTGCCGCAGCCGGAGTCCGCCACTTGGGAAATTCACAAAAAATGACAGGCATCGAGGCGAGAGGTATGTGGGAAACGTGCGCCGTGGATCTGCGTGTTCGCCTGCCGAAGAACGTCGCGGCGGAGGTCGAGGAGGTTCAGAAGCGCGATCCGGAGATGCTGAGTCGAATAGTGCTCTACGCGGTGACACGACGGACGATCTTCGACCATCTCGCCACGCGTACGGCGTTTGGCGCGAAGGGCAGCGAATCGTAGGGGCAGGACCGCGTCGCGGCGAGGCGTGACGAACATCGTGCTTGCATACCGGATGTCGCGCAGGTAGCGTACTGTGGAACTGAGCCCCGTGGCGATCACCAGCAGGCAGGGCGACAATTCCAAACCGGGAGAAGCTGCCGACGGAGTCCGCGACGGAAGCGGTCGAAGCCGTGATGCGCGCGAAGTACCTGGACTGGTGCTCGGCGCAACTCGCGGATCATTTTCTTGCGCTGAGTCCTGACGAGATATTCGATCTGGCCGAGCGAGCGTCGCGAGAGGGAGGATCCCTCACCGGCCGCTCGCTTTCTGCATCGCCGGAGCCGACCGATCTGTCGTCGTACCGCGGGTTGGTCGAACGGGTGACCGAGGTACTGACCCGGCAGCTCGATCTTCCTGACTACGACGAGTGGCTGGATCTATACCGCAGCGATCCGGAAGCGGTGGAGGAACAGCTGCTGGGCTTCTGGCGGGAGAGTACGTGACGCGCCGGAGCGCGTGAGGGGAGGACGCAGGCCCATCACGCAGAGGCGCAGAGCCGCAGAGCCGGCGTCAGCCGACCCCGCCTGCGTGAGCTACGATGCCGTTGTTGTTGTAAACAGGAAAAAGGATTCGTCGCCCAGCCGCGGATCCGGTCAAACCACCGTAATCGCCACCGCCGCGTCTCCGCGTCTCTGCGCCTCTGCGTGGAAAAACGGAGGCACCGGTGTAGTTGGAACCCCTTCCCCTTCCCCTTCCCCTGCCCCTGAACGTGTCAGTGCGCACGAACGCGGGTCAGGTGCCACCAGGTGCCGAACATCGCAGCGGTGCCGGCACCGAGCAGCAGCAGCCCGACGAGCCCCCAGCCAAGGCCCCAGTCCCACCGGTCGTTTGCATATCCCCGATACGCGCTCCACAGGCAGGTGAAGGCCATCAGCCACCAGAGCAGGCCGATGCCGAATCCGGTTGCGAGCGCGAACGTATTCTGCGGCGGACCTGCCGTATTCTCAGCCATGGCTCATGTGTCCGATGAATGTTGCCGGTGCGACGGCGGCAAGATACCGGCGGTGCCGGGGCGAGGCAAGCGGAGCGCCGCGGTTGCGGTGCAGGCGCCTGCCGCGCATCGTAACGTCGCGAATCAAGGAGGGGTCGGATGGCAATACCCATGGCCGTGCTGCCCGAGGGCACACGTGTGAAGATCCGGCGCAGCACGGTGCCGCAGGCGCCGTCGGTGATCGGCAGGACCGGCGTAGTGGTCACGGCGACGGAGTACCGCGACAACGCAGCTGGCGTCGTACTGGATGGCGATTCGGAAGTGCGCTACTTCACGCCGGGCGAGCTGGAGGTGACTGCCGCTGTCCCGCTGCCGACGGAGCGGGAGACCGCGAAGCAGAAGCGTGCATTGCCGTGACGGTCCGCCGCGAGCTGGCATGCCATCAGCGCGCGCGTCGGCCGGACCGGCAGCACGAGCCGCTGAGCTGCGCGGCCGGCGGGACAGCGCGGCGATGAGATCCGCCATCCCGCCTTTCCGACCCGCAACGGTGCGTCAGAACGGCAGGTCGTCGTCGTCCGCGTCGAAGGGCGAGGGGCCGCCCTGCGGAGCGTTGGCGCCAGGTGCTGGCTGGCGCCGGCGCGGAGCGGACGCCTCGTAGCCGCCACCGCCGCCACCGCCGCCACCGCCGCCACCAGGCGCGCCGCCGCTGCCGAGCATGACCATCTCGCGCACCACTATGTCAGTCCAGAACTTCGTGTTGCCCTTGTCATCCTCGGTCTGCGAGTACTCGAGACGGCCCTCGATGTAGAGGCGGTCGCCCTTCTTGACGTACTGCTCGACGAGATCAGCCATGCGCTCCCAGAAGGTCAGCCGATGCCACTCCGTTTTTTCCTGCTGCTGACCGCCGCGGTCGCTGAAGGTGCGGTTGGTGGCGAGTGATACCTTTGCGATCTTCGTCCCGCCGCCGGTCGTTCTGATCTCAGGCTCCGCGCCGACATTGCCGATGAGCATAACCTTGTTGAGCGAGCGACTCATGCCTCCGCCTTGCTGGATGTGGTTGCGTCAGGCCAAGGTAACCGGCGGCAGTGCGTGCGTCCATGGCGCAAACGGCCGGTGGCATGCGCCGTGCAACCGTGGCGCCGCGGCCGCAAACGGGGAGGCGGATCGGGAATGGCGGAGCAGCGGAATGCAGGCGCGGGCACCACGGCGCCGGACCTCGAGTTCGTCACCAAGGCAGCGCTCATTGTCATCGCGCTGTGGGGGCTCGGGAATCTGCTCTGGTTGGCGCGCGACGTCCTCTTCATCGCCTTCTTCGCGCTGCTGGTCGCCTCGTTCCTCTCCATCTTCGTCGAACCGCTCCATCGTCTGGGCCTGAAGCGCTCCATTGGTGCACCGGCGGTGCTCGTGGTGCTGCTGCTGGTGCTGGCGGGCCTGTTCGCACTCGGATGGCCGACGCTGTCGCGGCAGCTCAGCACGATCCAGCAGCAGCTGCCGGCGGCGGTCGAGAGCGCGCAGCGCTGGCTGCAGTCGCAGTTGGCGGCATTCGGCGGCTCGCTCGGTCGCGACCCCGCGCAGATGGCTTCGGAGATCGCGACGCAATTCAATAGCGAGTTCACGGGGATCATCGGCGGCGCGGTGCCGCTGCTGAACACGGCGATCGGCGCAGTGGCCGGTATCATCCTGGTGCTCGTGAGCGGACTGTTCATAGCGGTCGCGCCGCGCAGCTACATGCACGGCCTCATCGTGCTGGTGCCTAGCAGTCATCGCCGGCGTGCGGGCGAGGTCCTGCCACATGCGGGCGAGGCGATGACGCAGTGGATGAAGGGTACGGCGCTGGGGATGGTGATCGTGGCGGCGATGACGACGGTCGGGTTGCTGCTGATCGGCGTGCCGGCCGCGATCGCGCTCGGGATCATCGCGGGCCTGTTGGAGTTCATCCCGTACCTGGGGCCGGCGCTCAGCTTCGTGCCCGTCATCGCGGTCACGCTGGCCATGTCACCGGAGAAAGCGCTGTGGGTGGTCGGGCTCTACTCCATCGTGCAGTTCACTGAGTCGAATCTCCTGACGCCGCTCGTCATGAAGCGCATGGTGAAGCTGCCGCCGGCGCTGACACTGCTGTTCCAGACAATGATGGGAGTGCTTTTCGGATTTCTCGGCCTTGTGCTTGCTGTGCCTGTCCTGGCCTGCGCGAAGACGCTGGTCCAGGAGCTCTACGTCGAAGGTGTGGCGGACGAACACTGACGGAGGCGGCCGGGGCGCTGCGAACCAGGACACCGGCAGCTCCCGTGCAGGCAGCTGCCGGTGTGCGTCCGCGTGGCGGCTATGCCGCGCTGGCCGCGTGGCCGGTCACCTTCTCGATCCTGTCGCGAAACGCCTGCTGCAGGCGAGTGGTGATCGGGCCGCGACGACCGTCGCCGACGGCCTGGCCGTCGAGTCGCGTGACTGGCATGACCTCGGTCGTGGTGCCCGACAGGAACAGCTCCGTGATGGCAGGGCGCTGATCCCAGAGGATCGGCGCTTCGGCCGTGGGTATGCCGGCGTCGCGCGCGAGCTCGAGCACCAGGTTGCGCGTGATGCCGGTCAGGATGTAGTTGCTCGACGGGTACGTCACGAGCGTGTCGTTGACGACACCGAACAGGTTCGAGTGTGATCCCTCGATGAGCACGCCGTCGCGGACGAACAGCGCCTCGAATGCGCCTGCCGCATGCGCCTCCTGGTTGGCGAGCACGTTCGGCAGCAGCGCGATGGTCTTGATGTCGCACCGGCTCCAGCGCGTGTCCGGTGTGCTGATCGCCGCGACGCCGTCCGTGAACTGCTGCGCCGGGTACTGCGTGAACGGTTTGGCGAAGGCGTAGACGCTCGGCTTCACATCCGGAGCCGGGAACGCGTGCCTGCGGGGCGCGACGCCGCGCGTGACCTGGATGTAGACGGTGCCGTCGCCCGTCACGTCATTGGCGGCGACGAGACGGCGCGCGACAGCGTCGATGTCTTCCGTGCCCGCCCCGCTGATGCGCAGCGCCGCGAGGCCCTGCCTCAGCCGGCGCCAGTGCGGCTCGGCGAGGAACAGTTCGCCGTGGTAGACGCGGACCACTTCGTAGATGCCGTCGGCGAAAAGGAAACCGCGGTCGTCCACCGACACCGCCGCCTTCGAATGGTCAATGTAGCTGCCGTTCAGGTATACCTGCATCTGCTCCTCCGTTGGATTGCCGCTTCCACAATGCAACCGATGGGGGGGCGGCGTCAATCAGTGCAGTACGCCGCGTTGCCGGCGCGGCCGACGGCTGCCTAGTTTGTGCGTCATGGAACAGCAGACGTACGAGAAGCGGCTCGACAACGGCCTGACCGTGGTCGTGCGCGAGGATCACAGCGCGCCCGTGGTAGCAGTGGTGACTCGAGTCGGCGCAGGATACTTCGACGAGCCGGACGCCGTGGCCGGCATCAGCCACGTGCTCGAACACATGTACTTCAAGGGCACTGCGCGGCGTGGAGCGGGCGAGATCGCACGCGAGACGAAGAGCGCGGGCGGGTACCTGAATGCGGGCACGATCTACGACCACACGACCTACTACACCGTGCTGCCCTCCTCATCGCTGGAGCAGGCGCTCGACATCCAGTCGGACGCACTGCAGCACTCGGCGATCGACGACGAGGAGCTGCGCAGGGAGCTCCTCGTCATCATCCAGGAGGCGAAGCGGAAGCGTGACAATCCGGGAGCCGTAGCGCAGGAGACACTGTACGAGACGATGTTCGACGCGCATCGCATCCGGAGGTGGCGCATCGGTACGGAAGCGGTGCTGGGCGCACTGACGCGCGCGGACGTGGCGCACTTCTATCGCAGCATGTACCGCGCAGCGAACACGATCGTGGTCGTGGCCGGAGCCGTCGATCCCGCGCGCGCGTTCGAGCTCGTGGAACGCTGCTATGGCGGGATGGCTGCTGGCGAGCCGGCGCGCGACCGGGGCCCCGATGAGCCGGAGCGCCGCGGGTTCAGGTATCGCGAGATCGTGGGCGACATCACGCAGTCCCGCCTGGAGTGGGGCTGGAGGACGCCGGGCATCATGCACGAAGACACGCCGGCACTCGACGTGCTCGCGATCGCGCTCGGGCAGGGACGTGCGTCGCGGCTGTACCGCCACGTGCGCGACGCCGGCGTCACCGCAGCCGTGTCCGCCCGGAACTATACGCCGACCGCGCCGGGCGCGTTCGGCATCGGTGCGGAACTGGATCCACCGGATACCGACGCCGCCTTCGAGCGCATCGCCGCCGTGCTGCGCGATGTGCGCACTGGCGGATTCACCGCGGCAGAGGTGGAGCGTGCGCGCAACATCCTGGAGGCCCGACACCTGCGCCGGCTCGAGACAGTCGAGGGTCAGGCCAACCTCATTGCGGACTGGCAGGCGCATGGTGACTGGCGCCTCGCAGAGGCGTATCTGGATCGTGCGCTGAGCGTCACCGCGAGGCAGCTGCACCACGCGGCGCAGCGGTACCTCGACTCCGACGCCCTGACCGTGCTGCTGTACAGGCCGTATGCCGCGCCGGCGTTCGCCGGCAGTGCAATGGAAGTGCAGTCACGCCTCGGCACGCGGCTACAGCTCGTGGCGACACCCGCGCCGGCGAAGCCGACGGTCGCGCGTCTCGCCGACGCGGCAACGCTGCGTCCCGTACGGGTCGAGGATGGCGTGCATTTCTACGACGCAGGCGAATGCGGTGCGCGCATCGTGATCAAGCCGCGCTCGACAGTGCCGCTCGTTTCCGTCGCACTGTGCTGCCGCGGCGGTGCGCTCGCGGAACACACAGTGACCGCAGGCACGACGGGGCTGATGGCGAGGACGTCGGTGCGGGGTACGCGAACGCGGAGCGCATCGCAGATCGCGGAGGAATCGGAATCGCTCGGTGCGGGCATCGCGTCGGGCGCCGGCGCGGATACGGTAGAGTGGACGACGTTGCTGCCCGCGCGCCATTTCGAGCGCGGCGTGGACCTGCTGCTCGATGCTGCGCTGGAGCCGGTGTTCCCCGGCGACGAAGCGGAACGCGAGCGCAAGATCCTGCTCAGCGGCCTCGAGCACGTGCGCGACGACATGCACGAGTACCCGCTCCGCATCGCGCTGGCGCAGGCGTTTGGCGGTCACCCGTACGGCTTCGAGCTGGCCGAGCTGGAGAGCGCAGTCCGTGCCGCCGACGTCAGCGGCCTGCAGGCGTGGCACGAGGACACGGTGCTTCGCGGTGCGCCCCACGTATTCGCAGTCGGCGACATCGCCGAACCGGACCGCGCGGCCGGCCTGATCGCGGCCCGCATGCGCGGCAGGCTGAAAGAGCCGAGTGGCCGCGAGCCGGTGATGCCCGAATGGCCGATGGCGCCGCTGTCGCAGGCCGTATTCCGTGACAAGGCACAGACAGCGCTCGTGCTGGCGTTCCCGGGTCCGCCGCGGAACCACGATGATGTGTACGCATTGCAGGTGCTGTCAGCGGCGATCTCCGGCCTTGGCGGCAGACTCTTCGAGGAGCTGCGCAGCAGACAGTCGCTGGCGTACGCCGTGTCGGCAGCGCCCATGGCGCGCTGGCTCGGCGGCGCGTTCATCGCCTACATCGGCACTGCGCCGGAACGCGAGGAGGAAGCGCGCACGGAGCTGCTGCGCGAGCTCGCGCGCACCGCGGTCGAGCCGTTGCAGCCGGACGAGCTGGAACGTGCGAAGCGTCACCTGATCGGTGCGTGGCAGATCCGGCAGCAGACGAACGGGCGGCAGCTCGCCGAGCTTTCAAGCGCGCTGCTCCTGGGTGGCGGCCTGGTGGAACTGCGCGGTCATGAGGAGCGGGTGCGCGCCGTGAGCGGCGAGGACGTACGCGCGGCTGCGGCGCGGTGGCTGCGGCCGGAGCGGCTCGTCGAGGGCATCGTGCGCGGCGCGTGAGCGCGGCCTATATTCGCGGCTGCCCCTCGTGCAGCTCAGGAGACACCGCATGATCGACCACACGTCTACCATTCAGCTCGAGCAGGACGATGCGCTCGCCATCGTCACCATCAATCGTCCCGACAAGCTGAACGCGCTCAACGCTGCGACCATCCGGCAGCTCGATGCTGTGCTGCAGCAGGTGCTCGGGGACAGCTCGGTCCGCGCGGTGATCGTGACGGGCGCTGGCAGCAAGGCGTTCGTCGCGGGCGCGGATATCGCCGAGCTGGCAGCGATGGGACCCGTGGACGGCGTGGCAGTTTCACGCGCGGGCCAGGCTACGTTCCGCATGCTGGAGCGGATGCCGAAGCCGGTGATTGCAGCGGTCAACGGGTTCGCGCTCGGCGGCGGCCTGGAGCTGGCGCTGGCGTGTCACGTGCGCATCGCCTCGAGTGCCGCGCAGTTCGGCCTGCCGGAGGTGAAGCTCGGCATCATTCCCGGCTACGGCGGCACAGTTCGTCTGCCCCGGCTGGTCGGCCGCGGACGCGCGCTCGAGCTGATGCTCACGGGCGAAATGATCGACGCCGCTGAAGCGTACCGGATCGGGCTCGTGAACCGCGTGGAAGAGCCCGCCGCGCTGCTGCCCGCGGCGCGGCAGATGGCCGCGCGCATGATGGCGAACGGCCCCGTCGCGATCGCGCTCGCGCTGGAGGCCGTCGATCACGGCATCAGCGCCACGATCGACGATGCGCTGACGCTCGAATCCAGTCTGTTCGGACTGCTCGCTTCGACCGCGGACATGCGCGAGGGCATGGCGGCCTTTCTGGAACGGCGCAAGGCGGAGTTTCAGGGACGGTGACGCTCGCGCGCGCGGGCGCCGCGGGGTATATTCATCACCGATGTCAGTCGCCCCTACCGCGCTCGTCTGCCGGGAGATACGCCTCCGTCAGTTCCGCAACTTCGCTGAGCTGGAGCTGTTCTTTCCCGCCACCGGCGCGGCGATCACAGGCGACAATGGTGCCGGCAAGACGAACCTGCTCGAGGCGATCCACTATCTCGAGATCTTTCGCTCGTTCCGTGGCGCGCCCGACGAACAGCTCGTGCGGTTCGGCGCGGAAGCGTTCCACATCCGCGGCCGCTTCGAGGACCGCGCGAGTGGCCGCAGTCTCGAGATCACGGCGGCGTATGAGCCGCGCACGCGTCGCAAGCGCGTCACGCTCGATGACGCCGAGGCCGAACGGCTCGGCGACGCGATCGGCCGGCTCGGCACCGTCGTGTTCTCGCCATCGGACGTGGCCCTCGTCGCCGGCGCGCCCGGCGAGCGGCGGCGGTTTCTGGACATCGTGCTGTCACTCAACGTACCGGGCTACCTCGATGCGCTGCAGCGGTACCGCCAGGTGCTGCGACAGCGGAACAGCATGCTCCGCGAAGGACGAGGGTCGGCTCTGGGCGCATGGGACGAGGGGCTCGTGCAGCATGGCGCAATCGTGATCAGTGCGCGTGCAGTGTGGGTGGAGGCATATGCCGGCCGCTATGCCGAGGTGTACCGTGCGATCGGAGCGGGTGCAGGGTCCACCATGAGCTACCATCCGGACGTGCCGCTGGACGGCAACGGGTCGATCAGCCTGATAGCGGATTCGTTCCGCGCACGCCTCGATCGTGTCGCCCAGCGCGAGCGCGACCGCGGCGTCACGCTCGCGGGTCCGCATCGCGACGACCTCGCGCTCGTCATGCAGACGGCCGATGACGCAGTGGATCTCCGCCAGTTCGGCTCGGCAGGCCAGATGCGGACGGGCGCAATTGCGCTGCGCATGATCGAAGCGGAAACGGTGCGGCAGGCGCGCGGCTTCCAGCCACTGCTGCTGCTCGACGACGTGTTCGCCGAGCTCGACGTCGGTCGGTCGCGCCGCATCCTGCAGCTCTTCCGCGAGGAGCGCCACGGCCAGGTGATCCTGACGGCGCCGAAACAGACGGACGTGCTGATCGATGGTGCCGGGGAAGGCGCGCTACTCGCGCCGCTCGCACGCTGGACCATTGCGGCCGCGCAGGTGCGCACGTGAGCAGGGACAGGCCGGCGAAGCTCGGCGACGTGCTGGACGCCTACCTGCGCGACAGCGGCCTCGACGAGCGCGTGGAAGAGGCCACCATCCTGCCCGAGTGGGAGGAACGCGTCGGTGCCGCCATTGCCGCCGTTACACAGCCCGTCCGCGTGTCGCGCGGCGCGCTGATCGTGGCCGTGCATACGAGTGCGTGGCTCATGGAGCTGCGCCTGATGGAGCGTGACATCCTCGCCCGCCTCAACGACGGCCGCACGCGCGGCCGCATCGAGCGCATTCGCTTCGTCATGACCGGCGACGAAGATGCGCCGGAGGAGCAGCAGCGCCGGCGTACCGGCCGCAGGACACCGAAGCGGAGCGGCTGAAAAAAGTCAGAACCGACGCCCCTTTCCGGGGTATGATCGAGGTCTGCACGAGAGCATCCGGGAGCGGGGGCCGCACGGCCATTCCGCGCAGTTCATGAACGGGAGCACAATGGCGAAGAAAGACGATCCGAAGAGCGAGTACTCGGCCGGTCAGATCCAGGTGTTGAAGGGATTGGACGCGGTACGCAAGCGGCCGGGCATGTATATAGGCTCGACGAGTGGCCGCGGCCTGCATCACCTGGTGTACGAGGTGGTGGACAACTCGGTGGACGAAGCACTCGCCGGCCACTGCACCCACATCGAGGTCACGATCCACCCCGACGACTCCATCACGGTCGTCGACGATGGTCGCGGCATCCCGGTGGACATGCACCCGACCGAGCAGAAGCCCGCGCTCGAGGTCGCGCTCACGATGCTGCACGCAGGCGGCAAGTTCGACAAGGACTCCTACAAGGTCTCCGGCGGCCTGCACGGCGTCGGCGTCAGTGTCGTCAACGCGCTGTCGGAGTTGCTGAAGGTGGAGGTTCGGCGCCAGGGCAAAGTGTTCAGTCAGCGCTACGCGCGCGGCGCCAAGCAGACGGAGCTCGAGGTGACCGGCAGGACGAAGGCGACCGGTACCACGATCTCGTTCAAACCAGATCCGGAGATCTTCACGGAGCTGCGCTACAACTTCGACACCCTGGCCAACCGTCTGCGCGAGCTCGCGTTCCTGAACGCCGGCCTGCGCATCTCGCTGACGGACGAGCGTGATGATGCCGGCAAGGGCGACCGTACGGAGATCTACTACTACGAGGGCGGCATTCGCGAGTTCGTGGACTATCTGCGCGGCACGCGCAAGCCGCTGCATCAGAAGATCGTCTACATCGACGCCGAGCGCGAAGAGGCCGAGATCCAGGTCGCGCTGCAGTACGACGACGGCTACAACGAGAACACGTTCACGTTCGTCAACAACATCAACACGCACGAGGGCGGCACGCATCTCACCGGTTTCAAGGCAGCACTCACGCGCACGCTCAATGATTACGCGCGGAAGGGCAATTTCCTGAAGAAGGAGCTCGACTCGCTGTCGGGCGAAGACATCCGCGAAGGCCTGACGTGCGTGCTGTCGGTGAAGGTGAAGGAGCCCCAGTTCGAGGGGCAGACGAAGACGAAGCTCGGCAATTCCGAGGTGCGCGGCGCAGTGGAGTCCGTGGTGAACGAGAAGCTGGCCATGTTCCTCGAGGAGAACCCGGCCGTCGCGAAGACCATCATCGAGAAGGCCCTGCAGGCCGCTCGGGCCCGTCTGGCCGCCCGCAAGGCGCGCGAGCTGGTGCGCCGCAAGAATGCACTCGAAGGCATGGTGCTGCCCGGCAAGCTGGCCGACTGCTCGATCACGGATCCCGCGATGTGCGAGATCTACCTGGTAGAGGGTGACTCCGCAGGCGGCAGCGCGAAACAGGGTCGCGACCGCAACTACCAGGCGATCCTGCCACTGCGCGGCAAGATCCTGAACGTGGAGCGTGCACGGCTGGACAAGATCCTGTCGAACGAGGAGATCCGCACGATCATCGCCGCACTCGGCACGGGCATCGGCGACGATGAGTTCAGCACGAAGAACGCACGGTACGGCAAGGTAATAATCATGACCGACGCCGACGTCGATGGTGCGCATATCCGCACCCTGCTGCTCACGTTCTTCTACCGCCACATGCGGCAGCTCATCGAGGAAGGCATGGTCTACATCGCGCAGCCGCCGCTGTACCGCGTCGCGCGTGGCAAGGAGGAGCACTACGCGTTCTCCGACGACGAGCGGGATCAGCTCGTGACGCGCATGAACACCGGCACCGATGGCAAGCGCAACATCAACATCCAGCGATACAAGGGTCTCGGTGAGATGAATCCCGAGCAGCTCTGGAAGACCACCATGGATCCGGAAACCCGCACCATCCTGCAGGTCACCCTGGAAGACGCAGTCGAGTCCGACATGGTCTTCAGCATGCTGATGGGCGATGAGGTCGAGCCGCGCCGCCGGTTCATCGAGGAAAACGCCAAGTACGTGAAGAACCTCGACGTCTAGATTCTGCTCACCAGCGCGCAAGGAGGAGGCGGAGATGAGGGAGCCGATTCATGCAGACGGGGATACGTGGCGCGTTGCCGATACGGGTCACGATCCGCGGCGAGCGGTGCACACCGTGGTTTTCCACTGTCTCAGCGACAATCAGCGTCCGTATCGCGTGCTGGAGGTGCCGGAATCGCAGCTGGGTGCGCGCTCGTTCGACACCCTTTCCGAAGCGGAGCTGGTGGGTCTGTTCAGCCGGTCCCATACAATGGACTACAGCCATGATGAGGCAGCCGAGCCGGCGAGCCACGGCTATGGCGGCCGGCCACTCGGCCGTGGCGGCCCGCCGCCCGGCTGACCGGATCAGGATCCGCCAGGGCAGGGCGGGTCAGACCAGATCTGCGTAGATCGGATTGGTGATGATCTCGCCGTCCGCATTGAGCACGTGGCGGTCCCAGGGGAAGGCCACGGTCGACGAGGTTTCGAGCGCGTAGTAGTCGGGCCGGTAGCCGCTGGTCTTGATGAGGCTCGTCGCCGTGCGCACCTCTGCGGGGGACACCTGGCGGACCGCATTCAGCGCCAGTCGCATCGTTTCCCCGGACGTGCAGATCTCATCGACGACCAGCACCGTCTTGCCTGCAGCCTCTTTCGGTGCAGCGGAAAGGATCTTCGGCCGGGACAATGTACGGTCGCCGCCCGCATCGCGGCTTATCTTGAGCGAGTAGAAGTCGCAGCGCAGGATCGATGCGACGACAGCGCCCGGTATCACGCCCGCCTTCGCTATCCCGATCACGAGGTCGGGTTTGTAGCCGCTGGTCGCGACCTTCACTGCCAGCACGCGGCACAGCTCGCCGAAGAATTCCCACGACAGCTCCAGGAACTCCGAGCCGGGCATGCCGGTCGCGCGCTTCATGTTCATGGATGACGGCATCGATCACCTTCCTCGCAGGCTGGGCCCGCCAAGTTACGGGATCGCTGCAGCGGTGGAAAGGACAGCGGTCTGCCGGGTCCCCATCTGATGCAGCGGCATGAGGGAGATTGCTTGACACCCAGCGCTGCACGCGGGCATTCTGCGCCGATGGAATCTGAATTGCGTGCGCGCGCCGAATCCCGTCTGGAGCAGGCGGCCGCCGAGCTGGGACTGGCCGATCCGCGGCCGCCCTACCGCGAACGGCTGCGCAAGCTGCGCGAGTCGGACCCGGAGCGCTTCGAGGCGGCGATCCGCCATTACGAGCAGGTCGTGCTGCCGGCGATCGCCGCAGGCGATGCGCTCCAGGCATGGCTCGACTACGGCGCGTTTCTGACCGGTCTCACCCGCGCTGAGCTGATGGTCGTGGACGCGAGTGGACGGGCAACGAAGTGCGTGCCGCCGATCGCGCCGCGGGCACTCGCGCTGTTCGTGCCGGCGGAAACAACAGTCGCACCACTCGTCGCGCTCGCTCCGCTCGAACCCAGCGCGGCGCAGCAGGCGACGCTCGATCTGCTGGTACATCGTCAGCTGAGCTGAGGCTCGCTCATTCTGCGCTGACGACCACGGTGCCGCGCAGGCCGGGGTCGCTCGGCGGGGCGGCTAGCCCCGTGCCATGCTGTCGAGGAACTCCTTGTTCGTCTTCGTCCGCTTCACGCGGTCGAGCAGGAACTCGAGTGCCTCGGCCGGCGGCATGTCGGCGAGGAAGTTGCGCAGCAGGTACACGCGGTTGAGCTCGACCTCATCCATCAGCAGCTCTTCCTTGCGTGTGCCCGACCGGTTGATGTCCACAGCCGGGAAGATGCGCTTGTCGGCGATGTGCCTGTCGAGCACGACTTCCATGTTGCCCGTGCCCTTGAACTCCTCGAAGATCACCTCGTCCATGCGCGAGCCCGTCTCGATCAGTGCAGTGGCGATGATCGTGAGCGAGCCGCCGCCTTCGATGTTGCGCGCGGCCCCGAAGAACCGCTTCGGCTTGTGCAGCGCGTGCGCGTCGACACCGCCGGACAGGATCTTGCCGGAGTGGGGCACGGTCACGTTGTAGGCGCGGGCGAGGCGCGTGATCGAGTCGAGCAGGATCACGACATCGCGACCGTGCTCCGTCAGACGCTTCGCCTTCTCGATGACCATCTCGGCCACCTGCGTATGACGGTCGGCCGGTTCGTCGAACGTCGACGAGATGACCTCGCCGCGAACGTTCTCCTCCATGTCCGTCACCTCTTCGGGCCGCTCGTCGATGAGCAGCACGATCAGGTGCACCTCCGGATGGTTCTCGATGATCGAGTTCGCCATCTGCTGCATCAGCATCGTCTTGCCGGCCTTCGGCGGCGACACGATCAGCCCGCGCTGGCCCTTGCCGATCGGTGTCATCAGGTCCATCAGGCGCATCGAGATGTGGCCGGCCTCGTTCTCCAGCTTCAGCCGCTCCTCCGGATAGCGCGGCCGCAGGTTGTCGAATGCGATGCGATGCTTGGCCTTGTCCGGATCGTCGAGGTTGACCTGCTCCACCTTCAGCAGAGCCAGGTACCGCTCGCCCTCCTTGGGCGGTCGCACCTGTCCCATGACCGTGTCGCCGGTGCGCAGATCGAAGCGCTTGATCTGTGACGGGCTGACGTAGATGTCATCGGGGCCGTACAGGTAGTTCCAGTCCTGGGAGCGGAGGAAGCCGTACCCTTCGGGCAGGATTTCGAGCACGCCCTCACCGCGCAGTACGACGTCGCTGTCGAGCAGGTTCTGCTCGATACGGAAAATCAGATCCTGCTTACGCAGGCCCGAGTAGTTGGTAATGTTGAGCTCTTCCGCCATCTCGTGCAGCTCTGCGACGGATTTGCTCTTCAGTTCGGCAATGTCCACGGATGTCTCCGATTGTGCTATGATGGTCCGGCCAGGAAAGGCGAGCGACCCCGTCCCCTGCTGCGCGCCGTTGCGAACAGGACGGTTCCGTCATGCGACCACAGGAATAGTCGGCGCGTGGCTCGCGCCTCCAGAAGCGGGAGGTTCGTTGTCGCGGGTTATGCGATCAGTCTATCACGTCTCAAAACGGTGGTCAAGGTCTGCGTCCCGACCTGGTGCAAAGTTCATACTCGCTTGACACGGCGGAGGGGGTCCGGGGAATATACCGGCTCGGTTTCGCTCGCGCCCACTCTGCTGGAGGCGGCATGGCACGCCATAACCGGGACGCACGTGGGTCGGATCAGCGCGGTTCGACGTACGAGCTGAGCTACCAGCCGGACTGGCTGCGTCTGGTGAAGGTCACCCGTCCGCTGGAGAGCGGGCGTCAGTCCACGAAGACGCTGTTCCGCAACAACGCGAAGCGGGAGCAGGCTCCCGGCCAGCGCGTCCGTACGCGGATGTTGTCGCGCGACCAGCGGGTCGAGTTCGAGATCGAGCTCGACGATCCGCACGGCGTCGTTCGTCGCATTACGGTCGAGACGGTGCCGCCCGGCACGGATGAGCCGCTCGTCTTCTCGATCGAGTCCCGACCGCCGCAGAAGCGGCGCAGCGGACTGTAGCGCACCGGCGGCAGTAACGCAGCTCAGAAGATGTAGCGCAGCGGGTTGCGCCTGGCTTCCGCAATGAGCGAGTCGAGATCGGTGCGAGCGGCGCCGATCGCCTTGAACAGAGCCGAGTCCTGAAGAAACCTGCCGGCCGACCCGTTCGGCGTGTCGAGCATGATCGCAACCGCATCGAGTTGAAGCGTGAGCGAGTCGGCGCGTGCCTGGAGGCGGGCCAGCGCGGCGCCGACGTCGCGGGCCTCGCCGGAACGCTCGCGCAGACCGCCGAGCAGGGCGGGCAGGTCGCGGGCATGCGTCCTTGCGTGCTCGAGCGAAGCCGTGAACTCCGGGTTCGCCATGAGCGCCATGCCGGGGCCCGCGGAGATGGCCGCGCCGAGCTGCAGCGCCTCGTTCATGGCGACGTTCATGCCGTCGAACGCGCGCCGCGTGTCGTCCATGCGCGCCACGACCGGGGGGCCGAGCGCGCGCAGGGACTGCATCACGGAGTCGAGCTCCGCGCGTATACCGCCTGCGCGCGCCGTGAGGTGCGCCAGGCTGGTACCGGGCTGAACGAAGATCGTGTCGCCTTCTTCGAGCGCGGGCGCGGCGGCACTGCCTGCCGAGATGTCGACGACGCGCACGCCGATCATGCGCGCCGAGGTCAGCTTCACCCGGCTGTCGGCCCGCAGCTGCGCGCGGAGCCTGTGCGGCACTTCGAGCGTGAGCGCGAGCGTGGCCGTCGTGTCGCCGTCGAACGGCAGGAACGCGACGGCGCTGACCTCTCCGACCTCCCCGCCGCCGATCCACACGGGTGTGCCGCGGCCGATGCCCGGCGCGGCCGGCATCACTGCGACGACCGTGAAGTCCCGCTGCGCGAACCCGATCAGCCGGTCCAGGAAGAATACGAGCAGCGCAACCACCGTGAGCGCCGCAATGAGCAGCCCTCCCAGCAATGCATGACGTGTCTGGCGATCTCCCCCGGCCATGCTATCTTCGCCCGCAATGATTCGTCTCGGTCATATCGATTACAGCAACTGCATCCCTGCGCACGCGCTGCTGCTGGACTCGCCGCCCGCGGGCATCGAACTCGTTCACGGCGTGCCGGCCGCACTTAACCGCGCGCTCGCGGAAGGCTCGATCGACGCCGCGCCTTGCTCGAGCATCGAGTACGCACGACACGTCGGCGCGTACCGTATCCTGCCCCACCACGCGATCGGTGCCGTCGGCGCGGTGCAGAGCATCCTGCTCGAGAGCAGAGTGCCGCTGTCCGCGCTGCACGATCGACCGGTCGCCGTGCCGACGGCATCCGCCACGTCCGTCGTGCTGCTGCGGGCGCTGCTCGAGCTGCGCCTGGACGTCCGACCCCGCTACGTGTGGTTCGACCAGGCGGCGGTGTCCGACCCGCTGGACGAGGGTGCTGCTGCGGCCCTGCGCATAGGTGATGTCGCACTTGCGCGCGAGCCGATTGCGGGTCGCCGGGTTTTCGATCTCGGCGCGGAATGGCACGACTGGACGGCGCTGCCGTTCGCGTTCGCCGTCTGGCAGGTGCGCCGCGACGTGGCTGATGAACGCGTCGCCCGTCTCGTCCGGCTGCTGGCCGAATCGCGCGCGTGGTTCGATGCGCATGCCGAACGACTTGCCGAACGTCACGCCGCCGGACGCGGCATCGGCGCGGACCGCCTGCTCGCCTACTGGCGTTCCCTGCGACTGGATCTGGACCCTGCCATGATCGAGGGGCTGCTGCACTTCTATGACCTTGCCGCCCGGCTGGGCGAAGCGCCCGCAGCGGTAACGCTCGACATTGTGGATCACACCACAGGCTGAACCGGCCGGACCGTCCGGCCGGACCGTAACGTTCGCACCTGCGTTGCAAGGGATGGGCCTGCGCGGCTAACTTCGGGAGATGAACGAGGCATGGACGGCACCGATCGCGCGCGTCGGCCGGTCGGCCATTGATGTGGCCGCCGGCTTCGGCCGTTTCGGCGCGTTCCTGTCGAGCATTGGCGGCGGCCTGCGCGGAGCGGGCGTATGGAGCGGTCTGCTGGTCGGGCACATGGCCAGGCTCGGTGTCGAGTCGCTGCCGATCGCGCTGTTCATAGCGGGCTTCACCGGCATCGTGATGGCGCTGCAGGCGTCCTACACGTTGACGGGCGCAGTGCCGCTCTACTTCGTCGGCGTGCTCGTCGGCAAGACGATGATCCTCGAGCTGGGTCCCGTGCTGACGGGGCTGGCGCTGGCCGGCCGGGTCGGTGCGAACATCGCGGCCGAGATCGGCACAATGCGCGTGACGGAGCAGATCGACGCGCTCGAGACGCTCGGCTACGATCCGTTCACGTACCTGGTAGTGCCGCGCGTGATCGCCGGGTTCGTGATGTTCCCGATCGTCGTCGCGTTCGCGGACACGATCGGCGTGATCGGCGGCTGGGTCACTGCGCTGAACCTGCTCGACATGACGACGCCCGAGTTCGTGCGCGGTCTGCGGCTGTTCTTCCGGCCGTTCGACGTGACGTTCTCGCTGATCAAGGCTGCATCATTCGGCCTTGCGGTCACCTCCATCGGCAGCTTCTATGGTTTTCACACGTCGGGCGGTGCGGCGGCAGTCGGCCGGTCCACGACGCAGGCGGTCGTCGTCAGCAGCATGCTGATCCTGGTGCTCGATGCGTTCTGGGCAGTGGTCCTGCTGTGACGGTGAGCGGGGGAGCGGGTGAGCGGGTGAGCGGGTGAGCGGGTGAGCATCGAACTGGCGGGCGTGACGAAGGCGTTCGGGGACAGGGTCATCCTGGACGGGATCACGCTGGCGGTGGAGGAAGGCGAGACGCTCGCTGTCATCGGGTACTCGGGCACGGGCAAATCGGTGATGCTGAAGAGCATCGTTCGGCTGCTCGAGCCGGATGCCGGTGTGGTGCACGTGGACGGCCAGGATGTGGCGAAGCTGACGCGCGACGAGCTGTTCGAGCTGCGACGTCGCATCGGCTATGTCTTCCAGTTTGCTGCACTGTTCGACTCCATGACGATCTTCGACAACGTCGCAATGGGGCTGCGGCGGATCCGCATGCCGGAGGCGGAGACGCGCGAGCGCGTACAGGAATCGCTGCACCTGGTGGACATGGTTGGCTACGATGACCGGCTGCCGGCGCAGCTGTCGGGGGGACAGCGCAAGCGTGTCGGGCTGGCGCGCGCGATAGCGACCCGGCCCAAGTACGTGCTCTACGATGAGCCGACGACCGGCCTGGATCCGGTCACGACTGCGGTCATCGACGGCCTGATCCTGAAGATGGCCGCCGAGCTGAAGGTGACCAGCGTAGTGGTGACGCACGACATGAAGAGTGCCTACCGTGTAGCGAATCGAGTTGCCATGCTGTACGACGGTGGCATCCGCTACATCGGCACGCCCGATCAGATTCAGCGAGTCGAGGATCCGGTGGTTCGTGGGTTCATCGAAGGCAGGCCGGAGCTGGCCGAGGGAGCGGACGCATGAGACGGAACGAGATCGTAGTCGGCCTGGTGCTGATTTCGGGTATTCTGCTGCTCGTCTTCGGCACGATCTGGATGAAGGGCATGCGGCTGGGCGAGGAGGAAGCGGAGCTGCGCGCGCGGTTCAGCGAGGTCGGTCAGCTGCTGACGGGCAGCTCGGTGAAATTCCGCGGCGTCCCGATCGGCCGGGTGGAGGACATTCAGCTCGAGCAGAGCGGCGGCGCCGTGATCGTGACGATGCGCGTGGATGCCAGTGTCCGGCTGCCGGCCGAGAGCGTGGTCCTGCTGGCCCCGGAATCGATGTTCGGCGACTGGCAGGCGGAGATCGCGGCGCGCGCCAGTTTTCCGGACTACGCCTACACCGAGTCGCTCGACCCGCAGGTACTGCCCGGCTACTCGCTGCCGGACATGTCGCGGCTGACGGCGGTGGCGGACCAGATCGCGACCAACCTGGCGACGATCAGCGACCGCGTCGAGCTGGCGTTCACCGAAGAGACGGCGCTGAACATCAGCGAAGCGATCGAGAACATTCAGGGAGTGAGCGCGCAGCTGAGCAGTCTCGTTGGGCGGCAGGCGGTCGCGCTGGAAGGGGTGGCGGAGGATCTGGAGCGCACGTCGGAGGCGGCGGGACAGGCGGCACTGACGATGCAGAGAGCGTTCGCGGAGGTGGAGAACGCGATTGCGGGCGGGAAGCTGACAACGATCGTGGAGAACGTGGAGCGCACGTCGGCGAGCACCGACTCGCTCGTTCAGATCCTGGTCGCGACCAGTCGCGAGCTGCGACGCACGGCGGGATCCGCGGACAGCACGTTCCGCCACGTGAGCAACATCGCCGCCGCAGTGGAGCGGGGCGAAGGCTCGATCGGGCGGCTGCTGCAGGACACGATGCTGTACACGAGCCTGGTAGAGACGAATGCGGAGGTGCAGGCACTGCTGAGCGACATCAGGCTGAACCCGCGCCGATACATCAACCTTACGATTTTCTGATGGCCCTGATCGTTCACAAGTACGGCGGCACGTCTGTGGCGACGCCGGACCGCATCAAGACAGTGGCGCGGCGGGTGGCGGAGGCGAAGCAGGCGGGTGACGACGTGGTCGTCGTGGTGTCGGCAATGGGGCACGCGACCGACGAGCTCGTGAACCTGGCCGCGCAGGTCACGAAGGACGCGCGCAGGTACCACCCGCGCGAGATGGACATGCTGCTCACGACGGGGGAGCGCATCACGATGGCGCTGACGGCCATGGCCATCCGCGACCTCGGCAGCGAGGCAATCAGCCTGACCGGCTCGCAGGCCGCGATCATCACGGACGACCGGCACACGGGAGCCCGCATCGAGGAGATCCGTGCGGACCGGGTGCGGGACGAGCTGCGCCGCGGCCGCGTCGTCATCGTCGCGGGGTTCCAGGGCGTGAGCCGTGCGCGGGAAGTGACGACGCTGGGTCGCGGCGGCTCCGACACGACTGCTGTAGCGCTCGCGGCGGCGCTCGAGGCCGAGCGCTGCGACATCTTCACGGACGTGGACGGCGTGTACACCGCCGATCCGCGCCGCGTCGCCGACGCGCGCATCCTGCGCGACATCAGCTACGAAGCGATGGTCGAGCTGGCGTCGTCGGGCGCGCAGGTCATGCACCCCCGCGCGGTCGAGATCGGCGCCCGCTACGGAGTGCCGATCCGCGTGCTCTCCGCGTTCAGCGACACCACGGTACACGCGGGTACACTGATTACCAGAAAGGACCGCATGGAAGGTCTGGTGCTGACCGGCCTCGCCCTCGACGAGGGGCAGGCCAAGCTGACCCTGCGCGGGCTGCCGCCGACCATGGAGGTGATGACGACGGTCATGAGCGCACTGGCCGAAGCGAAGATCTCCGTGGACACGATGATGCCGGCCGACCGGCCGGACGGCCGGCGCCAGCTGCAGATCACGATCTACGAGGCGGATCTCGAGCACGCCCTGGAGCTGTGCCGCAGGCTGCTCGAGCAGCTCGGCGGCGAGAGTATCGATGTCCGCCAGGGCCTCAGCAAGGTCACTCTGGTGGGCAGCGGCATGTCCGGCACACCCGGCGTCTACGCCCGTGCGCTCGCGTCGCTCCACGAGGCCGGCGTGGACGTGCAGGCGCTGGGTACGTCATCCGTGTCCATCTCCTTCCTGGTCGATGCCGAAGCGGGGGATCGGACCTTGCAAGCACTGCACGCGTCGTTCGAACTGGCAAAGGAAGTCTGATGAAGCTCGCTCTGCTGGGTGCGACCGGTGCCGTCGGCCGCACCATGCTGAAGATACTGGAAGAACGGGCGTTCCCCATTGATGAGCTGGTGCCGCTCGCGTCCGAGCGGTCAGCGGGGAGCATGATCACCTGGCGCGGCCGCGAGTGGACGGTTCGTGTGCCGTCGCCGGATGCGTTCGAGGGCTGCGACGTGGCGCTGTTCTCGGCCGGCGCTTCCCGCAGCCGCGAGTGGGCGCCCGTCGCCGCCGCCGCAGGCGCGGTCGTGATCGACAACTCGTCCGCCTGGCGCATGGATGAGCGCGTCCCGCTGGTTGTGCCGGAAGTCAACGGCAAGGCAGCGGCCGACCGACCGCTCGGGATCATTGCGAATCCGAACTGTGCCACTATCCAGCTGGTCGTGGCGCTCGCAGCGCTGCACCGTGCGGCACCGCTGCGGCGCGTCATCGTCACCACGCTGCAATCGGTCTCCGGCGCCGGCCAGAAGGGCATCGACGCACTGGAGGCGGAGCTGGCCGGCCGGACGGCGGCGGGGTCGCCGTTCGTCGCGCGCATTGCAGGCAACGTCATCCCCTGGATCGGGCCGCGACTGGACGACGGCTGGAACGAGGAAGAGGTAAAGGTTCGAGCGGAGACGCGCCGGATTCTCGGACTTCCGGATCTGCCGGTGTCGGCGACGTGCGTCCGGGTGCCGGTCGAGACGGGCCACTCGATTTCCGCGACGGTCGAGCTGGCGACGCCGATCTCGCTCGATGCCGCGCGCGCCGCCCTCGCCAGCGGTGCCGGCGTCACGCTGACCGAGCCCGGATCCGACCCGCTGCCGCTGGTCTACGCCGGCACCGACGCGGTCGGCGTGGGCCATGTTCGCATCGACGCCGACCTACCCGGCGTCGTCCATCTGTGGGTCGTGTCGGACAACCTGCGCAAAGGGGCGGCGACGAACGCGGTCCAGATTGCCGAAGCGATCGCCGGCTCCCTCAGCGGATCGGCGCGTGACTGAGGATTCTCGCTCCACCCGGGGGCCGCGTCGCGGTCGGCATGCGCGGCGTGCGCGGGTGGAGACGAGTGCTGGCGGTGTGGTGTTCCGGCGGACCGACCTGGTTGTCGATTTTCTGCTCATCCGCGACCCCTATGCGAACTGGGGGCTGCCCAAGGGTCACGTCGAGGGCGGGGAGACGCCGGAGCAGGCCGCACTGCGCGAGGTCGAGGAGGAGACGGGGCTCGGCGACCTGACCGTGGTCGCGCAGCTGCCCACGATCGACTGGTACTTCCGCGACCGCGGCAGGCTGGTGCGCAAGTTCTGCCACTTCTTCCTGCTCGAGTCGCGCGCCGGCGAGCCGGTGCCGCAGCTCGATGAGGGGATAACCGGTTGCGTCTGGCAGCCGGCCACGGTGGCCGTCGAGACGATCAGCTACGCGAACGCGCGGGACGTCATGCGTTCGGCGGCCGCGCTGCTGAGCCGCGATGCGGTTCGGGAACA
>JBBEBA010000044.1:0-25436 GCA_040882575.1 Gemmatimonadota bacterium
CGGAGGGCCGGGGATTCGAACCCCGATGGGCTTGCACCCGGCGGTTTTCAAGACCGCTGCCTTACCAGTTAGGACTAGCCCTCCAGTAGTCTTCATACACTCCGGCCGCGGACAAGATCACTTCGCGCAGCGGCGGGTCCAGCGCTCGCCGACAGCGGGCAGATCATCGCGGACGTCTGCTGCTCACCCGCCCCGTCGCGTTCCACATCCGGCCGAGCTGGTGACCTCCCACCAGGACGACGGTATCCACCACCGCATTGGCCAGGCTCTCAGGCCCTGCGGTCTCGAACAGCTCCCTGCCCCACTCCTGCCGCTCGAACATCTGCACGGCGGTCCACGGATCGACGGCTGCTCTGTTCTGCTGGGACTTGTCTGTCGCGAGCCAGAACACGCGAGCCCCGGGAGACGAATTCCGCATCAGTGGCGGAACACCCGCCGGCCCGTGAACACCATTGCGATGCCGTGCTCATCGGCAGCCGCGATGACTTCCTCGTCGCGCACGCTGCCGCCCGGCTGGATGATGCAGCGCACGCCGGCGGCGGCCGCGGCATCGACGCCGTCGCGGAACGGGAAGAACGCATCGGAGGCGAGTGCGGCGCCGACGGTATCGGCGTTCTGGTCGGCCGCCTTCATGACGGCGATGCGCGACGAATCCACGCGGCTCATCTGGCCGGCGCCGATGCCGAGGGTGCGGCCGTCGCGCGCGAGCACGATCGCGTTGGACTTCACGTACGCGGACACGCGCCAGGCAAAGCGCAGATCGGCCATCTCGCGCGCGTCGGGTTTGCGTCGAGTCGCCACGCGCCATATGTCCTCGGGGAACCGCATGCTCATGCGCTGCTGCACGAGGAATCCGCCGCGCACACGCTTGTAGTCCAGCTCGTCGGGGACTGCTGGCGCGACGGGCAGCTCGATGAGTCTCAGGTTCTTCTTCTTCGTGAGCGTGTCGAGCGCGGCCTGCGAGAACGAGGGTGCGACAACGATCTCGAGGAACGTGCCCGCCAGCTCCCCGGCCGTCTCCGCGTCCACCGCGTCGTTGAGTGCGACGATGCCGCCGAACGCGGATACCGGATCACCGGCGAGCGCGCGGCGCCAGGCCTCGGCCTGCGAGTCTGCGATGGCGACGCCGCACGGTGTCGTGTGCTTCACGATCACGCACGCGGCGACGGCGTCGTCAGCCCAGGCCGACACTGCCGTGGCCGCAGCTTCTACATCGAGCAGGTTGTTGAACGACAGCTCCTTGCCGTGCAGCTGGCGCAGCGCCGGCAGCGACCCCGCGGGCGCGTCCGACTCCACATAGAACGCGGCAGGCTGGTCGGGATTCTCGCCGTAGCGGAGCGGCTGCACGCGGCGCAGGTCGATTCTCAGCGAATCAGGCAGTGAACCGCCCCGCGAATCGCGCGACTTTGCCGCGCTCCCATCTGCGACTGCCGCGGCGTCGACTACCGCGGCGTCGCTTCCCTGCTCCGCCCCGCCCTCGAAGCGCGCGAAATACTCGGCGATCGCCGTGTCGTAGCGGCCCGTGTGCGCAAACACCTTGCGCGCGAGCTCGCGCCGCAGCGTGATGTCGGGCCCATCGCCGGCGAGTGCGCTGGTCACCCGCTGGTAGTCCTGCGGATCGACGACGACCAGCACGGCCGCGTGGTTCTTCGCGGCGGCACGCAGCATGGTCGGTCCGCCGATGTCCACCTGGGTCATCGCCTCGGGCAGTGGCCTGCCGGCAGCGACGGCCTCGTGGAACGGGTAGAGGTTCACGACGACCATGTCGATCGCGCCGTAGCCGTGCTGCGCCAGCGCACTCATGTCATCGGCGCGGTCGCGGCGCGCCAGGATGCCGGCATGGACGGCGGGGTGCAGCGTCTTGACGCGGCCATCCATCATCTCGGGATGGTGAGTGACATCGGCGACGTCGCGGACGGGCAGAGCCGCTTCGCGCAGCAGGGCCGCGGTCCCGCCGGTGCTCAGGAGGTCCCAGCCGAGGCCATGGAGCGCACGCGCGAATTCGACGAGGCCCGTCTTGTCCGACACACTCAGCAACGCTCGTGGCATCTCGCTATCCCGCATTGGCGATGATCATGGCTGCGCGTCCAGCCGGCGAGGCGAGACGATACACCACTGCGGGCCGCGGCGCTACACCCCCTCGGCGGGCAGCGTGAACATGAACGTGCTGCCTTCGCCGACCTTGCTTTCCGCCCAGATGCGGCCGCCATGCGCCTCGACGATACCCGTCGCGATGGCGAGACCCAGACCGATGCCGCGACGGTCGCCGCGCCGACCCTGCCAGCCGCGCGCGAAGATGTGCGGCAGCTGATCGCCCGGAATGCCGCTGCCTGTGTCGCTGACGCTGATTCTTACGGTCCCACCGCCCGCCGCGTCATCATATGCGCTCCGTGCCGAGACGCAGATGGCGCCGCTCTTCGGCGTGAACTTCAGCGCATTGCCGACGAGGTTGGACAGAACCTGCAGCAGCCGGCCGCGATCGACGCTGACAGGAGGCAGCTCGGCGGCGATGTCGAGGCTGAGATCGATTGTTTCGTGGGCGGCCAGCGGCGCCAGCATGTCGTACGCCTCGCGCAGCAGATCGGCGGGCGCGAGCAGGCTCCTTTCGAGCTCCATGTGGCCGCTGTCGATGCGGCTCGCGTCGAGCAGGTCGCGGATCAGACCGTTCATGTGCTCCGCGCTGCGACGGATGATCCCGAGCTGACGCACGCCGGGCGCATCCGGTGCGGACAGCTCGAGAGCGAGCTCGCTGCCCATCAGGATGGCGTTGAGCGGATTGCGCAGGTCGTGCGCGACGATGGCCAGCATTTCGTCGCGTGCGCGTGATGCCGCCTGCGACCGGTGATACGAACGCGCCGCCTGCAGCGCGAGCGCGGCGCGGTGCGCGAACTCCTCGGCCAGAGCCAGATCGTCGTCGCCGTAGCGGCGGCCGGGCTGCGTCGAGGACATGATGATGGAGCCCATGATGACGCCGGCACTGCTGATTGGGACGGCCACGACCGAGCGTGCGCCGAGCGCGCGCAGGTGCTCCAGGTGCTCCGGCGTGACGGCGAGCGTCCGCACGACCTCGTCACTGACGTCCGACGCGAGATACGACCGGTTCGCGGAGAGCGCAGCGAAGATCGGGTGGCTGTCCGGGAACACCTCGGGCCAGGTGCTCACCGTCTCACGCAGCAGCTGCTCGCGCGCTGGGTCCGCGTGGACGACGGCGACGCGCTCGACGAACCCCTCGTCCACGGTGGACACGACGCAGTAGTCGGCGAGAGCTGGGATCGCGAGGTGGGCGAGCTGCTTCAGTGTCGTGCTCGTGTCGAGCGACGATGCGAGAATGCGGCTGGCCTGGTCGAGGAACTCCGCCTGCGCACGGGTCCGCTCGGCCGCCTCACGGGCGAGCTGCTCTTCACGCAGCTGCTCCGCCGCCCGCTGCACGGCCCTCCGATCGGAGATGTCACGGACAGCGGCCACGCGCAGCTTCATGCCCTGATCGAAGTAGTCACTGCCCTTCAGTTCGACGGGGAACCGTGTGCCGTCCCGGTGAATACCCTCGACCTCGTACGGCTTCTGGTAGTTGGAAATCAGGTTCGCACGAACGACGTCGTGGTACTCCGGCGCTATGAAGTCGAACGGATGCATGCCGATGACCTCGGCCAGCGTGTAGCCGAGCATGGCGGCAAAGCTGGGGTTCGCGTCGACAACGCGCTTGCCGTCATGGATCACAATGCCCTCCACCGTGGCCGCGACGAGCCGCCGGTAGCGGCCTTCGATGCGCGTGTATGCGCCTTCGGCATGATGACGCTCGATGGCGAGAGCGATCTCGTCCGTGACCGATTCGAGCGCGTCGATGGCGGCGCGCGTCAGGTCTTCGCGGCTGAGCATGATCGCCACACCGGCGACCCGACCGTTGGTGACGAGCGGGAAGCCTACACCGGCACGCAGCCCTGCCTCGCGGTACACTTCCTCGCAACCCGGCCACAGTGCGGGCAGCCCGTCGCGCCACATGATGGGCCCGGAGCTCCTGGCGATGGCGAGCAGTTCCGGCGTCGCCAGCTCCAGCTCGGGCCCGTCCGTCTGCTGGATGCTCGCAGCGCCGGACGCGGCGCACGCCAGCAGACACTCGAGGTCCTCGCTCATCATCCAGATGCGCACGAGATCCGGCTGCAGCCGATTGACGATCGCCGCGCTGCACGCCTCGAGCATCTGCTGGATCGTGTCCCCGGCGCGCGTCACCACCTCGCCGATGTCGGCAGCCAGCTGCGCCTTTACCGTCGCTTCGCGCAGGGCCGCTTCCATGCGGCGTCTGCGGATTGCCGCACCGACGACGACGGCAGCCGCCGACAGCGCCTCGACCTCGACGCTCGTCCACGTGCGCGGCGTCGCACGGTCCGCCAGACCGATCACGCCCCAGATATCCTCGTCCACGAAGATCGGCGCTGCGGCCATGGACAGGACGCCGGACGCGTCGGTCACGACGCCGGCGAACGGTTCGCCCGTCCGTAAAGCGGTGTACCACGGTGCGAGATCCATCCCGGCCGGGGTAGCCGGCTGCAAGCGCGCCGGCGCAATGACGGCATCCATGCCGGGCGCCGTCCACTCCGCACGCAGCAGCGGACCGGCGAGCGTGATGCCGGGAGACGACTCGCTCTCGTAGATGCAGGCGCGGCTGGCGCCGGTCGCCGTGCCGATATCCGAGAGGAGCGTGTGAAGGTTGTCCGTCAGCTCGGAACTCCGCAGGAACGCCGTCGCAGCACTGAGCACCGCCTGGAGTACGGCGTGCTCGGACTCGACACCAGCGGACGTGACAGGCATTGGAGGACCGGGGAGCTGCAGGGAGGTGTTACGGCTACCCCTCAATCTCGACTGCGGCGGCGGCGCGGGCAAGGCCGCCGTACCTGCAACGCCGCTACAGCCCGGTAAGTCCGGAGATCTCTGCCTCGATGCCGTCCGGCGAAGCGGTCAACCGGAAGATGTCGGCCTGCCCGGACGGCCGTGAGGCAGCGCGACCGACCCCCGCCGACTCCGAGTGCCCGAGGCTGCGCGCGACTGCCGCAACAACGACAGGGAACAGGCGGTGCTCGACCCGCAGTACCCGCGCGCCGAGCGTGGCTGCGTCATCGCCCGGCAGAACCGGCACCGGCCATTGGGCAATGACCCGGCCCTCGTCGTAACGCTCATCCACGAAATGGACGGTCGCGCCAGTCACCTTCACCCGTGCGGCGAGCACCGCCTCATGAACGTGCCGACCGTACATGCCGGCGCCGCCGAACGCAGGCAGGAGAGCCGGATGGATGTTCAGGATGCGCGAGCGAAACCGCTCCGTCACCCGTGCCGGTACCAGCCGCAGGTAGCCGGCGAGCGCGATCATGTCGATGCCGTGCTGCTCGAGCAGAGCGAGTGTCTGCCGCGCGACATCGTCGTCGCTTCGACCGCGAACTTCGACATGCTCCGAATCGACGTCGGCGGCGCGCGCCCGGGCGAGCGCACCCGCATCGGCGCGATCGCTGATGACCAGGGTGATGTCGGCGCTGTCGTCGGTCCGGAAATGATCGAGCAGCGCTTGCAGGTTCGTGCCACTGCCCGACGCGAGCACGGCGATGCGCACGCTCACGCGAGGCCGCCGCCGTAGTGCGGCACGAGGAAGGGATTGGTCGCGGCCTCATGACCCACCGTGGTCGGCGGGCCATGCCCCGGGTACAGCGTCGTATCGCCGGGCAGCGAGAGCACCTGCGTCCGTATCGACTGAAGCAGCCCGGCGAAATCGCCGCCGTGCAGGTCGGTCCTGCCGATGGAGCTCTGGAACACGACGTCGCCGGTGAACGCCACGGCGTCGTCGGCGACGTGGAACAGCACGTGGCCGGGAGAGTGGCCGGGCACGTGGCGTACGTCGTAACTCACGTCGCCGAACCGGAGCTGCTGCCCGTGCGCCAGCTCGCGGTCGGGGGGCGGCAGCGGCTCGACATGCATGCCGAACTGGCTGCCCTGCTCCGCCACATGGTCATAGAGGAACCGGTCGGCCGGGTGCAGGTGAATGGGGGCGGACGTCTCGCGCGCCAGACGGGCGACGCCCTCGATGTGGTCGATGTGCGCGTGGGTGAGCAGTATCGCCTCGAGCTCGAGCCGCTCATCGGAGAGGAACCGAAGCATGGCCAGCACCGCGCTGCCGGGATCGATGACGACGGCGGTCGCCGCACCGTCGCGCCGCACGACGTAGCCGTTCTCGCCGAAGCCGGGCGCGACGAACGGCGTGATGTCGAGGTTCACCTCAGGCGCAGCCGCAGCCGCTGCGTGCGAGACCGAGCGTCTCGATCTGCTCCTCTTCGGGCGTGGCGCCGTGCCAGCCGCCGGAGAGGTCGAGCATGCGTCGCAGCGCGCACTCTGCGCG
The DNA here is from genome assembly GCA_040882575.1 of Gemmatimonadota bacterium. Classification (GTDB taxonomy): domain Bacteria; phylum Gemmatimonadota; class Gemmatimonadetes; order Longimicrobiales; family RSA9; genus SH-MAG3. The sequence continues at coordinate 6,380 of JBBEBA010000044.1, forward strand.
CGTGCGAACGTCCTCGTCCAGCAGCACCTCGTGCTGGCCATGGTCGAGGCTCCACGCCAGCTTCGCCAGCGTGTTCACCTTCATGTTGCCGCAGATCGCGGCGCGCGAGAGCGGCACGATCGTTTTCGTCGGATGGACCTGGTGCAGGCGGTCGATCAGGCCGCGCTCCGTGCCGATGATCAGCTCGTCGTACTGCTCGGCGAGCTCGCCCATGCGGGACGTGGATACGATGAAATCGGCGCGTGCAAGCAGGTCCGCGCGCGCTTCCGGATGGATGACGACCTTCGCATTGGGATGCGCGCGCTGCGCGGCGTCGAGCTCGTCCAGAACGAGGTCGTCGTGCACGTAGCAGTACCCGTCCCAGGCGATGATCTCGCCCGGGTCACCCGTGTGATCTTCGATCCGCGTCGAGGCGCTGCGCAGCGCGCGGCCCGTGCGATCCGCGACGTATTGCGCGAGGTTGCGGTCGGGCACGAACAGGATCGCCCGGTCGCGCGGTATGGATTCCGTGATCATCACTGCATTCGCGCTGGTGCAGCAGATGTCCGACTCCGCCTTCACCTCTGCGGTCGAGTTGACGTACGCGACAACGGCGGCGTCCGGCATCCGGTTCTTCAGCGCGCGGAGCGAGTCCGCAGTCACGAAGTCGGCCATGGGGCAGCCCGCGCGCAGATCGGGCATGAGCACGGTCTTCGACGGAGACAGGATCTTGGCCGTCTCCGCCATGAAATGGACGCCGCAGAACACGATGACGTCGGCTGCCGTCGCGGCCGCTTCCTGGGACAGGCCGAGCGAGTCGCCGACGTAGTCGCTGACGATCTGGATCTCGCTGCGCTGATAGTTGTGCCCGAGGATGACCGCGTTCAACTCGCGCTTCCGCAACAGGATGCGCTCCGCCAGCTCCTCGCGCGTGAGCTTCGAGTAGTGCAGCGGGCTGGTCAATGGTACCGTTGCCACAGGCATCAGTGGTCCTCGATCAGGATGGACGCCGGGCCCGCAGGGTGTCGCCTACGGGCCCGGAGTCACAGCGAAACGAGCCTGTGCTCAGGCCGTGAACGAGCTGCCGCAGCCACAGCCGCCCGCTGCGTTCGGGTTCTTGAACGTGAAGCCGGAACCCATCATCGTAGTCACGTAATCGATCTCGACGCCATCTAGGTACTGACCGCTGAACGGATCGACGAACAGCTTGATCCCGTTCGACTCGAAGATCTCATCGTCGTCCTGCGACTCGTCCTCGATGTTGAGGCCATACTGGAATCCGGAGCAGCCGCCGGGCAGCACTGCGACACGCAGGCCGGCCGTGTCCGTGGCGCCCTGGTCCTCCATGAACTTCTGAACTTCCGCAATAGCCGTCGGAGTGACCGTGATGGTCATTGCAACCCTCCTGAAAGTCGATCCGGTTCCCTCGTAACGGTATACCCCGGGCCGACGCGTGAGTTTCGGGACTGGCACGTGCCAAAGGTTATTCCGCCCCGGGAAGCGTGTCAACGGCTGCAGCGACCGCGCCGAGGTCCGCGACGACGTGGATCCCGGCTGGCGCGTCCTCCGCCTCGGCGACGCCGTAGCCGGTACGGACCAGAAAGCCGCGGCCGCCCGTGCGCAGCGCCGGCACCACGTCGGTGAGCTTGTCGCCGACGTAGATCGAGGATGCGAGATCCAGGCCGTGCTCGAGCGCCGCTCGTCGATACATTCCGAGGTCCGGCTTGCGGCAGTCGCATGGGCCGGTGTGGTCGGGGTGATGCGGACAGTGGTAGACGGCGCCGAGCCGCGCTCCGTCGCGGGCCAGCAGCTCAGCCACACGCCCCTGGACGGCGCGGAACTGTTGCTCCGTGTACAGGCCGCGGGCGATCCCCGACTGATTCGTGACGAGCACTGTGAGGAAGCCCGCGCGCTCGAGACGGCGGAGTGCGGCGGCCGCACCGGGAATGAGGGCTACCTGATCGGGATCGTCGAGGTAGTGCGCCTCTTCCACGATGGTGCCGTCACGGTCCAGGAATGCCGCGCGACCTGCCGGCCGCGTCATGGGACTGCGGCGCTGCGGATCGCGACGAGCAGCAGCCCCTCATCGGCTGGCGTGATGGTGCGCAGGTCCAGCGCCACACGCTCGCCGACAATGCGTGCGATGACCGCAGGCTGCCCGGTACGCAGCCGCCGCTCCAGCTCGGTCGCGGAAAGCGCATCAGCCGTGAGCACGACGAGCGCAGTCGGCAGCACGGCGGCCGGCGAAGCGCCGCCGCCCACGGCGGAGGTCGCGGCCTCTACCTGGACGGAGAGACCCGGCACGTCACAGCCGGCGGCGAACGCGTGCGCGCGCTGCTCGAGCGCAGCGAGCGGCAGCGCGAGCATGCGCAGGATTGGCACGTCACGGAGCGCACGTGCCGGGTCCAGATACAGGCGCAGCGTCGCAGCGAGCGCGGCCAGAGTCAGCTTGTCCACGCGCAGCGCGCGGCACAGCGGGTTCCGCCGCATCCGGTCCATGAGCGCGGCGCTGCCCAGCAGGATGCCGCATTGCGGCCCGCCCAGCAGCTTGTCACCCGACAGCGTGACGACCGCGGCGCCATCGGTGAGCGACCGCTGCGGCGTCGGCTCATCGTCGGGCAGCCCGAGCTGCACCGGATCCAGCAGCAGGCCGGAGCCGATGTCGTGCACCAGCGGCACGCCCGCGTCGGCGCCGAGCAAGGCGAGCTCGCGCGGCGAAACGTCGGCGACGTAGCCGTCGATCGTGAAGTTCGACGGGTGCACCTTCAGCAGGACACCGGTCTGCGGCGAGATCGCCGCACGGTAGTCCTCCAGATGCGTACGGTTCGTGGCGCCGACCTCGCGCAGCAGCGCGCCGCTTCGCGCCATGATCTCCGGCACGCGGAACGCGCCGCCGATCTCGACCAGCTCGCCGCGGCTGATGACGGCGTCCAGGCCGCGCGAGAGGGTGTTCAGCGCGAGCACGAGCGCCGCCGCGTTGTTGTTGACGACGAGCGCGTCCTCCGCACCCGTCAGCGCCGTGAGCAGCTGGCGGCAGTGGCCGTACCGGCTGCCGCGCGCGCCCGCAGCGATATCGTACTCCAGGTTCGAATAGCCGGAAGCGATTTCGTGAATGGCACGCACGGCGTCGGCGGCGAGGGGTGCGCGGCCGAGGTTCGTGTGCAGCACGACCCCCGTCGCATTCAGGACCGGTCGGAGCGTGCCGCGACCGAGCGCCTCGATGCCGGCACGCACCTCTCCGGCCAGCACTTCCTCGTCGGCGGCCGCCTTCGCCGGCTCCTGCGGTCGCGGCCCCCTGCCCGTGCCCGTCAGGGTCGCGCGCAGCTGCTCGATATGCGCACGCAGGGTGGTCACGATGAGCGGGCGCGGATACTCACGCAGCAGCTGCGCGAACGGCTCGCTCGACAACAGGCGGTCCATCGACGGGATCTGGCGCCTCAGGTCGGTCACGTCAGCGCCTGAGACCTGCCTGCGAGGAATCCGCTGCTGCTGGCCGGGGCACGGGCGCCGCGGGGCTCTCGAACGTGGCGGAGCCGCCGCCGCCGAGGTTGTACAGGTTGACCAGGCCGCGCACCACGACGACGTACTCCGCGCCGGGCAGCAGTGTGCGGTCGAGGCGGATGACGAGCTCTCGAGCCGGCAGCTGCGGGCCGCGGCGTGCAGCAGCGCTGTCGGCAGCTGCCGCTTCCGCGGCAGCCGCAGCGGCTGCCGCCATGCGCTGAGCGGCGGCGATGTCCGTCGTGTCGACGGCAACTCCGGTGGTGTCAGCGCCGGCAGTGTCCACTGCCACCGGCGTGGCACGCAGCTGCGTGCGGAACTGCGGCTCGAGCCAAATCTGCTCGGCCGACGCGAACTGCGCGCTGTCTGGCAGGAGCAACACAGCCGCGCTCGCGGCAGCCGCCGCCTCGGCCGTGACGTAGTCGTCGAGCGCGATACGTACGTGCAGCGAGTCCACAACCGACGCGCGGAGCACGACAGGCCCCGTCGAGTCGGGGGAGAGGACGTGGAAAATCTGCGTTATCGTGTCGGCGGTGAGACTGGCGACGTGGCCGCTGTCCACCGGCTCTGCAGGGTCGCGGCGGCGATTCCGGTTCGCGTCCGCGTACGCGTGCATGTCGTACACACCGGCCGGCAGGTGCCGCAGTGCGTAGAATCCGCCGGAATCCGCAATGGCCATGTAACGTGCGGTATCGGCGCGGCGCACGGCTTCCACGACGGGACTGACGGCGCTGCTGCCCGTGATGCGGTCCAGGACGATGCCGGCGATCGCTGTCTGCGGGACTGGCGGCCCCGTCGAAAAGACGAGCTCGACCGGCTCCGCGCGCGCGTTCCCGAACAGGTCGCGCAGTCCCGGCAGCAGGACGAGGCGATAGATGCGATCTGGCCGCCAGCCGCCGTCGATCGCAATGCGGATCTCGGCGCCGTCGCGCTCGATACGCATCCCGCCGTCGAGCGGGGACACCACGAACAGCGTCTCGCTGAAGCCTCGCTCGCTCAACCGCTCGTCGAACAGCATTACCGCCGGCTCCGTGGAAGCGGGTACGACCGCGAGCGGCGCCGGTGTCGTGCTCACGAGCCGGGGCGCCTGCTGATCCCGTTCTCCGCCGGACGGCGGCATGTTCCGCGCGCAGGCTGCAGCGCATGCGGCAGCGGCCAGCGCCGTGATCAGCATCGTCCGCATCACGTCAGCCCAGCCCCTGCAGCTTGCTCGCCAGACGAGCCTGCTGATCGCGCAGGCTATCCGCCTTCTCGCGCTCCTTCGCCACGATGTCGGCCGGCGCGCGCGCCGTGAACTTCTCGCTCGCGAGCCGCGCCTCCGTGGACATGACCTGACCGCTGACGCGCTCCAGCTCCTTCGTCAGGCGACGCCGCTCCTGCTCGACATCGATCACATCCGCCAGCGGCACGAACACGTCGGCACCGCCGCGCAGCACGGCGTGCGCGCCGATTCCGCCGTGGACAGGGCCGTCGAACGAAACCTGCTCGACCCTGGCCAGGCGGCGGAGCGCACGCGTCTCCGCGCGCAGCGCCTCGGCGAGTGCGTCGCCCACGCTGGTGATCTGCAGCCGCACGAAGGATGCGGCCGGCACACTGTTCTCCGCGCGCAGCGTGCGCACCGCACCAATCAGCTCGATCAGCGCCGACATCTGCGTTTCCGCGGCTTCATCGACCGCCTGCGCTTCCGGCCAGCGACCGATCACGAGCGACGGCTCGCGCGCGACGCCGGCCGGCGCTGGCAGACGCAGCCACAGCGACTCCGTGATGAACGGCATCATCGGGTGCAGCAGCCGCAACGCCCCGTCGAGGACGTGGACCAGTGTCGCCTTCGCGGCTGCGCGGCTCGACGGAGCGGCATCCGGCTGCATGCGCGGCTTCACGAGCTCGAGGTACCAGTCCGCCAGGTCGCCCCGGAAGAAGTGGTAGGCCGTCTCCGCAGCCTCGTGGAAGCGGAACGACTCCAGGTTGCGCGTGACGCCCGTCGTTGCGGCCGACAATCGCGACAGGATCCAGCGGTCGGCCAGCTCGAGATCGCCGCGCACCGCTTCGACGGTCGGGACCGGATCATCGCCGATGTTCAGCAGCGCGAACCGACCGGCATTCCAGATCTTGTTGGAAAAATTGCGGCCGACGCTGAACGTCGCATCGAGGTTGGCCGGGTCCATGTAGACATCCGTACCCATGCCGACGCCGGACAGCACGGTGTAGCGGAGCGCGTCGGCGCCATAGAGCTGCACGACCTCGATCGGATCGATGCCGTTGCCCAGCGACTTCGACATCTTCCGTCCCTGCATGTCACGCACCGTGCCCGTCAGGTAGACGTCGCTGAAGGGCGCATCACCCATGAACTCGTAGCCCGCCATGATCATGCGCGCGACCCAGAAGAACAGGATCTCCGGCGCCGTGACGAGGGTGTGAGTGGGATAGAACGCGCGCAGGTCCGCCGTCTGCTCCGGCCAGCCGAGTGTCGAGAACGGCCACAGCCACGAGGAGAACCAGGTGTCGAGCACGTCCGGGTCCTGCGCCAGATCCGCACCGCCGCACCCCGGGCAGGACGTCGGATCGTCCCGGGCGACGATGACTTCGCCGCAATCGTCGGCACGACAGTACCAGACCGGGATGCGGTGGCCCCACCACAGCTGCCGCGAGATGCACCAGTCCCGGATGTTGTCGAGCCAGTGCTCGTAGACCTTCGTCCAGCGGTCGGGCGTGAAGCGCACGCGGCCACTGCGCGCCGCCGCGAGAGCCGGCTCCGCCAGCGGCTGCATGCGCACGAACCACTGCTCGGACAGGCGCGGCTCCACGACCGTGTCGCAGCGGTAGCAGTGCGGCACGGAGTGAGTGTGCTCCTCGATCTTTTCGATCAGGTCCAGTTCCCCGAGCAGCTGCACGGCCCGCTGCCGCGCCTCGAACCGGTCGAGACCACGGAACGCTTCGGGCGCGGCGTCATTGAGCGAGCCATCCGGCAGCATCACGTTCAGCGTCGCGATGTCGTGGCGCCGGGCGAGGTCGAAGTCGTTCGGGTCGTGCGCAGGGGTGATCTTGAGCGCGCCCGTGCCGAACTCCGGATCGACGTAGGCGTCACCGACGACCGGCAGCTCGCGGTCCGCGATCGGCAGCACGACGGAGCGGCCGATCAGACTGCTGTACCTGGCATCTTCCGGATGAACCGCGACGGCGGTGTCGCCGAACATCGTCTCCGGCCGGGTGGTCGCGATGACGATGTATCCACGGCCATCCGGCAGCCGCTGCGCATCGGCAGGTGCGGCGCCGAGGATGGGGTACCGCAGGTGGTAGAGCCGGCCGTGCGTCTCGGCAGGCTCGGCCTCCTCATCGGAGAGCGCCGTGAGACACCGCGGGCACCAGTTGATGATGTAGTTGCCGCGGTAGATGAGCCCCTTCTCGTACAGCCGGACGAAAACCTCACGGACGGCCGCGGAAAGCGCGGGCTCGAGCGTGAACCGCGTACGCGTCCAGTCGCAGGAGCAGCCGATGGCGCGGAGCTGTTCGAGGATCGTCGAGCCGGTGCGGTCCACGAACTCCCGGATCCGCTCGACGAACGCCTCGCGGCCGAGCTCCGCACGCGTGGTGCCCTCGGCCGCGATCAGCCGTTCGACGACGTTCTGCGTCGCGATGCCGGCGTGATCGGTGCCCGGCAGGTACAGCGCTTCCCGCCCCTGCATGCGCCGCCAGCGCGTCAGGACGTCCTGCAGCGTGTTGTTCAGACCGTGCCCCATGTGCAGCACGGCCGTCACGTTCGGCGGCGGGATCACGATCACATACGGGTCCGCTGCGCCGGCTGCGACGCGCGCGGCATCGGCACGGAAGTAGCCTCGCTCTTCCCACTCCCGGTACAGCGGACCTTCGATGTCGGCAGGATCGTACTGCGCTGAAAGCGGCTCGGCCATTCGCTCAATCGTAAGGGGGTAATCCGCATAGGTTAGCGGTTTGCGAACGGCCGCGTCAACGCTCAGATGCCGCGATTCGGGCGCTCCCCTTCGCCTGCTGCATCGACCGGTGAGCGCACTTCCGGCACATCTGCCAAGTTGACGTCGAACTCACGCGTCAGGCGTTCGACGGTGTCGTCCGCTGGCGCCGGGTCCGCACCGTATGACTGCCGCCGGCGGCCCATGCCGACGCGCACACCTTCCCACTGGCCGCTCCGAAGCGACGCTTCGCCGCGCGATAGCCGTGCGCGGTTCTGCGCGAGACGCTCCTCGACCGATCCTTCCTCCAGCCGGTTGATCACCGTCCGCACGCCAGGCAGCGCGTGCAGCACACGCGCCGCGCGCTGCCCCGCGCTGCCGTTCGGTACCACACCCGACAGCTCGACGATACCGGGTCCGATGGCAGCGACATCGATGGCACACGCGCCGGTTACCTGATCGCGGCGCAGCGCCTCGACTGCCGCCTCCTCGAGCTGGTCCAGCTCGGTGCCTGCCCTGCCGTACGGATGGAGCCGGCGGGCGCGCAGCACCCGCAGCACCGACCATGCGACAGCGGTCGCGCCGGCGGCCGCGCCGACGGCCACTGCCCAGGGCGCTGCCCGCGCGAAATCACGATTGTCCATAACCCCTCCTGCCCGCTTCTGTTATCATGCTTCACGAGCATGGTTGAGGTGCAAATCGGGGACCACCCGCAGGCCCTGCAGTTGCGCCTGTACCGGCCGCGTGCCTAGATTGAATGATCCCCGTGCAAGCCATTGTGCCACACGTGTAACCACGACCGAGGGCGACGACCATCAGTGCGCTCATCCCGGCTGCAGACGGACTCACGTCCATCCTCCTATCCGACGGCAGCCTTGCAACGCTGGCTGCGGCCATGCTGGTCCTGCTGGTGCATCCGCGGCTGCGGCCCGGATCGAAGGCAGCTGCCGAGGATCCGTTGTCCCAGGTCCCCGCGCTGGCCCGCACCGTGTACTGTCTCGTCGATCATCACGGGCTGATCCGCAGCATCACCGGCAACGCACGCAGGGTGCTCGGCGAAGCGTGCGACCGCGCCGCCGAGCTCGGCCTGAACATGCGCGAGCTGCTGCAGCCGGATGAGCGCATCGCGCTCGAGAACTGGCTGGGCACCGCCTGGCTGCCCGAGCTGCCCGGGCCGCTGCTGCTGGCGACGCGCGGACCGGATGCGGGCACGCGGTGGCTGGAGCTGAACACGCCCGGTCGGGTGGGCCGCGGCGAGCAGGAGACGCTGCTGGTCGAAATCCGCGAGGTCACGGAACGGACGGCGCAGAGCCGGGAGCTGCGCACACTGGCCGCTGCCCTGGAAGGTTCTGCGGACGCCATCTATCTGCTGGATGAAAAGGGTCGCGTCGAGTACGTGAACGGCGCATTCGTCCGCATCACCGGCTACACGCCCGATGAGGTGGTCGGTCGCGCCGCGTCGCTGCTGGCATCGGGACGACATCGCGCGGATTTCGATGCCCGCATGTGGGAGACGCTCCGCGGCGGTGACCCGTTCGCGGCCGAGGTGCAGAACAGGCATGCCGACGGCAGCCTGTACACGGTGGACCTCGTGATCACGCCGGTCGTGTCCGAGGACGGCATGCGGTATGTCGCAGTTGCGCGCGACATCACTGCGCGCAAGGAGCTGGAGCGGGAGGTCGAGGACCTCGCCTACTACGATGCGCTCACCGGCCTGGCGAATCATCGGCTGCTGCGCGAGCGATCGGGGCAGGTGCTGGCGCTGGCTCGGCGACACGGCAGCATGGCGGCCATGATGCACATCGACATGCATCGGCTGCGGACGCTCAACGCGCAGCACGGGCGTGGCGTCGGCGACGAGGTACTGCGGCTGATCGCGGACCGGCTTCGGCAGAGCCTGCGCGAGAGCGACACGCTCGCGCGCGTCGGCAGTGATGAGTTCCTCGTGCTGCTGAGCGAGGTCGCCGATGACGACGCAGTGGCGCGCGTCGTCCGGCGCCTGCACCTGTCGATCTCGCAGCCGTATGCGGTGCAGGGCCAGTCGATTGCGCTGGCGTCGCACATCGGCCTCGCACTGTTCCCGCGTGATGCTGACACTTTCGACGGGCTCCTGGAATGCGCCGAGACCGCGGTCCGGCGTGCCGCACAGACGGCGCTGTCGTTCGAGTTCTACGAGCGCGACCTCAGCATTGCCGCGCACGACCGCATGTCGCTCGAGGACGACATGCAGTGGGCCTGGGAGAATGGTCAGTTCGTGCTTCACTACCAGCCCATCATCGGGGCTGACGGGCAGATCGTCGGCGCGGAAGCGCTTGCACGGGGCAGGGTCGTCGGCGTGGAGGCGCTCGCCCGCTGGCCCCATCTCGAGCGCGGCATGCTCGGGCCGAACGAATTCATCCCGCTCGCGGAAAAGAGCGGCCGCATCCTGTCGCTGGACCGCTGGGCGATCGCCACGGCGGCGAAGCAGGCAGCAGTCTGGGCACAGCAGGGGTGGGACGGCTGGATCTCGATCAATCTCTCAGGCCGTACGCTCCAGGATCCCGAGCTGCCGGGCTACATGACGCGGATGCTGTCGGAGCACGACCTCGGCCGCGGCCGGATAGCGATCGAGATCAGCGAAGCCACGGCCATGCGGGATCCGCTCGCTACCGCACGCGTGCTCGACACGCTGAGGGATCTGGGTGTGCTGATCGCGATAGACAACTTCGGCGTCGGCCACGCGTCCCTGGCATACCTCAAACTGTTTCCGGTGGACCTGCTGAAGCTGGACGGCGGCACCGTCCGCGGCATTGACCGCGGCGGACGGGAGCAGCAGCTGATCGAGATCATGATCTCGCTGGCGCACCGGATCGGCGCAAAGGTCGTGGCTGAAGGCGTGGAGGCGGACTCGCAGATGGAGTGGTTGAAGGCGGCGGGTTGCGACTACATCCAGGGCCATCTCATCGGCTGGCCGGCACCTGCACACACCGCACCACCAACGGCCGGCGGCGGCGCAGTGTGACGACCGCGGCGGAGCTCTGCCGCAGCCAGCGCGGCGTCAGCGTCCGCCGGTGCTCGCCCGCCGGGTAGCTGCCGCCTTCGCGCTGTCGGCTGCCAGCCGCGCGCGGCGCTCACGATCCATGCGCTCCCGTATCGCCTTCACCCGATCGTCGAACACTTCCCGTGCCTCCACCCGCGACGCCTGATCCTGGATCTCCGACCAGCTGCGCATGCGGTTCGCGAACTCTTCCCTGCGGCCTGCCGGCGCGCTGAACGCCAACGGCAGGGGCAGCGTGACATCGCCGAGGTGTATCTGACCCGGTGAAACACCCCAGCGTCCGCCGCTGGCATCCTCTTTCGTCCAGTCGAGCGCGCGCGCGCGCGCCGATGCAGCGGCAGCGACGGAATCGGTGAACTGGTCGAGCGTCGTCGCGATCCGCTCTGCGACGCGTTCGGCGGGCACGAGCTCGCCGGGTGCCGCCGCCGGCGGCGGCCGCCACACGTCAGGGGCCGAGCCCATCCGGTAACGAAGCCGATCGAGGATGGAGGCGGATATGCGCTCGGACGGTGCGGCAGTGCGCGGCACTTCCGCAGCGGGCACGCGGAGCGTCGGCAGCTCCGTCTCGCGGAGTATCTGCCGCTCCAGGATCTGCGCCTCAATGGGGGGCGCATCCGTCGATACGGTGATGAGATCGTACGCCTGCATCTCGGGCACGAGCTGGACGATGCGCGGCGGCAGCCGCACGACCCGGTCGGGTGAAGCGTAGGCTTTGAAGGAGACCGTGAGCAGGGTCACGACGTGCAGCAGCACGGACAGGATCATGGCCCCGGCGAGCACGGCAGTCTGCCGCCGCCGCTCCAATTGTCGCCGTGCGGCGTACTCTCCCGGGGTGAGCTGGCTGCCGTGCATGGTCATGGTAACCCCTGCGGGGGATCCGGTTCCGTCTAGAGCAGCGTCGCGATGCGGCGTGCGGCCTCCTCGAGCCGATCGGAGGGTTGTGTCAGTGCCGCGCGAAAGTACCCCTCGCCGCCCGCGCCGAGCGCAGCGCCCGGCATGAGGACAACGCCGTGCTCGGTCAGTGCGCGACGCGCGAACGCCGACGAATCCTGCCCGGGTACCGGCACCCACAGGTACATCGTCGCGGCCGGCGGCTGCACGTCGAAGCCGCCGGCGCTCAGCGCGTGCGACAGCACGTCGCGCCTCTTCCGGAACTCCGCGACATTCGCGGGCACCCAGTCATTCCAGGACCCGATCGCCGCCGTTGCGGCGGCCTGCACGGGCAGGAACTGGCCGGTGTCGATGAACGTCTTTACGCGCGACAGTGCGGCGATCGCCTCCGCGCCGCCCGCAGCCCAGCCGATGCGCCAGCCCGTCATGTTGTAGGTCTTGGACAGCGAATGGAATTCGACGGCCACATCCATTGCACCGTCGACCTCGAAGATGCTGGGTGGCGTACAGTCGAACGCGATCTCGCTGTACGCATTGTCGTAGACGAGCAGGGCGGAGCGCTCGCGGCAGAAGCGCACGGCGTCCTCGAGGTACGAGAGCGGAGCTGTGGCCGTGGTCGGATTGTTCGGGTAGTTGAGGTACACGATGCGCACGCGGCGCGCTACGTCCTCGGGAATATCTTCGAATGGAATCAGGAAGCGGTTCTCCGCCCGCAGCGGAACCGGATAGGGCTGCGCGCCGGCGAACAGTGTGCCGCCTATGTACGGCAGGTAGCCGGGGTCGGGCATGATGGTGATGTCGCCGGGCCCGGCGTAGGCGAGCGCGATGTGCGCGATGCCTTCCTTCGATCCGATCAGCGGCAGCAGCTCACGGTAGGGATCGAGCGAAACGGCGAACCGCGTCTGCATCCACGCGCTGACGGTCTCGCGAAACTGCGGCAGTCCGAGCTGAAACGCGTACCGGCTGTTCGCGGGCAGTGCGACCGCGTCGCGCAGCGCGTCGAGGGCGGCAGGCGGCGGTGAGAGGTCGGCGTCGCCCGCGCCGAGGTCGATGACGTCCACGCCGCGGGCGCGCAGGTCGCGCTTGATCTGCGGCACGTCAGCGAGCGGGTATGGCGGGAAGCCGGCGAACCGGCTGGCGAAGCGAGGGCTGCCGCTCTGTGCTGTCATGCGGCAAGTCTACGCCTGTGTGAGAACGGGCGCCAGCCACTCTGCGGCTGGCCGCCCGGCGGCGTAGAAGCGGCGCATCTGCTCACGCATCTCGGACCATGGCCCCGTGACGAGCGGCGCGGGCGGCAGCGATTCGAGGAAGAACCGGCCGTAGCTCTTCGACAACAGCCGCGCGTCCAGAATCACGATCGCGCCGTGATCGGTGCGCGTACGGATCAACCGGCCAAAGCCCTGCTTCAGCCGCAGCGCGGCATGAGGCAGCATGTAATCGTAGAAGCTGTTACCGCCGTTGTTGTCGATCATCTCGATGCGCGCGGCCGTCAGCGGCTCCGAAGGCACCTTGAACGGCAGCTTCGTGATGATGAGGCCTCGGAGCGGGTCGCCCGGGACGTCGACACCCTCCCAGAATGAGGCAACGCCGAGGAGAATGCCGCGGCCGGAGTCCGTGAACCGCTGCAGCAGCGCCGCGCGGGGCGCGGTGCCCTGGATGAAGAGCGGCCAGCGCGCAGCGGTGCGGCGGCGGTCGAGCTCCGCGGCAGCGGCGCGAAGCGCGCCGTACGAGGTGAACAGCACGAACAGCCCGCCGTCCGTCAGCCGCGCATGCTCCTCCGTGATGGCCGCGATGCCGGCGGCGAAGCGATGCGGCTGCGCACGGCCGTCGGGCACGTCCGACGGCACGACCAGCAGCGTCTGCGTCTCGAACTCGAACGGCGACGGATGCACGGATTCCGTCGCGCGGACGCCGCTATCGATGCCGAGCCGACTGCGCAGAAACGCGAAACCATCGCGGGTAGTGAGAGTGGCGGACGTCAGGACTGCCGTGTGGACCCGGTCGAACAGCGCGTCGCGCATGAGCCCCGCCATCTCGATCGGCGCTGCGTTCGCGGCGATATTGCGCATGCGGTCGAGGCCGCCGCGCCGCTCGATCCAGCGGACGAGCGGAACGGTATCCGTAGCGGGCACGAACGCCGTGCGCAGGGCGCCGGCGGAGGCATCCAGCCGGTTCTGCAGCCCGCCGAGCTCGACGACGGACTCCGACAGTGCCTCCGCCCACTTCTGGTCCGTCTCGATGATCGCGCGCACGCGGGCCAGGCCGCGGCCGAGCGAATTCAGCACGAGCAGCAGATCCTCCAGGACCGGCGCGACGTTCTCGACCCACGATGTCTGCGCGGCGAAATCCTCTTCCAGCCGGAGCACACCGTCCATCGTGGCGTCCAGCATTGTGTCCAGTTGCACGAACAGCTCGGTCGTGAGCTCGCGCGCGCGTTCGGCGGCTGGCCGCAGCGTGCCTGAAACGACGCGGAGCGCGTCCTGCTGGAGCAGATCGTCGTCGCGCGTGCGCAATCGCAGCTCGAGCAGCGGCAGCACGCCCCGCCCGCGCCGCTCCAGCCGGGCGAGCAGGCGGTGCATGCCGCGTCGCGTGACCCGCACGCCGAGGTGGCTGGTGGCCGCGTCCTCCAGGTTGTGCGCCTCGTCCAGCACCACGCGGCGGTAGGGCGGCAGCACGGCGCTGCTGCCGTAGTTGCCCTGCGCGCGACGGACCGCTATGTCGCTGAAGAGCAGGTGGTGGTTGACCACCAGGATCTCCGCCGCGACCGCCTCGCGCCGCGCGCGCTGATAGAAGCACTGCTCGAAGTGCGGACAGCGTGCACGCAGACACACATCGGATTCGCTCGCGACTTCGTCCCACACTTCCGGAGCGGGTTCGAACGCGAGGTCCTGCAGCGAACCATCGGATGTGGTCTCGATCCACTGCACGAGCGCGTCGATGTCGCGACGCTGGGCATCGTCGAACAGCGTGTCTGCGGATGCGCGCGCGAGCAGTGCGCGTCGAATGGAGATGTAGTTGCCGCGCCCCTTGACCAGCGCGTAGCGGAACGGCTGCGCCAGGGTACGGCGCAGGAACGGCAGATCCTTCGTGACCAGCTGCTCCTGCAGGTTGATCGTGTTGGTCGAGATGACCGTGCGCTCGCGGTTGCGGACTGCCCATTCGATCGCAGGGATCAGGTACGCGACGGACTTGCCCGTGCCGGTGCCCGCTTCGGCCAGAGCGATGCCGCCGTCGTTGTACGCTGTCGCAATGACGCGCGCGAGGTCCCGCTGCGTCGGCCGGTCCTCGTACGCAGGGTGCGCGAGCGCGATGGGGCCATCGGGACCGAGCAGGTCGCCGACCGCCGCCACATCGAGCAGCTCGAGCTCAGTGAGCTTCGACGGCGCGACCACGATGTACAGCGTGGTTGCATCGTTGTCGACGATGGCGAGGCCGAGGCCGTTCGCATAGAGCTCGGCTGCGACGGCCATATCGGCATCGGACGGTGTCAGGTCACCGGAGGGGTGGTTGTGCACGACCAGGCCGCCCGGCGCGGCATCGCGTGCAGCTGCGAGCACGGAACGCTGGTTGCCGCGCGCAAGCACGCGCGGCGCACTGACGAGTCCGTCGGCGTCGACCTGAGCAATGAAGCACACCTCGTTCCCGCCCGCGCGCGCTATCTCGGCGCGGATGCGCGCTGCGGAGCGCGGCTCGAGCTGCAGGTCCGGCGTCACGTCTTGAGCGACTTCTTCTTCGCGGCCGGGAACAGGACGTTGTTCAGGATCAGGCGGTAACCAGGCGAGTGCGGGTGCATCGACAGATCGGTGTGCGCGTCACCGATCTGATGCTGCGGGTCCTCCGGGTCGTGTCCGCCGAGGAACGTCCACGTGCCCTCGCCGAACGAGCCGTGGATGTACTTGATCCACGGCGTGCCTTCCTCCTCGCCGAGCACGATCACGCCCGGCTTGAGCCGGTCGCGACGGAAGCTGGTCGTGAGGCCGTAGTAGTCCGGCAGCACGCGCTCGTGGTTCTGCACGAGCATGGACGCGACAGGATCGAATTTCGGGCTGAAATCGAAGAGGCCGAACACGCCGAGCGGCTGACGCCACGGCGTGTTCACCTGATGGCCGTCGATATCGCTGAATGCGTTGACGCCCGGATTGAGCTGCAGGTCCGCGTCGCGGAACGCGAGGGTGCGATCCCACTGCAGCTTCTGCGTCGCTTCAGGATCCATTGGCGTGCCATCGCTGAAGGCGCCGGCGATGTCCACGCCGAATGCCGCGAGCGCCAGCTCGATCGTCTCCGTGGCCGTGCACATGGCGAAGAGAAACCCGCCCTGCAGCACGTACCTGCGCATCTCCTCCGCGACCGCCTTCTTCAGCGCGGGCACGTCGGGATGGCCGAACTGCTGAGCCATCGCCTGGTTGACCTCGATGGCCTCCTGCAGCCTGTCCCTGTAGCTGAGGTAGAACTTGGAGTACTGGCCGGTGAAGTCCTCATGGTGCAGGTGCAGCCAGTCGTACTCGGACAGGCGGCCCTGCAGCACCTCCGCATCCCACAGCTTGTCGTACGGGATGTCGGCGTACTCGAGCGCGAGCGTGACCGCGTCATCCCACGGGTTCTCGTAGTCCGGTGTGTAGACGGCGATGCGCGGCGCCTTCTCCAGGATCACGCGGTCCATGTTGGACTGTTCAATCTCCGCGTAGGCCTCGGAGACCTGCGACGCGGTTAGCGGCAGTGTCGTCACGCCGCGCAGAGCGGCCTCGCGCCGGACGTCCGGCCGGTCCGGCAGCAGGAAGGAACCCGACCTGTAGTTCAGCAGCCACTCGCCGGTGAGCTGATGGTCGAGCGCCCAGAACATCAGACCGTAGGCCTTGAGATGGTCGCTCTGCTCCGTGTCCATCGGCACGAGCAGCTGCTGCGCGGACAGAGGTGCTGCTGCACCGGCCAGCAGCAGGAGTGCGATGAAAGTGTTCGCCGTGCGTCGCATTGCTTCAGCTTCCTTCCTGCATTCGCTGCAACTCGTTGCGCGCACGGGGTGCAAGCGCACTGCGCGGGTAATCGACGATCAGTCTCTCGAGCAGCAGCCGTGCCTCGGTGCGCGCTTCGTCGCCCGGCCGTGCGGCCGCCCGCAGTGCGAGAGCCAGCAGAGCGGCGGGTGCTTCATGCGAGTCCGGCAGCTGCTCGACGATCGTACGGCGTAGCGCGGCAGCCGCTTCATGCGAATCCGAACGGTCGGCGATGGACGCCAGAAACTCGAAAATGGCACCACGCTCGCGCTCCGCCATACTCGCGGCAGCGGCGGCAGCCGCATCGATCAGGGCCGGCCGCTCGGCATCGGGCGCAGCGCTCACACTCGCGACGAGCTCGGCCGCACCGGGCGAAAGGCGGGTCAGCAGCGCGGCGAGCGCGATGGTCTCGGTCGCCTCGGCACCCCGGAGCTGGGGCGCGGCGCGCAGCAGCTCGTCCCGTGCCTTCTCGATGTCACCTCTTCTCAGGTGCAGCCTGCCGCGTGTCCGCGCCGACAGCGGCCCCTTCACGCCTGCCAGAACGCGCTCGGCGGCCGGCGCGTCGCCCGCCTGCACATGCCGCAGGGCGAGCGTGTTCGCAGTCTCGTCCAGCTCCGTCGCCTGCGGATACTCCGAGCGGAACGACTCGTAGTCCGCGGTGGCAGCGACCAGGTCGCCATTGCGCGCATTGAGCTGAACGCGCAGCGCGATCGCCTGCCGGCGCTGCGGCGAGCCGGGCGCCCACGCCCGCTCGAGCTGCTCATACGTCTCCGCGGCCAGAGCCGTGTCGCCCTCGAGCAGGGCGAGCTCCGCGATACGCATCCGGACCGCGAGCATCGCGCCCTCGTCGGTTGAATCCGCCAGAATCTGAGCGTATGCCCACCGCGCTACGCCGTACAGCCCGGCGCCGTCCGCACGGCGCGCCAGCTCGACGAGGAGCGGCTCGCGGTCCTCCGGGGGCGTGCTGACGGCGAGGTCGCGGGTCAGGCGACGCGCCTGATCGTCCAGGCCGGCGTCGATAGCCAGCACGGCGGCTGCCTTGCGCCGGCCGAGCGTCACGGGCTCTGCGCTCAGGTACTCGACCAGCCGCGGAATGATCCCGGCCCCGCCGTCAGGCAGCTGCTGCAGCCTGCGCTGCACCAGCATGAAGCCGCGCCCCTCGGGACCGATGGCGCGGCTCCACTCGGCGGCTGCTCCCGCCACGTCACCGGAGGCGGCGTGCGCGTCACCCAGCTCGAGGGCGAGGGCGTCGGGCATGTCGATGCGGCTCCTGCCCTGCTCCAGCACGGCAATGCCGCGCGCATGCTCGCCGCGCTCCCGCCATAGCACGGCGCTCTCGCGGTAGGGCGTCTCGAGATGAGGCGTCGCGTCGATCCATGCTGCCACCGCGTCCTGCAGCCGGTCCCGGTCGTCGGCCTCGTGCGACACGCGGAGGTGCAGCTGATGCCCGATCACGGACGCAGGATCGAGCGCCAGCAGCCGCTCCACATACGGGAGCACCTCCGGCCGGCGGCCCTGGAGCTCGAGCAGGCGGGAAAGCGTGGACAGTGCGGTCAGCGAGGAGGGGCTGGCGTCGAGCACCTCCTTGACGATCCGCTCCGCCGCATTCAGATCGCCCGCTGCCTCCCGCACTGTCGCCTGCCGCAGCCGAGCCAGGTCCGACATGGCTGTGGACTGCGGCTGCGCCGAAGTCGGCCGCACCTGAGCATATGCAGACGCGGCACCGGCCGGTGCCAGCGCTGCCGCCGTGGACGCAGTCAGCACCAGGCGCACGAGCCGGCGGCCGCCGTTCACCGGACCGGTCCCGTTCCGGCGGCCGGCTCCGCACGATTCAGGCGCTCGAAGTAGTCGAGGATGAGACGGCGATAGGCCGGCGGTAGTGCCTGCAGCGCTTCCGGCGTCGGAACCCTGAACCGCGTCGGGTCCTGAAACAGACGCGGATCCAGCGCGCCCGGCCGCGCGGGATCGAAGCTGCCCGGACGGTCCGCTGCTCGCTCGTCATTGTACTCGTCCTTCTCGAGCGACCGCCCGGCGTCGAGCAGACGGTGGAACAGCCGCTCCTGCCTGGCCTGCGTCTCCGGTGCGAGCTGACCCGTCTGCATCTGCCGCGCCAGCTCCTCAGCCTCCCTGGCGAGTGCGTCGATGTCGCCCATGATGTCCTCACGGCCGCCCTCGTTCATGCTGCCCAGCCGCCGCGCAATCTCCATCTGGTCGGACGACAGCCGCTGAAGCTGCTGCCCCATGGCGTCGCGCGTCAGGTCCATCGGCGTGAGCGAGCTCGACTGCCCGTTCAACGAGCCCTGCTCCTTCGCCAGATCGGCCAGCTGCTGCAGCGACTGCTCGGACGCGTCGCCGCCCTCCGCCTGCTGCATCTGCTGCGCGTTGTTCAGCAGCGAGAGCGCGAGACGGTTCAAGGCGTCCAGCGTCTGCTGCGCCTGCTCCGACGCGCCCTGCCCCTCCTGCATGGCCTTCAGCGTCTGCTCGACATTCAGGTTCGCCCGGGCCAGCGCTGATGACGTCTCCCGATTCACGCCGCCCGACTGCTCCGCCGACTGCTGCAGGTTGCGGCCGAGCTGCTGCAGCCCCTGCTGCACTGCGCTCTGCTCCGACTGCATGCCCTGCATGTCCGGCGCGCCACCGCCGCCCTGCTGACCGCCCTGCTGCTGGCCGCCCTGCTGATCCCCGCCCTGCTGGCCCTGCTGGCCCTGCTGGCCCTGCTGGCCCTGCTGGCCCTGCTG
>JBBEBA010000045.1:0-24456 GCA_040882575.1 Gemmatimonadota bacterium
CTAGGTGCAGTCACCGCCCACTGCACTTCCATCAGGTTCATCATTCGCCTTCCGCACCGAACGGAGATTGGGGTTTGCCCAACCAGACATCGACATCAGTTGCACCAGCGTTTCCATTATGAGCTCCTCGCTGTTTCGTGTGGGTGCGACGGAGATGCACCTGCGAGATCGGGTGAGGCTGGGTGAGACAGAGAGGCGATGGGGGGGGGCGAAGTGACCACTCGTGGCCCGCGGTGGCGACCGGTGGTCATGTTGACACCCTTGGCGGTGGTCAATCGACCACGCGTCGAGGCTCCGCGCCAACCGTGGCGCATCGACCCCCGTGTGCGAGGTCAATCGACCGCGGTATCCAAACAGCGCTCACATATGGGCGAGTGACAGCCGGTCGGATACGGCACCGACTCTCCAACGACTTTGCACGGTCCCGGGTGCATCCAGCGCAAGGCTGCGCACTCACACGAAATAGCGAGCAGCCCCACTATGAGATAGCCAAGTGTGACTACGCAGGCCACAGCGGAGGTCTTCCTATTCGTCCTGTCCGCTGAGGCCGAGCGCCAGCATCTTGAAGCGGGGGAACTCATTGTCGTCTACGTCATAGAGGACGACATTGCCACGATTGGTGAACATACATGGGGCCTGATCATAAGCTGTCGCCGCGAGGACAGCTCCGCTGCGCGTGTCAATTGCTGCGATAATGCAGTCGTACAGTAGATGCGGCTGATAGTACTGCCAGTCGTAGTCGACGTACCGTGGATCCGCATGACGAAGGACGACCCAAACGAGCTCCCCAGCGTCGTAAACGGAAATGACTCCAGATCTTGGCCGCAAAAAATCAGGGTCAAGCCTTCCTGACGCCGCCGCCTCAAGCTCCAGGCGAGCAAGGGAGACAGATGGATCGTACCAGAAGGGAACGTCGACCCGAAGCTCGCGAAGAAGCGTCCCGGCGGTCACATCCCATCGCTCGAGGGAGAAACCAGCAGAGTCTGAAATGGCAATCCACACGCTTGCGCCGTCGCTCCCTGCCACAAGCGGCATATATCTGCTGGTGGGGTTCTCAGCGTTACTTCGGAAAGAGAGAAGATGCTGCCCTTCAGCGGTGAATCGGTGGATACCGAACTCATCGTATGCTTTCAGACCCAACGGTCGCGGATTGGAAACGGTCATATTTCCGTCAGAGTGAAGGACCAGGGTGCCGTATACATTCACGGGAGGACGAAATCCCCTGATTGGCTCCAGGTCCCGGACGAAATAGTCAATGCGTGCCTCCTGAGCGACGACCAACGTATCGCCCGAGGGATGAACCGCTGCGCCCATGATCTGGTCCGAAAACTCACCGGGGCCATCACCTCTCCGGGTGTGGGCGCGACTTGTACCGTTCGCCAGGTCAAAGCGCGTAACGGTTTCGTTTGAGAAATCGCCCATGGTCCACAGGTCGCCCTGGTTCTCGAGAAAAAACGCTCCAGAGTTCACATTCGGGTCTTCAGCGCCCGACGTCCAAAGGACCTCATGGGAGATCTTGCACTGTTCGCAGATGCCGAGGCCCGCAGCGAGGCGCTCATTTCCAGGGGATGGCGAAAAGCAGCCTAAAACAACTGTAAAGGCCAGGGACCCGCGGGGAAGTCGCATGTGTACCTCGCCTTCACTGGTTAGGACACACACTTGTACTCACGAGTGCGCGCGCCACAGGCAGTTCTGCGGACGGAACATGGACACGCCATTGCGTTGGCCTGGATCAGCAGCGCGGCGCCTACAGCTCCAGCATCGCACCGAGCTTCTTCTTCACGATCCGCGACACGACCGCGCTCGTGAGCGGCCGCGCGGCGAAGCCGAGGAACGCCGGTCCGGGCGCGTAGTCGCGCGCGAGTGCGGCGAACTTGCGCGCCATGGAGTCGCGCAGGATCTCGCGCTGGCGGCGGTCGGCGTCCTTCATGGTGACGTGCGTGTAGTCGCCGTTGCTCATGTACAGGTCCTCGCCGTGCGGCCCGCGCTCGGACGGCACGTCGGCGGGCGAGAAGCCGAGGATCTGCGGCAGCAGCTGGAGCGCCTTGCGACGGCCGACGCGGTAGTCGTGCTCGCGCCACTCCCGGTTGAAGAAGCCGCCGAAGCTGAAGAGCTTGTCGCCGGCAGTCTCGCCTGGCTCGGCGTAGATCATGTCGAGGTCGAGCAGCGTCTTCTTCTGCAGGCCGGCGATGCTGTTGAGCAGGAACAGCACGCGCACCAGCACCTGCGCGCGACCATCGCCGAGGCCGTCGAACAGCGCGGCGTGCACCTCGCGTGTCCGGGCGAGGCCGGACAGGAGCGCGGCGCGCGGGTCCGGGTAGCGCTCCGGGAACACGGCGCGCTTGTCGTCGATCACCTGGAGTCCAGCAGCATCGAGCGCGGCGATGAGGCGGTCCACGTCGCCGACGGCAGTGTCGCGGACCATGCCGACGAGATGCGTGAAGAACGTGTCGCGCCAGCCGATCTCGTTGTTGACGCGCTGCGCGCGCAGCCAGTCATTGGCGCCGCGCTCGCCGAGGATGGAACCGACGAGGCGCGCAGCAATGCGCGCGAGCGGCTGCGTCTCGTCGAACGCCGCATCGGCGATGGACCGGTTCAGCGTGGCATCGACGAGCAGGAACTTGCGCGTCGCGGCGACCGCGCCGTCGTCGGCGAGGGCGGCCAGTTGAACGGCCTCGCGGATCGGTTCGTTGTTGAACAACCCTCCATCCACGTAGCAGTACTCGGCAGGCATCAGACCCGCCATGCCGAGCACTGCATCAGGATCGCTCGCCATCATCCGCGGCAGGAACGCGATCGGGAAGTTGCCCGAGCACACGGCGGCCTGCCGGACGCGGTCCCAGACGACGTCGTCGGATGCAGAAGTCAGTGCGAAGCGACGATGCTCGGCGAAGAACGTGGACGTGAAGCGCGCATTCTGTCGCAGGTTCGCGTGCAGCTCGAAGTCCACGCCATTCATGTTCGACAGTGTGAACGACAGGTACAGCGTCTCCGGCGCGATCGCGGGGCGTGACCCGCCAGCGGGCGGGCCGCCGATGCAGTCGTGCGCGATCTCATCGATCGGCGTGCTGCACAACAGTGCGGCGGGCGGGATTGCGGTGGTGAGAGCGCGGATGTCGATGCGCTCGACCCATGCGGTGTGGAGCTGTTCGCGGAGTCGGAAGTCGTGCAGCAGCGCGCGTGCGACGAGTGCGGCGGTCATGCTGCCCGCGGACGCGCCCGTGATCACGTCGATGGTCCAGCGGCGGCCGCCGTTGTTGGCGAGGTGCTCGAGCGTGTAGAGCAGCTCGTCGAGCACGCCGGCCTCGAAGCTGCCGAGCGAGACTGCGCCGGAGAGGACGAGCGCGAGTCTGTCCGGCGGCGCGTCGGTCATCGGCAGCGGCGGCCTCAGGCCCGCGGAGACCGTGCAGCCGCGAGCGCGTTCATACGACCGGCCAGATCGAAGTCACGCTCCGAGATGCCCTTCACGTCGTGGCTGCTCAGGTCGATGACCACCTTGTTGTAGCTGTTCGACCAGTCGGGGTGGTGGTCGAGCTCCTGCGCGAAGATCGCGGCACTGGCCATGAAGCCGAACGCCTCCGCGAACGTCGGGAACTCGAGCTCGCAGTGCAGCTTGCCATCACGCACGGTCCAGCCCTCGAGCTCCGACGCGCGCTGCTCGACCTCCTCGGGCGGCAGCTTCGCCGGCCGCGCGCTCATGGCGCCCTCATCAGCGAGTCGACCCCCCGCTGGCGGGCGGCGGCCGAATCGGCAATGTCGAGGGCGTCGCGGACCGCGCCGGCACCCGGCAGCGACGAAGCGCCTATGATGCTGTCGCGCTGTGCTCGCGTGAGCGTATCGGCGGGAGCCGCTTCGTCCGCGGCATCACCGCCTGAGCATGCGGCAGCTCCGGCGAGCGCGACGGCGAGGAGGAGCATGCGGGTTGACGACTTCATCGGGACCTGCCTCTGCCGAAATAGGATTGACGGACGACGCGGATGATGACGGCGGAGCCGACGACCACGAACATGGTCACAACGGTCGGCCATACGACCCCGGCCGGCAGGAACGTGTCCAGCAGCATGGCGAGGACGATGCTGCCGAGTGCGAAGGCCATGGCGGCGATCAGCGCGTTCATGCGTCGCAAGGTACACCGTGCACGGCCATGGACGGAAGAGTTTTCGGGCTCCAACCCGATTCATTCACCAGGCCGGGTCGAAGGGCGGCGGACCGCCGACACTGGACGCGCCGGCCGCGACCGTGCACATTGACAGCCCCGCAAGAACCCACAGGAGAGAGCTACGATGAAGTTCGCACTCCGTCTGCAGCGCTTCGTCCTCGCCCCGCTGGCGCTGATCCTGGCCGTTGGCGCACCCGCGTCCGCCCAGCAGAACCTGAACATCGCGCAGGCGATCGAGCTTCGCGAGATCGGGCCGACGGCCCAGGGCGGCCGCTATGTCGACTACGCCGTTGTCGATGCCCGGCCGCAGATCTTCTACGCCGCCACGGCGTCCGGCGGGCTGTGGAAGACGGAGAACCACGGGCTCACGTGGGAGTCGATCTTCGATGACCAGCCCGTCTTTTCTCTCGGTTCAGTCGCGCTGTCGCAGACGAACCCCGAAATCGTGTACGTCGGAACGGGCGAGGCGAACAACTCGCGCACGTCATACTGGGGCAACGGCATCTACAAGTCGACGAACGGCGGAGACAGCTGGACGCACGTCGGCCTGCCGAACTCCGGACACATCGGCCGCATCATCGTGCACCCGACGAACCCGGACATCGTCTGGGTCGCGGCGCTGGGGCACCTGTACTCGCACAACTCCGACCGCGGCCTGTACATGACGACGGACGGCGGCCGCACCTGGACGAAGACGCTTGACCATCGCGTGGACGGCCGCGAGATCGGCGTCGTCGATGTCGCGATCGACCCGTCGAACCCGCAGATGCTCTATGCGGCGACATACGACAAGGTCAGGCACGCCTGGACGTTCGGCGAGGGCGGGCCGGGCAGCCGCATCTTCAAGAGCACGGACGGCGGCCGGACGTGGACGCAGCTAACGGACGGTCTGCCGGATGGCATGATCGGCCGCATCGGACTGTCGATCGCGCGCTCGCAGCCGAACACGGTGTACGCCGTGATCGAGAATGCGAACGCGGAGGGCGTCTCGGCGGAGGAGCGTCGTCGCCGCCTGGCGGAAGGGTTCGGCGGCAATACGATCGGCGACCAGTTCTACCGTTCCGATGACGCCGGCCAGACGTGGCGTCTCGTCGCACCGCCGCTGGCGGCGGCGGGCGATGATGACGATGAAGATGACGACGAGGGCCAGGGCGGACAGGGACAGGGACGTTTCGCCGGCGCCAACCCGCCGTACTACTACGGCCAGATCCGGGTCGACCCGAACGATCCGGAGCATGTCTATCTGCTGAGCGTCGGCGTGTCGCACACGACAGATGGCGGCCGCACCTGGACGCGGCCGTTCACCTTCGGCGGCGACAACCACGCGATGTGGATCAATCCCGAGGACAGCGACCACATGATCCTCGGCTACGACCACGGCATGGGCGTCACGTTCGATGGCGGCGAGAGCTGGTACCATCCGGACAACAAGCCGCTCGCGCAGATCGTGATGGGTATCGGGTATGACATGGAGCGTCCGTACAACGTGTACGGTGGTCTCCAGGACAACGGCTCGGTGAGAGGCCCCAGCACCACGCGCACAGGTAACCCGATCCCGTTCGAGGCGTGGCACCGCGTCGGCGGCGGGGATGGCATGCACAACGTCGTGGATCCGACGGACAGCCGTTGGCTGTACAACGAGAGCCAGTTCGGCCCGATCCAGCGCGTGGATCAGCTGACGGGCGAGTCGAAGGGCATCCGCTACACGCGACCCGAAGGCGAGGAGGAGCTGCGCTGGAACTGGAATGCGCCGATCCTGATCTCGCCGCACGACAGCGATGTCATCTACCACGCCGCGCAGGTGCTGCTGCGCTCGCCGTTCCGTGGTGAGGCGTGGGAGGAGATCAGCCCCGACCTGACGGTGAACGATCCCGCGCGCCGGGGCGGCAGCGGCAACATCCGGTATGCGACGATCACGACGATCAGCGAGTCGCCCGTCGTGCCGGGCGTGCTGTGGGTCGGCACGGACGACGGCAACGTGCAGGTCAGCCGCGACGGCGGCGACACGTGGACGAACGTGCGCGACCGGATCCCGGGACACCCGGGCTACTGGGTCAGCCGCGTGATGGCGTCGAACCACGATGCGGGTACGGCGTACGCGAGCGTGACCGGCTACCGTCGCGACGACTTCCGACCGTTCGTCTGGAAGACTACGGACTACGGTCAGACGTGGACGTCGATCGCCGGGAACCTGCCGGCCGCGCCGGTGAACGTGATCCGTGAGGATGACGAGAACCCGAACCTGCTGTTCGCCGGCACGGAGCTGGGCCTGTTTGCGTCGATCGATGGCGGCCGCAGCTGGACGGAACTGGACAACGGTCTGCCGACGCAGCCGGTGCACGACGTCGTGATTCATCCGCGCGAGGACGAGATCATCGTCGGCACGCACGGTCGCGGCTTCTTCATCGGCGACATCTCGCCGCTGCAGGAGCTGACGCCAACGGTGATCGCGGCGGATGCACACCTCTTCGACATCACGCCGGCCGTGCAGTGGGTAGCCGGTCTCAACCCGCACAGCTCGAGCGCGAACTTCGAGGGTGAGAGCCGGCCGGAAGGCGTGGTCATCGAGTACTACCTGGGCGCGCCGTCGAACGACGTGACGATCCGTGTCTACGACGGCGCATTGCTGCTCGCCGAGACGGCCGCGCCGGGCACTGCCGGCATCAACAACGTGCGCTGGAACATGCAGTCGCAGCGGCCGCAGACGGATGCAGAGCGCGCGGCAGCGAGCGGGCGGCGCGGCGGCGGTGGTCGCGGCGGCGCAGAGCAGCAGAGCGACGAGGTGGTATTCCCCGCGCAGGCGGAGGGCACGGTGCTGTCGTCGGTGATGCCCGGCGAGTACCGCGTGGTGCTGAGCGTGAACGGTCGCGAGCAGACGGACACTGCCGTCGTGCTCGCCGACGAGTGGTTCGACGAATAGGAGCCGGGTAATGCGCAATGCCTGCACGACCTTCATGCTCGCCGCGCTGGCCGCGGCGGCGTCCTCGTGCGGCGACCGTGCCGACGACGACGCGGCAGTGGCCGGCAACACGGCGGTGACGGATTCGTCGGCGATCACGGTCGCCGACGTGGGTTTCGCGACGCCGGAATCGGTGCTCTATGACGATGCAGCGGACCTGTACCTGGTCTCGAACATCAACGGCGAGCCGCTCGGTCGCGATGACAACGGTTTCATCAGCCAGGTGGATCCGAACGGCGCGGTCGTGCAGTTGAAGTGGATCGACGGCGCCGCGGATGGCATCACACTGCACGCGCCGAAGGGGATGGGATTGCGCGGTGACACACTGTTCATCGCAGACATCGACTCGGTCCGCCTGTTCCACCGCGGCACGGGCGAGGTGCTGGGCGCGCGCGGCGTGCCGAACGCATCGTTCCTGAACGACATTGCAGTTGGCGACGATGGCGTATACGTGACGGACACCGGCGTGGACGCGTCGTTTGCGCCGACCGGATCGGCCGCCATCTACCATTTCGGCGCGGACGGCCCGACAGCGGTGGCGACGGGCGACGCGCTGCAGGGCCCGAATGGGATCGCGACCAACCGCAGCGACGTGCTGGTCGTGCCGTTCGGCGGCAACACGGTGATGATCGTGCGGCCGGGCGCAGCGCCCGAGACCGTCGCGACGCTGCCGACGGGGCAGCTCGACGGCATCGTCTACCTCGACGACGGCTCGCTGCTCGTGTCGAGCTGGGAAGGCAGCGCGGTCTACCTCGTCGGCACGGACGGCGTGATCACGACGATCGTGGAGAACATCGATTCGCCCGCCGACATCGGCTGGGACTCGCGCCGCCGCCGCGTGCTGATTCCGTCGTTCACGGGCAACCGCATCGAGATCCGCGGTGTGGACGAGCCCGCGGGAGCAGACGGCGAGCAGGGGGCTGCCCGATGACGCGATTCGATCGACGCGGCTTCCTGCGGCGCGCGGCGGCGCTGAGCGGCACCGCGCTGTTCACGCCGTCGCTGGGCGGCCTGTCGGCGTGGAGCACGCTGGACGCAGCGGCCGCGCAGCGACTGCGGCCGCGCGACAACGGCGGCTACCAGGAGCTCGTGCAGAGCCCGGACTGTCCGGAGCTCTGGATCCCGCCGGAATTCCGCGTCATCGCGCTGAGCCGCACGTCGGGCCCGTCACAGGCCGACGCAGGCTTCACGGTGCCGAACGGGGTGGACGGCATGAGCGCTTTCGCACTGCCGAACGGCAACATCCGCCTGATCCGCAACCACGAGCTCGGCAATTCGGCAGCGCGCGCGGTACCGCTCGGGTCGCGACCCTACGATCGGCTGGCGAGCGGCGGCACGACTTCAGTCGAGCTGGCCATCGACCGGCGCGGTGCGGAGCCGCGCGTCGTGCGCGAGTACGTCAGTATTGGCGGCACGCACATCAACTGCGCGGGCGGCCGCACGCCGTGGGGCAGCTGGCTGACGTGCGAGGAGACGACGAACGGCACGTCGCACGGATTCGGGCAGCCGCACGGTTACATCTTCGACGTGCCCGTCGCTGCGGAGGACGCGGTCGAGCCGGTGCCTTTGCACGACATGGGCAGGTTCGTTCATGAGGCCGTCGCCGTGGACCCGCGCAGCGGCTTTGTCTACGAGACGGAGGACGCCTGGTGGCGCGAGGGCAGCGACGAGCTGCCGGGCGCGGGCTTCTACCGCTTCATCCCGAACCGCCAGGGACAGCTCGCGGAAGGTGGACGACTGCAGATCCTCGCCGTCGCCGGCCAGCCGGCGTACAACACGGTGCGCGGCCAGCAGGTCGGCGACCAGTTCCCGGTGCGGTGGATCGACATCGAGGACCCCGATCCAGCGTCCGCGGAGACGGACCCGCCCGCGGTCTTCCGCGAGGGGCTGTCGCAGGGCGCTGCCATCTTCGCGCGGCTGGAGGGCTGCTTCTGGGCCGACGACAGCTGCTACTTCGTATCGACCAACGGCGGGGATGCGCGTGCCGGGCAGGTGTGGCGGTACGTGCCGGACGGCGACGAGCAAGGCTGGCTCTCGCTCGTCTTCGAGTCGCCCTCGCGCGATGTGCTGGACGCGCCGGACAACATCTGCGTGAGCAGCCGCGGCGGCATCGTCATCTGCGAGGACGGCTCGGCCGAGCAGTACGTCCGCGCGCTGACGCCCGGCGGCACCATGGTGGACCTCGTCATGGCACCGGAGGGCGGCGACGGCCCCGACCCGTCCGAGTTCGCCGGCTGCTGCTTCAGCCCGGACGGCGAGGTGCTCTTCTTCAACGCGCAGGGCTCCACGCGCTCGTACGGCCGGGCGGGCGCGACCTACGCGCTCTGGGGCCCGTGGGAGCGGGGCGCGGTCTGAGCTTGTCTCATCGGCCTGTCTGCTCCGCCATGCGAACGGCCTCGTAGGCGTTGACGACCGCACCGGTCGCCGACAACTCGCCGAAGCGCACCTGCCGTCCGGGCGGACCGGGCGCGGCGACGACCTGGTCGGCGTAGCGGGTGGCGCTCTCGAGGATGATTCGTCGCACATCGGCGACGGACAGGTCCGGGTAGTAGGCCATCAGCAGCGCGGCCACCCCGGTCACGACCGGGGCGGCGAAGCTGGTGCCCGAGTTGGGTGCGTAGTCGTCACCGGGCGTTGCGGCGAGGATCGTGGCGCCGGGGGCGAACACGTCGACCTGCTCGCTGCCGAAGTTGCTGAAGTTCGCCGCCAGCTGTTCCCTCCCCTCCCAGCTCGATGCGCCGACCTCGATCCAGTTGGACGCCGCACCGCCCGTCTCGTAGTAGCGGTTCGGGAAATTGGTCTCGGCCGCGAGATCCTTGGCGTCATTGCCGGCTGCGTGGATCAGCAGCACGCCCTGCTCCTCGGCGTGGCGGACCGCCGCATCGACGACGTCCTTGTTCGGGGAGTATGCCTTGCCGAAGCTCATGTTGATGATGTCCGCGCCGTTGTCCACAGCGTAGCGGATGGCATTGGCGACGTCCTTGTCGCGCTCATCACCGTTCGGCACGGCACGGATCGTCATGATGCGGACCGCGTCGGCGATGCCCTCCACGCCGATGTCGTTCTCCCGCTCCGCCGCGACGATACCGGCGACACCCGTGCCGTGGCTCGCGTCGGGGCCGGTCACACCGGCGTTGCCGTAAACGCGCTGGGTCCTGTCCGCATAATCGTCGCCGACGATGCCGCGCGGATTGAAATCGGGGTTCAGCCCGTTCTCGAGCAGGCTCTCGATGCGCTCCACCTCGTTCCTGATCATGGTGGGCGTGATGTCGTTGTCAGCGAGCTGCAGATAGATCTGCTGCGCCTGACGCACGTCGGTCTGGACCGGTGCGAGCGCGCGCACGCCCTCTACCGTGAGGCTGTCGGTGCCCATGTGCTGGCGAAGGAGCGCGACGAACGTGGTCACCGCCGCGTCCATCTGCCGCACCTGTGCGAGCATCTGCTCATTCTCGGCACGCATCCCGGCGAACTCGGCGGCGATCTCCGTGCATTCCGCGGCGGTCGGCGTGATCCCCGGCAGCGCAGCCGCGTGCGTCGCGCCGCGCTGCTGGTTTTCGCATGTCGCGTGCAGCCGCGTCACCTCGTACGTATCATCGTCCACATGCCGCCCGTCTGGCCCGCCGATGAAGTTCCACCCGTGCACATCGTCTACGTAGCCGTTGCCGTCATCATCACGGCCGTTCGCGACCTCGTCGTCGTTCGTCCACAGCACGTCGTCGAGATCCTCGTGTGTGATATCCACGCCGGAGTCGATTATCGCGACGACAACCTGCCGCCGCGGCTGCTTCTGGCTCAGGATCTCCGAGTAGGCGCGGTCCACGCTGGCCCCGACCACGGCATCAGTCGCGGCATCGAGCAGCCACCAGCGGTCCGGCACGACTTCGAGCGGTTCGGTCGCCGCGGGCCGCTCCGGCGTGGGCGGCGGCGTCGGCGCCTCGACACGAGTCGGCGCAGGCGCGGACGCGGGCGTGATCGGCGCACAGGCGCTGAAGGCAAAGGCGAAAGCGACGAGCACTGGAAGCGGCTTCATGATGCGAGCTCCTGAAGGGCGAAGTGGTCACGGAAGATGTGAGGGAGGCGCTTCGGAATCAACGGCAGCCGTCCCGGGTGGCGTTGTCTTCGAACCGACGGGCGGCAATATTGCCCCGTCAAGCCTCTTTCCGACTGGAGCAGCCATTGTGGCACCGTGACTATTGTCGCTGGTTCAGCCCCTCCCTTGACCGGGACATGGAGCTGCTGGTGCTCGGCCACGGGGGTGCGCGCATGCTCGTATTTCCGACATCGCAGGGCCGCTTCTTCGAATGGGAGGACCGCGGCATGGGTGCCGCCCTCAGCGAGCACCTCGACCGAGGCTGGCTCCAGCTGATCTGCGTCGACAGCATCGATGCGGAAAGCTGGTACGACCGGTCCCGCCCGACCGGCGACCGCGCGTGGCGCCACGAGCTGTACGACCGCTACTTGCTGCACGAGGTGCTGCCGTTCTCGAGGCAGATCAACCCCAACCCCTTTCTCATTGCGACCGGCGCGAGCCTGGGCGCCTACCACGCCGTCAATTTCGCGTTCCGCCACCCCGACGTCGTCCGGCGCGTGATCGGGATGAGCGGGCTGTACAACATCAAGGAGCTGACGAACGGCTACACCGACCCGAATGTCCACGCGCACGATCCGTCCCACTACATGCAGCACATGTCCGGACCG
The DNA here is from genome assembly GCA_040882575.1 of Gemmatimonadota bacterium. Lineage (GTDB taxonomy): Bacteria > Gemmatimonadota > Gemmatimonadetes > Longimicrobiales > RSA9 > SH-MAG3. The sequence goes on from JBBEBA010000045.1 coordinate 11,817, forward strand.
GAGTGGTACGACGCGCTGCGCCGCATGGACATCATCGTCGCGGTCGGCCACGACGACCCGCATTACGAGGACAACGTCCACCTGTCGCAGGTGCTCTGGTCACGCAACGTCTGGCATGCATTCCGCACATGGGACGGGTGGGCCCACGACTGGCCGTACTGGCAGCACATGATACGGGAATACGTCGGGGGAACATGATACAAAGAGCGTGAAACGTGAAAATTAACAACGTGAAACGTGAAACGTGAAACGTGAACGACGACGACGGTTCACGGTTCACGGTTCACGGTTCACGGTTCACGGTTCACGGTAAGGGGTGAGGGATGACGCCGAAGGTAGGATTGCTGGTCGGCCGGGAATGGTCGTTCCCGCCTGCGTTCATCGAGGAGCTGGCCCGCAGGGACGAGGGCGTGACCGCCGAGTATGTCAGGCTGGGCGGGACGGCCATGGACGAGCCTTGTCCCTACAGCGTCATCATCGACCGCATCTCGCACGAGGTGCCCTACTACCGGTCGTATCTGAAGCATGCGGTGCTGGACGGTGTGCACGTCGTGAACAACCCGTTCATGTGGACGGCTGACGACAAGTTCTTCGGCGCTTCTCTGGCAACGAAGCTAGGGATTGCGCATCCGAAGACGGTGGCTTTGCCCAACCGCGACTATGTGACGGGCATCGTGCATGACGAGTCGCTGCGGAACCTCGTCTACCCGCTGGACTGGGATGCGATCCTGGGCTACATCGGACTGCCGTGCATACTGAAGGACGCGCACGGCGGCGGCTGGAAGGAAGTCTACGTGTGCCGCACGCGCGACGATGTGCTGAAGCACTACAACGATTCCGGTCGCCTGCAGATGGTCCTTCAGGAGTTCATCGAGTGGGATCACTTCGTCCGCTGCATCTGCATCGGGCGTGAGGCGATACTGCCGATCCGGTACGACCCCGGTCAGCGCCGCTACCACGTCGAGCACGAGCACATGAGCGCGGCGCTCGGCCAGCGCATCGTGAATGATTCGCTGAAGCTCGTGCGTGCACTCGGGTACGACATGAACTCCATGGAATGGGCGGTCCGCGACGGGGTCCCCTACGCAATCGACTTCATGAACCCGGCGCCGGACATGGATGTGAACTCGCTCACGCCGCACTACTTCGAGTGGGTCGTGAAGCACATGGCCGACATGGCGATCCGGCTGGCACAGCGGCCGCGCCCCCAGTTGCACGAGCTGAGCTGGGCCGGGTTCTTCAGGGGAGCGGGGGAGCGGGAGAGCGGAGGAGCGGGGGGAACTGCCTCGGAGACGAGGACGGCGGGGACGGCGGGGACGGCGGGGGCGGAATGAGCCTGCATCAGGCCATCTCGGACTATCACGCGCTGCTGAGCGACGAGGTCGGGCAGGAGTCGCAGGCACAGCTGGACGCGCAGCTTCGGCAGCGCGGTCTCTATTTCGGCGAGCGGCCGCTGTGCACGGTGCTGCGACCGCGTTTGCTGACGTCGGCGCAGTACGATTTTCTCCAGCGCGAAACTGCCCGACTGCTGCCTGCTCTGGATCGCATCTACGATCGGGCGCTCGCCGACGATGGATTCCGCGCGCAGTTCCGGCTGGTCGACTGGGAGGAAGTACTCATCGAGCAGCATCCCGGCTTCCGCGAGGCCTCGCCGGTGTCGCGGCTGGATGCATTCTTCACGCACGATCGGGGCGGCCTGCGGTTCACCGAGTACAACGCGGAGACCCCTGCGGCAGCGGCATACAATGATGTGCTCGCAGAAATGACGTACGGCCTGCCGATCATGCGGCTGTTCCTGCGCCGGTACCAGGTCCGGCCGCAGCCGGCGCGGCACCTGGTAATGCACGCGCTGCTGGAGGCGTATCGCAGCTGGACGGGCACACGCGCGGCGCCGAAGATCGTGATCCTGGACTGGCGCGAGGTGCCGACATACAGCGAGTTCGTGATCACGGAGCAGTACCTGAAGTCGCAGGGGCTGGACTGTGTCATCGCCGATCCGCGCAACTGCGAGTACCGAGGCGGAAAGCTGTACGCGGACGGGCATCACGTGGATCTGATCTACAAGCGCGTGCTGATCACGGAGCTGATCGAGCGGGGCGGCATGGATCACCCGGTCGTGCGGGCGGTGCGCGACGGGGCGGCGTGCATGGTGAACCCGTTCCGCTGCAAGATTCTGCACAAGAAGGCGAGCCTCGCCGTGCTGAGCGACGAGCGGAACAGCCACATGTTCGCGGCGGACGAACTGGACGCGATCTCGTCGCACATCCCGTGGACTCGAGTGGTCGAGCAGCGGCACACGCAGTTCCACGGCGAGGACGTGGACCTGCTGCCGTTCGCGGAATCGAATCGCGAACGGCTGGTGCTGAAGCCGAACGACGAATATGGCGGCAGCGGCATCGTGCTGGGCTGGGACGTGGACGACGCCGGCTGGTCGGCCGCGCTCCGACTCGCGCTGGAGGAGCCGTACGTGGTGCAGGAGCGGATCGTGCTACCGGAGGAGGCCTACCCGTCACTCGTGGAGGGCCGGGTCGTGATCACGGACCGGATCATCGATACGGCGCCGTTCGTGTTCCACGGCGCGTTCATGGACGGCTGCCTGACGCGGCTGTCCAGCGATCCGCTCGTGAATGTCAGCGCAGGCGGTGGTTCGAGCCTGGCCACGTTCGTCGTAGAGCCCCGCTGAGGAGGCGCATGAAGCCGCCGTCGCTGACGATCGGGATCGAGGAGGAGTACCAGATCATCGACCCCCGCACGCGCGAGCTGCGGTCGTACATAACGGAAATCCTGCAGGAAGACGAGCTGATCCTGCGGGAAGTGAAGCCGGAGCTGCACCAGTCGATCGTCGAGGTCGGCACGACCATCTGCCAGACACCGGCACAGGCGCGCGCCGAGCTCGTGCGGCTCCGGCGACTGGTGCTCGGTCTCGCCCGCAGGAAGGACCTGTGCATTGCGGCGGCGGGCACGCACCCGTTCTCCTCCTGGGTGGACCAGGAGATCACGCCGCTCGAGCGTTACGTCGGCGTGAGACAGGACATGCAGGATCTGGCGCAGCAGCTGCTGATCTTCGGCACGCACGTGCACATCGGCATCGAGGACCGCGAGTTCCTGATCGACGCCATGAACGTGTCGCGCTACTTCCTGCCGCACCTGCTCTGCCTCACGTCCAGCTCGCCGTTCTGGGTCGGCCGCAACACGGGGCTGAAGTCGTACCGCAGCGTCGTGTTCCGCAACTTCCCGCGCACGGGCATTCCGCGCGTGATGCAATCGTACGGTGACTATTCGTACCTGCTCGACCGGCTCGTCAACACGCGCTGCATCCCGGACGGCTCCAAGATCTACTGGGACGTGCGGCCGCACCACAGCTATCCGACGCTCGAGTTCCGCTTCGCCGACGTCTGCACCCGCGTCGACGAGGCCGTCTGCCTGGCCGCCATCCTGCAGGCCATTGTGGCGAAGGTGTACAAGCTGCGCCGCGACAACATGACGTTCCGCGTCTACCCCTCGGACCTCATCGAGGAGAACAAGTGGCGCGCCGTCCGCTACGGCATGGGCGGACAGCTGATCGACTTCGGCAAGGAACGCGAGTGCCCCGCGCGCGAGCTGATCCTCGAGCTGATCGACTGGTTCATCGCCGATGTCGTGGACGAGCTCGGCAGCCGGAGCGAGGTCGAGTACGCATACCAGATCCTGCAGCACGGCTCGAGCGCCGACCGCCAGGTAAGAGTGTTCGAGGAGACCGGCGACCTGCATGCAGTGGTGGACTCGATCATCGCCGAGACCGAGGAGGGGCTGCAGGGGGAGCAGGTGAGCGAGTGAGCGGGTGAGCGGGAGCTAAAGACGTGTGCGTGTGCGTGTGCGTGTGCCTGTGCGTGTGCGGTCGTTTGTGCGTGTGCCTGTGCGTGTGCGTGTGCGGTCGTTTGTGCGGGGGGCTGGGGCCCGGCCCCGCTGTTTGGTTAGATTGAAGGCATGAGCATGGAATCACGTCCTCTGATCGGTGTGCCGGCGCAGACGCTGCAGGCGATCGACGGCATCCCCCAGGATCTGCCGCATTCCTGGGTTATGAACTACCGGTACTTCACTGCGCTGGCGTCGGTCGGCGCGGCGCCGGTGATGGTCCCGCTGTTCGCGCACGATGTGGCGACGCTGCGCGCGATCTACGACACGCTCGACGGCGTGTTCCTCGCCGGCGGTGTGGACGTAGATCCGTCGAGCTACGGCGCGGCGCGGGAACCGCGGTGCGGGCGGACGGATACGGACCGTGACGAGGTCGAGATCCAGCTCACGCGGTGGGCGCGCACGGACGGGAAGCCGCTGTTCGGCGTGTGCCGCGGGCTGCAGGTAATCAACGTCGCCGGAGGCGGGACGTTGTACCAGGACTGCACGGACTTCGCGCCGGGCGCGCTGAAGCACGACTACTTCCCCACTGCCGGCCACGCGCGCGACTTCCTCGCCCACAGTGTCAGCCTTGCAGACGGCTCGCAGCTGCGCAACGTGTTCGGCGCCGGCGAAGTCATGGTGAACAGCATGCACCACCAGGGCCTGAAGACGATCGCGGCCGGGTTGGCGCCGACTGCGTTGTCGACCGACGGTCTGATCGAGGCGCTGGAGGCGCTGGATCAGACCTTCTGTCTGGGCGTACAGTGGCATCCGGAGATGCTGGTGGAGTCCGACGCCGGCACACGCCGTCTGTTCGGCGCATTCGTCGAGGCGGCGGCGATGTACCGCGCGGTGCTGCGCTAACTGGTCTCCGCGTCCGGACCCACGATCAGGAAAGTCAGCTCGCGGCGCAGGCGTCGCGCCCAGGCGCGCTCGCTGTGGTCGCCTGCGGTATCGACGACGCAGAGCAGGTCGTGCAGATGGCGATACCCTTTCTGCTCGAGCACGTCACGGAGCCGGAGCACGTCCTCCAGTGTCTTCCTGCCTTCCTTCATGCCTACATCAATGTAGATGCGGCCGCCGGCGTACGGCTGGCGCGCGACCCACGCGAGGACGGCGCCGCCGGCAAACCACAGTGCAGGACTCATCACGCCGGCGAAGCCGAAGACGTGACGGTATCGGAAGAACGCGTAGAGGCTGATCAGTCCACCCAGCGACGAGCCGGCGATGCCGGTGTTCGCCCGGTCGGCGAGGGTGCGGAAGTCGGCGTCGACCAGCGGCTTCACGGTCTCCGCGATGAAGCGCAGGTAGAGTTCGCCCCTGCCGCCGCCGTTCTTCTCGTCGAGGAACGGGCTGTACTCGTTGGTGCGCTCCGGCCCAATGTTCGGGATGGCGACAACGATGGCTTCCAGGCCGTCCCCGCTTGCATCCTCGAGCAGCTGATCGACTGCCCATTCGCCGGCGAAGCTCGTGGCGGGGTCGAACAGGTTCTGGCCGTCGTGCATGTAGATGACGGGGTACCGATCGCCTGCGTCATAGGACCGCGGCAGATAGACCAGCAGATCGCGCTCGTTGTCGAGCTGAGGGCTGTGCACGGCCGGCAGCTGCATGATGCGCCCGACGACGCCGGGCCGCGCCGGGTCCACGGCCGCCGGGTAATCCTTCCAATCCGCCAATTCAGCTCCTGCCGTCAGCTCGTCGCCCGGTCCGGTGCGGGCATGGAAGCAAAGTAGTCATGCCGAAACCGCTGCAGGTACTCGTCGAGGAGGTGCTGCACGCGTTCACTGTCGGCCGAGGCAACAATGAGGCCCGCGTGGTGCCGCTTGTCAATGCGCCACACGACCTCGACGTCGTCGTACGCCGACATGTCCGGCCACTCCTGCCGCGCAAGCGAAATCAGGACGCCCGCGTGCTTCCGCTGCGGCGGCCGCGGCGTGTAGTGCGTGCCGTTGGCGACCGCCAGCTCCAGTCGCGCCCACTCCCGCCACAGATTCACGCCCGTTGCTGCGTACACCATGTCCGAGATGTGCGCACCGCCGACGCGCGCCGCGATCTCGAGAAAGTGGAACTCGCCGGTATCACGCTCGCAGATGAACTCGGCGTGGACCGCGCTGTCGTGCACGTCTACTGCGCGCACGAGCCGGTCCAGTTCCCGCCGCAGTGCCCGCTCATCCGCGCAGCCGCGCTCCACCGTGCGGGTGCAGAAGACGCCGCCTTCGTGCATCACGTCGAACGGCGGCTCGGCGTACCGGTGCACCTCGGCGAACTGGACGCGGCCCCCGGCCACGATGCCGTCGACGTGGTACACATCGCCGGACACAAACCGCTCCAGCAGGTGGTGCGATTCCAGGTCGCCGAGCGCGTGGAGGGCCGGCCACAGCTCTTGCGGCTCGTGGATCTTGCGGATGCCGATTGCGGAAGCCTGCGTGCGCGGCTTGAGTACCCACGGCCCTTGCGTGGCGGCGAGGTAGGCCGCGACATCTCCGTGGTTGGTGATGCGGGTGAAAGCCGGCACGGCGATGCCCGCGGCGTCGGCGAGCTCGCGCATGGCGAGCTTGTCGCGGACGGCGCGTGTGGCCGTGATGCCCGAGCCGGGCACGCGCAGGTGCTCGCGCAGTGCGGCGGCGATCTCCAGGTCGAACTCGTCGAGGGCGACGATGCGGGCGATGTGCTCAGTACGGGCAAGGTAGCTGATCGCGTTGATGACGTGCTCGAGGTTGTCGAATGAGGGCAGCAGGAACAGCTCGGCGAGCAGGTCGCGCGGCCAGGGCGCGTCGCGCAGCTTCTCGACGGTCACGAGGATCACCCGCGCGCCCGACTCGGCGCACTCGCGCATGAAGTCATGGCCCTTCTCGTAACTGGCCAGGCAGAGGATGGTAGGTGCCATGCTGGACACCGTAACGTCGCGCCGGCCGGGCGGCAACGGCGGGACAGCGGGCCGCGGCCCTGCCCTTGCACCAGCCTGGGACCGGCATGCGCTGCCTGCACTGATCCCGGGCGGGCGCGCGGGGTAACAGGAGCGTATGAAAGCGACACCGAAGGTCGGCCACCGGCCGGTTCCCACGCCGCTGCCGGACCTGCGCGACGAGCGCGATGCGGAGCTTTCTCCGATCGCGCGGGACCTGCACGTGCAGCGGTTTCTGCAGCCGGACGATGTCACGTGCGGCCCGACGTGCCTGAGCAAGGTCTACGATTTCTACGGCTACGAGGTCGAGATCGACGAGGTCGCGCACGCGATAGAGCGCAACGAGGATGGCGGCACGCTCGCTGTCTTCCTGGCCATGGCCGCGTTGCGTCGCGGGTTCCGCGCCCGCATCTACTCCTACGATCTGCAGATCTTCGATCCGACGTGGGCGGCGCTGCCGCCCGACGAGCTCGTGCGCAAGGTGCGCGCGCGCTTTCCGTACCTGGACGATGCGAAGCGCAGGCGCACGGCGGTCGCGTACGTCCGCTTCCTAGAGATGGGCGGCGAGCTGACGTTCGTGGACCTGACGCCGGCGCTGCTGAAGCGGATCATCGACCGGGGCCACCCCGTACTGGCCGGGCTGTCGGCCACCTACCTGTACGGCATGATGCGCGAACGGACCGTGGATGGCCGGATGATCGACGATGACGTCGCGGGCGAACCGACGGGCCATTTCGTCGTCATCAGTGGCTACGACAACTGGGGCCGCCGCCTCACGATCCTCGACCCGTCGGAACACGTGCCGGCATCGTCGGACGGTCGGCTGACCGTCGGCGCCGAACGGGTGATCAACGCGATACTTCTCGGAGACGTAACCTACGACGCCGTGCTGCTCGAGCTGTGGCCGGCGCATGAACGGGAGACGGTTTGAGTCGAAGACGTGTGCTCGTCGTCGTCACTGAGCGAGGCGACGCCGAGGGATTTCCGGACGCTCTGGTCACGACCGCGAGCAGTTACATCGAGGCGGGTGAGCCGGGCGAAGCGGCAAGTGATCCGCAGACACTGATTGTGAACCTGTGCCGCACGCTGGGATACGGCACGGACGGCTACTACGTCTCACTGCTTGCGGACGCGCGCGGGCAGCAGGTGCTGCCGCGACTGGAGACGAGCGCCGGGCTGGCGGAGCCGTACTCGAGGTTCCGCGCACTGCAGGAAGCGGACGTGCCGACGCTGGACGCGGCCGAGATGGCCGCGCGGCGGCGCGCCGCCGGCGCTTCGCCGGAAGCTGAGGCAATGGCCGAGGCGGAGGAGCGGGAGGGTCTGGGACCCGTCCCGCTCGTGCGTGAGGCCGGCGGGCTGCGCGAGGCGCGCGAGGACGAGGTAGAGGACATCGTCGCGTGCCTCGGCACGACGGCCGATCCGCGGTTCCAGGCGATCGCCGGCGGTGTGTACCGCGTGTGGGCCGCGCCGCTGCTGCGTATCCGGGTCGTGCGTGAGGAAGGTCAGTGGAAGGTGTCGGGTGTCACGCACGCGGAGCCGGATGCGCTGGACAACGTGCAGCGTAAGCGGCTGATCGCAGCAGTCACCGGCGACGCGCACGCGCTCCGGCGCGGCACTGCCGGTGCCCAGCGCGACACTGTGCGTGCCTCGATCGCTGTGCTGCTGGACTCGGCGGACCCGTTCAGCGCGTCGAACGACGAAGCAGTGGACCGGCTGGCGCGCGTGGCGGGCCGAATGAACGTGCATGTCGCGCGCATCGGCGGCGAGGAGCTGCGACGCCTGCCGGAGTACGATGCGCTGTTCATCCGCTCACTGACCGGCGTGACGCTGCCCTCGTTCCAGTTCGCGTTGCGTGCTGAGGCGCTGGACATGCCGGTCGTGGACGACTCGCAGTCGATCATCCGCTGCGGCAACAAGGTCTATCTGGAGGAGCTGCTGCGGCGGGAGAGCGTGCCGCTGCCGAAGACACGCATCGTCACCATGCACTCGCCGTGGTCGCAGGTCGAGGAGCTGGGCCTGCCGTTCGTGATCAAGTCGCCGGACGGCTCGTTCTCGGCGGGCGTGCACAAGATCGCATCACGCGAGGACTACGACCGTCGTGCGGGCGAGCTGCTCGCGCAGTCACCCCTGCTGATCGCGCAGGAGTGGCTGCCGACTGACTTCGACTGGCGCATCACGGTACTCGATGGGCAGCTGCTGTTCGCCGCACGCTATTTCATGGCGCGCGGGCACTGGCAGATCCGCGCCGAAGAGGGTGGCGTGGCGCGGTACGGCAAGGTCGTCGCCGTGCCGCGCGCCGAAGCGCCGCCGCAGGTGGTCGAAGTCGCAGTGCGGGCGGCGCGGCTGATCGGCCGCGGCATGTACGGCGTCGATCTGAAGGAGACCGAACGCGGCCCCGTCGTGATCGAGGTGAACGACAATGCGAACCTCGACGCCGACTACGAGGACCGTGCGGACGGCGACACCATCTACGAGGACATCATTCGCTACTTCCTGAGCCGGATCGAGGAAGAGGCTGAGTCGCCGCGCGTGAGCGCACCGGCACCCGCGCGGCGCGGCCGCGGCCGGGTCGTCACGGCCGCACCGAGCACCCGCCGGCGCGTGCCGGGGGCGCCGGCCGCAGTCGTGGCAGCCCCCGTCGCTGAGGAACAGCGGGTGGGCGTAGGAGTGGGCGTGCGGGTAGCGGAGAAGCGGGGCGAAAGGCGGACGGGGTCGCAGTACCAGGTGTTCGAGGTCGCGGGACTGGAGCTCGAGTACGCCACCGTGGACGAGGACTTGAACGTCGTCGCGCTGGTGGAGCCGGCGTTCCGTACCATCGCGGGACGCGGCACGAGCGGCATCGAGCTGGACGGCGTCGGGTTCTCGAACGAGATCGCTGACCATGTCTTCGAGGTAAAGACGCTGGACCCCGTGCGCTCGTTGCACGAAGCGGAGGAGTCGATCGTGAGCGGCATCCGCCGCTTCTCGGAGGTGCTGCAGCAGGAGTGGCGCGCGCGGCTGCTGCCGACGGGCATGCATCCGTGGTTCGATCCGATGGACGCTCGGCTGTGGACGAGGTCGGGGCTGCGCATCTACACGACGTACGCACAGATCTTCGACATCCGCACGCATGGCTGGATGAACGTGCATGCGACGCACCTGAACCTGCCGTTCGGCGACGAGCGCGAGACGATAGCCATGCACACGGCCGCCGCCATGCTGCTGCCGTACCTGCCCGCGCTCGCCGCGAGCTCGCCCGTGCACGACGGTGTGCTGCAGCCGTTCGCGGACGCGCGGCTTGCGTGGATACTCCAGCACCAATCGCGCATCCCGCAGACCTGCGGCCGCATCGTTCCGGAGTACACGGACAGCTTTGCGACGTATCGGCGGCAGATCCTGCAACCGATGTACGACGCGCTCGATGAGTTCCCGCACTCGGATCCGATCAGGCACGAGTTCCTGAACGCGCGCGGCGCCGTGCTGCGTTTCGCGCGACGCGCGCTCGAGCTGCGCGTGCTGGACACGCAGGAGTGCGTACGCATGGACGTAGCCATCTCGTCGTTCGCGCGGGCGGCGCTCCGCCAGCTCACGAGCGAACTGCTCGAGGGCACCATCGAGCCGCCGCCGCACGAGGCGCTGGTAGCCGACTTCGAGGCGTGCGTGCGAGATGGCAGCCGCGCTGTCGTGCGTGCACCTCATTTCTTCGGCGACTGCGATGATGCGTGCGTCGCCGTCGGCGATGTGCTGCGCACGCTGCTTGAACGCGCGCAGCGCGGAGCGATCGATGAGGACGCCGACTACCTCGAACTCGTGGCAGACATCATGACACAGGGCACACTGTCGGAGCGGATCAGGGCACGGCTCGAGCCCGTCGCCGCCTCGCCCGACGCACTGCAGAGCGAGCTGCACGCCGTATACGGCGAGCTCGCCGATTGCCTGCTGCGCAACGAGCCGTGGTCCGGCCGCGCCGGCGACCCTCCCAGGGCGAACGGCGGTACCGGGAGCGGCCGCAACGGCGGCGGACGCAACGGCGGACGTAGCGGCGGACGCAACGGCGGACGCAACGGCGGACGCAACGGTGGTGGGCGCGTGGCGCGATGATCGGTGCACGCGGCCGGCGGTACCTCACCGATGCGGTACGTGCATTCGACCGCGCTCCGGTCGAAGTCGCGATCGCGGTGGTGCTCGCGATCGGCTTCTCGTACGCAATCGACCAGGGCGACTTCACGTTTCCGCGCTGGCTCGAGCTGGCGGTCGCCGGCGCACTCTGCTTCGCGGCAGCGTGGACGGGGACGCTGCTGCACGCGCTCGGCGCGATCTCGACGCGCCGGCGCTGGATGATCACGTCTGCCGGTGCAGCCATCGCCGCGGCATACGCGCTGCTGGTGCTCGACCTCGACCTCGCCGCGGAGGGCTGGCGCGCGTTCATGCTCGTCGCCGGAGCCGTGCTCTGGCTGCTCGCGGTGCCCGTGTTCAGCGGGACCCGGGAGCGCGCGGTAGACCGGATGCGCGCAGTGGATGGTCGCATATTGCTGCGCGTGAGCGGCGCGCTGCTGTACGCCGCCGCACTGTTCGCGGGGCTCGCGCTCGCACTCGGCGCGGTCAACTCTCTGTTCGAGCTGAATATCCGGAACGAGATATACGGGCACGTCGCCGGCTGGATCTTCCTCGTGCTGGCGCCGTGGATCGTGATCGGCGGGCTGGCCGAATACGCGCGGCCACTCGGCGACGGCAGTGCGGTGGCGGGCGTGGTGCATCGCATGACCGTGTTCCTGGTGCCGCCGCTGCTGGCGCTCTACTACGTCATCCTCTATGCCTACGCTGTGCGCATTGGCATCACGGGTGAGGTGCCGAAGAACATGCTGTCGCCAATGGTGATGGCGGCGGGTGTGCTCGCGGCTATGGCGCTGGTGCTGTTCGAGCCGGACCACGACGATGCTGCCGCACTGCGCTGGCTGCGGTTCGCGCCGCCGCTGTTCCTGCCGCCGGCTGCACTCGGCGTCTGGGCGATCTGGCTGCGCGTCGACCAGTACGGCTGGACCGAGTTCCGGCTGCTGCGGCTGATCGTGCTGCTGGTGCTGGCCGGCCTGGCCGTGGGTGCGACGGTGCAACTCGTGCGGCGGCGGCCGTTTTCGCTGCACGCGCTGCCGCTCGCGCTTGCGGCCGCTCTCGTGCTCGCCGCCATCGGTCCGTGGAGCGTGCTGAGCGCGTCGCGGCGCAGCCAGCAGACGCGTCTCGGGAACGCGCTGGTGCAGGCGTCGATCGATCCGCGGAGTGCGCCGCCGCCGCGCAGCTCTACATCACCGCGCATCGTGCCGACGGACTCCGCAGCGCGCCGCATACCCTTCGAGCAGTACGAGCGCATCAACGACACGGCGCGATACCTCCTGACGCATCACGGCAGCGACGCGCTTCCTCCCGTGCTGGCGCGGGACTTCACCGACGACCGCGACAGGTACGACCTGGCCGCGAGCCTCGGCCTCGCGCCGCAGCCGGGAACCGACAGCCCGGGAGCGCGCATGTTCTCCGGCTTTCTCGGAGACGGACCGGTCCCGGCGATCGCCGGCCGGGCCGTGTATCGGATCAACGGCGCGCCGATGCGCGGCCAGGACGGCGGCAACCGAATGATGTTCCGGGATTCGGTGCTCGTGCTGGTGACGCCGGACGGCGGGCGCTACAGGATCGACCTGAGCGGATTCATGCGGGAGAGCCGGCCGGGTCCCGACCGGGGCAACACCCTGAGCGGTGATCGCGCGCTGCTCCCGGTCACGGACGACGCCGGCGCGCAGGCTGGTGAGTTCCTCGTGCTCCACATCGCAATGGGCACGGAGGACGGCGTGATGCAGCTGCACAACATCGACGGGCTGCTGTTCAGGTCGA
>JBBEBA010000046.1:0-24077 GCA_040882575.1 Gemmatimonadota bacterium
GCCTCCTAGTGTTGTGATTCAGAAATCCCGTTGCATTCGATCCCGTTTGCATCCCGCGCTGCGTCGTTGCTCGTCGTCGCCGTAGCGCTGCTACGCCTCCTCCTTGCGCCTGGCAGCCCGGGCGCATCCGGGCTCTCGGTGCGGACACGGGATTTCTGAATCACAACACTAGATGCGTCCGTGCTCGAGCGCGACGCGCTGCGCAACGCCGAGCGCAATGAAGCTCGCGAGCAGGAACGAGCCGCCGTAGCTGAGGAACGGCAGCGGAATACCCGTGACCGGCATGACGCCCAGCGTCATGCCGACGTTCACAAGAATATGCGTGAACCAGGCGCCCGCAATCCCGAACACGACGATGCCGGCGAACGGGTCGGGTAATCGCTCGGCCAGCTTGACCAGGCGCCAGAGTATGACGAGGAACGCGAGCAGCACGAGCCCCGCGCCGATCAGCCCGGTTTCCTCGCCGATCACCGCGTAGATGAAGTCCGTGTGCTGTTCCGGCAGGAAACGCAGCCGCTTGTGCGGGCCTTCATTGAAGCCCTGCCCGAAGAGGCCGCCGCTGCCAATAGCGACCTTGGACTGGATCACCTGATAGCCGCTGCCCTGGCGGTCGAGCTCCGGATTCACGAACGACACCAGGCGCATTTGCTGGTAGTCCTCGAGCGAGTTCCAGAGCGGCCAGGCTATCGTGCCCATCGCCACGTTCAGCAGCAGAACGACCACCCACTCCGACAGCCGTGCGCGGTACAGCCACAGGAAGGCGCAGAGCAGGATCATGTAAATGCTGTAGATCCAGGTCCCGACATAGGCGAACGCCAGGCCGAGCGCGGGACTGAGCAGCAGGAACAGGATGCCGAGCGGTGTGCCAGCCCAGTACAGCGTCGCCAGCAGCACACCGCCGAACACCATCGCGGTGCCGAGGTCCGGCTGCGCCAGCACCAGCATCATGGGGACGATCGCGATGACGATGGGCTTCCACAGGTCCCAGACCGCCTGCGGGTTCTCGCGCCACGCGCCCATGGTGCGGCCCAGCATGAGCACGGTGGCGACATTTGCGAACTGCGACGGCTGCACGGCGAATCCGCCAACCCGGAGCCAGCCCTTCATGCTCGCCGCAGTGCCGCCGCCCGTGCCGATGACGAGCGTCGCGGCCAGGACCAGCAGACCGACGATGTAGGCGGGCAGAGCGATCCACTCGAGCCACCGCACAGGAATCCGCATGGTGATCACGAGGATGGTCAGCGAGATGCCGAGCCATATGAACTGCATGCGCCAGGCGCCTGCGACCGACGGGTCGGGCCGCTCCAGCTGGCCGGCCGAGTAGATCATGGCCACACCGAACAGCGTCAGACCTATCACGGTGATGACCAGCAGCGGGTCGCCGAGCCAGGAACGTAGTCGCTGCGCTACACCCATGTCCGGCTCAGCGTTGGCCGCTGACTGCGCGATACGCAATCAGCGAAATCACAGCGGCCACGGCGACGTAGAGTGATTCGAGCGGCGCGCCCGTGCCCAGGTGCGAGAGCTCGACGCCGCGCCCCATGTAGCCGCCGGCGAAGTAGCGGACCACGGCGATCAGCCACGCGCCCAGGAACGCGTAGAGCGTGACGAACAGGTAGCTGTCGCCCTCGAAAAAGCTGCGCGTGCGCGATCCGACGTAGCAGCCCACGACAAAGGCGACGGCCGATGCGCCGAAAGCGACCATGGCGAGCGAATCTGCCAGGATGCCCAGACCCAGGCCGAACGCCGCGGCGGCAGGCGCGTCGAGCCGGCGCGCGCCGAGGAGCGCGGCCACGATGAGCAGGTCCGGCACGATGCCAAGACCCAGCGCCAGGCGCAGCACGAGGTGGAGCAGGACCAGAACCACGATGAACAACCAGAACGCGCTGGAACGGGACGCCATCAGTTCGCCTCCCCCGTAGCGGCGGCTGACGAGTCGATCGCTGCCGTGTCGGGCGTCTCATTGATGTTCCAGACTTCGCTCAGATCCTGGCTGCCATTCTGGATGCTGACCAGGACGTGGCGCGAGGTGCCCGGACGGACTGCCGGCCGGATCAGGTAGCTCTTGCGCCAGCCCGTGTCGGCGTCCTCGATACCGAGAATCGTGCCGACGGGCACGCCGCGGGGGAACAGGTTGCCGCGCCCTGAGCTCACCACGCGCCTGCCGGGCCGCACATCCACCTGGAATGGCGAACCGGTCAGTGCCAGCAGGTCCTCCTCGCGGTAACGGCCGCGGCGGGGTTCCACGATGCCGTAGGCGCCACCATCGGCCGTCATGGCGCTCACCCGGAAATCCGGGTGGGTCCAGTCGATCGCCTGGGCGGAGTGCTCGTCGACTTCCCAGACCACGCCGAGCAGACCATCCGCCGTGATGATGGGACTGCCTTCGTAGACGCCATCCGCGCTGCCTACGTCAACGATGAACGTGCTCTCCGCACTGCTCAGCCCGATCCGGATGACGTTCGCCGGCACGAACCGCGACTCGAGCCGGCCGCTCAGGCCCAGCGCCGCCCGCAACTGCCGGTTCTCATCGGAGAGGCTCGCCTGCGCAGCGACTATGGCCGCCAGCGAGTCCCGCTGCGCACGCAGGTCGCCGACGTTCACCAGCCGGCTGCTGCGCTGCACGATCTGGCTCTGCACGGCCAGGAACGGTCGCAGGACTGTCGATCGGAGGGCGTTTCGTACCAGTCGCTGGTACTCGGCGGGCATGAGCAGCAGGATCAGGGCGATCAGCAGGACACCGCCCGAGAGTGCGGCTTCGCGTCGCCTCGTCTTTCGTGTACCGTCGAAATCTAGCACTTAGTTCTGAAGCACGTTACGGAATCGCTCGAAGTCGTCGAGAATCATCCCCGCGCCCCGCACCACGCAGGTCAGCGGCTCCTCATCCACATGGATGGGCAGGTCCGTCTCGTGTGCCAGCAGCAGGTCGAGACCACGAATGAGTGCACCGCCGCCCGTCATTACGATTCCTCGGTCCACGATATCGGAGGCCAGCTCGGGAGGCGTGATCTCCAGGGCTCTCCGGACGGCGTCGACGATCTGCTGGATCGGCTCCTGGATGCACTCGCGGATCTCCTGCGAGTGGACGCGGACTGTCTTCGGGATTCCGCTCACGAGGTCGCGCCCCTTCACTTCCATTTCCCGTTCGTCGCCGCTGTTGAACGCGGAGCCGATCTGGATCTTGATCGCTTCTGCGGTCGGCTCACCGATCAGGAGATTGTAGTTCTTCCTGAGGAAGCTCACGATCGCATTGTCGATCTCGTCGCCACCGACGCGGATCGATGTATCAGAAACAATGCCATTCAGAGCAATGACGGCGATTTCCGTTGTGCCGCCGCCGATGTCGATGACCATGTTGCCGGTTGGCGTGTCGACAGGCAGGCCCACGCCGATCGCGGCGGCCATAGGCTCGGCGACCATGTAGACTTCCTTGGCGCCAGCGGCGGCAGCACTAGAGCGGACTGCGCGACGCTCCAGCTCGGTGATACCGCTGGGCACGCCGACAATGACTCGCGGCTTCATTCGGAAAAACCGCTTGTTGGTCACGGCCCGGAGGAAATGACGCAGCATCATCTCCGTGATGTCCACGTCGGCGATCACGCCGTCCTTCAGCGGCCGCACTGCCATGATGCCCTCGGGCGTCCGACCGAGCATGCGTTTCGCCTCGAGCCCGATTCCCTTGATGCGGTGGGTGCCGCGTTCGATGGCGACGACGGATGGCTCGTTCAGGACGATCCCCTCGCCCTTCACGTAGACGAGAGTGTTCGCCGTCCCGAGGTCGACGGCGATGTCGTTTACGGGCATGATGCGGCCCGTGCTAAGAATTGTCCGCAGGCTCATTCAGATGTCCGACGGCGGAGTGTGCACACCGGCGAGGAGTGGGCGCCGTTCGCGAGCGGAGGCAAGTTAACTCGTGTTATATCAACCTGCAAGCGACCTCAATGGCGGCCGGTGCTGCCGAAGCCACCGGTCCTGCGGTCGGAGGACGGAAGCACATCTGCCGGCTTCCATGATATGCGCGCCACCGTGGCGAGCACCATTTGCGCGACCCGCTCGCCGTGCTCCAGGCGCTGCGGCATCGCATCGAAGTTGATCATCGGAATCCGGATCTCGCCGCGGTAGTCGCTGTCGATGGTGCCCGGCGTGTTGATTATCGTGATGCCGTGACGCAGCGCCAGGCCCGAGCGCGGCCGGATCTGGGCTTCCGTACCGTCCGGCAGCGCGATCGCGAGGCCGGTCGGGATGAGCACGCGTCCGAGCGGCGGCAGCTCGACTGCGGGGCCGGCGTTGCGCAGGTCCACCGCAGCGGAACCCGCCGTCGCGTACGCGGGCAGTGCCCAGTCCGGCGGGTAGTGGTCGAGCCGCTGTACGAGCACGTCCACGGTCATCGCTACAGCACCTGCTCGACGGGGGTGAAGTCGAGGCCGAACGCCTCGGCGACGCCGGGATATGTGATCCTGCCGTTGACCGCATTCACGCCGAGCGCGAGTGCGCGGTCCATGCGGCAGGCTTCCTTCCAGCCACGGTTGGCGAGCGTCAGCGCATAGGGGAACGTGGCATTCGTGAGCGCGAGCGTCGACGTGCGCGAGACCGCGCCGGGCATGTTCGCGACCGCGTAGTGGATCACGCCGTCCACGACATAGATCGGGTCCTCGTGCGTCGTCGGCCTGATCGTCTCGACGCAGCCGCCCTGATCGACTGCGACATCGACGATGACCGATCCCGGCATCATCGTCTTCAGGTCCTCGCGCCGCACGAGGTTCGGTGCCTTCGCACCGGGTAGCAGCACAGCGCCGACGACAATGTCGGCGTCGCGGATGTGCTCGAGGATGTTGTACCGGTTGGAGTAGACGGTCGTCACATTCGCGGGCATGACGTCCGACAGGTAGCGCAGCCGGTTCAGCGACACGTCCAGGATCACGACCCGGGCGCCGAGGCCCGCCGCCATACGGGCGGCGTTCGATCCGACAATGCCGCCCCCGATCACGACGACCTTGGCCGGCATGACACCGGGCACGCCGCCGAGCAGCATGCCGCGGCCGCCGAAGAACTTCTCGAGGTACTTGGCGCCTTCCTGAATCGACATGCGGCCGGCCACCTCGCTCATCGGCGTGAGGAGCGGCAGCTCGCCCGTGGGCAGCTGCACGGTCTCGTAGGCGATGGCCGTCGCGCCGGACTTCATGACGGCCCGTGTCAGCTCCTCGTCTGCCGCAAAATGGAAGTAGGTGAAGATCACCTGATCGCGCCGCATGTGCGGCCACTCCACGGGGATCGGCTCCTTCACCTTCATGATCATGTCCGCGGTCCGCCACACCTCGGCGGCGTCGTCGATGATCCGGGCTCCGGCATCGACGTACATCGAGTCCGTGAACCCGCTGCCCTCGCCGGCGCCCCGCTCGAGGCAGACGGTATGGCCCGCATGCCTCAGCGCCTCCGCGCCGCCCGGCACGAGCGCCACACGATTCTCGTTCGTCTTGATCTCGCGCGGCACGCCGATGATCATCGCCTCACCCTCGCGGCGTTCAGGTTGCCGGACCCAGCCGCAGCAGCGTCTGCTGCGCCGGAGAGAAGTATTCCGCGGCGAGCGCCGCCGCAACGTCGAGCGTCACGGCGTCCACCAGCTGCGTGATCTCGTCCATGGTACGGAACGGCTCGCCGTACAGCTCCGTACCGGCCAGCCGGTGCAGGCGCGCACTCGACGATTCGAGCGACAGCACGATCTGTCCCTTCACCTGACCCTTCACGTCGTCCAGCTCCTCCGCCGTCAGCCCAGCCGCGGCGAGCCGGGCGAGCTCCGCGTCCACGACCTCCTCCGCACGCTCCGCCCATTCAGGACGCGTGCCGACATAGACGCCGCTGATGCCGGCATCCCCGTAGAACGACTGATACGCATACACGGAATAGGCCAGACCCAGCTCCTCGCGGACCCGCTGGAACAGCCGCGAGCTCATCCCGCCGCCGAACGCATTGGAGAGGAGGACCATCGGAATTCGCCGCGCGTCGCCGTGGCCGAACGTCGGACGGCCCCAGACCAGGTGCGACTGCGCAGTCGCGCGCTGCACGGATGACCGGGAAGGCGCAGGTGCGTCCGGCAGCGGCGGCGGCGGGTCCTGCCGGCGGCCGGACTGACGGCTGCCATCGAACGTGCTGCGCACCCGCTCGACGAAACTGTCGTGGTCAATGTTGCCGGCGGCGGCAATGACGAAATTGGAGGTATGGTAGCGGTCGTCGTACACGCGTCGGAGATCGGCGGCGGAGAGCGAGCTTACGGTCCCGGGCGTACCGAGTATGCTGTAGCCGTACGGATGGCCGCCCCACAGCAGTTCGGAGTGAAGGTCGAAGACGAGGTCGTCGGGTGTGTCTTCGACCGTGGCGATCTCCTCGAGCACCACCTCGCGCTCCAGCTCCAGATCCTCCGCCCGCAGCAGCGGATTCAGGACCAGGTCGGCGAGCACATCGAGCGCAATGTCGATGTCGGCATCGAGCACCCGCGCCTGGAAGCTGGTGTGCTCGCGCGTCGTGTATGCATCCAGCGAGCCACCGAGCCGCTCGAGCACCAGCGCCAGGTCACGCGCCGTCCGCTGTTGCGTGCCCTTGAACACCATGTGCTCGAGAAGGTGGCTGGCGCCCATGTCCGCGCGCGCCTCGTGCACCGATCCCGCGCGGACCCAGACGCCGAGCGACGCCGAGCGAATGCCCGGCATCGCCTCCGTCAGAACGACCAGTCCGCCCGGCAGCTCCGCGCGTCTGAAGCCGTCGCTCACTCGCCGCCGGCGGCCGTTCCGGCGTCTTCGGCAAGCGCTGCCTTGCGGGACAACCTCATCTTGCCCTTCTCGTCGATCGACAGGAGCTTGACGCGTACCAGCTCGCCCTTCTTGACGACGTCCTCCGCGCGCTCCGTGCGGCCCTCCTGCATCTCCGAGATGTGCAGCAGGCCCTCCGTGCCGGGCAGGATCTCGACGAAAGCGCCGAACGTCGTCGTCGACTTCACGACACCCTCATAGATCAGCCCGACTTCGGGATCCTGGGTCATGCCCTTGATCCGCGCCTTCGCGCGCTCGCCACCCTCGCCGCTCACGCTCGCGATCTTGACCAGGCCCGTATCGTCGATGCTGATCTGCGCGCCCGTCTCCTCCTGGATCGCGCGAATCGTCTTGCCCTTCGGACCGATGATCTCGCCGATCTTCTCGGGGTTGATCTGGATCGTGATGATGCGCGGCGCCCACTGCGACATCTCGGAGCGCGGCTCCGACACGGCCTTCGCCATCTCCTTCAGGATGTGCAGGCGGCCCTTGCGCGCGCGCTCCAGCGCATCGCGCATGACATCCAGCGAGAGGCCGGTCACCTTGATATCCATCTGGATCGACGTAACGCCCTTCTCCGAGCCGGCGACCTTGAAGTCCATGTCGCCGAGCGCGTCCTCCACGCCCAGAATGTCGGTCAGCACTTCGATCTTCTTGCCCTCCTTGATCAGGCCCATGGCCACGCCGGCTACGGCCGCGCGGAGCGGCACGCCAGCGCTCATCAAGGCAAGGGAGGCGCCGCAGACGGAAGCCATCGACGAGGAGCCGTTCGACTCGAGCACCTCGGACACCACGCGAATGGTGTAGGGGAACTCATCGTACGCCGGCAGCAGCGGCTGGATCGCGCGCTCGGCCAGCGCGCCGTGCCCTTGCTCGCGCCGCGACGTGCCGCGCAGCGGCTTCGCCTCGCCGGTGCAGAAGGGCGGGAAGTTGTAGTGCAGCATGAACGACTTGTTCAGCTCGGTCGCCGAGTTGATCGACTCGATGCGCTGCTCGTCCTTGTCCGTGCCGAGGGTCACGACGGCCAGCGCCTGCGTCTGGCCGCGCGTGAACAGCGCGCTGCCGTGCGTGCGCGGCAGGACGTCGACCTCGCTCGTGATCGGCCGGATCTCGTCCGGCTTGCGGCCGTCCGAACGGACACCCTTGTCCACGATCTGCCGGCGCATCGCAGCCTTCTCGGACTTGCCAATCAGCTGCGCGATCTGGTTCTCCGATTCCGGGAAGTCCTCGGCCAGCTTCCCCTGCACCTCGGCGCGCAGCGCCGCGAGCTGCTCGTTCCGCGTCGCCTTGTCGGCCACGCCCATCGCCTTGCCGATCAGCTTGTCGGCCAGGTCCGCCACGCGCTCGCGAAGCGACTCGTCGATCTCCACCTTGACCCAGTCCATCTTCACCTGCTGCAGGCCGTCGATGAACTCGCGCTGGATGCGGCACAGCTCCTTGATCCCCTCGTGCGCGGCGACCAGGCCTTCCGCAATCTCGCTCTCCGGAACCTCGACGGCGCCGCCCTCCACCATCATGATGCCTTCCTCGGTGCCGGCAACGACGATCTCGACGTCGCTGTACTCGAGCTGCTGGAACGTCGGGTTCAGCACCCACTGCCCCTGGATCCGACCGACACGCACCGCGGAGACGGGCTCCTGGAACGGAACCTTCGACAGGTTCAGCGCGATCGAGGAGCCGATCAGGCCCAGCACGTCCGCATCGTTCTCCTGATCCGCCGACAGCACGTGGATCATCACCTGCGTCTCGTTCTGGAAGCCATCCGGAAAGAGCGGACGGAGCGGACGGTCGATCAGGCGCGCCGACAGAATCTCCTGCTCGGCCGGCCGGCCCTCCCGCTTGAAGAACCCGCCCGGGATCTTGCCGGCCGCATAGCTGCGTGCACGGTACTCCACGGTCAGCGGGAAGAACGGCAGGTGCGTCGGCCGGTCCTGCGCCGTCACCGTACAGAGCGCCACGGTATCGCCGTACTGGATCAGACACGCGCCATGCGCCTGCCTAGCCATGCGCCCGGTCTCCAGAACCAGACGACGGCCTGCGAACATCCACTCTTTCCTGTGCATTTTCTCTCTCTTTTCCTCTTCCGCCGCACACCGCCCCAATGGCGACACGCTCAGGTACGCTGGGTCCATATATACGTACGCAGCGGTGACGCCCCGTGGGCGACCGCTGCGCGCGTTTCGGTCACGGCCGAGCCGTCACCGGATCAGTGCCTGAGGCCGAGATCGTCGATCAGAGCGCGGTACCGCTCCAGATCCGTCCGCTTCAGGTAGTCCAGCAGCCGACGCCGCTTGCCCACCATCTTGAGCAGGCCGCGACGGCTGTGATGATCCTTCTTGTGTTCCCGGAAATGCCCCGTGAGCTCATTGATCCGCTGCGTCAGCATTGCCACCTGAACGGGGGCACTGCCGCGGTCCGTCTCATGGAGCTGGTACTTCGTGATGATCTCGTTCTTGTCCGCATGCATGCGGGGTGCCTCCTCGAGAGTCGTACGCTGCTCGTGAAGCGGGTACCGTAGTGTAGCCCGTTCTGCGTGTAGCCCGATCCGCCAGTGCGCCAGCCCTTCATTGTAGCGGCTGGCCGCCGTACCGGCAACCCGCCACGGGCGGCCGCCGGCTACTCGTCGGCTGCTGACCGATCCCGCGCCGCCGTCGTCGGATTGGTGGCATCGGGACTCGGCAGTGTCGCCCAGTGTTCACTTCAGCTTTCGTACCATTGGGGAGCGGCCAAGCAGCTGTCGAGCGGCCGTGCAATCGGCCTCCATGGCGCGGACCAGAGCGTCGACGGAATCGAAACGTGCGATGTCGCGTACGCGTTCCACGAATCCGACGACGACGCGATCGCCGTAGATGTCGGCATCGAAGTCGAAAAGGTGCAGCTCGATCGAGGGCGGCAGGCCGGCGAAGGTCGGACGGGGCCCGAGGTGGAGCACTCCGTCTACGAAGCGGTCGCGAAGCGTGGCACGCACGGCGTAGATGCCTTCGTGCGGGATCAGCTTGTCGGGATGCGTGACGTCGAGGTTGGCGGTGGGAAAGCCGAGCTTCCTGCCCTGTCCCTGGCCCCGGACGACGGTGCCGGTCAGTGCGTAGGGGCGGCCGAGTGCGAGCGCGGCAGCGGCGACGTCGCCGTTCTCCAGCAGGCTGCGTATGCTCGACGATGAGACCGGCTCACCTCCCTGCTCCACCGGTGCGATGACATCGACGCCGAAGCCGAGGTCATCGCCGATGGCGCGCAGCGTGTCCACGTCGCCGCTGCGGCCGCGGCCGAAGCCGTGATCGTAGCCGATGACGAGGTGCGTCATCTCGAACGTGCCGATCAGGATGCGCTCCACGAAAGTGCGCGGCGAGTATGCGGCGAGCTCTGGCGTGAAGCGCAGGAACGCCACACGCCGGAGCTCCGACTGCGCCAGGATCTCGATCTTCTCCGCCGGTGTGGAAAGCAGCGGCGGTGCGGCCTCGGGCCGGACGATGCGGAGCGGGTGCGGATCGAACGTCACGGCCAGGCTGAGTGCGTCGCGCGCGGCAGCCACCCGGCTGAGCTCGCGCAGCACCTGCCAGTGGCCGCGGTGCACGCCGTCGAACGTGCCGACCGTGACGACCGTACCACTCACGGGAACACCCTCACCGGCCGGATACGGCCGTCGGCAGACTCGGCGATGGCGAGCAGCCGGCCCCCCGCTGCGAGCGCCCAGGTGCCGTCCAGGGCAGCCGCCGCCGGCAGCGCGCGGCCGTGGCGGATCTCGGCCGCGTCGATTTCCGTCACATCGAGGCGCGGCAGCCGGTCGCCGATGGCCTCGAGCGGGGTCAGCAGCGCGGACCGCACGGCGGCCTCATCGCCGATCGCGTCGAGCGGCAGCGCGTTCTCCACGCTCCTCGCGCCGATCGCCGTGCGCCGCAGCGCGGTGAGATGGCCCCCGGTTCCGAGCGCAGCTCCCAGATCGCGTGCGATCGCCCGTATGTATGTGCCCGACGAGCACAGCACGTCGAGCTCGACCTCCGGCGGGCCGAAGCGTGTGATGGCGAGCTCGTGCACGTGCACCGTGACGGGCGGCAGCGCGACCGCCCTGCCTTCGCGGGCCGCGACGTACGCCCGCTCGCCGTCCCGCTGCTTCGCGCTGTAGGCAGGCGGCACCTGCTCGATCCGGCCGCGCTGGCGCGCGAGCGCAGCCTCGACCTCGGCCGGCGTCAGCGCAGCCGCTTCCGCGCCCATGCCCGCTCCGCCGATGACGGTGCCGGTCAGGTCGTCGGTATCGGTGCTCACGCCGAGCCGCACGACCGCCGTGTACCGCTTGTCCATGCCGGTCAGGTAGCCGGCGATGCGCGTGGCGCTGCCGATGCAGAGCATCAGCAGGCCCGACGCGAACGGATCGAGCGTGCCCGTGTGCCCGATCCGGCGCGTGCGCAGTGCGCGCCGTGCGATGCCGACGATGTCGTGCGATGTGGGACCCACGGGTTTGTCGACGGGCAGCACACCCTCGAGCGGCGTATCAGGCGTCGTCATGCTCCGTGTCGTCGGCATCCGGCTCCGTCACGATGGTAGCGCGCGCCTGCTGCAGGAGCTTCTCTATGTGCATCGCGTGCTCGATGGTATTGTCGGCCGTGAAGTGCAGCTCCGGTGCGCGCCTGATGTGCATGCGCCGCCCGATCTCGCCGCGCAGGTAGCCGGACGCCGCGCGCAGCCCTTCGAGCGAGCTCTTACGCTCTTCCTCGTCGCCGAGCACGGAGAAGAACACCTTTGCGTGGTAGAGGTCCGGAGACACCTCGACGCCCGTGATGGTGACCGGCCCGATGCGCGGGTCCCGGACTTCCTGCCGCAGCAGCGTGATCAGCTCACGCTTCATCTGCTCGTTCACGCGCGCAATCCGCTTTTTTGCCATCCAGACCTCCCGCCGCAATGGCCGGATACGCGGACGGCCGCGCTGAAGCGCGGCCGTCGCGGTGTACGCTAGTAGTAGCTCCGTCGCGCCGCGATGACGCGCGCGCGCATGTCGCCGGTCACGAGCCGGTCCATCGCGTCCAGCACATCGGTTACGTGCGCCTGCTCACCCGAGACCAGGCACGCGGCGATCTCGGCGCGCTGCCACACGTCCTGATGGCGCGTCTCGGCGGCAGACACCCGGAAGCGCGTCTGGAGCCGCTCCTTCAGGCTCTTGACGACGCGCCGCTTGTCCTTGAGCGAGTGGCTCGCAATGATCTCGAGCTCCCACACGATCACGCCGACAGTCATGGGGAGCGGGTGAGCGGGGGAGCGGGTGAGCGGGGGCGACAACGGATCAATGCGGGTTCACATTGTACCTGCAAGCTCCCGCTCCTCCGCTCCCCCGTTCACCCGCTCACCTTGCCGCTCTCCTCCCTGGCAAGGGTACGGGCGATCGACTCGATGCGGTAGCACTCGATGGTGTCACCGACCTTCACGTCGTTGAAGCCCTGCACGTTGAGACCGCACTCGAAGCCCTCGCGGACCTCGCGCACATCGTCCTTGAAGCGCTTCAGGCTGCCAAGCTCGCCCTCGTAGACCTGAACTGCATCGCGCACCACCCGGACGCGGCCCTTGCGGTCGAGCACGCCCTCCGTGACGTAGCAGCCGGCCACGGTGCCGGTGCGCGGCACCTTGAACAGCTGCCGCACCTCTGCGACGCCGAGCAGCACCTCGCGCTGCTCGGGCGCAAGCATGCCCTCGAGGGCGGACCGCACGTCTTCGACGGCCTCGTAGATGATGCTGTACAGCTTGATGTCCACGCCTTCGCGGGCTGCCGTCTGCCGCGCCTCGGCCGTGGGTCGCACGTGGAACCCGATCACGACGGCGCCCGCCGAAGTGGCGAGCAGCACGTCGGACTCGTTGATCGCGCCGACGCCGCGGTGCACGACGTCCACCTGCACCTCGCTGTTGGACAGCTGCAGCAGCGAGTCGGACAGGGCCTGCACGGAGCCGTCCACGTCGCCCTTGATGATCAGATTGAGCGTCGCCATCTGGCCCTCGGCCAGCATGCGGCTGATGTCCGTCAGACGCACGCCGCGGCTCTTGACGCGGAGCTGCTTCTCGCGGTCCAGCCGCTGCCGCGTGCCCGCGATCTCGCTCGCGCGGTCCGCCTCCATGCCGACGAGCGTGTCACCGGCGCCGGGCACGCCGCCGATGCCCAGGATCTGCACCGGTATGCCGGGGCCCGCCTCGGCGACCGGCTTGCCGCGCTCGTCGAGCATCGCGCGGACCCGCCCCTCGAAATGACCGCAGACGAACGAGTCGCCGACGCGCAGCGTGCCGTTGGTGATGAGCACCGTCGCGACGGCGCCTTTGCCAATATCGAGCTGCGCCTCGACGACGGTGCCGTGCGCGGGCCGGTTCGGGTTCGACTTCATGTCCACGAGCTCGGCCTGCAGCAGGATCTTCTCGAGCAGGTCGGCCACGCCGCTGCCCTGCTTCGCGCTGACCTCCGCGCTCAGTACCTGACCGCCGTACTCCTCGACGACGACGCCGTGCTGCAGCAGATCCTGCTTGATCCTGGACGGGTCGGCGCCAGGCAGATCGATCTTGTTGACCGCGACGATGATCGGTACGCCTGCGTTCTTGGCGTGGCTGATCGCCTCGATCGTCTGCGGCATGACCGAGTCGTCGGCCGCGACGACGAGCACGACAATGTCCGTCAGCTCCGCGCCGCGCGCGCGCATGGCCGTGAACGCGGCGTGGCCGGGTGTGTCCAGGAACGTGATCGAGCGGCTGTCCGGCAGCTCGACGTGGTAGGCGCCGATGTGCTGCGTGATGCCGCCGGACTCGCCCCCGATGACGTTCGTCTTGCGAATGTAGTCGAGCAGCGACGTCTTGCCGTGATCGACGTGGCCCATGATGGTGACGACGGGCGGCCGCGGTACGAGGTCCTCCGGTTTGTCCTTCTCGACGGCCTCGTCCGACATGTCGCCGGCGTACTCCTCTTCCAGCACGGCCTTGAAGCCGAACTCCTCGAGCAGCAGCTCGATCTGGTCGAAGTCGAGCCGCTGGTTGATGGTCACCATCAGGCCCAGGTTCTTGAACGCGCTCGCGACGATCTGCGTCGCCGACACGTCGATCAGCTCCGACAGCTCGTGCACCGTCAGGAACTCGTTCACGCGCACGGTCGTCGCTTCCTCCGCACGCACGCGCTGGCGCTCCGTCTCCCGCTCGACGCGGCCGGGCGCTTCCTCGCGGCGATGGCGACGCTTCTTGCCACCCTTCTTCAGCTCGCCCATGACGCGCGCGATGTTTTCCTGCACCGCGTCCTGGTCGACCCGCCGCTTGCCCTTCTTCTTCTTGTCCTTCTTGCCGCCACCGCCCGCTGTGCTGCTCACGCTCGGGATCGGCGCAGCGCCCGCTGCCGCGCGGCGTCCATCCGGTGTGAAGCCCTCGGCCTGGATGCGGACATGGCCGCCCGGCGCGGCGCTCGCCGCCGGCGACGGGCTCGTCTGACGCGGCGGCGTCTTGCCGAGCACCTCGGCGGCGCGACGCAGCTTCGGCCGCTGCTCCGCCGTCGGCTGCTGCAGTGAAGGTCGCGCCCGCGTGTCATCCGCGTCCGCCGCAACGGCATCTTCGAACCACTGGGCGTCTGCCTCGGCGACAGACTCCGCCTTCGCAGTGCCGGCGGCATCCTCGGCTGCCACGGCCGGCGCGCGGTCGGGCCTCTGCGCCCCGCGGCCGAAGACGGTCTCACGTCCGGCATGCTCCTCGACGGCAGCCGCCGCGTCGTCACCGGCAGCAGCAGCTCTTTCGGCGGCCTCGGCGGCGATCGCCTCGGCCGCGTCCGCCATTGGGTCAGCCGTGCTGTCAGCCGCCGGTTCCAGCTCGACGGCCGCTTCCACGGCCGGCTCTTCAACGATGTCTTCCTTGCGGCGCCGGCGGCGGCGGCCGGCGGGCTGCGCATCCTCGACGACAGCCTCGAGCGACTCGACCATGTCGGTGTGCCCTGCACGCCGCTCACGCTCGAGACGGGCGCGCAGCTTGGCGACCGTGGCATCATCGACCTGCGACGCCTCGGACGTAACCCGCGCACCCATCCCGCGGAGAATCGCGAGCATCTTCTCCGGGTCGACCTTGAACTCTCTGGCTGCTTCGTAAACGCGCATACCTGTGTCACCACCTTGAACAGACTTCACGGACGCGCATCGGGCGCGGCCCTGCTAACCGGCACTGTCGCGCAACAGCACCTGCAGTCGATCCGCCAGCGCGCGATCCACAACGCCGACGGCACTCAGCTGCGCACGACCGACGGCCGCGCCCAGCTGGCTGCGATCATAACGAATGACATGGGAGACGCCGCGTGCGACGAGCAGCGGCAGCAGTTTCTCCCGGCTGTTCCCGGAGGCGTCAGTCGCCAGTATGACGAGCGATAGCCCGCCGCCGCGGGCCGCCTCCCTGACACGCTCGGTGCCCGGCACGATGGCGCCCGCACGGGCGGCCATGCCGAGCAGGCCGAGCGTGCGATCAGGTGCCGGCATCCTCCGTCGACTCCGCCCGCGGTTTGCGGTCCGGCTTCGGCAGGCCGAGGATATCGGCGGCCAGTTCCTTCGCCTCTTCGAGCTCCTCTTCCGTCATGCCGCTCTGCGCCGCAACAGCGGCATCGGCCGCAGCTGCGTCGTCGGGCGCGCCTTCCTCGACGGTTAGTGACTCGATCAGGCCGAGCAGGTTGTCCGCGGTCTCGGCCGTGATACCCGGCACGCGGAGCACATCCTCCCGCTCGAGGTCGATAATGTCCAGAAAGCTAGTATATCCGGCACTCTCCAGAGCCGCCAGTGTGCCGATCGGCAGGTCCAGCTCTCGCAGCGGGAAGTCGGCGAGCTCGTACTCCTGCTCGCCACCGCCGAAAAGAGCAGCATCGGCACCGCGCTCGAGCCACTCGCGACTGCCGTACAGATCGATCTGCCACCCGATCAGCTGGCTGGCCAGCCGCACGTTCTGGCCGTTGCGGCCGATCGCGAGCGAGAGCTGGTCCTCGTCCACGATCGCAGTGATGACGCGGCGCGACGAGTCACTGATCACCTTGGCGACCTTCGCCGGCGCGAGCGCGCGGCGTGCATAGATCTCCGGATCGGGATGCCACGGTACGATGTCGATGCGCTCGCCGCCCAGCTCGCCCACGACGGCCTGCACGCGCGAGCCTTTCAGACCGACACACGCGCCGACGGGGTCGATGCTGTCGTCCCGCGACGAGACGGCGAGCTTGGTGCGTCCGCCGACTTCGCGCGCGATCCCCTTTATCTCCACAATGCCCTGATAGATCTCCGGCACCTCGAGCTTGAAGAGTGCAGCGACGAACTCCGGCGCGGCGCGCGACAGGATCAGGCGCGGCCCCTTCGGCGTCTCCTCGACGCGCTTCAGCACGGCACGCATTGGCTCACCCTGGCGGAACCGCTCCCTCGGGTTCTGTTCCTTCCACGGAATGATCGCCTCGGCATCGCGCGACTTGTTCAGCATGATGACCATCTTGCCGCGCTCCACCTGCTGCACCTCGCCCGACAGCAGGTCGCCCACCTTGCTGGCGTACTCGTCGCGGATCTTGTTGCGCTCGCCCTCGCGGACCCGCTGGATGATGCGCTGCTTCGCCGCCATCACCGCGTTCCGGCCGAACTGCATGAAGTCGACCGGGATCTCCTGCACGTCGCCGACTTCGAAGTCGGGGTCGTCCCAGCGCGCCTCTTCGAGCACCACCTCGCGCGATGGATCCTCCACTTCCGCGACGACTTCCTTCAGCACCGTGATGTGGATGTCGCCAGCTTCCTCGTCGATGATCACTTCGGCCTCGACGTTCGGTCCGAACCGACGCGCCAGCGCCGCCATGATCCCGTCCTTGATGAGATCGTGCAGATCCGCGCGGGACATGTTCTTGTTGGCGAGCATCTCGCGAAATGCCGCAAGCACCTGTGTTGCGTTAGCCATGTGTATTCTCCATCGCCGGGCTGGCTCAGCGCCGGTCACCCCAGCGGAAAACGAGATTCGCCCGCGAGACGTTCGCCCGCGGGATGTCCACGATCGAGCCATCCTCCAGCCGCAGCCGGACTCGCTCCTCACCTGCAGCAACGACGAGCCCCACGAGCTCGCCGGTGATGCGTTTTGCGCCGTTCGCCAGCTTCGTCGCCGTCCGGACGACGACCTCACGACCGGCGAACCGCTCGAAATCCGCAGGGCGGACCAGCGGCCGTTCGACTCCCGGCGACGAAACCTCGAGCGTATACCGCTCCGCCAGGTCCGGCGCCTCGTCCAGATACGCCTCGACCGCGCGGCTCACGCGGCGGCAATCCTCCACCGTCACGCCGCTCCCCTGCGACGAGCCCGGGACATCAACCCGCAGTCGAAGGATCGGGCGCGCCTTCGAGCCCGCACGCTCGAGCTCTACGAACGCGTAGCCGAGCGCCTCGACACGCCGCTCGATCTCCCGCTCGAGCTCTTCCGCCATACGCTTCGGCCTTCGAGCCGGAAACCACGGCTCAATAAAAAAGTGGGGGTGCATCCCCCACTTCTCGCGCACCGGCACCGCGCCGGCAACTGTTCAGAATATAGCCAGAATCAGGGGAAGCGTCAACTCGACCGCCACCACCCTCGGGGTTGCGGCGCGCCTCCGCCTGCCGCACCCTATAGTGGAGGAGCCCCCCTCGCCGGGAACCGATGAAACGACGAACTTTCCTCGCCGCACTGGCCGCGGCCGCCACTCCTGCCCTGCTGCGTCCGCCGCCGCCGCTGGCCGGCGACCCGTCGGTGCTCACGCTCGCCGGCGCAGGTCCGGAGGGCCGCTGGTTCACGGAAGTCTCGCAATTCGGCAAGATCCTGACGCGCGAGATCCCGCGACTGAGCGTCAACGGCGTGATCGGCAAGGGCGTGTCGGTCGGCAACATCAAGCGGATCGCGGCGGGCAACGTGGAGGGCGGCCGCTTCTATGTGTTCGATCTGGAGAGCGCGCACGCCAACCGCGGGCCGTTCGCTACGGGCAGCTACGACAACGTAGTCGTCTGGATGAAGCTAGGCGTGCATCAGTTCCGCGTCATCGCCCGCAGTGGAATCGATCGGTTCAGCGACCTCCGGGGCAGGACGGTTGCCATCGGCGTGCGCGGCGGCGGCGATGACCTGCTCGCGCTCCGCATCCTCGGCGGGTATGGCCTCGACGAATCGAATACGCGCTTCCAGTTCGTGGCGCGCTCCGATGGCCAGGAGGCGCTCGCCAACGGACAGATCGATGCCATCGCCTACGCGTACGCCCGCAACAACCGCGGTCATCTCGGTCCCATCTTCGCCGCGCGCAGGATCGGTGAGGATGTCGACTTCGTAGCGCCGGATGACGACCGCAACGAGGCGTTCCTCGCCGCGGACAGAGCCTTCTTCCTCGACACGCTCGGCGAGCCGGCATTCGGCCGCCCGAACCTGAAGGGGATCGCGTTCCACCAGGGCATGGCGATCGACCGGCGCCTTTCGGAAGGGCTCGTTCACCGCATGACGAAGGTGATCTACGAGAACTGGGACGAAATGCTGAACGGCGCGCCCTGGTGGAACGCGCCCGGCGAGGCGACGCTGGAGAGCGGACCGGGCATCACGACTGTGCCGTATCATCCCGGTGCAGCGCGATATTTTCAGGAGCGTGGCGTCTGGAGCCGATACCACCAGGACTGATGGGCGGGCTCGCCGCCGCCAGACGCTGGGCGGTCACCGTGCTGGTGCTGATCGGCAGCGCGTTCGCGCTCTATACCGGCGCGGTCGGTCCGTTCGAGGCGCCCGTACAGCGCGGCTTCTTCGTGCTCGTCATGCTGCCGCTCATCTTCCTGATGGTGCCGTCGAAGCTGCTGAAGAACGAGCTCGCGGAAGCCATCTCGGGGTTCGTCCTGGCGGCCGCATCCATGGTCGTCATGACGTGGTTGCTGCTCAACTTCGAGCGGCTCTATTCCGAGCTGTTCCTGGGACCCATCGATATCTGGCTCGGCGCGCTCGGGCTGCTGCTCGTGCTCGAGTCCGTGCGCCGCACGGTCGGCGCCGGCATCACCTTCGTGCTCATCCTCGCGCTCGAGTTCGCCTGGTTCGGCGACCGCATCCCGTTCGAACGCCTGCGCCACGGCGGCCTCGATCTGGAGACCCTCGTCAGCCTCGTCTTCTACGGCACGGATGGCGTGTTCGGCACGCCCATTGGCGTGTCCGCCACGTTCATCGTCGTCATCATCATGCTCGGCGCATTTCTCACCGCAACGGGCGCCGCCGACATGTTCATGAACATCGCGACGGTGTTCGCGGGCCGGTTCACCGGGGGACCTGCGAAGATCGCAGTCGTCGGGTCCGCACTGATGGGCATGATCACCGGCGCGACGGTGGCGAACATCGCGACCACGGGATCGGTGACGATCCCGATGATGAAGCGGGCCGGGTACGACGCACGTTTCGCTGGCGCGGTTGAAGCCCTTGCATCGTCGGGCGGTCAGCTCATGCCGCCGATCATGGGTGCGGCCGCGTTCGTCATGGTCGACTACCTCGGCATCGGGTACGGCCAGCTGATCAAGCACGCGATCGTGCCGGCCATCCTCTTCTTCCTGTCAGTGCTCACAATCGTTCACGTGCGCTCCGTCAAGTGCGGATTCCAGCCGATTCCACCCTCGGAGATCCCCAGCCTCCGGCACGAGCTGAAGCTGCGCGGCCACATGCTGCTGCCGATCGTGGTCCTGCTCGTGCTGCTGGCGATGCGTTTCGGCATCATGTACGCCGCATTCTTCGCCGTTGCGGCCGCCATCGTCGTCGCCATGCTGCGCCCGGCGACCCGGCTCGATCCGGAGCGGTTCTACGCCGCGCTGCATGACGCCATGTCCAGCATGGCGCCGCTGGCGGCCATCTGCGCCGGCGCCGGCATTCTGATCGGCGTGCTCTCCGCCACAGGGCTCAGCCTCAAGATCACGTACCTCATCGAGTACGTCGCGGGGGGGAGCCTCTTCCTCACACTGCTGCTGGCGATGGTCGCATGCATCGTCCTCGGCATGGGACTGCCCACAGTCGCCGCGTACGTCGTGCTGGCGACGCTGGTGCCCGCCTCCCTCATCGCGCTCGGCGTCACGCCCGTGGCTGCACATCTCTTCATCTTCTATTTCGCGATCCTCTCGGCCATCACGCCACCGGTGTGCACGGGCGCGTACGTGGCGGCGGGCATCGCAAAGGCGGATCCCGTCGAGACCGGGTTCGTGGCAATGAAGCTGGGGCTGGTCGTGTTCCTGCTGCCGTTCGCGTTCGTCTATGACCCCGCCCTTCTGCTCATGGGCACGGCAGGCGACATCGTGCTGCACGTGGCGACCTGCGTGATCGGGATCGTCTACTGGGCGCATGGTCTGGAGGGCTGGTTCCGCGGGCCGCTCCGGCCGTTCGAGCGCGCGCTGCTGCTTGCGGCCGGCGCCATGCTCATCTGGCCTTCACTCTGGGTGAGCCTGGCCGGCCTCGCCGCGGGCGGTGTGGTTTTCGCCCCGGCTCTGGCGGCGGACCGGCGTGTGCCACGCACGCTGGGCATGGGAGGTTGACGCAATGCCGCTGTCGACGCATCTGCCGGAACGCATGGGCCGGGCGAGCATCGAGCCCGCGGGCGCGTTCGAAGCCGGTTCGTTCCAGTCCTTCACGCTGACCTACACGGCCGGATTCTTCGGCATCGATGACACGGGCAGCATCCGTATCGTGCACCGGTTCGCGACCGACATGGGCCGCCCGCAGTTCACGGACCCCGGTGCTGCCGGCTACGTGACGGCGGCCGCGAGCAATGGCGCCGTGCTCGAGCTGCGCCATGATGACAAGCTGAACATCCGCCCCTGGGACAGGACGCTCCAGATCCGGGTAGTGCGCGGCTTCCTGCGCGAGGGCGATCGCATCGTGGTGCGCTACGGCGACGTGCGTGAGGGCTCGCCCGGCATCCGGCTCCAGACGTTCTGCGAGGACACGTTCGAGTTCCGCGTGCTCGTGGACGCCATCGCGACCTGCGACTACGTGCCGCTTCCCGAGTCGCCCACCATCGCGATCGTGTCCGGGCCGCCCGTCCGCTGGAAGGCCGTGCTCCCCACTCTGCGTCCGGTCGACTCCCTGTTCCGGCTGTGCCTGAAAGCCGAGGATCGCTGGGGCAATCCGAGCGACCGGTGCGACCTGGACGTGCAGCTGCGCGCCAGTCTTCCCGTCGAAGGGCTGCCGGACCGTCTGCGTATTGAGCCCGGTACCTTCAGCACGATGGTGGACGGCCTCCGCGTGCGCGAGCCGGGCGATCTGCGCATCGACCTGATCGGACCGGACGGTCTTGCGCTGACGCGCTCGAACCCGTTGCGGGTTGCCACGGATGCGCCGCTGCTGCCCTACTGGGGCGACCTGCACGGTCAGTCGGAGGAGACGATCGGGACGAACTCCGCACGCGAGTATTTCGAGTTCGCCCGCGACCGCGCGTTCCTCGACATCTGTTGCCACCAGGGCAATGACTTCCAGATCACGGACTCGTTCTGGCGTCACCTCAACGAGCTCACACGCGAGCTCAACCGCGACGGTTCGTTCATCGTGTTCCCTGGCTACGAGTGGTCGGGGAATACGGCGCTCGGCGGCGACCGCAATGTGCTCTATGTGCAGGAGGGCCGACCCATCTATCGATCGTCGCGCGCGCTCGTCGCGGCCGCGCGCGACCCCGACGGTGACGCACACCCGGATGCGCACCGCATCGACGCGCTGTTCGAGCGCCTTCAGCACGAGGACTGCATCGTGTTCGCGCACGTCGGCGGCAGGTACGCGGACATCGGCCTGGCTCACGATCCGCGACTGGAACGCGCGGTGGAAGTGCACTCCGCCTGGGGCACTTTCGAGTGGATCGTGCGGGACGCGCTCGAGCGCGGCTACCGTGTCGGCATCACGGCGAACAGTGATGGCCACAAGGGTCGCCCCGGCGCGAGTTATCCGGGTGCGACGACGTTTGGCGCCCTCGGGGGGCTCACCTGCGTGATGGCGACGGAGCTGACGCGTCCGGCGATCGCCGACGCACTCCGCCGGCGCCATCACTACGGCACGACGGGAAGCCGCATGCTGCTCGACACGCGCGCCAGGTTCGATGTCCGCGCGGAGCGGTTCGATGAGGACCCGGGCATCGGCGCGACCGGCAGCCAGCAGGTGGACACGGCAATGATGGGCGACATCGTCCGGTGCGCTGCGGATGCCGTGGCCTTTCGCATCGAGGTGCTCGCCCCGGCGGCCGTCGAACGAATCGAGATCCGCAACGGGCTCGAGACGCTGGAGACGTACCGCCCGTTCGCCGAGGCCGAGCTCGGTCGCCGCATCCGTGTCATCTGGGAGGGTTCCGAGTACCGCGGCCGCGGGCGCCAGACTGTCTGGGACGGCAGTGCGCGCATCGCGGACAATCGGTTCCTGCGCGTCGAGCCGCTCAACTTCTACAACATCGACAAGCGGTTCGACCGCGTCGGCGGGGACGGTCTGCGCTGGGAGGCGCTCACCACGGGCGGGTTCGGCGGCTTCGATGCGTGGCTGGCAGATCCCGTGAGCGGTTCGCTGCACGTCGATACCGCGCTGGTTCAGGCGAGCGTCGCGGTCCGGGAGATCGGCATGAGCGAGCGCGTGTGGGACGCCGGCGGCATCGACCGCCGCATCCGCATCTTCCGCCTGCCGGACGAGAACCCGCACGAGCACGTGGTGATCACACGGCGCGTGCCGCTGCGGAAGGATGCCGACAACGCCCTGTACGTGTGTGTCACGACCGAGGACGGACACCGCGCCTGGTCGAGCCCCATCTACCTCTTCGCGTGAGACCGCGGCCGCGCTGCACGGCGTCGGATCCGTCCCGCCTCACTCGCCCGCCTCACTCGCCCGCCTCTCTTCGCCCGCCTCATTCCCCTCATACCCCCTGCAGTTCAGCACCGGCAACGACGGATAGCGCGGGAATCGCGGGTCGACGCGAGACAGGGAGCAGAGCCAGAAGCGCGAACCGCGGCGGCTCCTGATGACGCGGGCGTGCCTGCACGTTTCGCACAGGCCGATCATGTGGGCGGAGATGCGCCTGTGGCGGATCGCACGGCGAGGATTGCGAGCTGGCGCTCGGCGCAGCCGGCGCGATGCGAGTAGAAGGGCGAGTCGCCGTGGCGTGTGCAGTATGTGGAGATGCTGATCTGGCCGGCGGGCACGCCGCAGGCAGCGGCCCGGTGTGCCAGCGCGGCGCGCAGGTCGACGTGCGTCGCGTCGCGGGCGGAGGTGAGGCCGAGGCCGGTCGGGACTTCGGGGCCCACCTCGAAGCAGTCGCCGCAGATGGCGGGACCGAAGTGGATGCGCAGTGCGGCCGCCGTGGCGCCGCACCGGCGGACCAGCGTCCCGATGCCATTCTCGAGGATGCCCGCGGCGATGCCGCGCCAGCCGCCGTGCAGCAGCGCAACGGCACCGACGTCCGGTGCGGCGATGTAGATGGGGACGCAGTCGGCGACGGTGACGCCGAGCAGCACGCCTCCGCGCGTGGTGATGTGACCGTCGGCGTCGTCGGCGATCAGCAGTCCCGGCATGACGGCGCCATGCACGTGCACGCTCGCTCCGTGCACCTGGCGCGCGTGTACCGCCGCGACACAGCCGAGACGGTCGCGCAGGGCGACCCACTGGGCGATGGCGGTCCCGACCGGGGTACTGCCGAACAGGCTCATGTCGGCGCCGTTGCCGGTGATGCCATGCACCAGCCACGGCATGTCCGCTGCCCAGCCGTCCTGTCGATAGAGGTTGTCGCCGACGGGCCGCTCCTCTGCGCGCGTGACGCCTTCGGGCGTCACCGTCGGCGTCGTGTCCGCCCCCTGCACGGCGTCAGATCACGCCCGGAGAGCCGTCGCCCACGCCACCGCCCGCAGTGCCGCTGCCCGTGCCGCCCGCTGCCGCGTGACGCTCGACCTGCGCCCGCAGTGCCGCGATTTCCGCCTTCAGCTCCTCGAACTCGCGGCGCGGCACGAAGTCGAGCCGGCCGCGCATGTCCTCGACGGAGTCCTGCGCTCGCTTCATGGCGTCGCGGGCGGCATCCCTGGCCCGATCGGGCGAGATGTCGCCGCGCTCGCTCAGGTCATTGAACGTCTGCTCGATCGCGTCCTTGAACGCGCCGAGGATGCCGGTCGCCGCACGCACACCGTCGCGCAGCATGTCGCCCGGATCGTTTCGCTTCTGCCCCTCATTCGCCATGACTCTCCTCCTCCACAATTTTTGAGAACATGAAGCGTGAAGCGTGAAACGTGAAGCGTGAAGCGTGAAACGTGAAGCGTGAAACGTGAAGCGTGAAACGTGAAGCGTGAAACGTGAAGC
>JBBEBA010000047.1:0-81896 GCA_040882575.1 Gemmatimonadota bacterium
CGCCCCAGTATATCGCCCCAGCAAATTGCCCCCCCTATATCGCCGTAATTCGCACAGGGCATACCACTTGCAACCCTGCCCCTCAACCTTTCAACAGCAGCGGATGGCCATGATATCGACGAGTGAGATCCAGCGGCTGATCCAGCGGGATCGGGACGGCCGCGACGTGCTGTCTCTGTATCTCGACATGTCGGTGAACTCGGACAACAAGCGGACCTATTCGGTATTCCTGAACAAGGAAAGGGCAAGGATCTCGGAGCTCGACAGTGATGGTGATCACCATCGCCGGGACTCGCTGGGCGCGATGATCGAAAGAGTCGAAGCATGGATCGAGGAGTCGTTCGAGCCGGCCAGCAAGGGCGTTGCGATCTTCGGCGAGGTCGGCGGCGACGGATTCGACGCGTTCCAGTTCCCGATGCCCGTGCGGAACCGCCTCGAAATTCTGCCGTATCCTGTGATCGGCCCGCTCGCCGAGCTGGCGCAGACGCACCACCGCTACGGTGTCATCACGGTGGACCGCGAGCATCTGCACCTGCTGTCACTGCACATGGGCACGGCCGGGGAGGACTACCGGATCGAACCGGAAGCGATTCCGACGCCTCACGATGTGCAGGCGGGCGGGTACTCCCACAAGGACTATCAGAAGCGGAAGGCAGAGGAGGCCAGGCAGTTCTTCAGGGAGTTCGCCGACGAGGTCACGCGCTTCGATGTGCGCGTCGCGCCGGAGTTCTACGTGCTGCTCGGCACGACCGAAAATGCACAGCATTTCCGCGAGTTCCTTTCGAAGCAGATCACGGACAGGATCATCCACACGGCACCCGCCCCGCCGATACATGGCGCTGTCGAGATCCGGCGTCAGCTGCAACCGGTCCTGGAGGATTTCGCGCGGCAGCAGGAGGCGGCAGCGTTCGACCTCGTGCAGGACCGGGTCCGGCAGTCCCACTTCGCAACGGCGGGCGTACACGACACCCTCGTCCAGCTGCAGGAGGGCAAGGTGGAGCGCCTCGTCGTCGCGCGGGACCTCGAGAAGGATGGTGTGCAGTGCACGAAGTGCGGCTTCTACCTGGTCAAGCGCGACGGAGAATGCCCCTACTGCGGTGGCGCGTTGCGTGATGGGATAGACCTCGTCGAGTCGATGATCCGGCTCGCGGCGAGCCAGGCGGTGGACATCGATTTCGCGCCGGCCGACACGATGCGCGACATGAAGGGTGTGGCTGCGCTGCTCAAGTTCTGATGGCGCGGCGGTCGCACCGGCTGCTGCGACCACGCCGACTGAACGGCGCGCGGAAGACCGCGCGCCGTTCTTTTCTTGACAGCGCCGCCCTGCGAGCGAAACTTCGTAACAGGCATCGCAGCCGTGCGCGATGCTGCCCCTCACAGGAAGCGTCATTTGTCGGATAACAGCAGCGACATCGAACAGAAGCAGCCGCTCATCGACGCGCTGGCCGGTATCGAGGGCGTAGAGTCCGTAACCTTCGATCCGCAGACACGGCGAGTCGTATTGCTCCTGCGCTCGGGCGTCGCACCGCACCGCGTCGATCACACCGCCCGCGAGATTCTCGGCGCGGAGGAGATCCAGATCCTCACAGGCTTCCGTCCGGAGCATCGGGACCGCCAGCGCGTACGGTTCGTGGAGCTGCACCGCGCCGAACGACCCGAACAGCAGATCGCCTACTCGGTGACACTCGAGTGGGCCGGCAGCGAGTACACCGGCGAAGCCATCGGCGCCAAGGGCGATGCGCTGGAGCTTCGCACCGTCGCCACTGCGGCGCTTGCGGCCGTCTCCGCAATGACGCCGGGGGACCTGCAGATCAAGCTCGCTGGCGTGAAACAGGTCAGGGCGTTCGACGCAGAGATGGTGGTGGTCTCGATGTATCGTCCCGAGGCCGAGCCGCACAACCTGGTCGGTGCCGTGGTCGCCGGCGACGATCCCCGGAGGGCCGCCGCCGCGGCGGTGCTCAGCGGATTGAACCGCCTGCTGGGCAACTACCTGGTCACCTGAACCAGACTCTCCAACGGAACTTCCCCCCAGCGCAAGCGTATGCCATTGAACGGGTTAACCGTTCATCCAGGCATGCGATCCCGCCGCTCGGGCTGCGGTCGAATCATATCCGCGAGGAGGTCCCCGATGGAACGTCGCTACACCCAGGCCATCATCATCGGTGCAGTGCTGCTGCTGGTATCGCTGTCGGCCGCGTGGTCTGCTGCGCGACCGGGCATGCCCGTGGACGCGGCGCCCATGGAGCGCATCGTCGGGACGGCCGCCGACGAGGCGTCGAGCGTGGTCTGGGATCTTCCCGTCACGCGCAACGAGAGCGTGGACGTGTGGATATCGTTCCTGAAGGGTCGCAACAGGGACCACACGCAGGCGTGGCTGGAGCGGGAGGGTCGATACGGCCCGATGATCCGGGGCGAGCTGCGCCGGCGCGGCATGCCGGAAGACCTGGTGTACCTTGCGATGATCGAGAGCGGCCTCTCGCCCAGGGCGTACTCGAGGGCTGCGGCATCGGGTCTCTGGCAGTTCATCGAGGAGACGGGCG
Organism: Gemmatimonadota bacterium; assembly: GCA_040882575.1. Classification (GTDB taxonomy): domain Bacteria; phylum Gemmatimonadota; class Gemmatimonadetes; order Longimicrobiales; family RSA9; genus SH-MAG3. The sequence goes on from JBBEBA010000047.1 coordinate 2,541, forward strand.
AGCGGTACGGTCTCGAGGTGACGCCGGAAGTGGACGAGCGGCGCGACCCGGTCGAGGCGACCGGCGCCGCACTGGAGTATCTGCAGGAGCTCTACGAGCGGTTCGGCAGCTGGTACCTGGCCGCCGCCGCCTACAACACGGGCGAGAACCGCGTGGGCCGGATCATGCGCGAGACGTACGGCACGGAGCGCGGCGTTGACGATCACTTCTGGAAGATCGCCCATCGCCTGCCCCGCGAGACGCGCGATTACGTGCCGCTGATGCTCGCGGCCGGTCACATTGCCAAGCAGCCGGCCGAGTACGGCTTCGACGACATCGAATACGAGGCCCCGCTCGCCTACGACGTCGTGTGGGTCCCGGGCGCTACCGAACTGAGCCTCATCGCGAAAGCGAGTGGCGTTTCCGCGGATTCCGTCGCGGCGCTGAACACGCACCTCATCAGGGGTCGCACGCCGTCCGGCCGGGCCTGGTCGGTACGCATTCCGAAGGGCACCCGTGTCGCATTCGACGCGGCGTTTCCCGAGTTGTTCCGCAGCGCGCGTCTTGAAGCCACGACGCCCACGGCTCTCGCTTCGGCAACGCATCGGGTTGGTCGCGGTGAAACGCTGAGTCACATTGCTCGCCGATACGGTGTCTCGGTGAGCGCGCTGCGCAGTGCGAACGGGGCCCTTGATCCGCGCCGCATCCGCGTCGGCCAGGCGATCATGGTGCCAGGCGGCACGGCGGCGGCGCAGGCGGAAGCCGCCTATCATCGTGTCAACCGCGGCGAGAACCTGACGGTTATCGCGCGTCGCTACGGCATCTCCCTGTCACAGATCCGTTCGTGGAATGGCCTGAACGGTAGCCGGATCCAGCCGGGTCAGCGTCTGCGCGTGAGCTCGTAGCCGTGTTCGGCGGTCTGGCTCGCCGCGTGCACTGGTCGCCTGGCGACCGATCACCTGAGAGGAGCGAGCCATGCACTGGATCAGGATAACACGACCGGAGTACGAGCAGTCGAGGCGCTACGCCGGCCAGGTAGGCGAGGTGGTGGGACGGTGGGGGCCGGAAAACAGCGAGAAGGGGCGGGAAGGTTTTCTCGTCGAGTTCCCGGATGGCGAGATCGTTGGCGTCACCGACCGCGAAGTCGAGAAAGTCGATGAGCCCGGTCGCGGTGACGCTGCCTACGGCCGCAGGTGATCAGTCGCCGTTCCGCCGCAGCGCACCGCCTGTCACATTCGCGGAATAGCCGTTGGACGGATCGCCGCCGTCGCCGAGGATCTCGTCCACCCGGCCCGGGCCGCGGTTGTAGGCGAGCAGTGCCAGATGCAGGTTGCCGTCGTACTGCTCGAGCATCATTCGCAGGTACCGGAACCCGAGGCGCAGGTTCGTCTCCCGCTCGAACAGGTCGTTGTACCGCAGGCCGGGCTGCAGCCAGAACGCCGTGCTCGGCATCACCTGGGTAAACCCCACGGCGCCCGCCGACGACACAGCCCGCCGCGTGAACCCGCTCTCCACGCGCACCAGCGAGAACGCGAGAGCCGGATCCACCCCTTCCGATAATGCGATGTCGTATATGGCGCCGGCCAGATCCGCCGGAATCCGATGATGCTTGGACTGGCCGACGATCTCCTGCAGCCGCTTCAATTCGAGGTGCGCCAGCTCCAGCTCCCCCTTACGTGCATTCAGCGCGATCTCCGCCTTCTCGAGCTGCTGCTCCAGCGTCAGATTCGCCGTCGCCAGCTCGGGCTCGTGCGCCACCGCCGCGCCCGCGAACACGAGCACGCTCGCCACGATAACGGCCGTGGCCGAGCGCCTGGATCGCAGCCACCACGCCGTCAGGTGCCGCCGCCCGGCGCCGAAGTTCCGCGTGTCCCACTGGAAAAGCAGATTCGTGACGCGGTCCGGCCCAGACACTGCGGGCGATACATACGCCCGCCGGGTCAGGTCCGCCGACTGCTCCCGCTCATTCGCCTCAACCATTCGAACCTCCGCTATTGTCCGGCGTCACCTGGCTCGCATTCCACGAGCCGCTGCGGCCGCCGGCCTTGCTGAGCACGCGTACGTGCTCCACGACCATTTCCCGGTCCAGCGCCTTCAGCATGTCGTATGCGGTGAGCAGTGCCACGCTCACCGCCGTCAATGCCTCCATCTCGACGCCCGTCCTGCCCTTCACACGCGTCGTCGCCCGCACCCGTATTCCCGGCAGCGACGCGTCCGCTTCCAGCTCGACGTCGATCTGCGTCAGCGGCAGCGCATGACAAAGCGGGATCAGGTCCGACGTTCGCTTCGCCGCCTGGATCCCTGCGATCTGCGCGACGACCAGCGGATCACCCTTCGACGTTCGTCCTGCAACCATCGCGTCGAACGTCGCGCGCTCCATCCGGAGACTGCCTTCGGCGACCGCGATACGATCCGTCTCCGCCTTCGCACCCACGTCCACCATCCGGGCACGCCCGTCCTCCGCCTGGTGCGTCAGGCGCGCTTTCGCCTCGCTGCTCATTCCATTGAATTTACTGCCGCGGCGAGCCCAGAGTGAAGAGCATTGACCTAACCAGCGTCCGGGCAACGGGTTGGGAGCCGTTGCATGCAAATGGGACGGGCCTCAGGTCAGGCGGTCGTGAACGCTCCGGAGCAGCCTGGCGAGAGCCAGCTGAGGGTTGATGTTGAGCTGCGTGAGCTGGAGCGTGGCTTCGACATCGCGGATGGCCGCCGGCACGCCGGCGGCTGAGCGGGGGCGAGCGCGAGCCTGTTGCCGGAGCCATTCGGCGGCGTCGGCGTTGAGGATGACGTCGTCGGCGCCTGTCGCTGCGGCGGCGAGGTCCCTGAGCCAAAGCGTGAAGAAGGTGAGCGTATCGCTGAATGCGCCGCGGGCGCCCGCCGGGCTCAGTCCGACGGCGGCAGCCAGGCGCGGTACCGGGGAGTCGCCGAGGGCAGCCTCGAGCCAGGCTCGTGCGGCGGTCCGGATCTCCTCGAGCGGCCCCGGCTCGCCGGCTGCGGGCAGAAATGCGAGCGCCCGCCCGATCGATCCTTCCGACAGACGTGCGACGCGCGCTGCCTCGTCCGCGGGGGCGTGTGTGCGGACGGTGAGGAAGCGTTCCACGTGCGCGGTAGCGAGCGGTCGCAGCCGGACGGGCAGCATCCGGGACCGGATCGTGGGGAGCAGCACATCGGGGTCGGCCGCCGTGAGGATCAGGGTGGTGTCGGCGGGCGGTTCCTCGAGCAGCTTGAGCAGGGCATTTGCCGCCTCGGGACTGGACTCCTGCGGCACGAGCGCCTCGGCGTCGCCGACGATGAACACCTTGCGCGCCCCCATGGCGGGTCGGCTGCCGGCCGCGCGGAGCAGGACATGGATGTGGGCGAGGAAGATGCCGGCCTGGCCATCGGGCACGGAGGCGCGGAGCGGGTCGGCGCGTCGGCTGGCGAGCTCGGCGTAGCGAGCCTCCTCGAGCGCTTCGCCAAGGCGGTCGGGCCCGGCAGCCTTCGGGCGCGGCAGCGGGAAGAACCAGTGCAGGTCCGGGTGCTCGAGGCGCAGTGCGCTGCGGCAGGAGTGGCAGCTGCCGCATGGCCCGGCGGTTGAGGGCGCGCTGCAGAGCAGCAGCTGCGCGAGCCAGAGCGCGACGCGCTGCTTGCCGATGCCGGGCGCGCCGTGCAGCAGCAGCGAGTTCGGCAGCTGGTTCCTGGCCAGCGCTGCAGCGAGGCCGGTGCGCTCCTGCGCGTGGCCCTCGACGTCGTGCAGCATCAGCGTGTGGCGCCGGCGCGGCCGCGCAGCCAGGTCAGGGGATCGACGGGCTCAATGCCGCCTTCCGTGGGGACGCGGACCTGAAACTCGATGTGCGCGCCGTCCGGCGTCTGTTCGCCGCCGACCGTGCCGACGACGTGCCCGGCCGGGATCTGCTCTCCCACCGCCACATGGATGGCCTTCAGGTACAGGTAGAGGGTGCGGTATCCGCCGCCGTGGCTGAGGATCACACTGGGTCCGTAGCCGGGGAACGGCCCGGCGAATTCGACGATGCCGCTCTCGACCGCCTTGACGGGCGTGCCGGCGGCGGCACTGATACCGATGCCCTGGTTGCGGAGCACGATGCCGTTCGGCTTCCGGTCCGGCCCGAAGCGGTAGGCGACGTTGCCATCGACGGGCCACAGCAGCGTACCGAGGCTGCGCGTCGATATGGACGCGGGCTGCGCCGGTCCGGCGCCGCGCTCTTCCTCTTCGCGCCGGAGCCGCTCCAGCTCCGCGATCGCGCCTGCGAGGCGGCGCTGCTCGCGCTCCAGCTCCTCGATCCGGTCCGCAGTGCGCGTCTCGCGCTGCCTGAACTGCTGCAGGGTCGTCTGCCGTTCGCGTTCGACGCGCTCGAGCTGGGCCACTTCTCCGGACTTCTCCTCGCGCAGCCCGTCCAGCCGGCCCAGTGATTCGCGGAGGTCCTGCTCCTGCTGCGCAAGGTCGCGCTCGAGCCGGGCCACGTCGCGCACGACCATGCGGTCGTACATGGCCATCAGGTGCAGGTACTTGTAGCGGTTCAGCAGGTCGCCGAAATTCTGCGACGTGAGCAGCACCTGGACGACGTGCAGCGGCCCGCGTTTGTAGATCGAGCGCAGGCGGTGGTTCAGGTCGGTCGTGCGGTCGCCGAGCTGCCGCAGCGTGGCTTCGTGCTCGCTCGTAGTGGCCTGAATGTTCTCATTCAACAGTTGCGTCTGGAACTCGAGCTCGATCAGCGCACTGCGCGATGCAGCGCGCTGCTGCTCGATGTTGTAGAGCTCCCGGGACGTATCGCGCACGCGCGTCCGCAGCGAGTCCATCTCCCGCTGCAACCGCTCCCGCTCCGCCTGGATCGAGTCGAGCTTCACCTGACTCTCGCGCAGGTCGCGCTGGATGTTCTGCGCCAGGGCCGGCGCGCCCGCACCTGCGGTGAGGAGCAGCGTGACAAGCATGGTGCCGAATGCGGCTCTGCCCGCGTCGAGCCGGCAGCCTGCCGCGGTGCCCCGCCTCATATCTCGCGCAGGTGCTGCCTGACCGCGATCATGCTGGCGAGCAGGCCGACCGCGGCACCGGCCGCGATGCCGAGCGTCAGCCACGCGGTCGGCAGCCAGTCGAGCTCGAACACGGCCTGCGACAGCAGACGATAGACGACCCACGTCGCGATCAGCGCAATCAGAGCACCGAGCAGACCGGTGATCATGCCCTCGATCACGAATGGCCGACGGACGAAGCCATCCGTAGCGCCGACCAGCCGCATGATCGTGATCTCGTCACGGCGCGCGAAGATGGCCATCCGGATGGCAGCGCCGATGATGAGCGCGGCGACCACGGCGAAGCCGAGTCCGAGCACGAGAGTCGCGGCGCCCGCTACGCGACGCAGCACGAACACCTTGTCCAGCCACTCGGCGCCGTACTGCACCTCTTCGACGAACGGATAATTGCCGAGTCGCTCCGCAACGTCGCGCACCGCAGCGGCGTCCTTCTGGCCGGGATGCAGAGAAATCTCGAGCGATGCGGGCAGCGGATTGTTGTCGAGTGAACCGAAAATGTCGTCGAGCCCATCCAGCTCTTCGCGCGCGATGACGAGCGCCTCATCGCGGGAGACGTAGCGCACATCGGACACCTCGTCGTAGCCGCGGATCTGATCGCGCGCGATCGTGACGGACGACGGTTCGGCGTCGTCGCGCAGGTACGCGATCACCTCGACACGCGACTCGACGCGCTGAATCACTTCCCGCACATTGTGCGCGACCAGGCCGAACAGGCCGATGACGAACAGAGACAGTGCGATCATCGCGGCCGACAGGCCGGTGAGCACCGGCGCGCGCCGGAACGCCGTGATCGCCTCACGCACTGCGTAGATCATACGGCGCCTTCCAGCGCGGAGTCGTACACGATCTGGCCGTGATCCAGCTCGAGCACGCGCAGGCCGCTGTTGCGACGCACCAGCTCGAGGTCGTGCGTCGCGAAGAGCACAGCGGTGCCTGCCGCGTTGATCGTGCGGAACAGCTCGAATATGCCCGACGTCGCGCGCGCGTCGAGGTTGCCGGTCGGCTCGTCGGCCAGCACGACCAGCGGCTCGTGCGCCAGCGCGCGCGCCACCGCGATCCTCTGCTGCTCACCGCCGGACAGCTCCGACGGTAGCTTCTCCGACTTGGACGCGAGCCCGACCTGCGCCAGCAGACGCCCGACCTTGGATCGGATCACGGCGCGACGGGCGCCCGTGACTTCCAGCGCGAACGCGATGTTCTGTGCCGCCGTCCGGTCCTGGAGCAGGCGGAAGTCCTGGAAGACGTAGCCGATCTTCCTGCGTAGCAGTGCGACTTCGCGCGGGCGTATGCTCGTCGACGAATAGCCGCTCACGCGTACTTCGCCCGCGGTCGGCCGTTCCGCCATGTGAATCAGCTTCAGGATCGTCGACTTGCCGGATCCACTGTGCCCGGTCAGGAAACAGAACTCGCCCTTGCGCAGCTCGAACGAGATGTCCGTGAGTGCGGCGCCGTGCCGCGGGTAGTCTTTCTGTACGTGGTGCAGCCGGATCATGATTCCGCAGGGATACGCTTGTGCTGTACGCCCGCCAGCCGCGCGGCCAGTGAAATGGCCTCCAGCATCGACGACGCGTCGGCGGTGCCGGTTCCCGCAATGTCGAGTGCAGTGCCGTGGTCGGGCGATGTGCGCGTGAACGGCAGGCCGAGCGTGACGTTCACGCCGCTGCCGAAGGCCGCGGTCTTGAATGCGGCCATGCCGACATCGTGATAGGGTGCGACGACGGCGTCGAACTCGCCCCGGGCCGCGCGCAGGAACACGGTGTCGGCCGGAACCGGACCGCGAACGTCGATGCCCTGCTCGCGCAGCGCGTTCATCGCCGGGCCATAGACGCGCGCCTCCTCGTCGCCGAAGAGGCCGCCATCCGATGCATGCGGGTTGAATGCGCACAGCGCAATTCGCGGGGCCGGCAAGTTCCAGCCGGAGCGCAGGCCCCGGTCTGTCAACTGCGTCTGCGACACGAGCCGGCCGACGGTCAAAGCGTTCGCCACCTGCGACAACGGCATGTGGGTCGTAGCCAGAACGACGCGGAGCGGGCCGCCGAGCGCGGTGCGTTCCGCAGACATCATCATCACAACATCGGTCACGCGCGCGCGCGAAGCAAGCATTTCCGTGTGGCCAGGGAACGGGTAGCCGCCCGCGTGCAGAGCAGCCTTGTCGATGGGCGCCGTCACAATGGCATCGATCTCACCGCTCAGCGCGAGCCGGATCGCCTCGTCGATGGCTGCGCCGGCTAGTCGCCCGGCCGCCGCGCGGTCGTCAGTTGCGGCGTGCCACGAGCCGGTGACGACGTGCATGTCACCCGTCCCGTCTGCCACCGTGCCCGAAGGCCCGATCAGCACCAGCCGATGCGGCTCGGCCGCGCGATACTGCCGCGCGGCCGTCGCCGTCACCTCCGGACCGATGCCGCGCGGATCGCCAAGCGTGATCCCGATCCGGAGCACGCGCCGGCCGTCAGAATCCGCGAACGTCGACGTACGTCGATCGTCGCAGGTCCGCGACGATCTCCTCCATCAGCTTGACCGCCTCCGCTTCCTGCTGCAGTCGCTGGCGCAGGATCGCGTCGTCGAGCGACCAGTCGCGCTCCGCTTCGAGCTCCGACACCTTCAGCACGCGGAACTCGCTCGCAACGTCCTCGCCGCCCAGTGGCAGCGGGCCGAGCACATCGCCGACTCGCACCGTGCTCAGATCCACTCCGATTCGCTGCTGCTCGGCTGCCCGCTCGACCGGGCCGACGCGGACCGGGATGTCGGATGCACCATACTGCTCGGCGAGCGCCGCTGCAGCGGCGCCCTCGCGCATGCGCTGCGCGACGGTGTCCGCCCGCGCCTTCGCACGCAGCGCGTCGTCTGTCGTGATCGTCGGGCGCAGCAGGATGTGACTCGCATTTACCTCCGCCCCGCGCACCCGCTCGACCCGGATGATGTGGTAGCCGAACGGCGTCTTGACCGGGCCCGCGATCGTGCCGGCCCGCATCGCGAACGCCGCGTCGGCAAACTCGCGAACCATGTCGCTGCGGCGGAACCAGCCGAGCGAGCCGCCGCGCTCCCTGCCACCGGGCTCCTCCGTGAACTGTCGTGCGATCTCGGCGAAGTCGCCCCCTGCGAGGAGCAGCGCGAACACCGAGTCGGCGCGTTCCCGGGCACTCGCCAGGGCGGTGTCCGACGGCTCGGTCATCACGCTGACCTGCTCGTAGTTAATCGTCGCGGGCCTGCGCCCGAACTGTGCCCGATTCTGCTCGAAGAGCTCGCTCAGCTCCGTCTCGGTGACGGGCGGCGGCTTCCGATTCTGCATGATTCGCGCTCGATACTGCTGAATCAGGGATTCCTTGCGGTACTGCGCGGCCAGGCGACGGCGGTACGCCTCCATCGTGAGGCCGGTCCCGCTCAGCACGATCTCGAGGCCCGCCTCTCCGCCCAGCTGCTGCCGATCCTCGGCCAGCTTCTCCTCCACGAGCTCGAGGACCCGATCCTCCGGCACGACAATGCTGGTATCACGCAGCGCGGCCTGGATGATGAGCAGCTCGTTGATCTTCATCTCGAGTGCAAACTGGGCCGCTTCGTCGTACTCGGGGCCGCTCTCCGGGATCTCGCGCTCCTGCAGTGCTTCCTGCGCCAGAATCGCGTTCTGGATATCGAAATTCAGAACTGCAGAGTCACCGACCACCGCAACGATATGACCGATACGATCGGTCCGCGTGGTCTGCTCCTGCGCCGTTGCGGGTGCACCGGACGCGAGGATCAGGGCAGCTGTCAGGATGAATCGATTCATTTTCATTCCGGAAAGAGTCGGGCCGGCGCACTGGCGCCGGCCCGTGTTTATATCCCTCCACCTGCGGCGTGTTCCTGTCCGCAGCGCCGCCAAACCGGGTACGCGACGGGCACGAGCTCGTGACCCGGCCGACTAGTTGCCGCTGGTCGGCGGCATGGTCGGCGGAGTGGTCGGCTGCTGCTGCGGCTGCGGCATCTGCATGCCGGGCATGCCCGGCGTACCCTGAGGCGCTGCCGGCCGCTCGGCCTCGACACGCGCGACGACGACCGGAATCGCACGCTCGAAGATTTCCGCGCCATGCTGTTCGCGGAGTGCGAAGCCGATCGCACCGAGCGGTACCACATTGCGTTCGCCGGAGATGATGCCCTGCAGGAACTGCATGACGGACCGGTCCACAGCCTCGCTCACGCTCTCGCCTTCCGCAGGCGTGATCGGCAGAAAGCCTGCCTCGGACGCCGCCTGCCGGATCTGCATGCGCAGCTCGGTGCGGGCCGAATCCTGTGTTGACTGCGACGTCTCCAGCCCGAGCGCCTTTGCTTCCTCGATCAGGATCTCATCGCGTGCGAGCAGGCGCAGCCAGTCACCGAGCTGATCATCGTCGGCAGCCGCGACCTGACCCCGCTGCTGTGCAGGACGCTGCTGCATGAGCGCCACGTACTCCCCCGCCGTGAGCGCGCCGCCCGCGTACTCGACGAGCGCGCGCTGCGCCGCGCGGCGGCTCAGTCCGGTGGACGGCTTGCGCGCGAGCTCGCGTGCGACTTCCACTGCGCCATCCTGCACCTCTACGCCCTTCGCATCGGTGAGCTGCGTCAGATATGTACTCTCCGCCTCGGCATACTGCTGCTGAAGGTACTGAGTGCGGAACTGATCGCGCATCGAGTCGAAATCAGGCAGCCGCTTGTCCTCTACTTTGATGATGTGAATGCCGAACGGCGTCTCGACCAGATCGCTGATCTCGCCCGGCTCCAGCGCGAAGGCAGCACGCTCGAAGGGCTCCACCATGTCCCCAGCGCTGAAGAAGCCCAGGTCGCCGCCGCGCTCGGACGCGCCCGGCTCTTCACTGTGCTCTGCGGCCAGCTGGGCGAAGTCGGCGCCAGTACGCGCCTCCTGCAGCACCTGCCGCGCGCGCGCGGTCGCGCTGTCCCGCGCCGCCGCCGTCGCGTCGGCCGGCAGGCGGAACAGGATGTGGCGCGCACTCACCTCGGCACCCGGCTGCTCGGCGGTAAACGCCGCCCTCAGCTCATCGTCGGTCGGCATGGTGTCGACCTGCAGGACCTGATCCCGGAGCTGGTAGACGAGCTGCTGATTGAAGTACGGCGTGATGACGGCGTCGAGGTCGAGATTCTGCAGTGTCGAGTCCTCGGCTGCAGCGGTCGCGAGCAGGGTGTAGTCGATCCACAGATTGGCGAGCGCATCCACGACTTCCGGCTGCGCAGGCACGCGGGTCGCCGGCACCAGCAGGTTCGTGACCTGCTCGACCGACAGCTCATGTCCAGCGGCACGCGCGACGATGTCGGTGTGCGACGTCATTGCCTGACCCATCGCGTCACAAGCGGCGAACGAGAGCACGCCGGCGAGCGCGGCGAATTCGACGAATCTCCTCATCAAGATCTCCTTACGGATTTGGCCTGACCATAACCCGCTGAAAGTACGGGAGCGCGAGATGATACGCCAGTTGAAGGTGACGGGTCCATCGCTCGAGGAGAAGCGGTGCGCGGGCGCCGCAGGGTGGCGCGGCCTGGTGGTGCAGGGGATCAGTTGCTCAGCGCGGCGAGCCCCTCGGCGATCATCTGCTCGATGGGCGCAGCGCCCGCGCGCCGGAACACGATCGAGAGTGGCGCCGGTCGCCGCACCTCGACCTCGATCTGGTGTGCGCGGAACGCCTTCTGGAGGTCCGTCATGCGCGGGCTGGCGGAAGCCGCGAAGGTGACGCGGGCCGCGTCGCCCTGCACGACTATCCGGTCGACGCCGAGCGCGGTGCCGATCAGTCGCAGGCGGTGCGCCATGAGGAGCCGCTGCACCTCGGGCGGTGGTGGACCATAGCGGTCGCGGATCTCATCGAGCAGGGAAGCGACGTCGGCGGCGGTCGCCAGGCGCGACAGGCGCCGGTACAGGTGCAGCTTCTGAGCGGCATCGGGCACGAACTCGTCGGGCACGTATGCGGCGCCCTCGAGCGTAACGTCCGCAGGTTCGCGCTCGGTGGATGCATCGCCCTTCATGCGCCGGATGGTGTCCTCGAGCAGCCGCGTATAGGTGTCCAGGCCGATCGCGCTTACGAACCCGCTCTGCTCGGCGCCGAGCAGGTTGCCGGCGCCGCGGAGCTCGAGGTCCTTCATCGCGATGTGGTAGCCGCTGCCGAGCTCCGTGTAGTGCTCCAGTATGCGCAGCCGCTTCTCCGCATCATCGCTGACACCTTCCGGCACGAGCAGGTAACAGTACGCTCGGTGATGGGAGCGACCGACGCGGCCGCGGATCTGGTAGAGCTGGGCGAGCCCGAAGTAGTCTGCGCGATCGACGATCAGCGTGTTCGCCGACGGCACGTCCAGGCCGTTCTCGATGATGGAGGTGGTCAGCAGCACCTGGGCGCGGCCGTCGAGGAACTCACGCATGACGAGGTCGAGCTCATGCGGCGGCATCTGGCCGTGCGCGGTGACGACGCGCGCGTCGGGCACGAGCTGCGCGATCTGCTGCGCGATGATGCCGAGCGACTGCACGCGGTTGTGCACGAAGAACACCTGTCCGCCGCGGTCGAGCTCGCGGCGTATCGCGTCTTCGATCACCTCATCCACCCACGGCAGCACGTGCGTGATGATCGGCATGCGGTCCCGGGGCGGCGTGCGCAGCAGCGTCAGGTCGCGCAAACCGGTCAGCGAGAAGTGCAGCGTACGCGGGATCGGTGTAGCCGTGAGTGTCAGCACGTCGATGTTCCTGCGCAGCTCCTTCAGGCGCTCCTTCTGCTTCACGCCGAAACGCTGCTCTTCGTCCACGATGAGCATGCCGAGATTGTGGAACACGACATCTGGCTCGATGACGCGATGCGTGCCCACGATGATGTCGACCTGACCCGCTGCGACGCCGGCCAGGATCTCGTCCTGCTCCTTCGGCGTGCGAAAACGCGAGATCGCCTCGATCCGGATCGGGTATCCCGCGAGCCGCTGTCGGAACGTGTGCAGATGCTGCTCGGCCAGGATCGTGGTGGGCGCCAGCACGGCCACCTGACGGCCATCCTGTGCCGCCTTGAATGCGGCACGGATAGCGATCTCGGTCTTGCCGTAGCCGACATCGCCGCAAAGCAGCCGGTCCATCGGCCGCGGCGACTGCAGATCCTGCTTGACGTCTCGCGTCGCCTGCCGTTGATCCGGCGTGTCGTCATAGAGGAAGCTGGATTCCATCTCCTTCTGCCACCGGGAGTCAGGCGGATAGGGAGGCCGGCGCGCCGTCTGACGCACCGCATACAGCTCCAGCAGCTCCGCAGCCATCTGCTGAATCGCCTCTTCCGTCTTCTTCCGCAGATTGCGCCACGTCCTGCCGCCGATCTTGTGCACCTTCGGAGGCGGTGTGTCGCCCGCATCACTGCCGGTGACCCAGCGTTCGACCAGGTCGAGACGATACACCGGCACGCGCAGGATCTCGCCGTTCGCGTACTCGATCGCCAGCGCCTCGATCTCCTGGCCGCCGACGACGATGTGCTGCAGACCGCGGAACTGGCCTACGCCGTGATCCAGGTGAACCACGAAGTCGCCCGGGTTGAGCTGGGCGAGTGATTCGAGAGAGGCCGCACCGCGGAATCGCCGTCCGCGCCGCAGTCTGCGCTCGCGCCGGAAAATCTCGTGGTCCGTGAGCACCCGGACCGGCGGCTCGGCCCCTTCCAGCACGAAGCCGTGCTGAACCGCGCCCAGCGCGAGATGCGTCCCCGCCGGGGCTCGGCCCCTGCCGCCGACCAGCTCCTCGAGCCGTTCCAGCTGCCCCGCGTTGTCGCACAGGATGTACGTTTCCTCGCCGCGCGCCGCTCCCACACGCAGCAGCGCCGTGAGCCGATCCATGTCGCGTTCGATCGGCTCCGCCTCCCGCACATCGAAGCGGATCACCGGCACCCGCGCGGCCGAGGACTGCGGGCGTACTGCATGATCGCCGCGCTCCGCGCCGAGGATGACGCGGCCGAACGCTTCCATGCGGCTGACCGCCGTCGCCGGGTCGAGGAAGAGCTGGGCCGGCCGCTCCGGATCCCCCCCGCGCTTCCGCTCCGCGTCGTGCAGGTGCAGCACCTCTTCCCAGGTGCGCGTGAATTCCCGCTCCGCCGCCCCCGCGTGCAGCTCGACAAGGATCGCATCCCGCGACACCACGTCCAGCAACGAGCGCCGCCCCTCCCCCTGCCCCTCCCCCTGCCCCCGCCCGGGCGTCCCGCTCACCCGCTCCCCCGCTCCCCCGCTCCCCACCAGGTCGACGGGAAGGATGTCGACCTGCCGCAGCTCGCCGACCGAGCGCTGGTCGAGGATGTCGAACTGCCGGATCGAGACGATCTCGTCGCCCCACAGTTCGATGCGGATGGGCTCGGGTGCGCCGAACCCGAACAGGTCGAGGATTCCGCCGCGCACCGTGTACTCGCCGACTGCTTCCACGAGAGCGACGCGCTCGAAGCCCATGCCGTCGAGAGTATCGGCGAGACCGGTGAGACGGATCGTGTCGCCTACGGAAACTGTGAGTCGCAGGTCGGCGAGGCCCCCAGGCATGTCGGCGAGCTCCTGGAGCGCGCGTGCAGTCGTGACGAGGATGCGGGCACGTCCTGCGAACAGCGCTTCGAGTGTTTCCACGCGCAGGCCGCTGACCTCGAAATGGTGCTCGGCCGCTTCATACGGCAATGTCTCGCGTTGCGGGAAGAGCGCGACGGCATCGCTGCCGAGCATGGACTGGATGTCCGCCTCGACTGCCTCGGCGTCAGGCAGTGACTGCGCGACGACGATCCATATCCTGTGATCCGCATAGCGCGCGAGCGTCGCGACCAGCAGTGACGAGGCAGAGCCCGTCAGCGCATCGACACGGACTTCACCGGCCGCCGCCGGCAGCTGCTGCAGCAGGGTCGCGAAGGCAGGCTGACTTCGCATGGCGTCGAGCAGCCAGGTGTGCATCAGAGCGTGCCGGAGTCAGCCGCTGCGGTCGCGGCCGCGCGCCGCGTCCTGCCGGCGGCCGCCACGATCATCTCGACGACCAGCACGGCGAGCAGTGCGAAGAGCAGGGGACGCCACAGTTCGCGGCCCAGTCGCTCGCGGAACGTCGCGCCCCGCCAGTCACCGGGGTCGGTGCTCGCGTGTACTGTCGACCCCGGCAGTCGCGTCTCGAGGTCGTCGAAGGACAGCCGGGCGAGATCGGACTCTGCGGCCGGCGCGTTCACGGCGTACGCGGCGAGCACCGAGTCGGCAGACCATATGCGGTAGATGCCGGGCTCGGAGCCGAGGCCGTAGCTGGCGGAGCCGGCGACGCCGTCGCGCGTGCCGTCTGGTCGTTCGACCTCGGCGCTGCCCGCCGGGAGCGCCACCTCATCGCCGGGCGTTGCATCCGTGCGGGGTGGCAGCGCCATTGACCACGCGCCTGTGATCCTGTCGAGAAGCGGCACCATTGCAGCGGTCGTGGGCAGCGTCGATGCCGCCTCGCTCAGGGGCGAGCCGAGCAGCACGAACGCGCCGCCGGCGGGTCGTTCGCCGCGCACCGCCCACGCGGCGCCGTCGGTCAGCCGGAGCAGCACGGTGTCCGCGCCGGCTGCGCCCGTCGCCTGCAGCGGATAGACCTGCCGCAGCCGCGCGTCCCCGAGTGTGCGGAGCAGCGGGTCGGACACGTCGGCCGACAGTCGCGCCTCGCCGGCCGTCTGCGCGCCGTAGCGCCAGTGGATGCCGGCGTCCGCCAGACGGCGGTTCACGGCAGCGAGCTCCGCCGGCGCAACCGGGGGCAGGACCACGACGGCCGCTCGGCTGCCCGCGGCAATTCCTTCCGCACCCCGCAAGATGACGATATCGGCATTCGCCACGTCGGTCCGCTGTACGCGGCCGGCCTCGGCCAGGATGTCCAGTGCGTCGTCGAGGAAGGATCCATCGGCAGCAGCGGTAACGGTTGCAACGGCGACCGCCGGCGGCGGCGTGATGCGGGTTGCGAAATAGCGCCTGTCGTCTGCATGCAGCGCGTCCGCATCGATCTCGACCCAGCCGGTGAGGATTCCCGGCGGCGCAGGTGGCAGTGCCAGGACGGCAGCCGTGCCGGGTCGCGCTCGCGCGGCGGCAGCGAGCTGCCCTTCGACGGTCAGCCGAACGTTCACCTCGCCGTCCGCACCCGTGATCACGGCTGTCACTGTGCTGCGCTGACCCGCTACAGGCGGCATGCCGCCGCCAACCTGGACATCGGCGACCGCCCGGCTGTCCGGCGGCTCCGTGCCGGGCGACCAGGCCACGATCGGCGGGCCATCTTCGCGCGCGGTCGCCGACGCGCCGAAATTGGTCGCCTGCAGGTCGGACAGCAGGTGGATCTCCGGCGCGCGACCCTCCGCGCCGCTGGCGAGCAGCGCGCGCGCGTGCGTCAGCGCACCGGTCAGGTCGGCGGCCGCCGCGGTCGGCTCCGTCTCGCGGACGCGCCGCGCAGTGAGCGCCGCATCACCGGCCAGCGCTGGCTCGTCCGGCCGGCCGGCGCGCAGCAGCCAGAACCGGTCATCCGGCGTGCCCAGCTCGAGTGCTTCGATGGCACGCGCCCGGAGCTCGTCCAGTACGCGTGTCTCACCTTCCACGGCCGCGCTGCTCATGCTGTTGTCGAGCACGAGCACCACGGCGGCCGGCGCATGACCGGCACCCCCGGCCCGGACGAACGGGCGCGCGGCGGCAAAGGCGAGCAGCAGCACGGCGGCGATGCGGAGCAGCATCAGCAGCAGCTGGCGCAGTCGGATGCGCCGTGCGGACTCCTTCTCTGCGCGGCGCAGATACCGCAGGGCAGGGAACACCACGCGGGGGCCCTGGTGCCGATGAAGCAGGTGCAGCAGCAGCGGAACGGCGGCCGCTCCGGCAAGGAGCAGCAGCAGCGGGTTCAGCAGGCCCATCAGCCGAGCCGCTCCCGCTTGTGCAGGTACGCGCGGAGCGCGGTCGCCATCGGCTCGTCCGTGCCAACCACGATGTAGTCGATGCCGTGCGGTGCCAGCTCGCGCTTCCATTCGGCCAGCGCGTGCTCGACTGCTTCGCCGTACTCGCGACGTACGTCGGCCGCGCTCACCGGCAGCTCCTCGTCCGTCTCCGGATCGACGAAGCGAACCTCGCCGACGCCAGGCAGCTCTCGCTCGCCGGGGTCGAGCAGATGGAAGACGAGCACCTCATGGCCGCGATGGCGCAGGAAACGAAGCGCGAGACGCGTCGCTTCCGCGTCCACGAGCAGATCGGAGATCAGGATCACGAGACCGCGCCGGCGCAGGCGGCCCGACAGGTCGCGGAGCGCTGTGCCGGGATCCGTCCGGCCGCCGGCGTCGAGGGCGGCCATCGAGCGGAGCATCTCGTGCCAGTGGCGGCGCCCGCCGCGCGGCACGATGTGAGACCGCAGCGCCGTGTCGAACGCGACCAGGCCGACCGCGTCGCCCTGGCGCACCAGCATCAGACTTATGCATGCGGCCAGCTGCTTCGCGTACCACAGCTTCGCCGGCAGCGCTCCCGGCGCGGACGTCCACGCCATGGAGGCGCTCACGTCCAGCAGCATGTAGGAGCGGAGATTCGTCTCCTCCTCGAACTGCTTGATGTAGTAGCGGTCCGACCGGCCGTACATGCGCCAGTCGATGTAGCGCAGGTCGTCGCCCGGCTGGTACATGCGATGCTCTGCAAACTCCACCGAGAAGCCGCGGTGCGGCGAGCGATGCAGGCCGGCAATGAAGCCTTCGACGACATGCCGCGCGACGAACTCCAGCCCGCCCAGGGCGGCGAGCTCGTCCGGTCTCAGCAGGTCGGCGCGTACCCGCGGTCGGTCGGCAGCTTTCGTATTCATCGGCGGGCCGAAGGTTAGCGGAAAACAGCACGCCCGGCTAGAATGGTCCGGCGTATACCAAACCGGAGGAGACGTGAAACCATATTCGGCAGCAGTTGCAGTTCTGATGCTCGGTGCCTGCACGCCGGTGCCCGGCCAGCAGGTCGCGCGGCCTGCCTCGAGCGGCGCCGACGCCACGGCCGCTGCCATCGCCGGCATCCAGCCGCGGGACTTCGCCGCGCGTATCGGATTCCTCGCCTCGGACGCGCTCGGCGGCAGAGACACGCCGAGCCCGGGACTCGAGGCGGCCGCAGCGTACATTGCGAGCGAGTTCCACCGCTTCGGCCTGGAGACCGCCGGCGACCCCGGCAGCTTCATCCAGCGCTACCCGTTCACGCCGCGCGGCGCTCCCGAGGGAACCGTGCATCAGGTGCCGAACGTCGCCGGCCTGCTGCGCGGCAGCGACCCGCAGCTGCGCAATACCTATGTCGTCTTCAGCGCGCACATCGACCACGTCGGCTCCAACTGCCGCGGCACCACACCCGCCGACAGCATATGCAATGGCGCCGATGACGATGCCTCCGGCACTTCCGCGATCATCGAGCTCGCCGAAGCGTTCGCCTCGCTGCCTGCCGCGCCGCGCCGCTCCATCATCTTTCTCGGCGTGTCCGGCGAGGAGAAGGGACTGCTCGGCTCGCGTCACTATGCCGACAACCCGACAGTGCCCATCGACAGCATCGTCGCGAACGTCAACATCGACATGATCGGACGCAACGATCCGGACAGCGTCGTCGTGATCGGCAAGGACTACTCATCGCTGGGACCACTGCTCGAGCAGGTCAACGCCCGCCATCCCGAGCTGGGCATGACGACTTCCGACGATCTCTGGCCTGACGAACGCTTCTTCTTCAGGTCCGACCACTTCAATTTCGCGCGCCGCGACGTGCCCGCCATCTTCTTCTTCACCGGCACGCACCCGGACTATCACGCGGCGTCGGACCATGCAGACAGGATCGACCTGGACAAGATCACGCGCATCACCCGCCTGATCTTCCACTATGCCAGCGCCATCGCGAACGATCCGGACCGGCCGCAGTGGGATCCTGCGGGCCTCGAGGAGGTCCGTCGCCTCACGACGCAGGGCCGCTGAACGACGCAGCCGATCACCCGGAACGGAGGGAGACATGGGGTTCTTTCGCAGCATACTGACGCTCATGGCCGTGTGCATGTGCATCGCGTTCGCCTATGCGGTCGGTCACGGACTGTCTGCCCACAGCAACAAGGCTTTCATCATTGGTTTCGCGCTGCTGCTCGGCGGTGCGGCGATGCTTGCCGGTCTGACGCGGGATCGCGCCCGGCCGTAGGCTGCCACTGTGCGTGGTCCGCTGTTATCTTTGATGGCTGAGCTGGATCCGGTCATCTGACGAGGTACGCAGCCGTGCGCCAGGACCACATTCGCAATTTCTGCATTGTCGCGCATATCGATCATGGCAAGTCGACACTGGCGGATCGCCTGCTCGAGACGACGGGCACGCTGGCCAAACGCGAGATGGACGCGCAGGTGCTGGACAGCCTCGATCTCGAGCGCGAGCGCGGCATCACGATCAAGCTGCACGCCGTCCGCATGTCCTACCGCAGTGCGGACGGCGGAGACTACCAGCTCAACCTGATCGATACGCCCGGACACGTGGACTTCACCTACGAAGTCTCGCGCTCGCTCGTCGCGTGCGAGGGCGCCGTGCTCGTCGTCGACGCGAGCCAGGGTGTGCAGGCGCAGACGCTGTCCAACCTTCTCCTGGCCCTCGATGCCGGCCTCGAGATCATTCCTGTCCTGAACAAGATCGACCTGCCGGGCGCCGAGCCGGAGAGGCGGAAGGCGGAGCTCGAGGAGCTGCTCGGCGTCGATCCGGCCGAGATCCTGTCGGTATCGGCCAAGGACGGCACCGGTATACCCGAGCTGCTGGAGGAGATCGTCCGGCGCGTGCCGGCGCCGAAGGGCGACCGCGACGCGCCGCTGCGCGCGCTCATCTTCGACTCCTACTACGATCGCTACCAGGGCGGTGTGCCGATGGTGCGAGTGGTAGACGGCGTGCTCAAGCCCGGCATGCGCATCACGTTCGGCGCGAACGACGGCGTCTATCCCGTGGACGAGGTCGGCTACCAGCGGCTTGGCCGCTTCAAGATCCCGGAGCTCGGCCCGGGTGAGGTCGGGTACCTGCTCGCCGGCATCAAGCGCGTCGGCGACACGAAGGTGGGCGACACGATCCTCGATGCCGACGACCGCGCGACCGAGCTGCTGCCCGGGTACCGCGAGATCAAGCCGATGGTCTTCGCAGGACTCTATCCCAGCGATTCGCACCAGTACGAGGAGCTGCGCGATGCGCTCGAGAAGCTGAAGCTCAACGACGCATCGCTCTTCTACGAGCCCGAAGTATCGACCGCCCTCGGCTTCGGCTTCCGCTGCGGGTTCCTCGGGCTGCTGCACATGGAGATCATCCAGGAACGGCTCGAGCGCGAGTACGAGCTCGACCTCGTCACCACCGTGCCGAACGTCGAGTATCACATCGTGCTGACGGACGGTACCAGCACGCACATCGAGAACCCCAGCGCGCTGCCCGACCGCGCGCGCGTCGCACACATCGAAGAGCCGTACGTGCGCGCCCGCATCATGTGCCCGAGCGAGTACATCGGCGCTGTGCAGAAGCTCTGCCACGAACGACGCGGTGAGTTCCATGGCATGCACTATCTCGACCCCGCACGCGTCGAGTTCCACTACGAGCTGCCGCTCGCCGAGATCGTGCTCGACTTCTACGACCGCCTCAAGGGCTCGACGCGTGGCTACGCATCACTCGACTGGGAGCCGATCGGCTACCGCGAGAACGACCTCGTCAAACTCGACCTCATGATCAACGGCGACCCCGTCGACGCGTTCAGCGTCATCATGCACTCGGACAAGGCGTACGTCTGGGGCAAGCAGATGGCGGAGAAGCTGCGCGAGCTGATCCCGCGCCAGCAGTTCGAGGTCGCGATCCAGGCGTCGATCGGGAACCGCATCATCGCACGAGAGACCATCAAGGCCATCCGCAAGAACGTCACGGCCAAGTGCTACGGCGGCGACATCACCCGCAAGCGCAAGCTGCTCGAGAAGCAGAAAGAGGGCAAGAAGCGCATGAAGCAGGTGGGCACCGTCGAGATCCCGCAGGAGGCGTTCCTCGCCGTGCTGCAGGTCGGGGAATGAGGCTGCCGATACTGGCCGGACCGCTGCGCGGCCAGTGGTGGCTGCCGCACAGCCGCGGCAAGGTCCTGCGCATTCTCGGCGGTACATACGAGCCGGAGCAGACGCGACTCTTCCAGGAGCGGATCGCTCCGGGCGCAACCGTTCTCGACATCGGCGCGCACGTGGGCTACTACACGCTCCTGTCGGCCGTGCTCGCAGGAACGCATGGCCGCGTGTTCGCATTCGAGCCGGATCCGGTGAACCATGCCTTCCTGCGCAGGCACGTCGCCCTCAACGGCCACGCGACGGTGACAGTGGAGAACGCGGCAGTCTCCGACACCAGCGGCACGGCGCACTTCTCATTCGGTTCGGGCAGTGGAACGGGCAGGCTCTCCGCAGTTGGCGCGCTGGAGGTGCGGACCGTGCGCATCGATGACTTCTGCCGCGACCGGTCGGTGCAGCCGGGATACCTGAAGATCGATGTGGAAGGTGCGGAGCTGAGCGTGCTGCAGGGCGCCGAGGAAACGATCCGTGCGCATCTGCCGGCCATCTTCCTGTCGACGCACGGCGCCGCGATCCACGGCCGGTGTCTCTCGTGGCTGCGCGAGCGATCCTACACGCTGCAGCCCATCATCGGAGATGATGTTTCGACCGCGAGCGAAGTACTCTGCACGTAGCGTCCGGAGACCGGCACCATGCACATGTCCGTGATCATCTCGACGTACAATCAGCCGTCGTTGCTCGAGCGGGTGCTCTGGGGCTATGCGGTGCAGAGCCGCAGGGATTTCGAGGTGGTTGTGGCGGACGACGGCTCTGGGCCCGCGACCCGCGATGTGATCCGCCGCACGCGATCCGCGACCGGGCTCGATCTGGTCCACGTCTGGCACGAGGATCGCGGCTTCCGGAAGACGGAAATACTGAACCGCGCCATTGTAGCGGCGAGCGGCGATCACCTGCTGTTCACGGACGGCGACTGCATCCCGCGCCGCGATCTGCTGGATGTCCACTATTCACTGACCGGGCCCGGCCGGTACCTCGCCGGCGGCTATGTCAAGCTGCCGGCGCAGGTGTCCGCAGCGATCACCATCGCCGATGTCGTGTCGGGCCGCTTCAGCCAGATCGACTGGCTCAGGGCGCACGGCTGGCGTCCCGGCCGCCGGGCGCTGCGCCTGGTGCGCTCTCGCCGGCTCGGCGCCCTGTTCGACCGACTGACGCCGACAGCAGCTCACTTTCACGGCAACAACGCCTCCGTCGCGCGCGCCATGCTCCTGGAGGTCAACGGCTTCGAGGGCGAGATGGGGTATGGCGGCCTCGATCGCGCGCTCGGCTATCGGCTGGAGAATCTCGGCGTTCCCGGCCGGCAGATTAGACACCGGGCCGTCTGCCTGCATCTCGATCACGCGCGACCGTACCGCGATCTGGATGTCGTGCAGCGGAATCGCGAGATCCTGCAGCGGATCAGGCAGTCGGGAGAGTACCGGGCACGCCGCGGCATTGCGGAGCTCGCAGCCGACGCGTCACTGAGAATAGACACGCAGCCCGGCGCCAACTGAGCGCGCCTCAGCTACGTTCGCGCACGTTTCACGCTTCACGCTGTTCACCCTCACATTACGTCAGCCGGCCACTTCCGCTGTATGGCCAGAGCGTAGGCGTCGAGCGCCTCGGTCAGCTCCGCGTACGGCGTACGGACCCACCACGTGAACAGCGGGTCGAAACCGCTGTAGTATTCGTGCCAGTTCTCGAGTGTCTCGTTGAGCGAAGTGACGTGGGCGGACGCGCGCTGTGCGATCGCGGGAGTGACAGACCTGAACTCCTGCGATTCCGGATCGAGCGCGGCAAGCAGTCGCTGCACCTCGACGCGGGCCTCATGAACGATGCGCGCGGACTCCTCCGCCTCGGCGTCCAGACGATCGCGCCGCTTCTCCTGCAGCTGCTGGATGGAGCGCGCGAACGGCACGAGCGGCGCCCATTCCGCGACATGGCGTTCCTGCGTATCGAGGTCGGCCAGCCCTGCGGCAATCACGCCGAGCAGCTCCGCATGCGCCGTACGGCCGGCGACATTCAGCGCGCTGATGTTCATGGCGGCGATCTGCTCCTGCCAGCCGGCGTAGAACCGGCGTTCGCGAGCGATCCGCACAGGCGAGTGCTCGAAGTCGTAGCGCTGCCGCAGATTCTGCAGATCAGCTTCGAAGCGGCGCGTGACCAGCCGCAGATCGCTCTCGGCGAGCGTCTGCTGGATCAACGCGCGGAGGGAGGGTGCGCCGCCCTGTCCCGTGGTGTCGGTGCTCGCGGCACCGCCGCCGCGGCGGCCCTGCGCGTGCAGCGGTGTGGTTGCGGCCAGCCCGACAACGAGAAGGGCCAGGATCGGCGCGGAGCGCGTCGGCAAGCTGAAGATAGCCATGATGTCTCGCCTCACTGGGAAGTCAGCGGGTCGCCGGCGAACCGCCATTGTGTCGTGTAGTCGCGGGTCAGCCCCTCACCGAGCAGCCGCAACCGCACCAGCTCGACCGGAATGCGGCCGCCCTGAAGGATCGTGTCGTGGAACTCGCGCTCGGAGATCAGCCCCGTGTCGACGAACTCCTCGCGCAGCGACTTGAACTGAAGCCCGCCGATCATGTAGGCGAGCTGGTACAGGGGTGCGGCATCGACGGACCGGCGCACTTCCGCCTCGGCGTTCGCGCGCTCGAAGCCGACGCGCTGCACCAGGTATTCGGAAGCCTGCTCGGGTGTCATGCGGCCGAGATGGTAGTTCAGCGAAAACACAATCCGGGCCGCGCGATGCATGCGCCAGAACAGCATGCCGATCTCATCCTCGGGTCCGCGTGGGAAGCCCTGGTCCCACAGCACGAACTCGTAGTAGAGCGCCCAGCCCTCGCCCCAGAAGGGTCCGGCACTCCGACGATGGCTGTTGAAACGCGTGGTCATCCAGCTCTGCAGGCCGTGGCCGGGGATCAGCTCGTGATGAACGGTCGCCCGGTTGAAGTGCGGGTTGTTGCCCCGCATGCTCATCAGCTTCTGGTCGTGCGACATCTCGTCGGTCGGGTACGAGATCGTGATCGTGAGACCGCCGGTGAAGAATGGGTTCACGAGCTGCGATTCGGGGCCGCGCATGTTCATGCGCCAGATCTCCCGCATGTGCGATGGTAGCGTGATCGAGTTGTGCTCCTCGAGGAACGCCTCCGACTGGTAGGCGAGGTCGCGGATCAGACCGGGCTTCTCGCCGGGCGGCACGGCCGCGCGCTTGACCATCTCCTGCGCCATGCGCCAGTCGTCGCCGTAGCCCATACGACGGGAGGCATCGAGCAGCGCCCGATCCATCCACTCGAACTCCCGCTCGGCAATCGCGAGCAGCTCCTCCGGCGAATAGGGAATCATCGCGCTGCGAAGATGGGCGCGCAGCGCGGCGTCGCCGATCGGACCTTCGCCGCCGCCCGGCGGCGGATCGGTGTCCATGTCGAACTCGATCTCGTTGCGCAGAACGATGTAGTCGATCTTGCCTTCGACACTGAGCGCGTCGAAATCGAGCGCGGCGAGCTCGTCTCGCCACGACGCGAACCAGCGCTGTTCCGACTGCTCCGCCTGTGCGGGCGGCAGCCCTTCGAGGCTGCGCCGCATCGCCGCGCGGCCCGCGCTGTACGCACTGGCGGCGTTGCGCAGCTCGCTCTCACCGCGGGCAAAGGCCACCAGCGCCGCCGGCGATGGGATGTCTTCCGCCCACGACGCATCCGTGCCCGCGCGCGCGCCCTGAGCCTCGACGGCCAGCGGACCGGCCACCAGGCCGAGAGCGACGATCATGATTCCACTTCGCATCATTGCATCCTCTCGAGATCGGTCAGCGGATCGCCGGCGAAGCGCCACTGCGTCCGGTAGTCCCGTGCCAGGCCCTGTCCCGTCAGTCGCAGCCGGACCATTTCGACCGGCATCCGGCCACGCTGGAGGATGGTGTCATGGAATTCGCGCTCCGACATCACGCCGCTGTCCACGAGCTCCTTGCGGAGCGCGTAGAACTGCAGCCCGCCCAGCATGTAGCCGGCCTGGTAAAGCGGCTCCGCACGGATGCCCCAGCCGACTTCCGCCTCGGCGTTGGCCCGCTCGAAGCCCACCAGGTCGATGAGGTATTCGACACCCTCTTCCGGCGTCATCAGCCCCAGGTGGTAGCTGATGATGAGTGAATGCGGGCAGCCCGATGCATGCGCCAGAACAGCATCCCGATTTCGTCCTCCGGGCCGCGCGCGAAGTCCTTGTCCCACAGTACGAACTCGAAGTAGAGCGCCCAGCCCTCGCCCCAGAACGGCCCGCCGAACATCGAACGATGGGAGTTGAACCGACTGGTCATCCAGCTCTGGAGACCGTGTCCCGGAATGAGCTCGTGATGCACGGTCGCGCGGTTGAAGTGCGGGTTGTTGCCGCGCATGCTCATCAGCTTGAGGTCGTGCGACTGCTCCTCCGTCGCGTACGAGATGCCGATCTCGAGACCACCGTAGAAGAATGCGCCGCCGACCTGGCGCTCGGCGGACTTCATCGCCATCCGCCAGATCTCGCGCATGTGCGGCGGCATCGTGATCAGATCGTGCGCCTCGACAAATGCTTCCGACTCGTATCCCAGGTCCCGCACCAGTGCCTGCTTCTCGCCGGGTGGTACGGCAGCCTGCTTTACGATTTCCTGCGCGGCGCGCCAATCATCGCCGTAACCCATGCGTCGCGACGCGGACAGCAGCGCCTCGTCCATCCACTTGAACTCGAGCCTCGGCGATCGCGAGCAGCTCCTCCGGACTGTAGGGGATCATCTCGCGTGCCAGGTGCGCCTTCAGCCCTTCCGCGCCGACAGGGCCCTCTCATAGTCCGGCGCCGATGAGGTTCACATTTCGCTTCATCAATAAAGTCTCCTTGTGAGGTAGCGTAAGGGCCTGGTGGCGTAAGGGAGGAAAACTGCGCAGAACAGAACTAGACGCTGCCTTAGGCTGTGCGAGAGTCTCATATCCAATGTACCCAAGGCGCGGCTGGAGTGCAACCTCACGTATGCGCGGAGAGTTCGCAGTGCAGGCTGACGTCCCGTCGACGGCACCGATCGCGACGCCCTGCAGTCGCCGATGAATACCGGTATATTACCAGAGGCGGCGAGAACGGCGCGGTCGGATCTCGCACTTGCGCAAGCCGTCGTGGTCGTGCCAGATGTGATGCAGCGGAACGCCCCCGGATCACCGAGAGACGCATTGGTGGAGATCAACAGCGAAGCCGGTCCTGACGCGCTGCCGACGAATGCGAAGTGGCTGGTCGG
Source organism: Gemmatimonadota bacterium (assembly GCA_040882575.1). Lineage (GTDB taxonomy): Bacteria > Gemmatimonadota > Gemmatimonadetes > Longimicrobiales > RSA9 > SH-MAG3. The sequence goes on from JBBEBA010000047.1 coordinate 27,786, forward strand.
CGTCGATCTCGGCGGCACGAACATCGTCGTGGGTGTGCTGCCGCTCGATGGCGGCACCGGCGAGGTGCTGGCGCTGCGCAATGTGCCGACGGAAGCTCAGCGCGGTGCCAAATTCGTCGTGGATCGCATCTGTGGCCTCATCGTCGATTGCATGGACGAGGTGGTCGCACAGCATGGCGGCACGCGCGCCGATTTCGCGGGCGTCGGCATCGGCTCGCCGGGTCCGCTCGACCGCAAGACCGGTACGGTCATCAACACGCCGAACCTGGGCTGGCGCAACTTCCCGCTGCGCGATCTGATCTCGAACGCCGTGGGCCTGCCGGCAACGCTCGACAACGACGCGAACTGCGCGACGTACGGCGAGTGGTGGCTGGGTGCCGGACGCGACGTGCAGACGCTCGTCGGTCTCACGCTCGGCACCGGCATCGGCGGCGGCATTGTGCTGAACGGCGAGATCTTCCACGGCGTGAGCGATGCCGCGGGTGAGATCGGACACATGACGATCGAGGCGAACGGGCGCAAGTGCAAGTGCGGCAACTACGGCTGTCTCGAGGCGTACGCTTCCGGACCGGCCATCGCGCTGCGTGCGGTCGAGGGCATCGAGGCGGGCGCCGAATCGCTGCTGCCCGCTCTCGTGGGTGGCAAGCTCGAGAGCATCACGGCAGCCACCGTCTACGAGGGCGTCGTGCTGGGCGACCCGTACGCCAACGACGTGATGCGCGAGACTGCCAAGTTCCTCGGCGCCGGTGTCGCCAACATGATCAATGTGCTGAACCCGGAGATGGTGGTGATCACCGGTGGCGTGACGCGCGCGGGCGACCACCTGTTCTCGCCGCTGCGCGCAGAGGTACGCAAGCGTGCGTTCAAGAGCGCGCAGGAGGCGTGTCAGATCGTGTCGGCGCAGCTGCCCGGCACGGCCGGCGTGATCGGCGCCATCGCGGTATTCAAGCGGGAGACGTTCGGGGCCGTCTGATGCGAGTCGGCGTGCTGGGCACCATGGTCTGGGACCGGATCTATGCGCGCGACGGCCGGGACGCACCGGTCGAGGAGTGGGGCGGCATCTCGTACGCACTGGCCGCCGCTTCGGCCGCATCGCCCGCGGGCGTGACTGTCGTGCCGATCGTCCGGGTCGGCGCCGATTTCGCCGAGCGCGCGTTCCAGCATCTGCGCGCCATGCCGGGTATGGATCTCGACGCTGGCGTGCGCGTCGTCGATGAGCCGAACAATCGCGTGGACCTCCGCTACGAGGACGCCGCGCGCCGCACGGAGCGTCTGACAGGCGGTGTCAGCCCGTGGTCGTGGAGCGAGCTGGAGGCCATCGTCGCCGACGTGGATGCGCTCTACATCAACTTCATCTCGGGCTTCGAGCTCGACCTGCCGACCGTGCTCGCGCTGCGGGCGAACTTCGCCGGCCCAATGTACGCCGACCTGCATTCACTCATGCTGGGTGTCGGCCCTGGCGGCGTGCGGCAGCCGCGGCCGCTGCACGCCTGGCGCGAGTGGCTGCGCTGCTTCGATGCGGTGCAGCTCAACGAGGACGAGCTCGGCCTGCTTGCACAGGCCTGGGGCGACCCGTTCCTGTTCGCCGCTGACGTCGTGGGCGACGCGCCGCGGCTGCTGCTGGTGACTCTGGGGGAACGCGGCGCCGTATATTTCGCAGCACCCGACCTGCCGGCCGATCCGCGGCGGTGGCAGCGATCGCGCTTGGTGAGCGCAGGTCCGCATGCAGACCGCGGACCCGTCCGGACCCGTCGCGTGCCGACGGATCTGCTGCCGCGCGCAGGCGATCCTACCGGGTGCGGCGATGTGTGGGGTGCAAGTTTCTTCTTCAGCCTGCTCGCGCGCTGCGGGCTCGACGAGGCGATGCGTCGCGCGAACCACGCAGCGTCGCGCAATGTCGAGCACCGCGGGGCGACCGGCCTCCATCACCATCTGCAGGGTCGAATCGGAACGTGAAAGTGATAACGCTGCCGGCGTCGCTCGACGAACGCTACTTCGAAGCAACGGTGCGTGAGGTCGCTGCGGCGGAAGAGGAGCGCCTGCTGTTCGACGCGACGCATGTGCGGTGGGCCGATCCCTACGGCATGGTCGGTCTGCTCGCGCTCGGCGAAGTCGTGCGTCGCCGCGGCGAGCAGCCGCTGCTGAAAATGCCCGATTCGGCTGACGTCGTCAGCTACATGGGCCGGATGGCATTCTTCGAGCACGCCGATCCCATCTTCGAGCTGAACGGACCGCGCCCGCGCAACCGTACCGAGGCCGGCGTGTCCGAAGTTCTGCTCGAGGTGACACCGATCAACTCGCACGCGGACGTGCACAAGATCGTCGATCTCGTCAACAGTCGCGGCATGCAGATCCTTACCAGTCAGCTCCACTACCCGCGGAGCGAGGCGTTCCAGTTCACGGTGATCCTGTCGGAAGTCTGCCAGAACATCATCGAGCATGCCGAAGCCAGTGGCTGGGTCGCCACGCAGACGTACAACTGGACGAAGAAGGTCGGCCGCAGAGTCGTCGTGATCGCAGTGATGGACCTGGGTATTGGATTCAGAGCGTCGATGGCCGGCGCGCACGCGGCACGGCACGAGCACTGGGATGACGCTGCGGCACTCGAAGCCGCGTTCATGCACGCACAGTCGCGCTTCCACGATCCCGGCCGGGGCCAGGGGCTGCAGCAGATCCGGAAAATGGTCGCGCGTTGGGGCGGCCGCGTCTCGATCCGCAGCGGCACCGCGCGCATCGCCGACATCCCGTCATGGGACGAAGGGGCGCCGCTGCAGCGGGGGCTGCCCTATCTGCCCGGCTCGCAGATCGGCATAGTGCTGCCGGCGCGCGTGCCTGCAGAGGCCGGCGCCGCCGGTGCAATGAAGGCGGGCCGATGAAGCCGGGGCGCGATGTGGTTCCGTTCTCGTTCGATCTCTCATCCCTGGTGCACCGTTCGGTGGCCAGCCTGTACTCTCATCTCGTGACCCGACCGACCGGCAGGGCCCTTCGCCTCGGGATCGAGACGCAGATCGGCGAGATCGGCTCCGTCTGCCTGTCCGTGCTCGACTTCACGCAGGTCGTCGTGCTCGACTACAGTTGCGCGGACGAAGTCGTGGCCAAGCTGATCCAGCGTTATCAGGCGGAGGACCGGCCCGCCGACGCGTACTTCGTGGCACGGGGGCTGGGCGAACAGCATCGCGACCCGATCGAGGAAGTCCTCGTTCGCCACGCGCTGTCCCTGGTCGCCGAGGTCGAAGGCGAGTTCGTGCTGCTCGGTCTGGCTGATGATTCCGAGCGCGCATCGTGGCACGCGCTGCAGCGCGTGCGACTCGGTGTTCCCGCCGACATAGCGACTGAGTCAGGCGCGTCCGTAACCGACGCCGCGGCGGCGCTCGACCGGCTGGCCGCACGGCGCGCCGTGCTCAGGCAGGGCGCGCCCCTCTCCTACTGCTCGCTCACCACACTCCTGCCCGGATCCGGTGCGACCTGACCTCTGGCACGTGAGGCCGAAGAGCAGGTCAGCCGTGTCGCGCGCGAGAGCGTTGCGGTGGCGCAGTCGGCTCGCCCAGACGAAGAACCAGCGACAGCGTCCGATTGACGGCCTTCAGCGCGGCGAGTGCCGCGGCAGACTCGGGATCCATCTCGACCGGCTGAGCAGCTACCAGCGGGATCGGCCGCCTGCCGAGGAACGGAGAGCTGACGAGTGCCGTCACCATGACGTACTCGCGCTCGAACGCGCGCACCACTGCGATATGCTCCACCTCGAAGCGTGCCCGCCCGACGCACGTCGTATCCACCGCCTGCAGCGTAGCTCCGGCACACGCGCGCAGACGGGCCGGGGCCGTGTCGAGGCCGGTCGCCTCGCCGACATGTTCTACGCCGTTCAGGTCCAGCGAGATGCGGATGCGGACGCGGTTCTCGACCGAATCCGTGGTCATGCCCGTGAACTGCACACGCGGGTCGAGTCGCGGTTTCGGCTCTTCGACCGCAGCTACTCCCGCCGCTGCCGCAGGCTCGGCCACGGCCGCCGGGGTGCTCGTCCGGCTGGTGTGCTGTCCGTCCGCGATGCTGGCGAGCAGCGGCCCGGGTCTGCGCCCCGGCGCGAGCTGCGCTATGCTGATGACGCGTTGGTCGATCGGTATGCCGAGCCGCTCCTCGAGCAGCTCCCGCACGTCATAGGCGAGGTGGCGGGGATTCGGCCCCGCACGTACCAGCAGGTGAATTTCCCGCGGGTGGCCGTATACGTCTTCGCGAACGGAGGCGCCGATCACTGACGGTAATTCCCGCAGCACCGACTCAGCCGCCGCTTTCGTACTTTCACGGTTCATTGGTATTCAGAATGCCACAGTCGCACGGTCGGCGTCAAGCATCCGTTTGCAGGCGCCGGCGGCGCTCTCTACCTTGGATGCGGCACGACGATTGCTCCCCACCGGAACCGCGGTTACGACGACTATCGACTGGAGGCGGTGTGAAGGGCGTGATCATGGCTGGAGGCTTTGGCACACGCCTGAAGCCGTTGACGATCAACCGGCCGAAGCCCATGGTGCCGGTCGCGAATCGGCCGATCATGGAGCACATCGTCGCGCTGCTGCGACGTCACGGAATCACGGATCTGGTTTCGATCCTGTACTTCCAGCCCGATCACATCATATCGCATTTCGGCGACGGTTCCGCGTTCGGCGTGAGCATGCGCTACGTCACGGCAGACGCGGACTACGGCACGGCGGGCGCCGTCCGCAATGCCGGCGACCTGATCATGGATGATCGCGTGATCGTCATCAGCGGCGACGTGCTCACCGATTTCGACCTCGGCGCGGCCATCCGCTCGCACGAGGAACGCAGTGCCGAAGCCACCATTGCGCTCACGTCCGTCGAGAATCCGCTCGCTTTCGGCATCGTGATCGCCGATGCGCAGACGGGCCGGATCGCGCGCTTCCTGGAGAAGCCGACCTGGGGCGAAGTTTTCAGCGACACGATCAATACCGGCATCTACATCCTGGAGCCCGAAGCGCTGCAGCGCGTGCCGCCTCAAACGAACGTGGACTTCTCGAAGGATCTGTTCCCCCAGATGCTGCGGGAAGGCGCTGCCCTGTTCGGCTACGTCGCCAGCGGATACTGGCGCGATATCGGCAACATCGACGAGTACCGTACGGCGCACGGCGACGTGCTCGCCGGTCGCGTCGCGCTCGAGATGGGCGGCGAGCGGCACGACGTGCCGGACGGCACACTCTGGCTCGCACCGGATGCGGTGGTCGGTGACAATGTGCGCATCGGCGGCACCGTCCTGCTGGACCGCGGTGTCCGCGTCGACGCCGACGTGACGCTCGACAATGTCGTGGTAGGTGCCGGCACCACGATCGGCGCCGGCGCCGAGCTCCGCAACGCGGTGCTGTGGGACGATTGCCGCATCGGCCGGCGCGTGCGCGTCAGTGAATCCGTCTGTGCCAGCCGCGTGGACATCGGCAAGGCCGCAATCATCCGGGAGAAGTGCATCATCTCCGACGCGGCGCGTGTCGGCGATTTCGCCGTCGTCGGGCCGAACGTGAAGGTGTGGCCGGAGAAGGTGGTCGAGGAGAGAGCGTCGCTCACGCATTCGCTGATCTGGGGCGAGTCGTGGGAGCGCAGCCTGTTCGCCGGCGCGCGAGTCAGTGGCGTCGCCAATTACGAGCTTACCCCGGAGATCGCCGCGCGCCTGGCCGGCGCGTTCGGGGCGATACTCGGGCCGGGCGCCTACGTCGCAGCATCCCGGGACTCGGACCGCGCGTCACGCATGATCAACCGCGCACTCATGTCCGGCTTCATGTCCGCCGGCCTGAACGTCGAGGACCTGCGCGAGATGCCCATTCCCGTCGTACGCCACGCCGTTCACCATGGCAGGGAAGCGGGCGGCGTGCACGTCCGGAGGTCGCCGTTCGATGCCAAGATCATCGACATCCTGTTCTTCGACGCCGACGGACGCGACCTGCCGCCGGGCAAGACGCAGTCGATCGAGCGTTTCTTCGCGCGGGAGGACTTTCCACGCGCGGGTCCCGAGGGCACGGGAGACCTGAACTTCCCGACACGAGTAGTGGAGGGATATCATGAGCACTTCCTCGCCGAGACGGGGACGGAGGCGATCGCGGCGCGTCACTTCAACCTGGTCGTCGACTTCTCATATGGCACCACGGTCGCCGTGCTGCCGGGCCTGCTGGGCACACTGGGTGCCGAAATGGTCAGCCTGAACGCGTACTCGGCGCCGGGGCGGCTGTCGAGGACGCAGCAGGAGTTCGAGGAGTCGCTGCAGCGTCTTGGCGGCATCGTCCGCTCGATCAACGCGGACCTGGGCCTGTGGATCGACCCGAGCGGGGAAGTCATTCACCTGGTGGACGACCTGGGGCGTGCGCTGCCCGCGGAGATGACGCAGCTGATCTTCGTGCAGCTCGCTCTCGAGCACATGGGTGTACGGAAGGTCGCGATTCCGGTGACGAGTCCGGCGGCAGTGGCCGGGCTGATCCGCAGCAGCGGCGGCACGGTTCTGTGGACCAAGACCGAGCATCATGCGATGATGGCCTCTGCCGATCGGGCCGACCTGATCGCAGGCACGCGTGGCGAGTTCATCCTGCCGCACTTTCTGCCGGCGTACGATGCAATGTATGCGGCCACGCGGCTGCTGCAGGCACTCGCTGCGTCGGGCTCGCGGCTGAGCGAGCTGGCCGATGGGCATCCGCGGATGTACGTGCGTCAGGAGCGGGTCGCGTGCGCATGGGGTCGCAAGGGAGCGGTAATGCGCAGATTGATGCAGGAAACGGAGCACGAGCGACGACAGCTCGTGGATGGCATAAAGATCTGGAAGGGTGAGCTCGAATGGGCGATGATCATACCGCACTCCGACAAGCCGTACTTCGTCATTACGGTGGAGGCGGCCGAGGGCGAAGGCGCCGAGGCGCTGCTGGATCACTACGCCGGCCAGGTGGCCATGTGGCGCGATGAGTCCTGAGTCCGGCACGGACACGCACCAGGGCATGTCCACCCGGGCGGTCCACGCGGGATCGCCTGCGCCGGTCGCCGGCGCCCCGGTCGTGATGCCGATCTACCAGGCGTCCACCTTCTACACGGACGCCGAAGCAGGCGGCGAGGTTCGTTACACGCGGTACGGCTCCAACCCCAACCACATCGCACTCGCGGCGAAGCTGGCGACCCTGGAAGGAGCGGCCGATGCGGTCGTGCTGGCGAGCGGCAACGCTGCGTGCGCGCTGGCGCTGCTCTCGTGTGCGGGGGCGGGTGGCCACATCGTGGCGCAGCGCGAGCTCTACGGCGGTACGCTGCGCCTGCTGCGCCGGGATCTGCCGCGTCTCGGTATCGATACCACACTCCTGCCGGACGCGGTCGGCTGGCGTGAGGCTGTGCAGCACAACACGCGCGCACTGCTCATGGAGGTGCCCGTCAACCCGACGCTGGGGGTACCCGACATCGAGGCGGCTGCGGCGGTCGCGCGCGAGTGGCGCATCCCGCTCATCGTGGATGCGACGTTCGCAACACCCATCAATTTCCGTCCGCTCGAGCACGGCGCCGACCTCGTGTTCCACAGTGCCACCAAGTACCTGGGCGGCCACTCGGACCTGACTGCTGGCGTAGTCGCCGGCAGCGGCGAACTGATCGCCGAAGTGAAGGAACTGGCAAAGAGCTTCGGACCCGTGCTGGATCCCCACGGCGCGTGGCTTCTCGAGCGCGGCGTGAAGACACTGTCCGTTCGCATGCAGCGTCACAACGAGAACGGCATGCGCGTCGCCGAATGGTTGCAGCTGCACCCGGCTGTGAGTGAAGTCTTCTATCCGGGCCTGCCCGCGCATCGGGACCACGAGCGCGCGACCCGGCTGTTCAGCGGGTTCGGCGGCATGGTATCAATGGTCGTTCACGGCGGCGACGCCGCCGCGCTGCGCGTACTGGACCGGCTCGAGCTGATGTGTGTCGCGCCCAGCCTCGGCGGCGTCGAGACACTGGTTTCGATGCCGCGCTTCACTTCGCATGCGGACCTGAGCGCCGCCGAGCGCACCGCCGCCGGCGTCCGCGACGGATTCATCCGCCTGTCGCTCGGCATCGAGGACGCCGCCGACCTCATTGGCGACCTCGCCCGGGCGCTCGCGCCGGAGGCAGGCGGCGCGGCCCTGCAGGCCGTCACGGCGTGATCGAAGACGCCGCTGCCGCCGCCGACGACCGGCGCTCCAGGTCGATCGTGCTCGCCGGCGCTGACGAACGCGGCCGATGATCGACATCGCGGTGATCGGCGCCGGGCCGTGCGGCCTCGCTGTGGGCATCGCCGCCCGTCAGGCTGGTGTTTCCTGCGTGCTGTTCGACCGCGGCTGCGTGGTCGCATCCATCTCGCAGTACCCGACTCACATGACGTTCTTCAGCACTGCGGATCGGCTGGAGATCGGCGGCATCCCGTTCGTGGTCGTGGGCGACAAGCCGACGCGGAGAGAAGCACTGCGGTACTACCAGCGGACTGCGCGCGAGTTCGACCTGGACCTGCACCAGTACGAGGAAGTGCGAACGGCCACGGCACGCAGCGCCCCGGACGGGGAAGTCACCCGTTCGTACGCGCTGTCGACGGTGACTGCGAATGGCGCTGCGCACGAGTACGAGGCACGCAACATCGTCATCGCCACCGGCTACTTCGACTCGCCGAACCTGCTGGGCGTGTCGGGCGAGGATCTGCCCAAGGTCGCACACAACTACCGCGAGGGGCATGTGTTTCACGATCAGGACGTGGTCGTCGTGGGTGGCGGCAACAGCGCCGTCGATGCGGCCCTCGAGCTGTACCACTGGGGTGCGCGCGTTACGATCGTGCATTTCGCCGAAACGCTCGATCCGAACGTGAAGCCGTGGGTCCGGCCGGACATCGAGGCGCGGCTCCGCGAAGGCGCGATCCAGGCGCGCTTCCGCTCCCGCCTCGAGGAGATCAGCCCGGCGAGCGTAGTGGTTCGCGATCAGGAGACCGGTACGCTTGAGACGCTGCCCAATGACCGCGTCCTGGCTATGACCGGCTACACGCCCGACGGCGCCATGCTGCGCTCGCTCGGCGTCGAGTTCGACCCAGACACCGGCATCCCGCACCACGATCCGGGAACCATGGAGACGAACGTGGCAGGTGTCTTCATTGCGGGTGTGCTGTCGGCGGGCTTCAATGCGAACAAGGTCTTCATCGAGAACGGCCGCGATCACGGCGCCCGGATCGTGAACAGCCTCGCCCCGCGCGGCGCGCCCCCTGAACCCCCCGCCCCCTGAACCTGAACGCAGGAAACGGCAGGCGAGCTTTCCGATGCCCACCCGCCGTTTCCGCCGTTACCCCCGCTCCCCCGCTCCTCCGATCGCCGCTCCCCGTCAGACTTTCTGGGCGATGCTCTTGCCCTGCGTGAAGAGGAGCAGGTAGTCGGGCCCGCCCGCCTTCGAGTCCGTACCGGACATGTTGAAACCGCCGAATGGGTGCACGCCGACCAGCGCACCGGTGCACTTGCGGTTCAGGTACAGGTTGCCGACGTGGAAGTCCTCGGCTGCCTGTTCGAGGCGCTCCGGCACCTGCGAGTAGAGCGAGCCGGTCAGGCCGAACTCCGTGTTGTTCACGATCTGCATCGCCTCGTCGTAGTCCTTCGCCTTGATGAAGGTGAGGACCGGTCCGAAGATTTCCTCGAGTGAGAGTCGCGCGTCGGGCGCGACATCGGCGAAAATGGTCGGCGGAATGAAGTAGCCGCCGGACTCCTTCGGGTCCTTCGGCGTGCCGCCGAGCACGAGGCGACCCTCTTTCTTGCCGATCTCGATGTACTCGCTGATCTTCGCGAACGCCTTGTCGTCGATGACCGCGCCCACGACGTTGTTGCGGTCAGCAGGGTCGCCCTGTGTCAGCTTCCTGGCACCGGCGACGACCTTGGCGAGGACCTCGTCGTAGACCGACTCCACGACGATTGCGCGCGAGCACGCGGAGCACTTCTGACCCTGGAACCCGAACGCCGCGGCGACGATGCCCTGCGCTGCGGCGTCGAGGTCTGCCGTCTCGTCCACGACGATCGAATCCTTGCCGCCCATCTCCAGGATCGTACGCTTCAGCCAGATCTGACCCGGGTGCACCTTCGCGGCACGCTCGTAAATGCGGATGCCGACTTCCTTCGAGCCGGTGAATGCGACGAACCTCGTGCGCGCATCATCGACCACGGTTTCACCGACGATGCGGCCGGGACCAGGCAGGAAGTTCAGCACGCCGGCCGGCAGTCCGAGGTCGTCGTTCAGGATCTCGACGAACCGCGCCGCGATGATCGCCGACGTCTGCGCGGGCTTCAGCACGACGGTGTTGCCGGTCACGATCGCGGCCATCGTCATGCCGCCCATGATCGCGGCGGGGAAGTTCCACGGCGGGATGACGACGCCGACGCCGAGCGGAATGTAGCGCAGTTCACCTCGCTCACCCGCGTTCGGCACGACATCGTGGGACGCGCCGATCCGCAGCGCCTCGCGTGCGTAGTACTCGGCGAAGTCGATCAGCTCTGCCGTGTCGCCGTCGGCCTCCGACCAGCTCTTGCTGACCTCGTAGACCATCAGTGCATTGAACTCGAACCGGCGCTGGCGCAGGATCTCGGCCGTGCGGAACAGGTAGTCTGCCCGCTCCTCCCATGACACCTTGCGCCACGTCTTGAACGCTTCAGCCGCAGCGCCGACTGCTGCTGTCGCATGTTCATTCGTCGCGCGGACGGTGTAGCCGATGACGAGATCAGGATTGGACGGGCTGGTCGAAGAGTCGCGGTCGCCATCCGTGATCTTGCGGCCGCCGATCACGAGCGGATACCTCTGGCCGAGTCCGGCGCGCACCTGCGCGAGCGCCTCCTCCATGCGCCGTCCATTGTCGACGTCGTTCCAGTCGAGGAGAGCCTCGTTGGTAAAGGGTGGAATCTCAGTCATCGTCGCCATTATTTTCCTCCTGTAGGCCCCGCGCGGGCACCGTTCATGTTGCAATGCAGACGGGAGTCTACCCCTCAGCAGGGCGGAAGGTCAACCTGCCGCGGCACCCGGCGCGTGAACCCCTCGGGTTGCTGCAGGGTACACCCCCTGGCTAGGTTGGAGTCTGTATCTCCGGGATTCGCGGGATGGCTGTTATGGATACCGTACTGGACCCACGGCAGAAGATCGAGGACGTGCTCGAGTCGGTCCGGCCGGCGCTTCGCTCCGACGGCGGGGATGTCGAGTTCATCGACTACGATGAAGACGACGGCATCGTGCAGCTGCGACTCGTCGGCGCCTGCGGCTCCTGTCCGGTCTCCATGCTGACGCTCAAGCAGGGAATCGAGCGCCGTATCATGATGGCAGTGCCGGAGGTGCGGGGCATTCTCGCGCTGTGAGGCGCCCCGTTGCGGTTGCCTTTAGGACGGCCGGCACCCGCGTGGGCTGCCGGCCGTTCGCACTTCACACAGGGCAGTAATGACCGATACCACCGAGACGATTCTGGGGCGCGCAGCCGCGGCCCTGCAGCATGTCATGACCGGCTCGGGCACCGATGTGATGTCCAGCGGTCACGTGCAGAACCTCGAGCTGGCCGAGAACGGCCTGCTCAAGTTTCAGTTCAATCTCAGGCCCGAAGATGCCGGCACCCTCGTGCGGGAGGCGCGAGCGGCGGCGGAAGCCGTTGCCGGTGTGACGAAGGTGAAGATCGATGTGCGTCTGCCGAACGCGCCGCAGCCGAAGAAAACGCTGCAGCCGGGCTCGGTGCCGGCGCCGACTCCGGACGAGTCTCTGGTGCGGGGCATAGATCATGTCATCGCGGTCAGCTCGGGCAAGGGCGGCGTCGGCAAGTCGACGGTCGCGGCGAACCTGGCCGCGGCGCTCGCCGCAGCCGGCAAGCGGGTCGGCCTGCTCGATGCGGATGTCTACGGACCGGACATACCGCTGATGTTCGGCGAGAAGCGGAAGCCCAAGGTGACCGGGGACAAGGGATCGGAGAAGATCGTGCCGCTCGAGGCGCACGGTGTGAAGCTGATGTCGCTCGGCTTCCTGCTCGATGCCGAGCAGCCGGCCATCATGCGCGGCCCGCTCGTATCAGGCATCCTGAAGCAGTTCCTGGAGCAGGTCGAATGGGGGGAGCTGGACTACCTCATCGTCGACATGCCGCCCGGAACGGGAGACGCGCAGCTCTCGCTGGTGCAGATCGTGAATCTCAGCGGTGCGGTGCTCGTAACGACGCCGCAGGAAGTCTCGACCGGTGACGTGCGTCGCGCGGTGCGCATGTTCGAACGCGTGAACACGCGCATTTTCGGGTTCGTCGAGAACATGACGGGGATGGCGTGCCCGCATTGCAACGGACACATCGAGGTGTTCGGTCATGGCGGCGGTGCGGCGCTGGCTGAGGACATGCACCTGCCGCTGATCGGATCCATCCCGCTCGATCCGCGCGTCCGCGAGGCGGGTGACACCGGCACGCCGACCGCCCTCGCGCTTCCGGACTCGCCGGCCGGAGCCGCCTTCCGCACGATCGCCGACCGAATCGTCGAAGCGGTGGAAGCTGCGGCCGTCGTCTAGCGCATCACTAGCTCTCCAGCCACTTCCGATCTTCTGCAGAGAGGCGCTTCTGCTTCGGCGCGAGCAGGCGCAGCACGACATAGCCGACCAGCAGGATCGGCGCGACCTTGAACAGCAGTGTGAACGCGACGCCGACGAGGGCGCCAACGATCGACAGCACGATGCCCGATCGCGACGAGCGCCACGAATCCGACGACGAGCATGGTGAGCAGTGATGAAATCATGTCATTACCGTCCTTCCTGAGAGTCCACCCACACGACCCGGACCGATCCGAGCGCCGCGTCGACGTCCAGGGACAGCTTGTATTGCGCAGTGTCCCAGTCCTCCGAGAAATACAGGTCGCCGCGCTTGACCAGCCCCTGACCGTCGAACGGCGCGAGCAGCCCGCCTTTCCTGATCCGCACGCCAAGCCCGGTCGGAAGCTTCAGCGTCAGCGTACCCAGCCCGATAGTCACGGTGCCGGTCAGGTCCCGCCGCCAATCGCCGCCGAAGTCCAGTACGACCTCGCCGACGCCGCCTCTCACCTCGATCCGCTCCGCATTGAGGTTGCCGAGCTGCGTCGCCTCGAATCGCGCCGCGCCGACTTCGATCTTCAGCTCGCGGCATACTTCGGCGTTGGGCTGCGCGATCGTCAAGCTACCCGTGCTCGCACCAGTCGAGATCGAGGCTTTGCGGATGCGCAGTCCGCCAAGCTGCAGGTCGGCCTCCGCTGCTCCGAACTGGACGTTGAGGTCCAGCGGCACGCCCGTGCCCAGCTCCACGTCGAGCTGCCCGCTCTTCATGTCACCGCGATGCTTCAGCGAGGCGCCATCCATGCCGACACGCAGCCGGTTGCCCGCGTAGCCGACGTTCGGCTCGAGAACATCGGCGTCGTACCGCAGGTTGACACGGTAGAGCGTTCCCTCCGGCGCGGACGAGATCCTGAGCGTGCCCGCCGCGTATTCGATGTCGGTGCGCAGCTCCCGTTCACCGGCGACCTGCCGCGACTGCGACAGGGTGCGCCAGTCCTGCGCGTGCGCAGCGGGCGGCACGAGTGCCATGGCAAGTGCGATGGCCGGCAGCGCGAACGCGCGCGGCAGCTTCCGTTCAGACATCGGCGTCCTCCGAGAACAGATCCTGCTCCTGCGATGTTCCACCGTCGCGGACCGGTTGCGTGCCGGCGCGGGAAAGCAGGACTGCGCCGAAGCCGATCGTGATTGCGACGCCCGTGCTGACGACGCCCAGGAAGATCAGCACGCCCTTGATCGCCTGCAGCCACGAGCCCGCCATGTGGACGACCTGGGCAGTGAGAAACAGAGCGAGCAGCAGGCCGAGGCCGGACAGCAGGAAGTAGTACGAGTTGCCACGCTGGAACCAGTCGGACGCGTAGTAGCGTCGCTCGGCGAAAGCCTCACCCGCCGCGTGTGCGATGCCCAGGTAGCCGAGGATCAGCGACAGCACGACTGCCAGCGGAAAGGCCGGTACCCACACGAGCAGGCCGGGAATGCCGATGATCGAAATGATCAGCGCGATGATGCCGATGACGAACGCGGGCACCACGAGGAAGCATGCGGCGACGCCGACGAGGAAACTGCGACCAGTCGAGTGACGCGCGGTGTCCGCGACACCCTCGATATAGGAGCGGCCGCCGAAGAAGATCACGCCGAAACCGATCGCGAACAGCACGACGTACGTGACGAGCATCGAGAATATGCCGGCGATGCCTTCGGCGATGTAGCGGAACGGCGCGCGACGGCGGACCGTGCGTTCTGTCACCACGCGCTCGCGGTAACCCTCCAGCCTCACAATGGTCTGCTCGAGCTCCGCTATGCTGTCCAGAAGACGGTCGACGTCCGGCGTCGGCACGGCCGGTGCCGCCGCGGTACCCTGGAACGCGGAGCCCGAGCCGGTCAGTGCGCTCTCGATGGCCCGATCCATCTGCGTGCCCGGCTCGCCTTCCGCGTGCCAGTCGTGCAGCAGCTGCGGCAGGTCGGCGGCCGGCGCGCCCATCACGCCTGTCAGCAGATCGCGCCATGCGCGGTCGAGCTCGCTGCCGCGCGCCGCGTCGCCGACGCGAACGCCATCTATGAAGACGCCGCCGTCACGGATCGCGATCTCTAGAGACCGGTCGCCAGCCAGCTCGAGGTCGAGCGCCGCCTCGGAGCCGGACATCGAGAACTCGCTGGACACGACCTGTGCGATGGTCTGCGTCAGGGCCGCCGGCGCGGCCGGCTGCTGCATGGCAGCCGCCGGTGCGGACAGGCCGACGGAGGTCAGCACGAGCAAGCCGCCAGTCACAATGGTGCGGACACCCGCCGGACGGTCAGAACGAGAAGGTAGCATAATCCGATTCCCGCGTTGGCGTGCGGAAGAGGTTGCGATAGAGGATCCAGATCGAGAGCATGGTCAGCACGCCGGCGGCGGCAATGATCGCCCCAACGCCCGTCATGCCCGCGGTGTCGACGAATTCGACGCTGCGCGCGACCGTCCACGCAGCGAGCTCCGACCGCATCACGAATGCGATCGCAGTGGATCCGACACCCTGCAGGCCGTTGACGATACCGTCGCGCGTGTACAGCCAGAGTGCCTGCGGCGTGAGGTATGACCGCGTAACGAGCCAGGCGACGATGCCGCCACCAAGCGCGACCGGCAGCGCCAGCAGCGCCGCGACGAGGCCCCAGCCGAACGTGGTCTTCGGTGTCAGTCGGCCGGCGAGCGCTGCCGCGTGCGCGGCCGCCTGCTCCCATGCGGCCCACCACGCAGCATGCCAGTGCGGCCTCGCGGCGACGCGCACACGGAGCATGACACGGTCAGCGAACCCGACCGCTGGCTCCAGCGACGGCAGGCTCGACAGGGCCGCGAACAGAGAGCGCCACTCCTCGACTTCCGACTGACAGCGCGCGCAGCCGACGATGTGGCTTGCGACGACGACACGGTCGCAATCCTCGAGCACGCCTTCAATGAAGGCCTCGAGCCTGTCCGCTGTCGGGTGCGTGTCCATCATCGTTGGCGTCTCTCCATACCGGGTTTCTCCCATACCCTACGGCCCGGACGGGGCCATGGTTTCAGCACCGGAGGTGCTCCAGCTTCAACATCAGTTCCTTGCGTCCCCGGTGTATGTACGTCTTCACGGTACCGAGCGGGACTTCCATGATCTCGGCGATCTCCTCATACGGCCTGCCCTCGACGTGGCACAGCACAATTGCGCTGCGGTACTCCGGTCGGATCGTACCGAGCGCCAGCTCGATCTCGCTGCCCAGCTCACGGTTCAGGGTGAACTGCTCCGGCGTCTCCGTCGGGCTTTCGGGCGTGATCGTACTGGCTTCCGTTTCGGCGGCCGTGCGGGCGTGCGGCGAACCGTCCAGCGACAGTGTCTTCGGCTCTCGGCGGCGCAGGTGATCCAGCGCAGTGTTATGTGCGATCTTGAAGATCCAGGAGCTGAACTTGTATTCCGGGTTGTAGCGATTGATGGCGTTCAGCACCTTGATGAAGGTGTCCTGGGCGAGGTCTTCGGCGCGCTCCCGATCGTGAACGAGGCGGTAGATGAGCGAAAAGACCGGACGCTGATAGCGCCCGATCAATTCCCGGAACGCCCGCTCGCTGCCATCGGAGGCGAGCTGGACGACCTGCTGGTCCGACAGGATGGTGTAATCCAATTCCTCGCGGGCGGTGAACGGCCTGCTGCCTGTGGTCCTTACGGGGCTGCATTGCGCGCGGTTTCGCCGCAATTCCGCTTGCCCGGGTCCGGGAGGCTGACTAGCTTTCGCCGCGTCCGGCCGTAGCTGCAATCTAATGCATTGGAAAGGGCCCGCGCGATGGCAGTCATACCGCCGCCGGAGGCGAAGGCGACGGAAGTCCGCCGCATGTTCGGCGACATTGCACCGCGCTACGACCTGCTCAACCACTTGCTGAGCCTGAACCGCGACCATGCGTGGCGGCGGCGCGCGGTCGATCGGCTGCTGAACGACTCCGTGCCGCGCGGCGTGTTCCTGGACGCGTGCGCCGGCACCCTGGACCTGTCCGTGGAGCTGGCGTCGCGCCCGGGGTTCGCGGGCGCCGTCCTCGGCTTCGATTTCTCGTACCCGATGCTGCACATGGGTCGCAGCAAGCTGCGCGGCCGGTCGATTCTGCCCACGTGTGCCGATGCTCTGGAGCTGCCGCTGCCGGACCACGCCGTGGATGGCGCGATGGTCGCGTTCGGCGTGCGAAACCTGACTTCGCTCGAGGGCGGACTGCGGGAGCTCGCGCGCGTGCTCCGGCCTGGCGGACGGCTGGTCATCCTGGAGTTCATGACGCCGCGGTGGCAGCCGTTCCGCGCCCTCTACCTTGCCTACTTCCGACGTGTGCTGCCGACGATCGGGCGCATTGTGTCGAAGCACGGAACGGCGTATTCATACCTGCCGGAGTCCGTGCTGCAGTTCCCCGAGCCACCTGAGCTGGCGATGCTGATGCAGCGCGCCGGCTTCGCGAGCGTGACGTGGGAATCGCTCACGGGCGGCATCGTAGCTGTTCACTGCGGTTCACTACCAGGAGGTGGCTGATGTTTTCACGTCGCGAATGGCTGCGTCTCACCCTTGCCGGCGGTGCTGCCGCCATGGTCGTGCCCGGCTGCGTGTCCGCAGCGCCGGCCGCGCGCTCGCGCGCCATGATCATGCGTGCCATTCCGTCCAGCGGAGAAATGCTGCCGGTAGTGGGGCTCGGCAGCTCCGCGACGTTCCAAACGGTCGCGCGCAGCGAGGATCGCTCCGCCCTGCGCGAAGTGCTGCAGACGATGCTCGACAACGGCGGTACCGTCTTCGACACCGCACCGAGCTATGGGGCCTCGGAGGACGTCGCCGGCCAGATCGCAGGGGAACTGGGGCTGACAGACCGCATTTTCTGGGCGACCAAGGTGAACGTCGCGGGGCGTGGCGGGACGGCTGCTGATCCGGCCGCGGCGCGGGCGCAGATCGACGCTTCGTTCCAGAAGCTGCGGAAGCCGAAGCTCGACCTGATCCAGGTCCACAATCTCGGCGATGTGCCGACGCAGCTCGGCATCCTGAAGGAGTACAAGCAGCAGGACCGCGTGCGCTACATCGGCGTGACGACGACGAACGAACGGCAGTACGGCGCCCTGCAGGAGATCATGCGCAACGAGCCGATCGACTTCATCGGCATCGACTACGCCGTGGACAACCGCACTGTCGAGGAGACCGTGCTGCCACTTGCCGCAGAGCGGCGCATCGGCGTGCTGGTCTACGTGCCGTTCGGCCGTACCCGCCTGTGGAACCGTATCGAGGGCAGGGAAGTGCCGGACTGGGCGGCGGAGTTCGATGCTGCCACGTGGGCGCAGTTCTTCATCAAGTACGCCGCCAGCCATCCCGCGGTCACCGTCGTGACGCCGGCGACGAGCCAGGCGCGTCACATGCTGGACAACCTTGGCGGCGGGATGGGTCGTCTGCCCGACGCCGCGGCGCGCAGCCGGATGGCCGCGTTCGTCGACGCTCTGCCGCAGGCCTGACGAAGCGGATGCCGTGCCCCGGCGGCGCTCACGCGCCGATCGGCCGGCTCGTGTCGAGCAGCGCGAACGGGATCGCCGCGAACACGCGCGCCAGCTCCAGATCTCCGCCGCTCTCGTCCGTCAGCGTCTCACCCGTGAGTGCATTGTGCCACGGCCGGCGCAGCGACGCCGGCACGATGAGCCGCGTGTCGCCCCAGCCAGCGCCGGTGAGTCGGACCGGTGTGAAGCTTTCAGACGTAGCGGCGGCCTCCGCACCCGCCAGTATTGCCGTCCAGCGGGGCAGCACGATCACGCAGGCGCCCGCCCCACTGCCGCGCGCGAACGCAAGCACATGGTCTGCGTGCTCCCCGGTCGCCTGCAGCGGCGTCACCCCGCCTTCCTCGAACGTTTCGCGGTGCCGCCGCCTGAACCGCAACGCCGCCGCGAGCGTCAGCAGCTTGATGCGGCCGTCCTCCCACTCTTCCAGCAGCTGGCGTATCAAGGCGGGCTCGGGATGGTCGAGCAGCCGTTCGATCGAATCCAGCAGCGCTGCGCGGAGCCGGTAGTCGACAGGTCGCCGGTTGTCGGGGTCCACCAGCGTGAGCGACCACAGCTCCGTGCCCTGATACATGTCCGGGATGCCTGGCGCTGTTACACGCAGCAGCGCCTGCGCGATCGAATTCAGCGCACCGTGCGGCGCGATGCGTCGCGCGAGGCCGGCCACTTCTTCCGCCAGTCCCTCCCGGCCGAACTGCGCCATGAGGAGGTCGATGAAGCGGGCCAGCGCATGCTCGTAGTCCTCATCCGGCCGACGCCAGCTCGTCTGCTCCTTTGCTTCGCGGACCGCCTTCTCCATGTAGGCCTTGACGCGTTCCTGGAAGGACGAGTCCACGGCGCCCAGCGGCCACGCTCCGACCAGTGTCTGATGTAGCAGGCTGTCGACATCGGCGCCGTGCTGCTCCGCATCCGCGTCTTCGGCGATGTCCGCTTTCCATTGGTCGCCCTGCCGCATCCACCGGCGCAGCCGGGCGCGCCACTCGTCGGGGATCTCCGACAGCACCGCGGTGCGTGCACGCGTGTCCTCGCCGCGCTTCGTGTCGTGCGTCGCCGTGGCGTTGAGCGAGAGATGTCCATGTGCCTGCCGGAGCGCGAGCGCCGCGTGCAGCTCGTGCGTGGTGAGCGACGGTCGAACGGGGTCGCTGCCGACTTCGTTCACAGCGACCAGTGCGTTGTGGCAGTATAGCGCCGTGTCCTCGAAACCTTTGGCCATCACGGGTCCGGAGAACTGCTGCCAGCGCATGACCCAGTCGAGCGCCGACTCGCTGGCATACCGATCGTGCAGCAGCAGCACAGCGCGGAGGGCCGCGATGGCGTGCTCGAGCCCGCTGCTGCGGTGCAGCGCGTCGGCCGTGGCGGCGTCGATCAGCGCGCGGTCCACCGGGCGCACGGTCAGCGCGCTCGTGTAGGTGCGATACACCCTCATGCTCGCCGTGACCTCGGCGAGTGCGCGCCGCGCTTCAGGCTCGATGAGTCCCGTGATGCGCGACAGACCGCGGGTCAGGGCGTTCAGCTCGCTGCCGAACAGCCGGTCCATGACCAGCAGTTTCTTCTCGCGGACCAGCTCGCCGAACGAGCGGTGGTCGCCGGTGATCCGCAGATAGAAGCCGTGGAGCCTGTGATGCCCCTGCGGCTCGATCAGCAAACCGATGGCGAGCGTGAGGAACTCGTAACCGGTCGTGCCCTCGCATTCCCAGTCGTCGGGCAGACGCTCGTCACGCTCCAGGATCTTTTCGACCACGGTGTACACCGGTTCGCCCGCGGGTCCCCGCACGCGCTGGCGCAGGCGGCGGAGGTAACCGGCCGGGTCACGAAGTCCGTCGACATGATCTATGCGCAGGCCGGTGATGATGCCGGTCCCGGCAAGCTCGAGCACCAGTGAATGGGTCGCCTCGAAGACAGCCTCATCCTCTACGCGTACTCCGGCCAGCTCCGCAATATCGAAGAAGCGGCGATAATTCATGGAACTGGAGGCCGCACGCCAGAACTCCAGCTCGTAATGCTGGTGTTCCAGTATGCGCCGCAGGGTATCGGCATCGATCGCGCCCGAATCAGCGCCGGCTGCCGCCAGGCTGCCCTCGGCGAGCGGCAGCCGGTTGTCGAAGTAGACGAGCTCGGCGGCTGACGAATCGATGGTGATCTCGCCCCGGTCCAGCACCGCGTCGAGCGTATCACCGAGGATCGGAAGGCGCACGCGCTGCGGCTCTCCCGGATCGCCCCAGTCGATGTCGAAGTAGCGGGCGTGGGCGGACCTGCGCCCGCAGGCTAGCACATCCCGCCACCACGGGTTCTCCGGCGAAGCGGCCATGTGGTTCGGCACGATGTCCAGCAGGATGCCCATGTCGTGGCGCCCGGCCTCCAGCGCGAGGCCGTGCAGCGCACTCATGCCACCCAGGGACTCACGAATGCGCGTGGGATCGGTGATGTCGTAGCCGTGCGTGCTGCCCGTGCGCGCCTCGAATATGGGGGACAGGTACAGGTCGGTGATGCCGAGACGCGCGAGGTACGGCACGATCGCACGCGCGTCGTCGAGCGTGAAAAGTTCCGTGATCTGCAGCCGGTACGTGGCAACGGGCACGCGCACGGTCAGACTGCCACCGTGAGGCGCTCGCCGAGCGCAGCGAAGAGCTCCACCCACCGCATCGCCGCGGCTTCACCGACGTCGGCGCGCTCGCGCTCGGACGGATAGACGGTCTTCAGCAGATCGTAGAACACGTTCTGCGTGCGCCACAGGTTCACATCGAACGGCAGCGTCTCCGTCAGGCTCGCCATCTCGCTCCACATCTCGAGCCGGTCGATGTCGCGGGGATGCTCGAGGAATGCGTTCGCCAGACGGTCGAGCGTCTGCTCGACCGCGTAGCTGAGGCCTTCCCGGTCGAGCGGTACGCGCGTGGCCTCGGCCTCATCCAGCAGCGTCCGTGCGCGCTGCAGGTCCAGCCCCTTGCCGAGCGCAGAGCGCAGGTCGCGGTTCAACACGAACTCGGCGGCCATGCGAAATGCCCGCGGCAGTGGCAGGTCCTGCGCAATCAGGAACCGCATGAGCGACGCATTGTCGTCGTAGAGGCGGCGGTACGCGCGCTCGGCATCGGTCACGTTGGCCTCCAGCACGCGGTACAGGATCTGACGCTGCCGGTCGCCGAACAGTGACTTGAGCGAGAACGTGTACTCGGGGAAGTTCGCGAGCAGTTGCACGACCGCGGACAGATCGGCGGTCGAGAACGCGCGCAGCAGCTCCTCGCGCAACAGGCGGTACTCGTTCTCGCCCGCGTACCGCCTGATGCCGCCCGTCAGGTTGTGATTGCCGAAGTGGAGCACGGCAAACGTGACGACGTCGGATTCCTGCGTGATCTCGGACATTATGCGGGCCCGGCCAACCA
Source organism: Gemmatimonadota bacterium (assembly GCA_040882575.1). Lineage (GTDB taxonomy): Bacteria > Gemmatimonadota > Gemmatimonadetes > Longimicrobiales > RSA9 > SH-MAG3. Next base: position 49,195 of record JBBEBA010000047.1, read on the forward strand.
GCAGTACGGTGTCGCCGCTCTGCCGGCGGTCGCCATGCTCGAGCTCGACCTGGTAGGAGTAGATGCGGCTCTTTCCTTCCGTGCCGTCGAACAGCGAGCTGACAGCGTAGTGGGCCGCGACGCTGAGCAGGCTGACGCGTGCGCGCACGACCTGCTGCTCGTAGATCCGCCGGCCGTCGTGCATCTCGGGAATGTTGCTTTCCGCCAGTTCCAGCAGATCGAGGAATCCTTTCTCGATCGACGTGTCGAACAGCTTCTCCGCGAGCTGCACGACGCGGCCGGCATACTGCAGAACCTGCACGGTCTCGATGCCCGACAGCTCGTTGAAGAACCAGCCGCAGCTGGTGTACATCAGCATGGTGTGGCGCTGCAGTTCCATCAGCTCGAGAACGCGGACCACCTCGCGCTGGCCGAGGTTCGCGTGCGCGTGGCGGGCGAGGAACGGTATGGTATTGCCCCGTCGATCGAGCACGACGTCGATATAGTCATCGCGAGCCGCCCACGGATCGCGCAGCAGCTCACCGGCGAGCTGCTGGAAACGCGGCTCGACCTGATCGTGCAGCCAGTCCAGCGCGTCGCGCAGCGGCCTCCGCCAGCGCTGGTGCCACCCGGTCCCGCCGCCCGTGTGACAGCCGCAGTCGGAGCGCCAGCGCTCGAGCCCATGCGCGCAGCTCCACGATGTCTTCTCCTCGATCTGCACCTCGCGCCGCGGCGGGTGCTTCGCGAGGAACGCTGCGTAGTTGGTGATCGTCGCGAGCTGCCGCTGCTCGATGTGGTGCAGTGCGTAGGCGAGCGCCATCTCACCATGGCTGTGATGATGCCCGTAGGTCTCGCCGTCAGTCGCGATCTGTGCGAGCTGCGGCTCGTCCGTATCCTGCAGTGTGGACAGAATGCGCTGTGCGAAATGCTCGCCGTTGCGGAGCAGACCTTCGAACGCGACGGCGCGCGAGGTCGGCCCGTCGTAGAAGAACAGCACGATCTCGCGACCGGACGGCAGCCTCTGCAGGTATGCCTGACGTGTGTCCACGCCGGCGCCGGCAACGTCATGCCACGCGGAAGTCCCGATGTCGCGGACACGGGCCGCCTGGTGCGGCGCGAGGATCGTGAAGCGGATCCCCTGTGCGGCGAGGTCCTCCAGCGTCGCGATATCGGCCGCGGTCTCCGGCAGCCACATGCCGTCCGGCGAGCGGCCGAAGCGCCACTCGAAATCACGGATGCCCCAGATCACCTGCGTACGGCGATCGCACGCGGTGGCGAGCGGCATGATCATGTGATTGTAGGCCTGGGCCAGTGCCGAGCCATAGCCGAACCGGGCGAGGCTCTCGCGGTCAGCGGCGAGGACGGCGTCATAGGTCTCGCGCGCGTATTCGCGCATCCATGACAGCAGAGTGGGGCCGAAGTTGAAACTGATGCGCGCGTAGTTGTTGACGATCTGGATGATGCGATCGCGATCGTCGAGAATCCGCGCTTCGGCATTCGGGCCGTACGACTCCGCAGTGATGCGCTCGTTCCAGTCGTGGTACGGGTAGGCGGAGTCCTGCAGCTCGATCGTCTCCAGCCACGGGTTCTCGCGCGGCGGCTGGTAGAAGTGGCCGTGGATGCACAGGTAACGTGTCATGCTGCGTTGTCCTCGTCGTGCAGCAGGAGCACTGCGGAACAGGGCGCGAGATCCAGCGTTATCGCTGTACCGATTTCGAACGTCGCTGGACCGCGGCCGCCGTCTCCGCCCCACGCGCGATCCGCCGTGTCGAGCGCAACGCGCCACGTGCCGCCCGGCTCCAATGTGAGTCGGGCCGCGGTGCCCGCAAAGTTCAGCAGCAGCAGCGAACTCTGCTCCGCTGTGCGGCGGGTCACGATCAGGACACCCTCGCGCGCGTCGTCATCAGCCTGCCCACCCCTGATGTCGAGCACATCGGCAGCGATCGCGTCGGCCGCCCGGATCGACGGCGCGGTCTGGCGCAGCAGCAGCAGGCGCTCGTGCAGAGCGAGCAGTTCCGCGTGACCCGTCCGCTCGCGCGCGGGCCAGTCCAGCACGGCGCGGCGGAAGGTGTCCTCTGCCTGCGGATCCGGAGGCTCTCCCTGCCAGGAGAAGGACGAGAACTCCTCACGGCGGCCGTCGCGAACTGCAGCGATCAGTTCCTCATCGGCATGGCTGACGAAGTACGGGAACGGGTTCCGCTCGCCATACTCCTCGCCCATGAAGAGCATCGGCGTGAACGGTGCCAGCAGTACGGCCGCCGCGGCGAGGCGCGCCTGCGCCGGCTGCACCTGGTGCGTGAGGCGCTCACCCATCATCCTGTTGCCGATCTGGTCGTGATTCTGCGCATACACGACGAACTGGTGCGGCAGGATGTCCGGCCCCGGAGCGCCATGGCTGCGCTGCCTGAACGCGGAGTACTGCCCGGAGTACACGTAGCCATGGCGGAACGCGCGCGCCAGATGCTCGATCGTCCCGAAATCGGCGTAGTAGCCGTCCGTCTCCCCGGTGAGCAGTGCATGCAGCGCATGATGAAAATCATCCAGCCACTGTGCGTCCATGTCGAGTCCGCCGAGGCGCTCGGGGCGCAGCACGCGCGGATCGCCGAGGTCGCTTTCGGCGATGACGACCGCAGCGCGGCCGTGCCTGGCAGCGCGCTCATGAACGGCTTCGGCAAGCTGTCGCAGGAAGGGCTGCGCCGACTGGTCGAAGATCGAGTGGATCGCATCGAGCCGCAGGCCATCGATGCGGAACTCGTCGATCCACTGCAGCGCGCTCTCGATGAAGTATCGGCGCACGTGGTCGCAGCCCGCGGCGTCGAAATTGACGGCCTCGCCCCATGGCGTGTGGCAGGTCTTCGTGAAATATGGCGCGTACAGCGGCAGGTAGTTGCCCTCGGGGCCGAGGTGGTTGTAGACGACGTCGAGCACGACGCAGAGGTCGAGCCCATGCGCGGCGTCCACGAGCCGTTTCAGCGCTTCGGGACCGCCGTACGACGCGTGTGCGGCGAAGGCGAAAACGCCGTCGTAACCCCAGTTCCGGGATCCGGGAAACTGTGCGATCGGCATGAGCTCGATGGCATTTACGCCGAGCTCGCGCAAAGCAGGCAGGCGCGGTATGACGGCGTCGAAGGTACCTTGCGGCGTGAAGGTGCCGACATGCAGCTCGTAGAGCACGAGATCGCGCATGGCGGGCGCGGCCCATGCGTCCGTTCGCCACGCGAACGACGCAGGTACCACGGAAGACGGACCGTGCACGCCGTCTGGCTGGTGCCGCGACGCCGGGTCCGGTGTCGCCGAACCGTCCGGCTGGACGAAGCTGTAGCGAGTTCCCGGCTCCACTGCATCGACGACGGCGGTGTGGTACCCGCCCGACGGCTGCATGGGAAGGGAACGCGCTGTCGGCGCATCGATGCGCAACTGCAGTGAGGCGACGGCGGGCGCCCACACACAAAAGGTGCAGGAGCCGTCCTCGCGGAGGTGCGCTCCCAGCGGCATGGCGTCGTGGCTCAAGCGGCGGCTCCGCGCTCGCGTTTCAGGACTAGTATGCCGAGCGGCGGCAGTGTCAGATTCAGGGAGTGCGGACGGCCGTGAAACGGGATCGGCACCGATTCGACGCCGCCCAGGTTGCCGACCCCGCCTCCGCCGTACAGCTTCGCGTCGCTGTTGAGCAGCTCCTGCCAGAATCCGACGGTCGGCACGCCGACGCGGTAGTTGCGGCGGACGAGGGGCGTGAAGTTGCAGATGACGAGCAGCTCCTCGTCGGCTCCGCCGTCATCGACCGGCCTGCCGCGGCGCACGTAGGAGAGCACGCTGTTCCAGGCATCGTCGGCGTCCAGCCACTGAAAGCCGGCGGGGTCGAAGTCGAGCTCATGAGCGGCGCGCTCTGCGCGGTAGAACCGGTTCAGGTCGCGAACCCAATGCTGCACGCCGGCGTGGCGTTCGTTGCCGAGCAGGTACCAGTCGAGCTGGTCGTCATGGTTCCACTCGCGCCACTGCCCGATCTCACCGCCCATGAACACGAGCTTCTTGCCGGGCTGCGTGAACATGTAGCCGAACAGAAGCCGCAGATTCGCGAAGCGCTGCCAGTCGTCGCCGGGCATCTTCCCGATGAGCGAACCCTTGCCGTGCACCACCTCGTCGTGGGAGAGCGGCAGCACGAAATTCTCCGTGAACGCGTACACGCCCCGGAACGTCAGCCTGCCGTGGTGGTAGCTGCGGTGCACCGGGTCGTGCTCCATGTAATCCAGGGTGTCGTGCATCCAGCCCATGTCCCACTTCATGCCGAAGCCGAGGCCGCCGACGTAGGTAGGCCGCGACACCATGGGCCATGCCGTGGATTCCTCCGCCATCGTCTGGGTGTCGGGAAAGCTCGCGTAGACGTCGCGGTTGAGCTGGCGCAGGAAGGAGATGGCCGCGAGGTTCTCGCGCCCGCCGAACTCGTTGGAAATCCACTCGCCGTCCTTGCGCGAGTAGTCGAGGTACAGCATTGATGCGACGGCGTCGACGCGCAGGCCGTCGATGTGATAGTGCTCCAGCCAGAAGAGTGCGCTGCTGAGCAGGAACGACCGCACCTCGTTCCTGCCGTAGTTGAAGATGTAGCTCTTCCAGTCGGGATGAAAACCCTGCCGCGGATCGGCATGCTCGAAGAGGTGCGTGCCGTCGAAGTAGTGGAGCCCGTGCGCGTCGCCGGGGAAATGCGAAGGCACCCAGTCCAGAATCACGCCAATGCCGTGCTGGTGAAGCACGTCGATGAAATACATGAAATCCTGCGGCGTGCCGAACCGGCTGGTCGGTGCGAAGTAGCCGGTCGTCTGGTATCCCCAGGAACCGAAGAACGGGTGCTCCATTACAGGCAGCAGCTCGACGTGGGTGAACCCCATGTCGCGAATGTACTCGGCGAGGGGCAGAGCGACATCGCGGTAGCCGAGCGGCTCGCCGTCGTTGCGGCGCCACGAGCCCATGTGCATCTCGTAGATCGAGGTCGCTGCGTCGAACGCATTGTGGGCGGCCCGCTTCTCCAGCCATGGCCGATCGTTCCACGGGTAGTCCAGGTCCCACACGATCGAGGCGGTCGCGGGCGGTACCTCCTGGAGGAACCCGAATGGGTCGGCCTTGTCCACACGGAATCCGTCGTGTCGTGACTCGATCCGGTATTTGTACCGCGCCCCACGGCCGATGCCGGGCACGAATGTCTCCCAGATGCCCGACGCGCCGACGTGATGCAGTGCGGTTGCGCCCGGCTGCCAGTTGTTGAAGTCGCCGATAACGCTCACGTTCTCCGCGTTCGGCGCCCAGACGGCGAAGTTGGTGCCGGACACGCCCGACGTCGTGCGTGGATGGGCGCCGAGCTTCGCGTAGAGTCGGTTGTGCGTGCCCTCGTTGAAGAGGTACAGGTCCTCTCTGCCGAGGATGGTCCGCGTCCGTTTCCTGGGTGCGTCAGCCATGTGCTTTCGTGAGAAGGTGATGAGGCGCGCGGCGGCGCTCGCCGATGGCATTGAGCATACGGCGGACCGCCGCGTCGCCGATGATGTCCTCGAGCGGGCGCGCGAGGCGACGGCGCCAGTTCGGTCGCTCGTAGGAGGTGCCGGGCACGTTCTGCGGCCGATCCTCCAGCCAGAGATCCTCGAGCGTGACCAGCAGGCATGCAGCCGGTGATGCGGAGAGTCGCTCGAGCAGCCGTTGCCGGGCGATCGCCATGTCGATCTCGCCGCCACCGCCAATGTCGCGGGAGATGGCGGCGCGCAGTGCAGCGCGACGCTGCAGCGCGCGGCGCCGACCCGCCTCGTCGATGAGGCCGAGATCGAGTTGGCCGTCGATCTCGGTGCCGCGCCAGAAACCGGCGAACGTCGGCATGTCGTGGGTGTTGAGGCTTGCGACGACCGACTCGCCGGGCTCCGGCACGGGCGGCCGCCGATCCGGGTCAGCCTCGAACTGGACGACGTGCATGCGCAGCACGCGGTGGCTGTCCATGGCGCGGCGGACGGCGGCGGGAACGGTGCCGAGGTCTTCGCCGACGATGGCCGCGCGGTGCCGCGCCGACTCGAGGACCAGCACGGCGAACATCTCGTCCTCCGGGTAGCGCACGTAGACGCCTCGCCTGGCACCGACACCCGCAGGCACCCAGAACAGACGGTAGAGCGACATCACGTGGTCGAGGCGGAGCATGCGGGCATGCCGCAGGTGGTGACGCAGCGTCTCGATGAGGTACGCGTAACCTGACGCACGCAGCGCGTTCGGATCGATCGGCCGGAATCCCCACTCCTGGCCGCCGGTGAAGAGCAGGTCGGGTGGAGCGCCGGCGGACACTCCGTCAGCGAACAACCCCTGGAAGCGCCACGCATCGTAGCTGTCGGGGTGCACGCCGAGCGGCATGTCGAGGTAGAGCGAAGCTGCCGCGTCATCGCTGGCTACCCGGCCGACCTGCTCGTCCGCCTGCCACTGCGCGAACAGGTGGTACTCGAAATCTTCCGGCGCGAAGTCGCCAGCGCGCAGCTCGCCCGCGCGCAGCCGATCCGGCCACACCGGCCAGCCTTCGCGGCGGCGGTCGCAGACGGCGCGGAAGCGCGCATAGTCTTCCGCCCTCGCGCTGGACGCTGCGAACGCATGCAGGTCCGACATGAGCGCTGGATCGAGCCGGCAGCTCTGCAGCGCGCGCTCCAAGGCGCGCCGCTTGACCGCGGCGACGCGCCGGTAGTCGATCAGGTCGTCCACCACGCATGCTGTGAACTCGTCCGCGTCCGCCGTCCAGCCGGGCACGCGCGCAAGATCGACGAACAGCTCGTTCCAGAAGAGGCGGCTCGCGGGCGCATAGGGACTCGGCTCGAACGGCGCGTCGAGAAAAGTGGCGAGCAGCGGCAGTGTGGACACGAAGTCGCCGCCCAGCTCACGCACCCAGCGCGCCGAGCGTTGCAGGTCGGAATAGTCGCCGATGCCCTGGCTGTGACCGGAGCACAGCGCGTACAGCGGAAAGAAGACACCCCACTGCCGCGCATCCTCCGGCACCCAGGCGTGCCGCGGTGCCGCAATGATCAGCGACTCGAACGTAGCCCCGGACGTTTCCACCTGCAGCCGATGGTAGCCGTGCGGCAGACGTGCGGCGAAGCGGATCACATGCGTGGCCTGCCAGCCGCGTCGCGCCGGCAGGTTCGCAGGCTCGGCTTGGCACGCGTGCGTGATGACCCCGCCGGATTCCAGCCTGATCTCCAGCGACGCCTGCTCGGCCTCGCCGTGCGTGAGCCGGACGCGCACGTGCGGCAGATTGCCGCCCCACGCAACGTGCACCGGCTGCAGGCCCATTGCATCGAGCTGCGTGCGGCGAGCGTGCAGCGCGTCCGGCGCGTCATGCGCGCCATGCAGCGCGGCACCGAGCGCGCGCAGCGTGAGCATGAGCGCCTCGGGATCCGCACGACGGCGTTCGCCGCCCATGCCTTCATACCCGGTCTCGACCCCGTACAGCCGTGCCAGCTCGGTGAGGCCGCGCACTCGCGTCTTCAATCCAGGGGCTCCCCGTGCTCGAGCAGCTGCAGCAGTCCACGCAGCGGGATGCCGGCCCAGTCCGGGCGGTTGCCCAGCTCGTAGCCGAGCTCGTAGACGGCCTTCTCGAGGACGTAGGCGTCCAGCAGGCGGGCCAGCTCGTCGCGTTCCTGCGGCAGCACGGGCGACTGCGCCATCACGCCGAGGTAGCCGTTCAGGAATGCGCCACTGACATGTGTGTACCATGCGCGCGCCCACATCTCCATGGACGCTCGATCGGCCGGGCGGACCGCGCTGCTCTGCTCCTGCTCATGCAGCGCGGCGAAAGCCGCGTAGTGGAACGAGCGCAGCATGCCGGCGACATCCCGCAGCGGCGATCGCTTCAGCCTCCGCTCGCTGAGCGGCCGGATCGGCTCGCCCTCGAAGTCCGTCAGGAAGAAGTCGTTGCCGGTCCAGAGTACCTGGCCCAGATGGAAGTCGCCGTGGCAGCGTATGCGCGCACCGTTCAGCTTGTGATCGACGAGCGCGCGGAACCTGCCGAGGATGGTCCTGTCGTGCGCGAGCACCGCACGGGCGGCCGGCTGCAGGTCCGGCGGCAGCTCCTCGAGCCGCTTGCCGAGCAGCTGCAGCACGCGGCCCGACAGATTGCGCATCGACTGGTAGAGCGAGCGCTGATAGAACATGGTGAACGGCTCCGGCGTGAATTCCGGATCGTCGTCCGCAGAGGCGAGAACCTGGTGCATCTCGCCCGTGCGCTGCCCGAGCAGCCGCGCCTCCTCGAGGTATGGTCCGACCAGGTCGCGACCGCCCTGGCTGGCGCCGGCGGCGGAAAGCTGCAGCAGTGCGCGTGTGGTTGCGTCCACGGGCTGCGGCGGCTCCTGCATCGTGGCTGCGCGCTCGTAGAACTCGCCGACGGCATCGAGCGTCAGCTCCCACGCGTCGCCTTCATTGACGACGAACTCCTGCACCACGCCAAGTGTGCGGGCCGGCCCGGCGGTGCCGCGGTACTCGAGGGAGCCGAGCACCTGCGGCGTGTGCGGGAAGCCGCGTCCGCTCAGGTACTCGCCGAGCTCGAGGTCCAGGCTCACGCCCTCTTCCAGCCGGCGGTAGATCTTGAGAACGATCTCGCGGCCGAACACGACCGACGTGTTGCTCTGCTCCACGCCGAGCAGGCGGCTGTGCCGGTCCTGCATGTCGTCGAGCAGACGGCGCAGTCGGCTCGTCGCGGCGCCGACCAGCTCACCGTCCGTGCCCCTCACCTTGCGACGGCCGTGGACGGCATCGATCAGCGCGTCGCGGAACGCCGGGTCGTACATCGCGTCCACGACGATCGCCCCGGATCCAGCGCCATCCACGTGCGCGATCACCGCGCGCGGATGCGCATCGATCAGCTGCTGCGCAGCCTGGCTCTCCAGCACGGTAACAGGCACCACGTAGGTCTGGGCCGCCTCCTCGACGTACTGCACGTTGACCAGCAGAATGCGGTGCGCAGCATCCGTCGCGGGGAGCTGAATCACGTCGGTCACCGCGACATCCCGTATCGGGCGACCCTTGCCCTGGAACCAGCGCTGCGTGCTGATGTAGCCCGGCAGCACGCCTTCGAGCGCGGCTGCATTGCCGTCGCGCGCGAGGGCGCTCCAGCCGTCGCGTGGAACGTGCGCGACCGGCCGCGCTCGCCCGTCCGGCATCCATACCTCGTGGGCACGCTCGGCCGGCCGCATCTGGAACCAGTAGAAGGCGTGCGGGCCGAGCGTGACGAAGAACGGATCGGCGCCGATGCGGGGAAACTCCGTGAGGCCGAAGAGCTCGACGGGCACGTGATCACGAAAGCGCGACAGGTCCAGGTTGGCATACTGCACGAAGCGCGACAGGTTTGCGACGACCAGCACGGTCTCTTCCCCGTGCGTCCTCAGGAATGACAGGACCTTGCGGTTGTCGGGGTAGATGAACTCGATGCTGCCGCGGCCGAAGGCCTGGAACCGCTTGCGCAGAGCGATGAGCCGTTTCGTCCACCACAGCAGTGAGCTGGGATTCGACTGCTGCGCCTCGACGTTTACCGTCTCGTAGTGGTATTCCGGATCCAGGATCACCGGCAGGTAGAGCCTCTGCGGATTGGAGCTGGAGAAGCCGGCATTACGGTCCGCGCTCCACTGCATCGGTGTGCGCACGCCGTTGCGGTCACCGAGATAGATGTTGTCGCCCATGCCGATCTCATCGCCGTAATAGAGCACCGGCGTACCCGGCAGGGAGAACAGCAGCGCGTTCATCAGCTCGATCTTGCGCCGATTGTTGCCGAGCAGCGGCGCGAGGCGTCGCCGGATGCCGAGATTGATGCGCGCCTGCGGGTCGCTCGCGTACATGCGATACATGTAGTCGCGTTCCTCGTCCGTCACCATCTCGAGCGTGAGCTCGTCATGGTTGCGCAGGAACGTGGCCCACTGGCAGTTCCCGGGTATCGGCGGCGTCTGCTGCAGGATGTCGATGATGGGGAAGCGGTCCTCCATCTGGATCGACATGAACAGACGCGGCATGACGGGGAAATGGAAGTTCATGTGGCATTCGTCGCCGTCGCCGAAATACGGCACGGTCTCCTCCGGCCACTGATTGGCCTCGGCCAGGAAGAGTCTGTTCTCGAAGTTCTCGTCCAGGTGCGCACGCATCTTCTTCAGGAACACATGCGTCTCCGGCAGATTCTCGCAGTTCGTGCCTTCGCGCTCGTACAGATAGGGTATGGCGTCCAGCCGCATGCCGTCCACGCCGAGCCGGAACCAGAAGTCCATGACCTTCAGGATCGCGTCGTGGACGGCGGGATTATCGAAATTCAGGTCCGGCTGGTGCGAGTAGAACCGGTGCCAGAAGTATTGATGAGCGACCGGGTCCCACGCCCAGTTCGAGGCCTCGAAGTCCTTGAAGATGATGCGGGTCTCGCGGTACTTCTCGGGATCATCGGTCCACACATAGAATTCGCGGGCGGCGGAGCCGGGCTTCGCGCGCCGCGCCCTCTGGAACCACGGGTGCTGGTCGGACGTGTGGTTGATGACGAGCTCCGTGATCACGCGCAGGCCGCGGCTGTGCGCCTCGCGCATGAAACGCTTGAAATCCGTCATGCTGCCATACGCCGGATGGATCTCGCCGTAGTCGGCAATGTCGTACCCGTCGTCGCGCCACGGCGACGGATAGAAGGGCAGCAGCCAGATCGCGGTGATGCCGAGGTCCTGCAGGTAGTCCAGCTTCTGCGAGAGTCCCCGGAAATCGCCCATGCCATCGCCGTCGCTGTCATAGAACGCGCGCACGTGCGCCTCGTAGATGACGGCGTCCTTGTACCACAGCGGATCATCGTCGAACGTGGCCGCGCGGCGGGTCAGCTCCGGCGATGTTGAAGTACTCGACATTCAGTTCAGTCCGTAGCCTGCGAAATGCGGAAGATGTGGGCGGGAACCACGGCCGGATCGAGCTCGACGTAGTTCCAGGGTCCATGCCAGGTGTAGCGTGCGTCCCCGAGCAGGTCGTGCATCGTGTACGGCCGCGCGGGATCGATGCCGAGCTGCGCGAGAGGCAGTTCGATCCAGCCGGCCCGCCGCACGCTCAGGTCGAGGTTGACGATGGTCAGGATGACGTTGTTCGCTTCGCCGGGCGGAGGCGGCGAGAAGTCCTCGTACCGGTAGATCGCGCGCCCGGTCGGCGTCACGGGCGCGCCTGCAGTGGATTTCGTGTAGGCGATCAGCTGATCGACATCCGCGCCGTCGTCGGCGACGCGGTGAAAGCGCAGCGTGCGATTGTCATGCAGCGCAGCGTTCCCGCGGCGGATCGCGTTCAGGCGCGCGATGAAGTGGCGCAGGCTGTTGACGTCGTTGAGATCGCTGTGCCGGATCTGATACTTCTCGGAATCGAGGTATTCCTCGCCGCCGGGACTCCGTGGCTCGTGCTCCATGAGCTCATAGGCCGGTCCGTATATGCCGTAGGAGGCCGTCAGCGTGGCGGCGAGCACGATGCGGTTCATGAAGGCCGCGCGGCCGCCGGTCTGCAGGTACTCGGTCAGGATGTCCGGCGTGTTCGGCCAGAAGTGCGGTCTGAAGTACTCCGCCTGCGCTGTGGTCGTGAGCTCCTGCATGTAGTCGATCAGCTCGCGCTTCGTGTCGCGCCAGGCGAAGTACGTGTATGACTGTGTGAAGCCGAGCTTTGCCAGGCGCTCCATGCGGCGGGGCGTGGTGAACGCCTCGGCCAGAAAAACGACATCCGGCTGCTGCGCACGGATGCGGGCGATGCACCACTCCCAGAAGCCGAACGGCTTGGTGTGCGGATTGTCGACGCGAAACGTGCGCACGCCCTGCTCGATCCAGAAATCGAACACGCCGGCCAGTGCGTCCCACAGTGCCTTCCAGTCCTCCGTCTCGAAGTCGAACGGGTAGATGTCCTCGTATTGTTTGGGCGGGTTCTCGGCGTGCTGGATGGTGCCGTCGGGTCGCGCGCGGAACCATTCGGGATGCTCGCGCACCCACGGGTGGTCGGGCGCAGCCTGGAACGCGATGTCGAGCGCGACCTCGATGTCTCGCTCGCGGGCCGCCTCGACGAGACTGCGGAAATCGTCCAGCGTGCCGAGCTCCGGATGCACCGCCGTGTGGCCGCCTTCGGCGGCGCCGATCGCCCACGGGCTGCCGACGTCGTCGTCCGCGCCGGTCGCCGCGTTGTTGCGGCCCTTGCGGTGTTCGCGGCCGATCGGGTGGATCGGCGGCAGGTACAGTGTGTCGAACCCGAGCTCCTGCACGTAGTCGAGGCGTCGCTCGACGTCGCGGAACGTGCCGTGTCGGCCCGGCTCGGGCGACGCGGAGCGGGGGAACAGTTCGTACCATGCACTGAAGCGCGCGCGGGGCGGATCGGCAATGCATGCGAGCTCGCGCTCGTAACGGGTAGCGCGCCGCAGATCCGGGTAGCGGACAGCGATCGCATCCAGCTCATCGTCCATCGCCCGACGGATGCGCTCGGTGATATCCGTCGCGCCGTCCTCCAGCACGCGCGCGGCTGCGGCTAGCATCTTCGCGTCCCTGCCGCCGGCGCGGCGGGCGGTGTCCTCGAGGAGCCGGGCGCCGATGATGAGATCTACCCGGACGTCCTGGTAGGCGGCGAGCCGCTTGCCCATGTCGCGGCGCCAGCCGCCCCACGGGTCCAGCCACGCCTCGATCGTATACCGGTAGGCCCCGAGCTTCTCGATGGGGAAGGATGCGCGCCAGCGGTCGTTGCCGAGCAACTCCATCGGATCGACGCGCCAGCGGCGGTCACGCTCGTGGCGCCACAGCAGCCGCGCGGCGAGCGCCTCATGACCGTCGGTGAAAATGTCGGCCTCGACCACCAGCTCTTCGCCAGTGGTCCGCTTGCAGGCGAACCGCCCCGCATCGACCTCCGGTTGGACCCCCTCGACGACGATCCGTCGTCGATCCCTGCTGCCTTTCTCCTCTGCTGTCGCCATGCCCCGCCTGTACAGGTCAGTGTCATTTCCAGCCCGGAAACGTGAATGCAAGATCCGCGCGCCTGCACAGGTCGCGCAACGGGCGGCGGGCGCATAATTTCAGCCGCGGGATTCTCCGAGTCCCGGCGGTCACGAAGGTCTGAGGAGGCTCGCAATGAAGAGTTACTGCCGATTCCGGATGCTCGCTGGAACCGTGTTGCTGGCGGCGTGCACGGCGCAGGACGATCAGCCCGCGGGCGGCGCCGCGGATACGACAACCGCGGGGGCCCCGGCAGTACCGGCGGCAGCGGAACCCGCGGACGGAGAGGTCTCGTCGTCGAGCATCGGCGCGGTCCTCGCCGAGTGGCATGTCACCCTCTCGCAGGACTCCGTACCAGCGGGTCCGGTGACGATCGGCGTCGCCAATGAAGGTACGATCCCGCACGCGTTCGAGGTCGAGGGCAATGGCGAGGAGTTCGCGACTGACCCGCTCGCGCCGGGCGAGAGCGTCACGATGAGCATCGACCTGGCCGCCGGCGAGTACAGAGTGTACTGCCCTGTCGAGTCGGCCGGCACGAACCACGAAGCCCAGGGCATGGTGACCCGCCTGCGTGTCTATTGATTCGCACGCGGTGCTCTGCCGCGACCTTCGCAAGCAGTACGCCGACGTCGTCGCGGTCGACGGACTGAACCTCGAAGTCCGGACGGGCGAGTGCTTCGGCCTGCTCGGCCCGAACGGCGCCGGCAAGACGACCACGATCGAGATCCTCGAGGGTCTCATCGAGCCGGACGGCGGCGCCGTCGAAGTGCTCGGCCTGGGCTGGGCGACCGATGGTGCGCGCCTGCGGGAGCGGATCGGTGTGCAGCTGCAGGAGACGCAGCTGCCGCCGAAGCTGACGGCCGGCGAGGTGGTGCGGCTGTTCCGCAGCTTCTACCGCCAGGGCCCCGATGCGGACGCGGTGCTTGGCATCGTTCAGCTCGAGGAAAAGCGTGACGCCTGGGTGTCTCGCCTGTCGGGCGGCCAGCGGCAGCGGCTGGCCGTCGCGTGCGCGCTCGTCGGCGGGCCTGAGCTGCTGTTCCTCGACGAACCGACGACCGGGCTGGATCCGCAGTCACGGCGGTCGCTCTGGGAGCTCGTCGAATCGTTCCGCGCCGAGGGGCACAGCATCCTGCTGACCACGCACTATATGGAGGAGGCGACCCGGCTCTGCGACCGCGTCGGCATCATGGACCGCGGCCGGATCATCGCCGTGGGCACGCCGGCCGAGCTGATCGCGTCGCTCGGCGCCGATCAGGTCGTCGAGTTCAGGGTTGGCAGGCTCGATGCGGACGAGACGCCGGGCGGAAACGGCGAAGCGTCGGCCGTCGCGGCAGGAGGTGCTGCGCTGGCTGCACCGCCGGTTGCGGAGGCCGCGCTGCGCGCGCTGCCGGGAGTGACCGCCGTGCACGAGGCCGGGGGTGCGTACCGGCTGACCGTGCGCGAGGCGCACCGCGTGCTGCCGGCACTGCTGGAGCTGCTGCGCGCCGGAGACATCGAACTGGCCGCCCTCGCCACTCACACGGCGACGCTCGAGGATGTGTTCGTTGCCCTCACCGGCCGGCAGCTGCGCGATGAGTAGCCTGCGCGCCACGCCGCTGTGGCAGCTCACGGCAACGCGCGTGCGCGAGTTCGCGCGCGAGCCGGAGGCCGTGTTCTGGACGTTCTTCTTCCCCGTCGTGATCGCTCTGGCGCTCGGCATCGCGTTCAGTGGCGGGTCCGAGCAGCCGGTCATTGTGGCCGTATACGAGAGCGACGGCCCCTTGCTGGCGGACGCGTTGCGTGCTTCGGACCGACTGGATGTGCGCGTGCTTTCCGAGCAGGACGCGCGTGACGCGCTGCGACGCGGCGATGTCGCGCTCGTGGTGACGGGCGGCGGAGCCGATGCCATCGTCTATCAATACGACGCCGCGCGCGAGGAGAGCCGGCTCGGCCGTCTGCTGGTGGACGACGTGCTCCAGCGGGCGGCGGGCCGCACTGACCCGCGCCCGACGGAGGACGTGCGCATCACGGAGAAGGGGTCGCGCTACATCGACTTTCTGATCCCCGGACTGATCGGGCTGAACCTGCTGTCCACGGGGTTGTGGGGGGTCGGCTACACCGTGGTGCGCATGCGGTCCGACCGGCTGCTGAAGCGGTTCGCGACGACGCCAGTACGGCGCAGCGATTTCCTGCTCTCCTTCATGCTCGGCCGGCTGGTATTCCTGGCCGCCGAGCTGGCGCTCGTGCTGGGCTTCGCGTGGCTCGCGTTCCGCGTGCCGATCCGCGGCTCCCTCTTCACGCTCGCCGCGGTTGCGACGATCGGTGCGTTCTCGTTCACAGCGCTCGGCCTGCTCATTGCCAGCCGCGCGCGCACCACGGAATCCGTGCAGGGTCTGATGAACCTGGCAGCCGTGCCGATGTGGGTGCTGTCAGGCGTGTTCTTCTCGGCCAGTACGTTCCCCGACGCCATGCAGCCGTTCATCCAGGCACTGCCGCTGACCGCGCTGAACAATGCAATGCGCGCGATCATGCTGGATGGGGCGGGTATGGTCGACATCGCCGGCTCCGTCGCGATCGTCTCTGCGTGGGGCGCGGCCAGCCTCGGTGCGGCGGTCGCCATGTTCCGCTGGAGATAGCAGTGCAGCTCGCACGCTTCGTGTGGTGGATGGCCGCTGCGGCGCTGGTGCTGCCGTTCGCCGATCTCGTGCAGCGCACGTTCGTACCGAAAGCGTGGGTGCAGCGCGCGACGCGACAGCGCATCGTGCTGGGCGTGCTGGAGGTCGGTACGCTGGTCGTCTGGCTGCTGCTGCGCGGCCGCTGGCGTTTCCTGCCGCAGCAGGATACCGGCATTGCGATCGCCGGTGCCGTCCTCGCACTGACGGGGGCGCTGCTGGCCGCGTGGTCGAAGGTGCGACTCGGCCGGCTCTTTTCGCCGCAGCTCGGCGTGCAGACGGGCCACAGCCTTGTCACGACCGGGCCGTACGCCGTGGTCCGTCACCCGATGTATCTGGGGCTCATCGACTTCATCCTCGGTTCCGCTATGTTCTGGAACGATGCAGGACTGCTGGTGGTCGCCGTGCTGTTCACGGTCTGGTTCACCCTCCAGCTGCGCATCGAGGAGCAGATGTTCGCGACGCACTTCGGCGACGCGTGGGCTGCGTACAGCCGGCGCACGCCGGCGCTGTTTCCCCTGAAGCGCTGGCGCCGATCCTGACGCGGATCGCCACACGGGAATCGAGCATGCATCGTACGGAAGGCCAGACGTTCGCCGGCGGATCGCTGGCTGCACGATACGCGAGCTTCGTCAAGCTGCCGCACACACTGTTCGCTCTGCCGTTCGCCGGCGTCGGCGCAATCCTGGCTTCATACCGGTACCCGGGGCAGCTGACGCCCGCGGCGCTGGGCTGGATCGTGCTGGCCTTCACGGCGGCGCGGTTCGCGGCCATGGGGTTCAACCGCATCGTCGACCGGCGCTGGGACGCACTCAACCCGCGGACGGCGGGACGCGAGCTGCCGTCCGGCAGACTCACCGTCGCCCAGGCGGCGACGGCAGTGGTTGCGGCCGCGATCACTTTCATGTTCGCCGCGTGGATGCTGAATCCGCTGTGCGGCCTGCTCGCGCCATTCGCACTGGCCTGGATATTCTTCTACTCCTATACGAAGCGGTTCACGGCATGGGCGCACCACGTACTGGGCGTCGCCCTCGGCATCGCGCCGGCGGGTGCGTACCTCGCCATTTCCGGCGAGTGGCCGCAGCCGTGGTATGCATTGCCCGTGCTCTCCCTCGCCGTGGTGTTCTGGGTCGCCGGTTTCGACGTCATCTATGCGCTGCAGGATCTGGAGTTCGACCGGACGCACGGCCTGCGCTCGATCCCCGCGCGCGTCGGCACTCGCGGCGCGCTGCTGCGGGCGCGACTGTTTCACGCGGCGTCGTTCGCGCTGTTCGGCGCCGTGGCGGTCGCCGGCCTGTTCGACGTGGGCGCGTTTTACCTCGGCGGCGTGCTGGTCATGGCCGGGCTGCTCATCTACGAGCATCGCCTGATCGGCGACGGCGCCGAGACACACCTGGATCTCAGGCACATCGACCGGGCTTTCTTCCACGCCAACGTGACCGTATCGCTGTCCTTTTTCGCGTTCACGCTGCTCGACCGGCTGATCACCGGATGAGTGTTCAGACGCGCGCGGAGCCGCTGCCCGTCACGCTTGCCATCACGGGCGCGTCCGGTGCGCCGTACGGCGTGCGACTGCTGAGTGCGCTGAACGAGACAGCTGTACCGGTGCGTCTGATCGTGTCGCGTACCGGATGGCGGCTGCTCGAGGAAGAAGTGGGGATCGCCAGCGAGTCTGCGCTACGCGAGCGGACCGGCGACTGGTCGCACGTGGTGCTGCACGACGATGCGGATCGCGGCGCGACGCCCGCATCGGGTTCCGCACCCTCACGAGGCATGGTGGTGTGCCCCTGCTCGATGGGCACGCTGGCGAGCATCGCGCAGGGCACGACCCGCTCGCTGATCGAGCGGGCGGCCGACGTGGTGCTCAAGGAGCGGCGGCGCCTGATCCTCGTGCCGCGCGAAACGCCGTACTCGCTGATCCATCTGGAGAACATGCTTCGGCTCACGCAGGCGGGCGCGGTCGTGCTGCCCGCTTCGCCTGGCTTCTATCACCGCCCCGCGACGATAGAGGCGCTGATCGATTTCGTGGTGGGTCGCGTGCTGTCACTGCTCGACGTGCCGCACGGTATCGGCCCGCGCTGGCGGTCGGGGGAGCAGGGCGCGTGAAGGTCGGGCTGATCAGCGACACTCACGGCATGCTGAGGCCGGAGGTGTTCGGTGCCCTGGACGGCGTCGATCTGATCCTCCACGCCGGCGACGTCGGTCGGCACGACATCATCGTCGGGCTCGAGGCAATTGCGCCGGTCCATGCGGTGCTCGGCAACACCGACCGCCCGGCGCTGCTGCCCCACGTGCCCGACGAGCTGACTCTCGAGCTGGAAGGGAGCCGCGTCGTACTGGTGCACGGGCACAGGCTCGGCGCGCCCACGGCAGCGCGGCTGCGCGCGAGCTACCCAGCAGCCGACATCGTCGTCTACGGCCACACCCACCGCCAGCGCGTCGATGAGCTGGACGGCTGCCTGTTCGTGAATCCGGGCGCAGCGGGTGCCGCGCGGTTCCACCTCAGGCCGGCCGTTGCGGTGCTCGAGCTGCGACGGGGGAGCAAGCCGGTCGTGCGGCAGATCGTGCTGTGACGGGAGAGGCGACAGGTCCCCCATCGACGCGCCACGTGCGCTGCAGCTCCTGCGGCCGGAGGCGGAACCAGCGCGCGAGCAGCAGGATTTCGGCGGCCTGTGTCGGAGCGACGCGCGCGAACGTCTCGCGGCGGCGCAGCAGACGCCGGGCGCGCATGACGAGGCTTGCGCGTTCGGCTTCCGTCTCCGGCGCAGGGCACTCTTCCCGGATGCTGCCGCGACGAATGATGTACGTGCGGTCGTCGCCGCGGAGACCGGGCACCTCGTAGACGAACGAGAGCGACTCGATCAGTCCGCGGAGCGACACGAGCTCGTCGCGGGCGTCCTCGAGGCGGCTCATGCGGTCGCGCAGTCCGGCGGCGTACTCGAACTGCAGACGGTCCGCCGCCGTCGCCATGCGCTCGCGCAGGATCGTGAGCGGAATATCGGCATCGCCGTCGAGGAAGCGGCGCGCGAGATCGACGTGCGCTCCATACTCGGATTTCGTGCAGCGGCCCGCGCACGGGCCAAGGCACTTGTGCACCTCAGCTCGCATGCAGAGCGGTTGCGGATCCGCACCGAACAGGTCGAGCTGGTCGGCGAAGCGCATGCGCGTGCCGGCGGCGCAATCGCGCAACTCGAGCAGGTCGACGACTTCGCGGACCACGGCGCGCACTCGTGCGGGGCCGCGGAACGGACCGAAGTAGGTGGCGCCGTCGTCGAGCACCTCGCGCACGACGAGCAGCCGCGGTGCCTCCTCGCGCGTCAGCTTGATGAAGCAGAAGACGCGATCGCGCTTGTGCTCGACATTGAACGGCGGCCGCCACCGCTGTATGCCGCGCATCTCGGTGAGGAGTGCGCCGAACTCGTTCGGAGTGTACTCCCAGTCGATGCGGTGCGTGTGACCGATGATCTCGGCCGCCTTCGCGCCGCGGTCCGCACGGAAGTACGAGAGCAGCCGCGTTCGTACCCGTACCGACTTGCCGACGTAGAGGACTTCACTGCCCGGACCCATCATGCGGTACACACCCGGCCGGTTCTCGCACGAGGCGCGGACCGCGGCACGCAGCTCGTCGGGCGGCAGCGGCCGCGCCTGCAGTACGCCGGCGGCTGCTGCGGACGCCGCGCCGGCCGGGAGTGCGCTCACTTCTGGCATGACGGGCAGTAGAACGCGGAGCGGTTCGACAGCACGGCGCGCTTGATCGCGGTGCCGCACGTGGTACATGGCAGGCCAGCGCGGTCGTACACGCGCAGGCGGGCGCCGAAGCTGCCGCGCTCGCCGCTGGCATCGCGGTAGTCGCTGATGGTGGTGCCGCGCGCGGCGATCGACTCGCGCAGCACATCGCGCAGCGCATCCCGCAGCAGCGCGGATTCGCGCCGACGCAGCGTCCGCGCGCGCCGTGAGGGGCGCACGCCGGCGCGGAACAATGCCTCGAGAGCGTAGATGTTGCCGATGCCCGCAACTCGGCGCTGGTCAAGCAGCCAGTTGCGTACCGGGGAGATCGACGCGCGTGTCAGCGTGTGCAGCCGTTCGGCCGTGAAGTCGTCGGACAGGGGCTCGACGCCGAGCTGTGCTTCGCGCTCGGCCCAGCCGGCATCATCCCGCAGGTCGAGGTCGCCGAAGCGGCGCGCGTCGTCGTAGAGCACGGCGCGGCCGTCATCGAGGTCGAGCCGAACCGCCACGTGACGCAGCTCCTTCGCCCGCGCAGCGTCGTTCACGACTACGCGGCCGGTCATGCCCAGGTTGATGACGAGTCGCAGGCCGGCGTCGAACTCGAGTACGACATTCTTGCCGCGCCGGCTGATACCGGCTATGCGCCGGCCGCGCAGCCTGCGGTCCAGGACCCGCCCCGTGAGGCCGGTGTGGAGCACATCGTGATGCGTGACGTGCACACGTATGACCGTGCTGCCCGGCAGGCGGTGCTGCAGGTCGCGCACGATGGTCTCCGCTTCGGGCAGCTCAGGCACGACCGCTCATCCCGCGCGGCATCACGTCGTCGGCGAGGAGTCGAGGCGCGCGTCCCGTTGCCGAGTGATTTCGCGCCAGCCGATGTCGCCGCGCCATTGCTTCCCCTCGAAGCGGATCGCAGCGGCCGCCCAGCGACTGCGTTCGGCGGCCGCGGCGAGGTCAGGTGCGAGCGCGGTCACACCGAGGACGCGGCCGCCCGACGTGACCAGACGGCCGCTGCTCACGCTGGTACCCGCGTGGAACACGATGATGTCGTCTGCAGCCGTCACTTCGGCCGGGATGTCGATCTCGCGACCGGTCTCGTAGCGGCCCGGGTAGCCGGCGGCGGCGAGCACGGTGGTGAGAGCGGCGCCGGCCCGCCAGTCGAGTTGCATGCCGCTGATCGATTCACCGCGCGCGATCGCGAGCATGGGCTCGAGCAGCGAGGATGCGAGCAGCGGCAGCACCACCTGTGTCTCCGGATCGCCGAAGCGCGCATTGAACTCGATCACGCTGGGGCCGTCCGGCGTGAGCATGATGCCGGCGTAGAGCAAGCCGCGGAACGGATTGCCGTCGTCTGCCATCCCGGCAAGTGTGGGCAGCAGGATGCGATCGCGGATGTCGTCGAGCAGGGCAGGCGTCGCGAGCGAGACCGGCGCGTAGGCGCCCATGCCGCCAGTGTTGGGTCCGGTGTCGCCTTCGCCGATTCGCTTGTGATCCTGCGCGGGCTGCATGAGCAGGACGTCCGCACCATCGGTCAGCGCGAAGAGCGACAGCTCCTCGCCTTCGAGGAACGATTCGACGACGATCTCCGCGCCGGCGCCGCCGAACACCTCGCCTGCCAGCATCGCGCGCGCGTGGTCCAGCGCTTCGTCCACGGTCTCGCAGATGACTGCGCCCTTTCCCGCCGCGAGACCCGACGCCTTCACAACCAGCGGCGCGCCATGTTCGGTGATGAACGCGGCAGCCGCGACGAAGTCGGTGAAAGCCGCAAACGACGCGGTGGGTACGCCCGCGTCCTGCATGAGCCGCTTCGCGTACGCCTTCGAGGCTTCGATGCGCGCGGCACCCGCATCCGGACCGAAGAGCGGAACGCCGCGGCGGATGAACTGGTCAGCGATCCCGGCAGCGAGCGGCGCCTCCGGCCCGCACACTGCGAGCGAGACGCCATTCTGCTCCGACCAGGCAGCGAGTGCGGGCGTGTCACCGGGATCGAGAGGGAGCGACGTCGCGAGACCTCGCATGCCTCCGTTACCGCGCGTCACGAACAGCTCCGCGTCGGGCGCGTCTTCACGCAGCTTCAGCAGCAGCGCGTGCTCCCGGCCGCCGTTGCCGATCATCAGGATCTTCATGTCCCGCAAACTAGACAGCCTGCGACGGGCACGCCAGCGCGTGTCTATGCCTCCGGCGCGCGGCGGAACCCGTCGGCGAACTTCTGTCCCGTCTGCCGCAGCGCGTCCGAGAACTGCCGCGCGAACGTCTGCGCACCGTCGCGATAGGCCTGGGCGGCGGCGGCCAGATCCTCGCGGTATGGCGTCGCGCCGTCCGTCCGGTGCCGGTAGTCGCCACGGAGCACGCGGTCGTACTCGCCGGCCTCGATCCAGTCGCGCACTTCTGCGGCGCGCAGCACGTGGAACGGATGCGTCGAGCCGAGCAGGTTCAGCACCTTGAACACCATGTCGGCAGCGTCGCCATCCTGGCGGTACTGCTCGGCCTGCACCAGGAACGCGTTCAGGCTGGTCTCGTCGTCGAGGCCGCCGCCGGCGAGGCGCATGAAGGAGCGCAGCGTCGCCTGCGCATCCTGCAGCGCGAGCAGGCCCGCGCGGTCGGCGGACAGCTCGCTCTTGCGCTGCCACTCGAGCAGCGCGATCAGCACGACGCGCGCGGCGAGGCCGATGACCGGGAACCCCATCGCAGCGAGCTGTACCAGCAGCACGATCATCGTGTGGTAGAGCACGTGCCCGGAGAGGATGTGGCCGAGCTCGTGGCCGAGCAGGTACGTCAGCTCCTGTCGGTCGAGCAGGCGTATCGAGCCGGAGTTCAGCACGATGAAAGGGCGGTCCATTCCGTACGCACCGGCGTTGACGAGAGGCGTCTGGGTGACGAAGAGGTCGAACGGCTCGGCGATGTCGAGCGTCTCGCAGACTTCCAGGTAGTGCTCCCAGATCTCCGGGAACTGATCCGGCCCGACCTTCACCGCGTTTGCCTGGAACGCGAGACGGATCGGCTTCTCCCCGAAGATGCCGAACAGCGTGCGCAGCACCTGGTCGAAGACGGGGATCCGGCGTACGGCGGCGAGGGCGGCACGGTCCGCGGGGTGCTCCCACGCGGTGGGATCGATGTCGCGCAGGATGCGGGTGGCGCGTGGCGTCTCGTGAGGAGTCATCCGGAATCTCGACTGAAAAATACGTGAAACGACAATGTGAAACGTGAAGCGTGATCCATCGCGAGGACGGCATCGAGACTGAATCCCTTGCCGGTCAGGGTGCCCCCCACGAGCGCACCGTCAAGATGCTATACGTTGTCCACGTGTCACGGTTTCACGTTTCCACGTTTCACGTTTCACGTTTCACGTTGTCGTCAACGTTTCACGTTGTCGTCTTACGTTTCACGTTGTCGTCTTACCTTCATGCCCTCAATGCGTCCTCCAGGTCCTCGAGCAGGTCGTCCACGTCCTCGATGCCGACGGACAGCCGGACCAGGCCGCCACTGATGCCCATGCGCTCGCGCATCTCGCGGGGGACGGAGGCATGCGTCATGATCGCCGGGTGTCCGATCAGCGACTCGACGCCGCCGAGCGACTCGGCGAGCGCGAACAGACGCGTGTTCTCGACGAATCGCGTCGCGCGCTCGAGCGAACCCAGCTCTACGCTGACCATGCCGGTGAATCCCTTCATCTGACGACGCGCCAGCTCATGCTGGGGATGCTCCGGCAGGCCCGGGTAGAAGACCTTCTGCACGGCATCGTGACCATCCAGGAACTCGGCCACGCGCTGACCGTTGCTGTTGTGCGTCTGCATGCGGACGTGCAGCGTCTTCGTGCCACGCAATACGAGCCAGGAGTCCCACGGCCCCGGCACCGCTCCTGCCGCTTTCTGCAGGAAACGCAGCTCCTCCGCGATCTCGTCGGTGCTGGTTACGACGACACCGCCGACGACGTCCGAGTGACCGTTCAGATACTTCGTGGTCGAATGCACTACCATGTCGGCGCCGAGGTCGAGCGGCGTCTGGTTGTAGGGCGATGCGAACGTGTTGTCGACGACCACGTGTGCGTCGTGACGCCGCGCGATCTCCACGATCGCAGCGATGTCCGACAGCTTCATCATCGGGTTGGTCGGCGTCTCGAGATGGATCAGACGCGTGTTCGGTCGGATGGCATCCTCCACGCGCTGCGCATCGCTCGAGTCCACGGCCGTGAACGCGACGCCGAAGCGGCGCATGACCTGGTCGAAGAAGCGGTGCGTGCCGCCATACACGTTCTCCTCGTAGATCACGTGATCGCCGGACGACAGACGCTGCACGATGGCGGCGATCGCCGCCATGCCGCTGGCGAAGGCCATGCCGTGCGCGCCGTTCTCGAGTGCGGCGATGTTCGCTTCCATCGCCTCGCGCGTCGGGTTCTGCACGCGAGCGTACTCGTAGCCACGCTTCGGCTCGCCGAGCTTCGGCTGCACGTAGGTGGACGTCTGGAAGACCGGCGGCATGATGGCGCCGGTGGTTTCTTCGGGCTGCTGGCCGGCGTGGACGGCGAGCGTGCCGAAACGGAGGTTCTGTGCCATGGTCGCCTTGGTTGGGTTTGCGTCGGGGTGATAATATGCTGACGCGGGTGGTGGGGAAATGCGGGGACGGCGGGACGGCGGGAAGCGGGAAACGGTGGCGGGAATGCGGGAACAGCGGGAACAGCGGGGAACTGCGGGAGGGCCGGGGGAAGGGAATGGGTGACGGGGTGTTGAGTCATGATCGGGTGACGGCGGCGGGGGCGGCTCCGTCGCGGTGGATATTCGTGCTGCACGGGATCTACGGCGCGGGGCGGAACTGGGCGTCGGTGATGCGGCGGGTGGTGGAGGCGCGGCCGGAATGGGGCGCGGTGCTGATCGATCTGCGGCAGCACGGCGCGTCGCAGGGCTTCCCGCCACCGCATACGGTGGAAGCTGCGGCGGCGGATCTGGAGGCGCTGGCGCTGCATACCGGCATGGACCCGGCGGTCGTGGTCGGTCACTCCTTCGGCGGCAAGGTCGCCCTGCTGTACGCGCGGCGCGCGCCGACCCTGAGGCAGGTATGGGTGATCGACTCGACGCCGGAGGCGCGCGAGCCGGGTGGCAGTGCGTGGTCGATGCTGAACCTGCTGCGCAGCCTGCCCGGGCCGTTCACATCGCGCGATGAGCTGATCGAGGCGCTGACCGGCCATGGTGTGAACCGCGGCGTGGCGGAATGGATGGCCACGAACCTGCAAGCGGAGCGCGACGCGTACCGCTGGCGGTTCGATTTCGACGCCATGGAAGAGTTGCTGCTGAGCTTCTTCGCGTCGGACGCGTGGGACGTCGTCGAGTCGCCGCGTGACGGGCTGGACGTGCACATCGTGCGCGCGGACGACTCGACAGTGCTGGACGGTCCTGCGCTCGCGCGCGTTGAAGCGGCTGCGGCCGCCGGGTCCGTGAAGCTGCATCGCGTCGGCGGCGGGCACTGGGTGAATGCAGAGAACCCGCAGGCAATCGAAGAGCTGCTCGTGCAGAATCTGCCTGGATCTTCCACCGGAGACAGTTGAATGGCGTTCGAGATACCGTCGGATCTGATGGTGAGCGTGTCGGGCGTGCGCGGCCGCGTCGGCGCGGGCCTGACACCGGAGGTGGTGGCGCGGTTCGCGTCGGCTTTCGGTGCGTACGTCCGCGAGCGCAGCGGCAGGGCGCGGCCGCGTGTGATCCTCGCCCGCGACTCGCGCACGTCGGGTCCCATGTTCGTCCGCATCGTCGCTGGCGCACTGCAGTCGGTCGGCTGCGACGTCGTCGAGATCGGACTCGCGCCGACGCCCACTGCACTGTTCAACATCCGTGCGCTCGACGCGGATGGCGGCATCGTCGTCACGGCCAGCCACAACCCGAAGGAATGGAACGCACTGAAGCTGGCCGGACCGACAGGCATGTTCCTGGACGTCGACGAGGCGCCGCTGATGCGCGCGTTCGTGAACGACCGGCCGATCGAGCGCGCCGCGTGGGACGCGATCGGCGACGTCGTCGCAGACGGCGATGCGGTCGAGCGCCACCTCCAGGCGGTGCTCAGGATCCCCTACCTCGATCTGCCGCTGCTGCGCGCGCGCCGCTTCAAGGTCGTACTCGAATGCATCAACGGCGCGGGCTCGGTGCTGCTGCCGCGCCTGCTGGAGGAGCTCGGCTGCGTGGTCGTCGGGTTGAACCTGGAACCGACGGGCCGCTTTGCGCGCGAGCCGGAGCCGACGGCGGACAACCTGAAGGACCTCGAGCGGGTCGTGCGCGAGAGCGGCGCCGACATCGGCCTCGCCACGGACCCCGACGCGGACCGCCTGTCGCTCGTCAGTGATGGCGGTCGCGCGATCGGCGAGGACTTCACGCTGGCGCTGGCGGCCGCGCAGGTGCTCCGGCACAACCCCGGCCCGGTCGTCACGAACCTGTCCACCAGCCGCGTGCTGCAGGACGTGACGGATGCCGCAGGCGTGGAGCTGCACCGCGCGCCGGTGGGCGAGATCAACGTCGCGCGTCGGATGGAGGCGGTCGGCGCGGTGATCGGCGGGGAAGGCAACGGCGGCGTGATCCTGCCGGACGTGCAGCTGACGCGCGATGCGGCTGTGGCGGCAGCGCTCGTGCTGCAGCTGCTCGCGGAGGAGGGGCGCACGCTGAGCGCGATCGTCGGCTCGCACGTCGACTACACCATCGTGAAGGACAAGCTGCCGCGCGACGCCGGCTCGCTCGAGGAGGCTTACGCGGTGCTGGAGGAGCAGCTCGGCGCGCCCGCCGCCGACCGGCAGGACGGGCTCCGGCTCGACTGGCCCGACGAGCGCCGCTGGCTGCACCTGCGGGCTTCCGGTACGGAGCCGATCCTGCGCATCATCGCCGAGGCGCCCGACGCGAGTGCCGCGAAGGACCTGGTGGAGCAGGCCCGGCGCGCGCTCGCGGGTGGCAGCCCCGCCGGCCTGCTGTAGCGTTCTGGGGGCTGCCGCACCGCCCGGGCGCACCGGGGGGCGGGGCCGGTTTTTTGCACTTCGAGCCTGATTGTCGGATATTGCCCGTGCAGCGGTAAATCGGCGCTGCGGGCGACCACAGATAATCGGCGTATTGCATGTGCGGAATTGTCGGCTACATAGGGGATCGTGCGGCGGTGCCGCTGCTGCTCGAAGGTCTCAAGCGGCTGGAGTACCGGGGCTATGACTCGGCGGGCATCACGCTCATAGCAGACGGTGCGCTGGATACGCGCAAGGCCGTGGGCAAGATCTCCGAGCTGGAGAAGAAAATCAACGGCGGCAACGGCGGCCCGCCGCAGGCGACGATCGGCATTGCGCATACGCGCTGGGCGACGCACGGCGCGCCGACGGAGCGGAATGCGCACCCGCACCTCGGCTGCAAGGGCGAGTTCGCGGTCGTGCACAACGGCATCATCGAGAACGCGGGCACGCTGCGGAAGATGCTCGAGAAGATGGGCCACACGTTCAGGAGCGACACGGACACCGAGGTCATCGCGCACCTGATCGAGGAGGCCTACGAGGACAACCTCGAGGACGCGGTGCGCGAAGCGCTGCGCCAGGTCGAGGGCGCCTACGGCCTGGCGATCGTGACCAGCCGCGAGCCGCGCAAGATCGTTGCGGCACGCAAGGGCAGTCCGCTGCTGCTGGGCGTGACGGACACGAACGAGTACTTCGTCGCGAGCGACGTCGCCGCCGTCCTCGCCCAGACCCGTCAGGTCATCTACATGGACGATGGCGAGATGGCAGTCCTCACGGATGACGGCTGGATCATTCAGTCACTACGCGGCGAGTCGCTCGAGAAGGAAGTCAAGCAGATCGCCTGGGACCTGGACGCGATCGAGAAGAGCGGCCACGACCATTTCATGATGAAGGAGATCTTCGAGCAGCCGCACACCATCATGCAGGCGATCCGCGGGCGCGTGCTGGAGGATGATGGCACCGTCAAGTTCGGCGGCCTCAACCTCGAGGACGCCGAGCTGGCCGCGTTCGACCGCATCATCATCTGCGCCTGCGGCACCTCGTGGCACTCC
Source organism: Gemmatimonadota bacterium (assembly GCA_040882575.1). Lineage (GTDB taxonomy): Bacteria > Gemmatimonadota > Gemmatimonadetes > Longimicrobiales > RSA9 > SH-MAG3. The sequence goes on from JBBEBA010000047.1 coordinate 76,523, forward strand.
GCACTGATCGGCGAGTACATGCTCGAGGAGATCTGCCGCATTCCCGTCGATGTCGAGTACGCGTCCGAGTTCCGGTATCGCAAGCCGATCGTGAACGCGCGCACGCTGATGATCGTCATCAGCCAGTCCGGCGAGACCGCAGATACGCTCGCGGCCATGCGCGAAGCGAAGGATCTCGGTGCGAAGGTGCTCGGCATTGTGAACGTCGTCGGCTCGACCATCGCGCGCGAGGCACACGGCGGCATCTACCTGCACGCAGGGCCCGAGATCGGCGTCGCATCGACGAAGGCGTTCACCAGCCAGGTCGTCGCGCTGACGCTGTTCACGGTACGCATGGGACGCCTGCGCGGCTGCCTCTCGGCAGAGCAGGGCCGCGAGATCCTGCACGCGCTGCTCGCCCTGCCCGAAAAGGTCGAGCAGGTGCTCGAGCTGAACGACGCGATCCGCGAGCTCGCCCGCATCTACAAGAACGCCGTCAACTTCCTGTACCTCGGCCGCGGCTACAACTTCCCGACCGCGCTCGAGGGTGCGCTCAAGCTGAAGGAGATCAGCTACATCCACGCCGAAGGCCTGCCGGCGGCAGAGATGAAGCACGGGCCGATTGCGCTCATCGACGAGAACATGCCCGTCGTCGTGATCGCGCCGCACGACGCCGTCTACAGCAAGGTGCTGTCGAACATCCAGGAGGTGAAGGCGCGCGGCGGCCGCGTGATCGCCGTCGCGACGACCGGCAACTCCGAGCTGAACGGCATGGTCGACCACATCATCCCGGTGCCGGACACGATCGACATGCTGACGCCGATCGTCACGACCATACCGCTGCAGCTGCTCGCGTACCACATCGCGGTCATGCGCGGGTGCAATGTCGACATGCCCAGGAATCTGGCGAAGTCGGTGACCGTGGAATGACGTGAAACGTGAAGCGTGAAGCGTGAAACGTATTCGATGAGAGTCGTTTTGCAGCGGGTGAGCGGGGCGGAGGTACGGGTGGGTGGCCGGGTCACCGGTCGCATCGGTCCGGGATATCTGCTGCTGACAGGGTTCGCGCCGGCCGATGACGACGGGACGCTGGTGTGGATGGCGGACAAGGTCGTTGCTCTGCGCCTGTTCGGTGATGCCGAGGGCAGGATGAACCTGGGCCTCGGCGATGTCGGCGGCGCACTGCTCGTGGTGAGCCAGTTCACGCTCTACGGCGATGCGCGCAAGGGCCGCCGCCCCAGCTTCATCGATGCCGCGCCGCCGGAGCTCGCCGTGCCGCTGTATGAGCGCTTCGTTGCGCTGCTGCGCGAGCGGGCGCCCGGGCTGGTCGAGACCGGAGAGTTCGGCGCGATGATGGAGGTCGCGCTCGTCAACGACGGACCCGTCACGCTGCTGCTCGAGCGATGACGCTGATCCTCGCGTCGCAATCGCCCCGCCGGGCACAGCTGCTCGACATGCTCGGCCTCACCTTCGAGACGCTGCCCGCCGACATCGATGAGACGCATCCCGCAGGCGAGGCTGCGGACGCGCACGCGGAGCGGCTGGCGCGGGAGAAGGCGCAGGCGATCGCAGCGCGACGTCCCGAAGCGACCGTCATCGGCAGCGATACAGTGGTGGTCGTGGACGGTCAGCTGCTGAGCAAGCCACGTGATGACGACGATGCGGTGCGCATGCTGCTCCGGCTCGCCGGCCGCGAGCACACAGTGGCGACCGGCATCGCCGTCGCGCATGCCGGCGCAGTGCACAGTGCCGTCGAGCTCGTCAGCGTGACGTTCAGATACTTCGACGAAACGACTGCCATGCGTTACGTTGCCACTCGCGAGCCGATGGACAAGGCCGGCGCGTACGGCATACAGGGCTTCGGCGCCACGCTCGTCGAGCGGATCAGCGGCGACTACTTCGCGGTCATGGGGCTGCCGGTATGTCGAATGGTCATGCTGCTCGAAGAGGCGGGGTTGCAATACGATTTCAGCGGACGACTGCGGGGGGTGGGGGACCGGGCGCGTTAATGCTTCACGGGTCTGACGTGGAGGAGGGGTTGGGTTCCGGTTGCCGGGCGGGGTCCCGTGCAACCTCATCGGCAACCCCACCCCTCCTCCTCGCCTGACCCATGAAGCCTCAACAGGCCCCGCAACCTCCCCCCCGTTCAGCAGGGAGCAAATGATGTCGTCAACAGAAGCCGTCCTGGCCATCGACCAGGGCACGACCGGCAGCACGACCCTCGTGCTGGACGAACGCTGCACTGTGCTCGGCCGCGCATACTCGGAGTTCACGCAGCATTATCCGAAGCCAGGCTGGGTGGAGCACGATGCGGCGGAGATATGGGAGGTCACGCAGCGGACCGCGCGGCAGGCGATCGCTGCGGCTTCGAGCGCCCATGGTACGCTGGACCTGGCCGGTGTCGGCATCACGAATCAGCGGGAGACGGTGGTGGTGTGGGACCGCGAGACCGGTGAGCCGGTGCACCGCGCCATCGTGTGGCAGGATAGACGCACCGCGGAGCGCTGCCGCGAGCTGAAGCAGCAGGGCCGGGAGGAGTGGGTCCGAAAGCGGACGGGGCTCGTGCTCGATCCCTACTTCTCCGGGACGAAGCTCGAGTGGCTGCTCGAGAACGACCCCGTGCTTCGCAGGCGCGCCGAGGCGGGGGACCTCGCCGCGGGCACGATCGACACGTGGCTCGTGTGGAAGCTGACGGGCGGCGCGGCACATGTCACGGATCCGACGAATGCGTCGCGCACAATGCTCTTCGACATCGACAGCATGTCGTGGAGCGGTGAGCTGCTGCAGCTGTTCAATGTCCCGCGCACGCTGCTGCCCGAGGTGAAGCGATCGGCAGAGGTGTACGGCACGACTACCGCAGACACGCTCGGTCTCACGATTCCCGTGGCGGGCATCGCAGGGGATCAGCAGGCGGCGCTGTTCGGCCAGGGTTGCGTCAGGCAGGGTCTCGCGAAGAACACATACGGCACCGGCGCGTTCCTCCTGCTGAACACCGGCGCCGAGCGCGTCGCCTCCGCATCGGGCCTGCTCACGACGGTCGCCTGCGGACCGGTCGGCGAGCCGGTCTACGCACTGGAGGGCAGCATCTTCATTGCGGGCGCCGCCGTGCAGTGGCTGCGCGACGGCCTCGGCATCATCGAGGCAGCGGCAGACTCGGAAGCGATCGCGGCCGGCCTCGCCGGGAACGACGGCGTGTACCTCGTCCCCGCGTTCGTCGGGCTGGGCGCGCCGCACTGGAATGCTGAGGCTCGCGGCATGATCGTCGGGCTGACGCGCGGCAGCACGCAGGCGCACCTCGTGCGGGCTGCGCTCGAGGCGATGGCATACTCCACGCACGACGTGCTGCGCGCGATGGAGCAGGATTCCGGTATCATCGCAACTGAGCTGTCCGTGGATGGCGGGGCATCGCTGAACGACTGGCTGATCCAGTTCCAGGCGGATGTGATCGGACTGCCGGTCAGCAGATCCGCCATGGTTGAGACGACTGCGCTCGGCGCCGCCGGCCTCGCCGGCATTGCCACCGGTGTATGGCGCGATGCGGACCATTTCCTCGAGCAGCGCGCGGAGCCGACGGTGTTCGAGCCGCACGTGGACGACGCCACTCGCGCCGCGCTGCTCCGCGGCTGGAACCGCGCCCTCGGCGCCGCACTCGCGTGGGCCAATGCATGAGCTGATCAGCGCGACGCTCCTGATCGCGGGCCTCGGCGATGCACCCGCTCCACGGCCGCCGGCGCCAGCTCCGCAGCAACCGCCTGCGAACGCGTGGCCCGGCAGCGACAAGTTCACGCATTTCGGGATGTCGTACGCGGTTGCCGCGTTCGCGTTCGCGGCGTCCCGCTCGGCGGGTGCCGACGCCGACGGGTCGCTCACGATCGCGATACCGGTGGCCGTCGCGGCCGGCGTCGGCAAGGAAATCATGGATCGCAGGCGCGGCGGGCCGTTCAGCGGGCGCGACCTCGTTGCCGACGCGCTCGGCGTCGCGGCTGCCTTCTTTCTGCTGCGCGAGGTGCGCTGATGGAGATGCTCGTGATCGCACTGGTCGCCATCGTTGCGTTCGCGATCGTGCTCATCCCGCTGTTCCGGCGCGGCACCGGCGCCACCGCCGGATACGACGGCGCGGCCGGCACTGTCGAGCCGCCGGAGGCATGGCCGCGCGCCGGCGCCGGCGGAACGCAGCCCGCCGATGCCATGGCACGGAGTGGCGGAGATGCGATCGAGCGCGAGGTGCAGCGGTACCGTGCGGCGCTGCGGGCCGGAACGGTCTGCACGAAATGCGGTCAGGCGAATCCGGCCGGCAGCATCTTCTGCTACGAATGCGGCGCGCGGGTGCCGCTGGCCGACGCGAGGGAGTTCGAGTAGCCGTGCAGCATTCCACTGTGGTGGACCTGCGGAGTGACACGGTCACGCGGCCGACCGCCGCCATGCGCCGCGCGATCGCCGAGGCGGAAGTCGGCGATGACGCCCTGGGCGACGACCCGACGGTCGACCGGCTCGAGCGGCGCGTGGCCGACGTGCTCGGAAAGGAAGCGGCCGTCTACTTCCCGAGCGGCATCATGGCGAACCAGACGGCGCTCATCGTGCTCGGCCGGCCCGGCACGGAGGCGATCTGCGAGGCGTCGGCGCACATCTTCGACTGGGAGCTCGGCGGCGCAGCGAGCAATGCAGGGCTGCAGCTCCGCACCGTGCCCGCCCCGGACGGTGCGCTGACAGCGGACTTGATCGAGCCGGCGATCCGTTCCCGCGCCGCGGGCGTGCAGGTGCAGACGTCGCTCATCGCCGTGGAGAACACGCACAACGCTGCGGGCGGCCGTATCATGCAGCTCGACACGCTGCGCCGCATCCGCGCACTCGCCCAGGCACACCGGCTTCCCGTTCATCTCGACGGCGCCCGACTGTGGAACGCGGCGGCCGCGACCGGTGTCGCGGAAGCGGACTTCGCCGCGTGCGCAGACACCGTGATGGTCACGCTGTCGAAGGGACTCGGCTGTCCCGTGGGCTCGCTGCTGGCAGGAGATGGTCCGGCGATGCAGCACGCTCGCGTCGTCCGTCGCCGGCTCGGCGGCTCCATGCGACAGGCCGGTATTCTCGCCGCGGCCGGGCTCCATGCGCTCGACCACCATCGCGAGCGGTTGCACGAGGATCACGCGAACGCACGCGCGCTCGCGCGCTTCGCGCACAATATCGACGCGTTGAGCGTCGTGGAGCCGGAGACGAACATCCTGATGCTGGACATCACACGGCCGGATCTCACGGCGGAGATGGTGCTGAAGCGGCTGGCGCAGCGCGGCGTGCTGATGACCGCATTCTCGCCGAAACGAATCCGCGCCGTCACGCATCTCGATGTGGACGGCGCGGCTATCGTGCGGGCGGGTGAAGCACTTCGTGAAAGCGTGAA
>JBBEBA010000047.1:81996-106003 GCA_040882575.1 Gemmatimonadota bacterium
TATCGCAAACAGCTCCTGCTGGGACGTGCCCTCGCGCAGCAGCTCGAGGGCAGCACGCAGCTGTGCGTCGTACGGCGCGAACCGGCGGAACGACGCGGAATCGCCGAACGCCAGGCCCGCGACGCGCTGCTCGAGAAGCCGGTCGATGAGCGGACGCGCCGAGTCATACTGCTCGCGCGTGATCGGTACTTCCGCGGTCTTCAGTCGCTCGAACAGCTCATCGCGCCACGCCGTGCTCACCTCGAAGTCCGGCGTGACATCGTCCTTGACGGCCAGGGCCTGGTCGTAGATGGCCACGTACACCTCGCGGCCCTTCTGCCCGACGACGACCGAGAACTCCTGCTCCAGTGTGCTGATCGTGTCGGGGTTCACCAGCAGGTCGGGCGTGATGCCGCCGGCGCCCTCGATCGGACGGCCGCTGGCCGACCGGAACACCTGCACGCTCGCCGCGTCCGGCACGATGGGCGCGCCGTCTTCGGCACGGTCACGCTGAATCGAGCGGCCGCTCGGCGTGTACCACTTGCCCGTCGTCAGTTTCATCGCCCAGCCTTCGTCCAGCGGAAAGATCTGCTGGACGAGCCCCTTGCCGAACGACGCCTCGCCGACGATGACTGCACGGTCGTGGTCCTGCAGTGCACCGGCGACGATCTCCGAAGCCGACGCTGAATATTCATCGGTCAGCACGACCATCGGCGCTTCCGGCAGGATCGTCATGCCGCGGGCAGTGTAGATGTCGGGCTCGCGGTCGCGGTACTCGACACGCGAGATCTCCAGACCGGGCTCGAGGAAGAGGTTGCTGATGTTCAGCGCCTCTTCGAGGCTGCCGCCGCCATTGCCGCGCACGTCCACCACGTACGAGCGGGCGCCCTGCGCTTTCAGCTCGAGCACCGCCTTCCGCACGTCGGCGCTCGCCGTCTCGTTGAACCGCTGCAGCGGGATGTAGCCGACGCCGCCATCCAGCACCACGGCGTATGGCACCGCGGGGATGTGCACTACCGCGCGCGTGTACTGCCCTGTGATCGGCTCGTCCATGCCGGCACGCCCGAACGCGACGTCCACCGTCGTGCCCGCCTTGCCCAGCAGACGGTTCGAGACCTCCTCCAGCTTCAGACCCTGCGTGGAAACCCCGTCCACCGAGAGGACGCGATCGCCCGCGCGGACGCCGCCGCGCTCCGCTGGAGTCGACGGAAATACGCGCGACACCGTGACGGCGCCCTGCTGATCCTCGATCTGCATCCCCAGACCGCCGTACGCAGAGCCGAGCTGCTCTCGCGTGAACGTCGCCAGCTGCTCCGGCGAGTAGAGGTCCGCGTAGTCGTCATCCAGCCGCTCGATCAGGCCGCGCGCAGCACGCTCGTACAGCTCATCCTCCGACAGCGCCTCGACCGCATTGGCGTCCACGAGCTGGATCACCTGCGAGAACAGGCGGGCGCCGCTCACCGGCGCGTGATCGCGCATGATCCAGCCCCCCGCCAGCCCGGGAACCAGGATCAGCAGCCCGATGATCGCCCTGCGTATGCCGTCGCGTTGCATGTCACCTCGAAGATTCGTGCAGGAGAATGGCTTTCGCCAAATCTAAGTGTACCTCCATGTGGTAGCGCAAGTTCCGAGGGCTGAACGTCGCGCCGCGCTGCACCAGCATGTCCGGTGCAGGTCCGCTCCGGCTCGTCGTCCCGCGGACGACGCCGGGATGTACGGCCGGTGCCGCCTCGCAATCCATCATGTCGCCGACCCCCACCACCATGACGACGTCCCGTCCGGCACTTCTCTGCCCGTCGCACCACACCCATATTCCCGACGTGAGGGCACGCACCCCTCGCACAGAAGGTCATTGAGAAGGTCATTGCCCGAACAGGTACCGAAAGGTATATTGCGGCTGCGAGTGTGCGGCGGCGGTTCTTCAACAGAGACAAGGTGGCGGGATGGCGACGGCCGAAGTCAGGGACGACAGGAGCAAGGCCCTCAGTGTGGCCATAGCACAGATCGAGCGGGCGCACGGTAAGGGCTCGATCATGCGGATGGGCGCGGACGGAGCGAAGATCGTGATCGAGGCGATCTCGACGGGCGCCATGAACCTGGACGCCGCGATCGGGATCGGCGGCATCCCGCGCGGCCGGATCACGGAGGTCTACGGCCCGGAGTCGAGCGGCAAGACTACGCTGTGTCTGCACGTGATCGCGAACGCGCAGCGGAACGGCGGCGTGGCTGCATTCATCGATGCGGAGCATGCGCTGGACATCGAGTACGCGCGGAAGCTGGGCGTGGACGTGGAGAACCTGCTGGTCAGCCAGCCTGACACTGGCGAGCAGGCTCTGGAGATCGCGGAGCTGCTGATCCGCAGCAGTGCCGTGGACGTGGTGGTGATAGACTCGGTGGCCGCACTGGTGCCGCGGGCGGAGATCGAGGGTGAGATGGGCGATTCGCACGTCGGCCTGCAGGCGCGGCTGATGAGCCAGGCGCTGCGCAAGCTGACGGGCGCAGTGAGCCGCTCGCACACGAGCGTGATCTTCGTGAACCAGATCCGTGAGAAGATCGGTGTGATGTTCGGCAGCCCGGAAACGACGACGGGCGGACGCGCGCTGAAGTTCTACGCGAGCGTACGGCTGGACATCCGCCGCATCGGCGCGATCAAGGAAGGCCAGGACAACACTGGCAACCGTACGCGCGTGAAAGTCGTCAAGAACAAGGTCGCGCCGCCGTTCAAGCAGGCGGAGTTCGACGTGATGTACAACGAGGGTATCAGCCACACGGGCCTGCTGATCGACCTCGGGGTCGAGAACGACATCGTCAACAAGTCCGGTGCGTGGTTCTCCTACGGCGATGTGCGGCTCGGCCAGGGTCGCGAGAATTCCAAGGCGTTCCTCAAGGAAAGCCCGGACCTCGCGAAGGAGATCGAGGACAAGGTTCGCGCCGCACTGGCGAACGGCGGATCGAACGGCTCGAAGCCGAGCGGCAGCAGCGCGTCCGACGACGGCTACGACTGACCGCCCGAGGCAGTAGCTGAGGGTTGAGCCACCCGCTCCCCTCAGCCCCTCGCCTCCCCCCCCGTCCCCCGTTCCCCCGCTCCCCCGCTCCCCATTCGGCGAAACTGGCTTATATTCCCCGATTCGATCCCGAACCCATGAGCGAATGAACTCGTCCGAGATCCGCCAGAAATTCCTCGACTACTTCGAGCGCAACGGCCACACGGTGCGGCCGAGCTCCACTCTCGTGCCGGGTGACGACCCGACGCTGCTCTTCACCAATGCCGGCATGGTGCAGTTCAAGCGCGTATTCACTGGCGAGGAGCAGGTGCCGTTCAGGCGGGCGGTGACTTCGCAGAAGTGCCTGCGGGTGTCCGGCAAGCACAACGATCTCGAGGAGGTCGGTGTCACTGCACGCCACCACACGTTCTTCGAGATGCTCGGCAACTTCTCCTTCGGTGACTACTTCAAGGAAGACGCGATCCGCTTCGCGTGGGAGCTGTTCACCGACGAGCTGGGTCTGTCGAAGGAGCGGCTGTGGGCGACGGTCCACTACAGTGACGACGAGGCTGCGGCGCTGTGGCAGAGCGTCGCGGGCCTGCCGCCGGAGCGCATCTTCCGGCTCGGCGACAAGGACAACTTCTGGCAGATGGGCGAGACTGGGCCGTGCGGCCCGTGTTCGGAGATCCATTTCGACATGCGTCCGGAGGGCGTGCGCGGCTCGGACCTGGACGTGGACTCGTTCGTCGTGCACAGCGACAGGGGCGAGTTTCTCGAGCTCTGGAACCTCGTGTTCATGCAGTTCGATCGGTCGGCCGACGGCACGCTCACGCCGCTGCCTGCGCCGTCGATCGACACGGGCGCGGGACTCGAGCGGTTGTGCGCGGTAATGCAGGGCGTCGATTCGAACTACCGCACGGACCTGTTCCTGACCCTGATCGACCGCGCGGTCGAGGTGGTCGGTGTGCCCTACATCTACGAGACGGAGCAGGGTGTCAGCTACCGCGTGCTCGCGGATCATGCTCGTGCGGTCGCGTTCCTGCTCGCGGACGGGGTGTTCCCGTCGAACGAGGGACGCGGCTACGTGCTGCGCCGCGTGCTGCGGCGCGCGGTACGACACGCATGGCTGCTCGGCCGACGCGAGCCGACGCTGGTGCACGTGGTCGAGCGCGTGATCGACAGCATGAGCGGCCAGTTTCCCGAGCTCGACCAGCGTCGCGAGCACCTCATGCGTCTGACGCGCGAGGAAGAGCAGCGGTTTCTCGACACGATCGACAGCGGCATGGACCGGTTCGACGAGCTGGCGCCCGAGCTGACGGCCGCGGAATGGAGCGAGATCGAGAAGGGTCGTCGTCCGCATCCGGTCGTGGCAGGCGAGGACGCGTTCCGGCTGTACGACACGTTCGGCTTCCCGATCGACCTGACCGAGCTGATCGCGCGGGAGCGCGGCTACCGCGTGGATACCGAAGGCTTCGAGGCGGCGCTCGAGGAGCAGCGCGAGCGTTCGCGCGCCGATCGCCGCGCGGGTGGCGTTGGCGCGGCCGACGAATTGTCCACCGGCTGGACGGTGCTCGACGAGGCTGCGGCGCAGCAGTTCATCGGCTACGCGGCATTCGAGTGCGAGACGGACGTCGTAGCGGTGCGCCGGGAGCACGGACGCGTCGCGCTGCAGTTGCGGGAGAACCCGTTCTACGTCGAGTCCGGCGGCCAGATCAGTGACAGCGGCGTGATCGAGGGTGACGGCTGGCGCGTCATCGTGGACGACGTGCGCAAAGTCGGCGGTCGCACTGCAGTGCTCGGCAACCTGGATGGCGAGCTCGACGTCGCCGGGCGGCCGCTGAGTGTCCGTGCACGCGTGGACAGCCGACGTCGCGACATCATGCGCAATCACACTGCGACGCACCTGCTGCACGCTGCATTGCGCGCAGTGCTGGGCACCCACGTCGTGCAGCGCGGCTCGCTGGTTGCACCGGATCGTCTGCGCTTCGACTTTGCGCATCCCCGGCCGCTGACGCCGGAGCAGTTGCGGGCTGTCGAGGAGGGTGTAAACTCGGCGGTGCTGCAGGACATCGATGTCACGACGGAAGAGCGGCCGTATGCGGAGGCAGTCGCGCTCGGCGCGATGGCGCTGTTCGGCGAGAAGTACGGCGACGTGGTGCGCGTCGTCATGGTTCCTGGCGTGAGCACGGAGCTGTGCGGCGGTACGCACGTGCGGCATACGGGCGACATCGGCATGTTCCGGATCACCGGCGAGACCGCCGTGGCGGCGGGTGTGCGCCGGATCGAAGCGGTTACCGGCGGTGCAGCATACCGGCGCGCGTTGGAGCAGGAGCAGGTGCTCGAGCAGGTGGCCGCGGCCGTGAAGGCGACTCCGGATGGCGTGCTGCGACGAATCGAGCAGGTGCTGGCCGAGAATCGGGAGCTGCGCCGCAGCCTCGACCGCGCACGCCAGACCGGCGCCGCCGATGCGGTCGGCGATCTGCTCGCAGGTGCCGTGAACGTGGATGGCGCGAAGGTAATCGCGCGCGAGGTCACCGTAGAGAGTGCCGAAGAGCTGCGCGCGCTCGGCGACCGGCTGCGGGAGCGGCTCGGCACCGGCGCGGCGGTCCTCGCCGCCCGTCACGCGGAACGCACTGCGCTCCTCGCCGTCGTGACCGACGACCTGATCGGCAGGGGCGTGCGGGCGGACGCGCTGGTCCGGGGCGTCGCACAGAAGACCGGCGGCTCCGGCGGCGGCAAGCCGCACATGGCGCAGGGGGGCGTCGGCGACCCGGCGCACCTCGGCGCAGCGCTCGACGGCGTGGCCGCGCAGGTGCGGGCCGTGCTCGGCGGCGCAACAGGTGGGGCGTGAACAGGGCCGCGCGCGCATGGCTCGCAGGCCACTCTGCTGCGGTGCCGCCAGCGCTGCAGGCGCGCATGGAGGAGGCCGTCCGCGAGCTCGACACTGCCGCAGGTGCGACATTGCCGCACGTGCTGGGCGAGGCCGCACTCGCGTGTCTGCGGGCGGTGGTGCCACACTGCGACGATCGCGCGGCCGCACTGGACCTGCTCGCGGCAGACGCGCTGCTCACGTATGCGTGTGAAGTGGCGGCCGGCGACGCTGCGCTGCTGAACGAGCTCTGTGCGGCTTTCGCGCCCGAACGGCTGCGTCTCGAGCCGGGCGCCGCCCGATGAGCGCTGCAGCAGGCGCTGCAGCAGGCGCTGCGGCGGTGGACGCGCACCTGCGCGAGCTCGCCGATATCGCAGGACGGGTCGCGCTCGAGCTGAGCGGCGACGTCGCTGCTGTCGCGGAGCTGGCCATCAGTGCGTTGGGGCGCGGCCGCAAGCTGCTGTTCTGCGGCAACGGCGGATCCGCCGCGGACGCGCAGCACCTCGCGACCGAGTACGTGGTCCGATTCAGGTCGGATCGCCGGCCGCTCGCGGCCATCGCGTTGACCACGGACACTTCGCTGCTGACCGCGGCCGCGAACGACTTCGGGTTCGAGCACGTATTCGCGCGGCAGATCGAAGCGATCGGCGCGAGCGGCGACGTGTTGTTCCTGCACTCCACGTCCGGCGACTCACCGAACCTGCTCGCGGCGGCGGCTGCCGCACGCGCACGCGGCATCACGACCATCGGCATGCTCGGCCGGAATGGAGGCGCGCTGCGGACGCAGGTGGACCGGGCGATCGTCATCCCGACGGATAACGGCGCGCACGCGCAGGAGCTGCACATTGCCCTCGGCCACGCCATCTGCGGTATCGTCGATGCCCGCCTGAGCGCAGGCGTATGAGCGGGCGGCCGCCGGCACCGCTCTCCGCCGAAACGGTCGTGCTGCTGCACGCGGCGCGGCTGGCCGAGAAGCGGCAGGCGCTGTTCTACCGGTCCCTGGCGAGTGCAGCCGAAGACGCGCGCGACGAGGAACTCTCCGAGCGGCTGAACGGTTTGCATGCGGACGAACAGCACCATCTGTCGCGGCTCACGGTGCGATTGCTCGAGCTGGGCGAGCCAGTCGCGGATCTCGGCCCGGAGCGTGCGCCAGCCGTCTCGCTGGAGGACTGGGAGGCTGCGGCGCGGGAGCGCGAGGCGGCCGAGCTGGAGCGTTACAGCCAGCTGCTGTTGCTGCCGCTGGACGATCGTACGCGCGTGATGATAGACGAGTTCGCAGCGGCCGAGCGTTCGCACGCGCGTGTGCTGGGTGGCAAGTGGATGGGAGCGGAGCCATGGTGAACATCGATCTGCTGGGAAAGCGCGCGGTCGTGACCGGCGGCTCGCGCGGCGTCGGCCGCGCGATCGCGCGACTGCTGGCGCAGGCGGGTGCCCAGGTGGGCATCTCGTACCGCGCGCGGCATGATGAGGCGGGCATGCTGGTGCGCGAGCTCGAGCAGGCGGGTGTGTCGGGGGGGGGGGCCCCCCCCCCCGCGACCTGGCGGATCCGCGGGAAGCCGACCGGCTGTTCAACCGCGCGCTCGACGAGTTCGGCGGCCTCGACATCTTCATTGGCAATGCAGGCGTCTGGCTGCCCGACAACGTGCCCGTCTCGCTGATGGAGGACGAGCAGTGGCGCGGCACGATGGCGGCGAACCTCGATTCGATATTCTACTGCACGCGCGCGGCCGCACGGATCATGTCGGATGGCGGCCGCATCGTGCTGATCAGCTCGACTGCGGGCCAGCGGGGCGAGCCCGGCCACGCAGACTATGCCGCCTCGAAGGGTGCGCTGCTCTCGTTCACGAAGGGCGTCGCTGTCGAGCTCGCTGCGCTCGACATCACAGTGAACTGCGTGGCGCCCGGCTGGATCGACACGGAGATGGCCGCGCAGCCGTACGCCGGCGAGGGCCGCGCGCGCATCGAAGCGGGCATCCCGCTCGGCCGCGTCGCAACAGCCGAGGACGTTGCAGGCCCCGTACTGTTCCTCTGCTCTTCCTACGCCCGGCACATCACCGGCGAGGTGTTGAACGTGAACGGCGGCGCGGTGCTGTGCGGCTGATGCAGTTCAACCCGCCGCCGGCCGTCCTCGAGATCGCACGCAAGCTCGATCACGCAGGCCATGACGTGTGGGCGGTCGGCGGCGCCGTGCGCGACGCGCTGCTCGGCGCACCGGGCGGAGACTGGGACCTCGCGTCGAGTGCGCGACCGGAGGAAGTCCGTGCCATTTTCCGGCGCACCGTTCCGATCGGCATCGAGCACGGCACCGTGGGGGTGCTCGCGAGCGACGGCGTGCTGTACGAGGTGACGACGTTCCGGCGCGATGTCGAGACGACCGGCCGCCACGCAGTCGTCGCATTCGCCCAGACGATCGATGAGGACCTCGCGAGGCGGGATTTCACGTTCAACGCCATGGCCTGGCACCCGATCCGCGACGAGCTGCGCGACCCGTTCGGCGGATTCGACGACCTCGAGGGCGCAGTGCTGCGTACCGTCGGCGACCCGGCGGACCGCTTCGCCGAAGATTACCTGCGAGTGCTGCGCGCTCTGCGCTTTGCCGGCCATTTCGTGCTGATTGTCGAGCCGGACGCGTGGGTTGCGCTGCGCGCGGCCGTGCCGCGACTCACCGACCTGTCGGCAGAGCGTGTGCGCGAGGAGCTGCTCAAGGTGCTGGGCAAGACGCCGCACGCCGCCGCCGTCCTCGAGCTCTATGCGGAGTCCGGCGCGCTCGCCGTGCTGTACCCGGAGCTGGAAGCACTCCGCACGATCGAGGCAGTCTCGCTGTCGGATGAGCCATGGACTCGGACGCTGCGCGCGGTGGACGCGCTGCCCGTGACGCGGCCGCGGCTGCGCCTGGCGGCACTGCTGCACGCCGTCGGCATGCCCGTCGCGCGCGCCAGGGACCTGCGCGGCGGCTGGCGCTACGTCGGGCACGAGCCGCACGGCGCGCGCAAGGCAGAGGAGTTGATGCGCAGGATCAAGGCATCGAACGCGGATGTGGAGTACGTAGCCGCGCTGATCGGTCGGCAATCGGACCTGTTCCCGCCCGACGCGCCTGATGCCGGCGTGCGCCGCTGGCTGCTGCACATCCCGCCACCGCTCGTCAACGACTTCTTCCGCCTGCGTATCGCACTGTGGCGCGCGCATCCCGTAGAGCGCGGCGATCGCGACCTGCGGGAACGCTGGAGTCACGTGCGCCGGGTCCTCGCCGGAAACCCGCCGCTCACCACCGCGGACCTCGCCATCGACGGCAGCGATCTCAAGCGGCTGGGGCTCGAGCCGGGTCCGCAGTTCGGCGAGATCCTGCGGCTGCTGCTCGAACGCGTCATCGAGCAGCCGTCCCTGAACGAGCGGGAGCTGCTGCTGGCGGAAGCGCGCGCATTCGCGGACAGCACCTGATGGTGAGCGGAATCCTGTTTGCCGCACTCGCCGCGCTTGGCGACCTCGGCGGCGGCGCACTCGTGCTGTGGCGCACCGGCCGGGACCGGCGAGCGCTGGCGGCATTCACCGGCTTCGGTGCCGGGTTCCTCGTCGCCGTCGTGATGCTCGGGATGCTGCCGCACGCCGCGGCTGCGGCCGGTCCGCGAAACGCCTTCCTGGCCGTACTCATCGGGTACCTCGCCGTGCACCTCACGCAGCACTCGCTCACACCGCATTTCCATTTCGGCGAGGAGACGCACGAGGAGGCCATGGTCTCGCCCGGTGTCGGCGTCTACGCGCTGGTCGGACTGCTGCCGCACTCGTTCTTCGACGGCGTCGCAATCAGCGCCGGCTTCCTCGAGAGCAGCGGTCTCGGTCTGCTCATCTTCTTCGGCATCCTGCTGCACAAGGTGCCGACCGGCGTCTCGCTCGGCAGCGTCATGCTCGCGAGCGGGAACACGGGCCGCCAGGCACTCGCCGCTGTGGCCGCCATGGGCGCGGCAACGATCGTCGGCGCAGCGGTCACGCCGTTATTCGGCGCCATGGAGGACTACGGACTGCCGCTCGCTGCGGGCGTCACGCTCTACGTCGCAGCCTCCAACCTGGTCCCGGAAGCGCAGCATGAGCGCAGCTGGGTCGTGCAGGGCGGCCTGTTCGCTGGTGTCGTCGCCTACTTCGCGCTGACCACCATGCTCCCTGCTCACTGAGGCCGTGCATGGCAGACGACCTGGACCTGTTCGGTGCCGGAGCGCCCGCCGGCCGCGGCGCATCTCCGCGCAGGCCTAGCCGTGGCAAGGACGCAGACGCAGGCGGCGCTGACGAGCAGAGCCGCGCGGCCGCGGCCGCACCGCTCGCCGCACGCATGCGGCCGCGCAGCCTGGACGACTACGTCGGGCAGGAGCACATCCTCGCGCCCGGCAAAGCACTGCGGGAGTTGATCGAGAAGGACGCGATCGGCAGCGTGATCCTCTGGGGTCCGCCGGGTACAGGCAAGACTACGCTCGCCCGCATCATCGCCGAGCGGACGGCTGCGGCGTTCGTACATTTCAGCGCCGTGACGGAGGGGATCGCGCGAGTGCGCGAGATCGTGGCCGAAGCGCGCGCAAGGCAGCGCGACGGAGGCGGCCGCACGATCCTGTTCTGCGACGAGATCCATCGGTTCAACAAGGCGCAGCAGGACGCGTTCCTGCCGCATGTGGAGGCCGGCACGATCGCGCTGATCGGCGCGACGACGGAGAACCCATCGTTCGAGGTGATCGGTGCGCTGCTCAGCCGCTCACGCGTGTTCGTGCTGCGGGCGCTGTCCGCGGACGCGCTCCAGACCATCGTCCGGCGCGCCCTCGACGACGCCGAGCACGGCCTCGCCGCCATGCAGCTCGATGCCGACGATGATGCGATCGAGTTCATCGCGACGGAGGCCGACGGGGATGCGCGTCGCGCG
This sequence comes from Gemmatimonadota bacterium, assembly GCA_040882575.1. Lineage (GTDB taxonomy): Bacteria > Gemmatimonadota > Gemmatimonadetes > Longimicrobiales > RSA9 > SH-MAG3. The sequence goes on from JBBEBA010000047.1 coordinate 92,729, forward strand.
CTGAACACGCTCGAGACCGCTGCCACGCTGGCGGGCGCTGCCGGCCACGTGACGGTCGAGACCGCGCGCGAAGCGATGCAGCTTCGGTTCGCGCGCTTCGACAAGGGCGGCGAGGAGCACTTCAACATTCTGTCTGCATACCACAAGTCGCTGCGCGGGAGCGATCCGGACGGCGCTCTCTACTGGATGGCGCGCATGCTCGAGGGCGGCCAGGACCCGCTCGTGATTTTCCGGCGCGCGATCGCCATGGCCGCCGAAGACATCGGCATGGCCGATCCGAACGCGCTGCAGCTTGCGGTCGCGGCGCGCGAGGCGTTCCGCATACTCGGCGCGCCCGAAGGCCACCTGCCGCTCGCCGAGATGACCATCTACCTCGCGACTGCGCCGAAATCGAACGCGTCGTATCGCGCGCTGCACGCGGCACTCGACGCGGCGCGGTCGTCGCCTGCCGAGGGCGTGCCCATGCACATCCGCAATGCACCGACCAGGCTGATGAAGGACCTGGGCCATGGTGAAGGCTACCGCTACGCGCACGATTCCGAGCTCGCCTTCACGCCGCAGGAGTACCTGCCCGACGCGTTGCGCGGCAGGCGGTTCTATGCACCCGGCCGGTTCGGCTTCGAGAAGGAGGTGCAGAAGCGCCTCGACTGGTGGGACCGGCTGAAGCGCGGAGACACCGACCCCGACGCCGGGGATACAGGGGACCGCGAGGATGCGACCGGCGGGTGAGCGTCGTTTTCGGTTCGGTGCTTGCAGCATGGACCGCGGACCACTGACGCTCCGGAGAGCTGACATGATGGGAAGACACTGCATCAGAATCGTTTTCGCCTTGCTCTGGCTGCCGCAGAGCGCGGCCGCACAGGTACGCGAACGTGTCGGCACGGAGGGCGCGGCCGACACGACGATCGCCGTCTCCCTCTCCGCCGCCTTCCGCGCGGCCGCGGAACGGACGCTGCCCGCCGTCGTGTTCATCGCAGTCGAACAGACCGTGCTGCCGCAGGGCGGGGAGCTGGACGGTCTGCCCCGCGGCATCCCCGAGTTCTTCGGGTTCCCCGGCATGCCGGGCATGCCCGAAATGGATCCGCGCCCGCGGCAGGGCTCGGGGTCCGGTTTCATCATCGATGCGCAGGGCCACATCCTGACGAACGCGCACGTGGTGGCGGACGCATCGCGGCTGACGGTACGCACGATCGACGGCCGCGAGTACAGTGCCACCGTCGTGGGCAGCGACCCCTCGAGCGACATCGCCGTCATCCGTATCGAGCCGCGGCCCGGCGAGAAGCTGCCCGTCGCGCCGCTCGGCGATTCGCAGCCGCTGCGCGTCGGCGACTGGGTGCTCGCACTCGGCAATCCGCTCGGCCTGGATTTCTCCGTGACCGCCGGCATCGTCAGTGCCAAGGGCCGCCAGATGGTCGGCGGATCGCCCAGCGACCTGCAGTCGTTCATCCAGACTGATGCCGCGATCAATCCGGGCAATTCGGGCGGGCCGCTGATCGACCTGTTCGGCCGCGTGGTCGGCGTGAACTCTGCCATCTTCGGCAGCGACCGCTTCGTCGGCTACGGCTTCGCGGTGCCCATCGGCCTGGCGCGACGGGTGGTGGCGGACCTCCTCGAGTATGGCCACCTGCGACGTCCGCGCGTCGGCATACAGGTGCGCGCGGTGCGCGCGGTGGAGGCCGAAGCCTTCGGCATGGACGAAGTGCGCGGCGCCTTCATTGCCGCTGCCGTTCCCGGCGATCCGGCAGCCACGGCCGGCATCCGCGCCGGCGACATCGTGGTATCGCTGAATCGCGAGCCGATACGCGACAATACGGAGCTCATCACCGGGCTGGCCGAACAGCGGCCGGGTGAGATCGCGACGTTCGGCGTCTTCCGCGACGGCCGCGTGCTGGAGTTCGACGTGCGCCTCGCCGAATTCGAGCAGCCGGCGACGGAGCAGGCAGCGCCGGAGCAGGGGACCCTGGAACAGACGGAGCAGGTGCTCGGTTTCAATGTCACGGACATCACGCCGGACCTGGCTCAGCGGCTGCGTTACCGCGGTGAGGGCGGTGTCCTCGTGACACGGATCTCGCCGTACGGCAGCGCGGGGTCCGAAGGCGTGCGTGCAAACATGGTCGTGCTCGCCATCAACGGGCAGCGCGTCAACAGTGCGGAGCAGGTACAGGAGATTGCGGCCGGGATCGACCCGGGCAGCGCCGTCTCGCTTACCGTCTACAACCCGGATGTCGGCGGCGAGATGATCATGGTCTACCGGACGCGGCAATAGCATGAAGCTTCATCATCGATCGCTGATCGCGGCGCTCCTGCTCGTGCTGCCGCTCGCCGCGTGCTCCAGCGTGGTGCAGCAGCCGGAGGTTCGCCTCGAAGGCATCCGCGTGGGTGGCATCGGCCTGCGCGGCGGCACGCTCTACGCCATGGTGCACATCACGAATCCGAACGGTTTCGACATTGCAACGGAGTCGCTGACCTACGACCTGCAGGTGCCCGATCCCGACGAAGCAGGTGGCTGGCTGAGCTTCTCCCAGGGTACCATCACCGAGCGTATCAGCGTGGACGAGAACAGCTCAACGGTCGTCGAGGTGCCCGTCCCCTTCCGGTACGAGGACATGGGCGGGGCGCTGCGCGCGATCATGGATACGGGTACGTTCAACTACAGGGTAAGCGGTGACGTGCGCCTGGCGGAGCCGTTCGGCCGCACCATCCCGTACACGAAGTCCGGCGTCGTCTCGCTCGACGGTATCCGGTAGGAGGCTTCCATACTCGACACGAAGGATCCGCGGGAGCGCGCCATACTCGTGGCCGCTCCGCTGAAGTCCGCGCCGCTGCATGAGGCGGAAGAGCATCTGGACGAGCTCGAGCGGCTGACCGACACGGCCGGTGCCACAGTCGTGGGCACGCTGCAGCAGCGGCTGGATTCGCCACACCCGAAGTACTACCTCGGCGAAGGAAAGGTCGGCGAGCTGCGCGACCTGATCGCCGACCGCTCGGCCTCGCTGGTCATCTTCGACGAAGAGCTGTCGCCGGCACAGAGCAAGAATCTCGAGGAGGCCCTGAATACGCGGCTGGTCGACCGCGCCGAGCTGATCCTGGACATATTCGCGACCCGTGCCCGCAGCAGCGAAGCGCAGATGCAGGTGGAGCTGGCCCAGCTCGAGTACATGCTGCCGCGGCTGAAGCGCATGTGGACGCACCTTTCGCGCATCCGCGGCGGCATCGGATTCCGCGGACCCGGCGAGACGCAGCTGGAGACGGACCGCCGGCTGATCAGCCGACGCATAGGCGACCTGCGCGAAAAGCTGGAGATCGTGGCGCGGCGGCGGGCGACGCAGCGGAAGGGCCGCGACGACGAGTTCACTGCCGCGCTCGTCGGCTACACGAACGCCGGCAAGTCGTCGATTCTGCGCGCGCTCTCGGGTGCGGACCTGTTCGTGGAGGACCGCCTCTTCGCGACGCTCGATCCGGCGACACGGATGGTCGAGCTGGAGCCTGGCATGAAGGCGCTCGTGACGGATACCGTCGGCTTCATCCGCAAGCTGCCGCACCACCTGGTCGCGTCGTTCAGTGCGACGCTGGAGGAGGCGATGACGGCCGATGTGCTGCTGCACACGATCGATGCATCGCATCCGCAGTGGGAGGAGCAGAAGGAGGTCGTGGAGGACGTGCTGCGTCAGCTCGGCCTCGATGAGCGGCCGGTCCTGCTCGTGTTCAACAAGATCGACAGGCTCACGCACGCGGAGGAGCAGGCGTTCCGCAACCGGGCGGCCGCGTTGTTCGAGCTGCCGTCCGTCTTCACGTCGGCGAACGAAGAGGACGGCCTGGCCGAGCTGCGCGCGGTGCTGCTCGCCGAGATGCGCAAGCAGCGGCCCGAGGTGCAGCTCCAGATCCCGTACTCCGACGGGGAAGCGCTTGCGACTGTGTATCGCGAGGGCGAGGTGCTGTCGCGCCATGAGGATGGCCAGAGCGTGGGCATCACCGCGCGTCTGCCCATGGCCACGCTGGGCCGGCTGCGCGTCCGCAGCGGCGTCGTGGTGACGGACGCGTGAGCGGCGACGGCGGCGCGGGCGACAGCGTCGTCATTGTCGGCCCCGGTCGCATGGGGCTCGCGCTCGGTGCCGCGCTGCGCCGACAGCGCGCGGTGGACCGGCTCACCTATTTCGGACGCGGCTACGATCCGCCGCCGCACCCGATCTTCGATCCGCAGCTCTTCGGCGCGGACGACGACGCGCCCGGCGCCGAGTACCGGCCGCTGCCGAACACGCCGCCGGGCGACACCACCATCCTGATCGTGGCCGTTCCCGATGACGCACTGGCCGAGGTGGCGCACGACCTCACGATGGCCGGGCCGGCGCCGCCCGGCTGCGTCGCACTGCATCTGTCGGGCGCCCTCTCCAGCGATGTGCTCGCGCCCCTGCACGCCGTCGGCTACAGCGTTGGCTCCATGCACCCGCTCATGGCGGTGGCCGATCCGTGGCTCGCCGGCGAGCGGCTGGTCGGCATCGGCTTCGGGCTGACCGGCGAGCCCGCGGCGATCGCGGGCGCGCGGCGACTCGTGTCGGCGCTGGAAGGGCTGCCGCTCGTCGTGGGCGCGACGCAACGCCCGCTCTACCATGCGGCCGCCGTCATCGCGTCCAACTACCTGGTCGCGCTCACGGCAGCCGCGGCCCGCATGATGGGCGATGCGGGCGTGGATGAGGACGACGCGGTGCGCGCGCTCGTGCCGCTGCTGCGCGGCACGCTCGACAACATCGCGCAGCTGGGTGTGCCCGCGGCGCTCACCGGCCCGATCGCACGCGGCGACGCGGACACGGTCCGGCTGCATCTGGCGCGGTTGTCGGCCGCCGATCGTGTGCTATATTGCGGTCTCGGCCTGGAGCTCCTGCGGCTGGCGCGCGAGACCGGCCTCGATGAGCACCGCGCTCGCGAAATCGAATCGCTCCTCGCCCAGGGCTGATGCGCCTTCACATCAATATCGATCATGTCGCAACGGTGCGGCAGGCCCGCGGCACCGATGAACCGGACCCCGTGCGGGCTGCCGTGCTGGCCGAGCTGGGCGGCGCCGACGGCATCACGGTGCACCTGCGCGAAGACCGCCGTCACATCCAGGACCGCGACGTGCGCCTGCTCATGCAGACGGTCCGCACGGGAGTGAACCTGGAGCTGGCCGCCGCTGGTGATGTCGTAGCGATCGCCTGCGAGCTGCGTCCGATGACGGCCACGCTGGTGCCGGAACGGCGCGAGGAAGTCACGACGGAGGGCGGGCTGGAGCTCGGTGAGTCTGCGGCCCGCGCGCGCATCGAAGGTGCCGTGACGCGTCTGCGGCAGGCCGGAATACGGACGTCGCTGTTCCTCGCGCCCGACGCCGCCGGGATCGACACCGCGGCCGACCTCGAGGTGGACGCGGTCGAGCTGCACACCGGCGAGTTCGCGGAAGCGTGGAAGCGCGTGCACACGCGCGAGGGGACCAGGCAAGTCGCACATGAGCTGGCGCGGCTGCGCTCGGCAGCGGAGCAGGCGCACGGGCGCGGCCTCGCGGTTCACGCCGGCCACGGGTTGACGTACGAGAACGTGACGCACGTCGCGCAGATCGCCGAAGTCGAGGAGCTGAACATCGGTCACAGTGTGGTCAGTCGCGCCGTGCTGGTAGGCATGGAGCGCGCCGTTCGCGAGATGAGACACATCATGCGTGGAGACTAGAGATGGCGACACTGACCGAGTATTTCGACGCGCATGCGCGGGAGGTTCTCGCGCGCCTCGATCGCGGGTTGCAGCGCCTGCCGCAGCCGGATGCAGCCGAGCTGCAGCGCGCCGCGCGCGAGCTGCGCGGTACCGCGCAGATGGCCCGCGAAGACCGCGTCTTTCACACGGTCGCCGCGTTCGAGTCCGTGGCGCGCGCCCTCGCCGCGAATGCGCTGTCGTGGTCCGAGGATCTGGCCGACCGCGCGCGCGCTACGATCTCGGATCTGCGGGTCATGATCGAGCGCGGTGAGGGCGACGCCGAGCTCGATGCCCGCGCTGCCGCGGCGATCGCCCGCTGGATCGATGATGGCGGGCCTACCGGTACGGCCGACGATGCGCAGACCGCGCCGGACGACGGGTCGGCGCTCGGGGAGTTCCGCGAGTTCGCTGCACGCGAGGTCGCCGCGATCGGCGATGCGCTCGACGCCGGTGTGCAGCAGCTCGCCGCCTCGCCGATGGATCGCGAGCCGCTCAAGATGATACTGCGCCGCCAGCGCGCGCTGCTCGGCGCCGCGCGCCTCGAGGAGATCCCTGTCGTCGCCGAGATCCTGCGCGCCGTGGAGGACCTGACGCGCGTCATCGCGAAACTCGACGTTGCAGTGAAGCAGGAGTGGCTGGACAGCTATCGCGTCGCGCGTGAAGGTTTGAAGGGCACGATCGAAGCGCTGCAGCGCAACGAGGATCCCCCGCCGACGCACGCGCTCAGCCGCCTCCGCCACATGCGGGAGGAGCTGCTCGAGCGCTACGGCACCGGCGAGGCGGTCTCGGCCGCGCACCTGACGGAGGGGCTCGTCCAGGCTACCCCGCTCGATGCCGCGCCGGAGCCGCGGCAGTTCCCCGGCGCCGATGCCGCCGACCCCGAGCCCGTCGACGACTCCGGGCCGGACGGTGCTGCAGCCAGCGCGGAGACCAGTGCAGATGCCGAGGCGGATGCCGCGGCAGGTGCCGAGGCAGAGCCCGAAATCCGGCCGGAGTCTGGAACGGAGCCGTTGGACGTGGTACCGGTCGAAGACCTGTGCTACCACGGCGATGCGGCGCTGGCCCGGGCGCTCGAGCTGCAGGACAGAGTGACCCGGGTCGCTGCCCACGACCCGGAAGCACGCGAGGCCGTGGACGAGCTCTTCGACCTCATCCGCATCGCGCGCGGCTGAATGTCGCGGCCAGCGAGCGGCCGCGGTTCGCCGCCGCCGCGCCGCCGCAGCCTCCTCGACTGGAAAGCGGCGGTCGGCATCCTCATCAGTTCGGCCGCTCTCTACTTCACGTTCCGCCGTATGGACCTGGCCGATGTCGTGCGCGAGCTGCGCGCGGCCGACCCGCTGCTGCTCGGTCTGAGCGCGGCGATCGTGACGTTTGTCTTCTGGATCCGCGCGTGGCGGTGGCGCGCGATCCTGGAGCCCGTTGCCGACACGACGTTCCGCTCCCGCTTAGCTGCGGTGACGATCGGCTTCATGGGCAACAACCTGCTGCCCGCGCGCGTCGGCGAGTTCATGCGCGCGTACGCACTGTCTCGTCTCGAGCCCGTACCGCTGGTCGCGTCCTTCGCATCCCTCGTCATCGAGCGGCTCTTCGATGGCGCACTCGTCATCGCGCTGCTCTTCGTCGCACTGTCGCTGCCGGCGTTTCCCGCATTCAGCGGTGCCGAGAGCATCGCGCTGCCAGGCTTCGGGCAGAGCTTCACGATTGCCGGACTCGCGCGCGGCATGGGCTTCCTGGTCGGTGGCGTGATGCTGCTGCTCCTCGCGCTCGTGCTGTTCCCGCGCCGTGCCGTCGCGGCGTTCGAGCGCGTGCTGGCCGTGCTGCCGGACACGTTCCGCCGGCCGCTGATCGACGCGCTCGAGGCGTTCCTGTCCGGTGTCGGCGTGCTCCGCAATCCGCTGCTGCTGCTGCGCACCGGCTCCTGGTCCGCTGTGCTCTGGCTGACCAACGCGCTCGGCTGCTGGATCGCGTTCCGCGCGTTCGGCTACGACCTGCCGTTCGCTGCCGCGCTCTTCTTCCAGTCCGCGATAGCGCTCGCCGTGTCGGTGCCGTCCGCGCCCGGCTTCGTCGGCGTGTATCACGGCATGGCGACGTTCGTGCTCGCCTCGCTCTGGGACCAGCCGCTCGCCAGTGCGGGCGCGTTCGCGGTCGGGTTCCACCTCGCCGGCTTCATCCCGGTCACGCTGATCGGCCTGTATTACGCCTGGCACACGGGCATGTCGCTGCGCGATGCGACGGACAGCGAGACGGTCGTCGAAGAGGCAGTGGAGCATGCAGTCGAGGAGGCGGCGGCAGACGACATCGCCGCCGACCGCGATCCGGAGGCCGCGGGGTGACCGCGTCGCGAGCCGTGACGTCGCTGGCCGTGGCGACGCGCGCACACGCAAAGTTGAACCTGACGCTGCAGGTTCTGGCCCGTGAGGAATCGGGGTTTCACCAGATCGAGACGCTGTTCTGCGCGATCGAGCTGGCGGACGACCTCGAAGTGTCGGTACGGGGCGATTGCGTGACGCTCGATGTGCGGTCCGGCGCCGGCGCCAGCGTCGATCTGGGGCAGACCGAGCTGAACCTGGCGTACCGCGCGGCCATGGCGTTCCGCGCCGCGGCGGGGCGTTCAGCCGGTGCCCACATCAGGCTGGTGAAGCACATTCCCGCAGGCGCGGGCCTCGGCGGCGGTTCGAGCGACGCGGCGGCCGTGCTGCGCGCGCTGAACGCGCTGCACGACGGGCCGCTCTCCGAAGCGGCACTGCTCGACGTCGGCGCCCGGCTGGGCAGCGACGTGCCGTTCTTCCTGAATGGCGCCCCGCTCGCCCTGGCATGGGGCCGCGGCAGCAGGCTGCTGCCTCTGCCGCCACTGCCCCGCGCAGAGGTGCTGCTGGCAGTCGTGTCGGAGGGCGTGCGCACGGCCGACGCGTACGGCGCCCTCGCGCACCGCCGCGAGCAGGGCGAAGCGCCTGGTGTAGCGCCTGCCGTGCTCGCGCTCCCGCGCTCGTGGCAGGACGTCGCGGCAGCTGCCGTGAATGATTTCGAGGATATCGTGTTTCAGCGCCTGCCGCAGCTCGCGACGCTGCGCCACGCGCTGGCGGATCACGGCGCGACGCTCGCGCGCATGACGGGGACGGGCAGCGTGGTCTTCGGGATCTTCGAGGATGCCGCCGTCATGCAGCGTGCGGCGGTCGCCGTGCACGAGGCGGTGCCAGGCGCCGGCGTGCTGCTGACGCGGACCCGCACCTGACGCCGTCCTACCGCGCGCGGGGCAGCGTCAGCGTAAATACGGAGCCGCCGCCGTGGACGCTGTCAGCTTCCAGGTCACCACCGAGCCCGCGCGCGAGATCGCGACTGATCGCGAGGCCGAGGCCGGTGCCCCCAGGCCGACCGGTGCCCGCCCGGAGCTGGACGAACGGCGCGAAGACGTTCTCCAGTTGGTCGGCCGGTATGCCGATGCCGGTGTCGCGCACCCTGACCCGTACCACGTCGTCATCGGCCTCGCATGCCACGGTGACGTGGCCGCGGGCCGGCGTGAACTTGATCGCATTCGAAAGCACGTTGAGCAGCACCTGTCGCACCTTGTCCGGATCGGCGAGCACCGTGACGCCCCCAGGGCAGGATGCATAAGTGTAATTCAGCTGCTTCTCGAGGAGCTGAGGCTCGATGAGCTCCCGCAGGTCGCCCAGCTGACCAGCGATCGGCACGACCTCGATGTCGTACGCGATCTGACCGGCCTCGATCTTGGCGAAGTGCAGGATGTCGTTGATGAGGCCCAGGAGGTGGGCGGCGCTCAACCTGATGCGTCGCAGCGCCTCGTGCTGAGCAGCGCTGACCGGGCCGTGGATGCCCATGCCGATCAGCTCGACATAGCCGCCGATCGAATTCAGCGGCGTACGCAGCTCATGGCTCATCCTCGCCAGGAAATCCACCTTCGCCGCGTTCGCCTCGATCGCCAGCACCGCCTGTCGTTCGAGCTCGAGTGCCTGCTTCTGCAGCTGTGCCGCCAGCGCCCTGGATTCCGTTTCGCTCCGTCGCGCCGCGGCGATGGCGTTGTGCAGCGACTGGCTGAGCAGACTCACGATGCAGCCCGCCAGCAGCAGCGCGCTGAAGCGCACGAGGTCTGCGCGGTCACCGATCCGCGGAGCACCGGTCGGAGCAACGAATACGTAGATCGTGACCAGCCCGCCAATGGCTGTGGTCACGAGACCCGGACCCAGGCCGCCGTACCATGCGGCCAGCACCACCGGAACGATGAACGGCAGCATCGGGACCGGTTCGCCGAGCCACGGTTCGGCAGCGTACGGCAGTGCGACGATCAATGTGCTCGCCAGTACGGCGGCACCGTACCGCTTCAGCCTGGTACGCGTCGGCCGATCGCTGCGTTCTACGCTCATTGTGCCCGTCAGACGAGGTGCCAGCGGCAGGAAGAAAGCTCCCGGGGGTGGATTCGAACCACCATTGGCGGATCCAAAGACCGCAGTCCTGCCATTGGACGACCCGGGATCGTTGCAGTTAATCTAGCGGCCTCGGCGCGCGACCCCAAGCACCCCGTTATCGGAGCACATGACATGGCGACACTCGGACGGAACCCGCCGCGCTTCCTCGACCAGGGCATGCGCCGCAAGGTCGAGGTGAGCACCGCGATGGCATGGGAGGCGCTCGTCGACGAGCACGTCGATCAGGCGTCGCGCTTCGTGCGACTGCTCTCCGAGCACGAGCCGGTCGAGGACGCCCTGCCGCGCTACCTGCGCGAGATGGATCTGCACGAGACCATGGCCACTGCCGTCCGCACCCGCGTCCTGATGCTGGCCGAACAGGCTGCCGCCGAGCCGCCGACCGACAGGCCTGCAGCGCTCCGCTTCCCGGCCCGCGACGATGCCGACGACTTCGCCCCGGACGATGACTTCGGCTGGGGCCTGCTGCGCCAGCCACAGCGTGTCGTGCGCGGCGTGCGCCGCCGCCAGCGACGCACGGACGAGATCGAACGCATCACGATGCTCGCGCTCGCACGTGCCGAGGAGTCCGTCATCGAGGTTCACGTCGAGAATGCCATCGGCTTCGTCGCATTGCTCGAGAGCCAGCTTTCGTTCGACCGCGCGGTGCAGCATTACATCGGCGCTGTCGGCCTCACGGGCGGCCGCGCGCAGAGCGTGCTGCAGCGCACCATGGCGCGGCTGGCGCAGGTGCATCTGGGGGAGCGGTAGAGCGGGGGAGCGGGGGAGCGGAAGGGGGAAGGGGGAGGGGGCAGGGTTGCCGGTGGGGGCGGGGTGCCACTAGCTTCCCGGGCTGTCGTGCCTTGGCTCTGAACCCGGGATTACATGGTGGACCATCCTGCGCAGGCACCCATGCTGCTGCTGTCCGGAACGTCGAATCGGCCGCTGGCCGAGGAGATCGGACGGCACATGGGGCTGCCCCTCGGCGATACCACGATCAGGCGGTTCGCCGATGGTGAGATCTTCGTGCGCATCAATCAGAACGCCCGGGGCAGGGATGTGTTCATCATCCAGCCGACACCGCCGCCTGCCGATCACATCATGGAGCTGCTGCTCCTGATCGACGCGGCGAAGCGGGCATCGGCGGCGCGGGTCACGGCGATCGTGCCCTATTTCGGCTATGCGCGGCAGGACCGCAAGGATCAGCCGCGCGTTGCGCTGGGCGCGAAGCTGGTTGCGAACCTGATCGAAGCCGCGGGCACGGACAAGGTGCTCGGCATCGATTTTCACACGCACCAGATCCAGGGATTCTTCGACATCCCGGTGGATCACCTGTACGCGGCGCCGGTGCTGACGCAGTACTTCCGGCAGCTGGCGCTGGACAATCCGGTGATCGTCGCGCCCGACGTGGGCGCGGCGAAGATGGCGCGCGGCTTCGCGAGGCGGATGAACGCGAGCTTCGCGATCATCGACAAGCGGCGGCCGACGCAGAACGTCGCCGAGGTGATGGAAGTGATCGGCGACGTCGCCGGCCGTCCCTGCATCATCGTCGATGACATGATCGACACGGCAGGTACGCTGGTGAGCGTGGTCGAGGCGTTGCGAGAGCGGGGTGCGCGGGAGATCTACGCGGCCGCGACCCACGCAATTCTGTCCGGCCCTGCGCGGGATCGGCTGGACGAGTCCGCGGTGCAGGAGGTGGTGGTCACGAATACACTCGAGCTGCCGGCCGACAAGCGGTTCGAGAAACTGCGCGTGCTTTCGATCGCCGAGCTGCTGGCGCGGGCGATACGCTACACGCATTCGAATGAATCCGTAAGCCAATTGTTTGACTAGGAGACAGGACACATGGCGACCAGGGCGACGTTGAAGGCGCAGCCGCGCGAAGGTACGGGCAAGTCGGTCACGCGGAAGATGCGTGCGTCCGGCCGGGTGCCGGCTGTTGTCTACGGGCACGGCGAGGAGACGCGTCTGGTCAGTGTGGACGCACACGAGCTGGATCTGCTGTTCAAGCGGGTACACTGGGAGAACACGCTGATCGAGATCGACATCGAAGGTGAGAAGGCGGCAGTCCGTACGCTCGTGAAGGAGGTACAGGCACACGCGCACCGGCCTTTCGTCTTTCATGTGGACTTCCAGCAGATCCACGCGGGCGAGCTGCTGCATGTGGAAGTGCCGATCCGCCTGATCGGCAATGCACCCGGCCTGAAGAACGGCGGCGTGATGATGCAGACGATCACGGACCTGCAGATCCGCTGCACGCCGGACAACATTCCGGAATTCATCAATGTGGACGTCAGTGGGCTGGAGATAGGCGACGCCGTCCACCTGGCGGACGTCGAGCTGCCGCAGGGTGTGGAAGCCGAGATCGAGGGCGACCGCACCATCTGCAGCGTGACGGCGCCGACCATCGCGGTGACGACCGCGGCCGAGGACGAGGCAGCGGCGGCGGCCAGGGAGGAGCCTGAGGTCATTCGCAAGGCGCGAGAAGACGAGGCCTGAGCCGCCCGTCCGGCGAAGAGGGCGGCGTGAAGGTCGTATGCGGTCTCGGCAATCCGGGGCGCCAATACGAGCTGACGCGCCACAACGTGGGCTGGTGGGTCGTCGATGAGGCGCAGGAAGCGTGGCGCTTCGGCGAGTTCCGCCGCCGTGGCGCCGCGTGGGTGAGCGAAGGAAGGATCGGCAGCGAGGACGTCCTGCTCGTCGAGCCGCTCACATTCATGAACCGGAGCGGCGACGTGCTGCAGTCGCTGGTGGACGTCGCCGGCTTCGATACCGCACGCGATCTGCTGATCATCGTCGATGATGTTGCCCTCGACGTCGGCCGCATCCGCCTGCGGAGCGAAGGCAGCAGCGGAGGACACAACGGGCTCAGGTCGGTCGAGGCGGCGCTCGGCACGCAGCGGTATGCGCGGCTGCGCATCGGTGTGGGTGCTCCGCCGCCCGGCGCCGACCTGGCCGGCTGGGTCCTTTCCATGTTCGATGAGGCCGATGAGCAGCGGGTGGTCGAGCTGCTGGCGGACCTCGTCGCCGCCGTCCGCGTGTGGGTCGAGGATGGCGTCGAAGCGGCCGCCGGTCGCTGCAATCGCTAGTGTTGTGATTCAGAAATCCCGTGTCCGCACCGAGAGCCCGGATGCGCCCG
>JBBEBA010000048.1:0-105650 GCA_040882575.1 Gemmatimonadota bacterium
AGCAGGGCCGGTTCCGGCAGAACCTGCTGGGCAAGCGCGTGGACTACTCCGGCCGGTCGGTCATTGTCGTCGGCCCGGAGCTCAAGCTGCACCAGTGCGGGCTGCCGAAGCTGATGGCCGTCGAGCTGTTCAAGCCGTTCATCATCCACGAGCTGGAGAAGGCGGGCGAGGCCGAGACGGTCAAGCGCGCGAAGAAGCTCGTCGAACGCGACGACCCGCGCGTCTACGAGGTGCTGGAGAAGATCATCCGTGATCACCCGGTCCTGCTGAACCGCGCACCGACGCTGCACCGCCTCGGCATCCAGGCGTTCGAGCCGGTGCTGGTCGAGGGCAAGGCCATCCGCATCCATCCGCTCGTCTGCGCCGCGTTCAACGCGGACTTCGACGGCGACCAGATGGCCGTGCACGTGCCGCTGAGCTTCGAGGCACAGCTGGAGGCGCGTGTGCTGATGCTCGCGAGCAACAACATCCTGCTGCCGTCCAACGGCCGCCCGGTCGCGTCGCCGTCGCAGGACATGGTCATCGGCTGCTACTACCTGACCAAGGCGCTGCTGCCGGTCAACGACGCGGAAGAAACCCTGCGCGGTCGCGGCAGCAAGGAGCGCCGCGCTCAGGCGGAGCAGACGCTGAACGAGATCTACGCGAAGGCACCGCGCTTCGGCCGGTTCGCCGAGGCGGAGACCGCGCTCGCGCTGCGGCAGGTCACGTTCCAGACGCCGTGCTGGTTCTGGGTCGAGCGGCTCGAGGCGCTCAATGGCGAGGAACAGCAGGATGACGCGAAGGGCAAGTGGATCCGCACGACGGCCGGTCGCGTGATCTTCAACGCGATCTCGCCGCCCGAGCTGGGCTACTGGAACATCACGATGGGGAAGCGCGAGCTGGGCGAGATCATCTTCCAGGCCTACCGCAACGTCGGGCTGAAGCGCACGACCGAGTTCCTCGATCTGCTCAAGGACATCGGCTTCCGCTATGCCACGCTGGGCGGCATATCAGTCGGACTGGTGGACCTCGTGGTGCCGACGGAGAAGGGCGAGATCCTCGGCGAAGCCGAGGAGGAAGTGTCGCGGTTCACGCGCGCATACCAGAACGGCGTGATCTCCAACGGCGAGCGCTACAACAAGGTCATCGACACGTGGACGCACGCCAACAACGACGTCGCCGACGCGATGGTGAAACGCCTGGAGCGTTCCAACGACGGCTTCAATCCCGTCTTCATGATGATGAACTCGGGCGCACGCGGTAACCGCGACCAGATGCGGCAGCTCGCGGGCATGCGCGGGCTCATGGCGAAGCCGCAGAAGAAGCTGACGGGCGGCATCGGCGAGATCATCGAGAGCCCGATCAAGTCCAACTTCCGCGAGGGCCTCACCGTGCTCGAGTACTTCATCTCGACGCACGGCGCACGCAAGGGCCTCGCGGACACGGCGCTGAAGACGGCCGACGCCGGCTACCTGACGCGGCGCCTCGTGGACGTCGCCCAGGACGTGACGATCAGCGAGGATGACTGCGGCACCATCCTCGGCATCGAAATGACCGCGCTCAAGGAGGGCGAGGACATCATCGAGCCGCTGAAGGATCGCATCGTCGGCAACGTCGCGCTCGAGGATGTGTACGACCCGATCGACGGCGAGCTGCTCGTCGAGGCGGGCGAGCTCATCGACGAGGAGCCGGCCGATGCCGTCGAGGATGCCGGCATCCAGTCGGTCAAGATCCGCTCCGTGCTGACGTGCGAGGCGAAGCGGGGCGTGTGCCGCATGTGCTACGGCCGCAACCTCGCTACCATGGCGATGGTCGATCTCGGCGAGGCCGTCGGCATCCTGGCCGCGCAGTCGATCGGCGAGCCGGGCACGCAGCTCACGCTGCGCACGTTCCACATCGGTGGCACGGCTGCCCGCATTGCGGCGCAGACGCAGCGCAAGTCGAAGGTCGACGGCCGTGCGCAGTTCGAGCGCATCGTCACCGTCGAGACGCCGGCCGCCGAACAGATCGTGACGAGCCGCGAAGGCGAGATCGTCATGCTGACGAAGGAGGGCGCGGTCCGCAGCCGTCTCGCGGTGCCGTACGGCGCGACGATCGTCGTCGTCGATGGCCAGCAGATCACGGCCGGCGACGTGCTCTTCTCGTGGGATCCGTATTCGGAGCCGATCGTCGCCGACTTCGCCGGCCAGATCCGGTTCGTCGACATTGTCGAGGACGAGACGGTGCGCGAGGAGCTCGACGAGTCGACGGGCCGCCGTCAGCTCGTGATCATCGAGGACCGCGACAAGAAGCTGCACCCGATGATCGAGATCTGGGACAGCAAGGGCAAGGAGAAGCTGCGCGAGTTCATCGTGCCGGTCGGCGCTCAGCTGACCGTCCGCGACGGCGAGAACATCCAGCCCGGCACCACGCTCGCCAAGATCAGCCGCGAGGTCTACAAGACCCGCGACATCACGGGCGGCCTGCCGCGCGTGGCCGAGCTCTTCGAGGCGCGCAAGCCCAAAGACCCGGCCGTCATCACGGAGATCGACGGCAGCGTCCGGTTCGGCGACATCAAACGCGGCAAGCGCGAGATCGTCGTCGTCCCGCCGCAGGGCGCCGAGCGCGTCTACGAGGTGCCGGTCGGCAAGCACCTCCGCGTCCACGAAGGCGACCAGGTGCGTGCCGGTGACCGCCTCTCCGAAGGGCCGGTCAACCCGCACGACATCCTGCGCATCAAGGGGCCGCGCGCCGTGCAGGAATACCTGCTCAACGAGGTCCAGGAGGTCTACCGCCTGCAGGGCGTGAAGATCAACGACAAGCACATCGGCGCCATCGTCCGCCAGATGCTGCAGAAGGTGCGCATCACCGACGGCGGCGACAGCGAATTCCTGGAAGGCGAGAACATCGACCGCACCATTTTCCGTGACATCAACCAGCAGCTCATCGCAAAGGGCAAGACACCCGCGCGCTCCGAGCCGCTGCTGCTCGGCATCACCAAGGCATCGCTGACCACGCAGTCGTTCATCAGCGCCGCCTCGTTCCAGGAGACCACCCGCGTGCTCACGGACGCCGCCGTTCGCGGCGCCCGCGACGAGCTGGTCGGCCTCAAGGAGAACATCATCATCGGTCACCTGATCCCCGCCGGCACCGGCATCTACCGCGGCTTCGACGTGGACTTCGAGATCGACCTACCCGGCCAGGGCATCGACCAGGAGGGTGTCACCGCCCGCGAGCGGGAGCTGTTCCCCGGCCTCGCCGGTGTCTTCGGCGAGGATGAAAGCTAGCCCGCGGCCGATGGTGCCCGGGGAACCAGGCACCTGGTGCAGCAGCAGGACGGCAGGTGATGTCCAGGGCCGGTGTCTCCCACGAGGCGCCGGCCTTTCCGTTGGCGAGCGGGGGAGCGGGGGAGCGGAACCTCCATTTTCACGCAGAGCCGCAGAGCGGCAGAGGGTCGCCGGCGATTCGCAGGGGGCGGGCCTTTTCGTCTCGTCCGAGGCATGGCAGTCTGCGATGCTGTGTTGTACAACAGAAACAGAATCCCGGCCTTGCCGCGAGCTCGCGGTTTTCGCGACGTCGGTGGAAGATTATGACTGCGGCTCTGCGGCTCTGCGTGAGAATGAATCGCCCACAGTCCCGGCACATCCCGAAAAAGGTCCCACGCGAGCTTGACACTCCTTTCAGCAAGGCTTACCTTTTCAAGTCTGTCGACCAAATGAATGTTCGGCTCACCGACCTCCCATGAAGATGGAGCGCGGCAAGAGTCAACCTCTTCCGGTCGTGCGGGGACCCCGTCATGGGTGTGTCCCCGCGTTTTTACGCCAGTAACCGGCGGGCGCGTCGCGCCCCGGCATGCAGAACTCAGGACGGAACCACGATGCCTACGATCAACCAGCTGGTCCGAAAGGGCCGGGAGAAGGTTGAAAAGAAGAACAAGGCACCCGCTCTGCAGGCGAACCCGCAGAAGCGGGGCGTGTGCACGCGAGTGTACACGACGACGCCGAAGAAGCCGAACTCGGCGCTGCGCAAGGT
The DNA here is from genome assembly GCA_040882575.1 of Gemmatimonadota bacterium. Lineage (GTDB taxonomy): Bacteria > Gemmatimonadota > Gemmatimonadetes > Longimicrobiales > RSA9 > SH-MAG3. The sequence goes on from JBBEBA010000048.1 coordinate 3,991, forward strand.
TGCGCGTGTCCGGCTGACGAACGGGTACGAGGTCACCGCCTACATTCCGGGAGAGGGGCACAACCTGCAGGAGCACTCGATCGTGCTGATCCGCGGCGGGCGCGTGAAGGACCTGCCAGGTGTGCGCTATCACATAATTCGCGGCACTCTGGACGCGAGCGGCGTGTCCGACCGCAACCAGAGTCGATCCAAGTACGGTACCAAGAAGCCGAAGAAGTAGCCATGAGCCGACGCCAGCGTGCAGTAAAGCGGGAGACCCCGCCGGATCCGCAGTACGGTTCGACGACCGTCAGCAAGTTCATCAACAGCCTGATGCTCGATGGCAAGAAATCGACGGCCGAGCGCATCTTCTACGACGCCATGCGGGTGATCGAGGAGAAGACGGGCCAGCCGGCGGTGACTGTGTTCAAGCAGGCGCTGAACAACGTGAAGCCGATGCTCGAGGTGAAGAGCCGGCGCGTGGGCGGCGCGACGTACCAGGTGCCGGTGGAAGTGCGGCCGGAGCGGCGCAACGCGCTCGCGCAGAAGTGGATCATTGGCTACGCGCGGTCACGGGGCGACAAGACGATGTCCGAGCGGCTCGCGGGCGAGCTGATGGCCGCCGCGCGCAACGAGGGTAACGCGATCAAGAAGAAGGATGACACTCACCGTATGGCCGAAGCCAACAAGGCATTCGCGCACTACCGGTGGTAGAGCGATAGACAGGGTTCGCAGGCATGGCTAGAAACACACCGCTCCACAAGCTTCGCAACATCGGCATCATGGCTCACATCGATGCCGGTAAGACGACGACAACGGAGCGTATCCTCTATTACACGGGCCGTATCCACAAGCTCGGCGAGGTGCATGAAGGCGCCGCGACGATGGACTGGATGGAGCAGGAGCAGGAGCGCGGCATCACGATCACGTCCGCGACAACGACTGCATACTGGAAGCGGTTCGACGAGGAATACCGGATCAACATCATCGACACGCCCGGGCACGTGGACTTCACGGTCGAGGTCGAGCGATCGCTGCGCGTGCTGGACGGTGCAGTGGCCGTATTCTGCGCCGTCGGCGGTGTCGAGCCGCAGTCGGAGACAGTGTGGCGCCAGGCCGACCGCTATGGTGTGCCGCGGATCGCGTTCGTCAACAAGATGGACCGCGTTGGCGCCGACTTCATGCATGTCGTGGAGATGATCAAGGATCGGCTCGGCGCGAAGGCGTATCCGGTGCACTACCCTCTGGGCGAGGGTGAGCTGTTCACTGGCATGGTGGACATCGTGCGCCGCGTAGAGCTGGTCTACGACGACGACTCGCTCGGTGCGAAGTGGCTCGAAGGTCCCGTGCCCGACGCGCTGAACGATATTGTCGAGAAGCTGCGCCACGAGCTGGTGGAAGCCGCAGTCGAGTTCGATGAGGAGCTGCTGACGCGCTACCTGGACGGGCACGATCCGTCGGAGGAGGAGCTGCGCGCAGCGATCCGCAAGGCTACGGTCGCAGGCGCCATGACGCCGGTGCTGTGCGGCACGGCGTTCAAGAACAAGGGCGTTCAGCAGCTGTTGAACTCGGTGATCGATTACCTGCCGTCACCGATGGACGTGCCGGCCATCATCGGTCACGAGCAGCACAACGACGAGGTTACGATCGAGCGTCATCCGGATGACACGGAGCCGTTCGCTGCGCTGGCGTTCAAGATCATGACGGACCCGTACGTCGGCAAGCTGACGTATTTCCGCGTGTACTCGGGCTCGCTGCCGGCCGGGTCGTACGTTTACAACTCGTCGAAGGACAGGCGCGAGCGCGTCGGTCGTCTGCTGCAGATGCACGCGAACCGTCGTGAAGAGATCGAAGAAGTGTATGCGGGCGACATTGCCGCGGCGATCGGGCTGAAGGATACGCGCACGGGCGATACGCTCTGCACCGAGAAGGACCCGGTGATCCTGGAGTCGATGAAGTTTCCGGAGCCGGTCATCAGCGTTGCGATCGAGCCGAAGACGAAGGCCGACCAGGACAAGCTCGCGACCGCGCTGCAGAAGCTGTCGGAAGAGGACCCGACGTTCCGCGTCCACACGGACGAGGAGACGGGCCAGACGATCATCGAGGGCATGGGCGAGCTCCACCTCGAGATCATTGTGGACCGCATGATGCGCGAGTTCAAGGTGGACGCCAACATTGGCCGTCCGCAGGTGGCGTACCGGGAGACGATCAGGAAAGCGGCGGAGAAGGTCGAAGGCAAGTTCGTCCGGCAGACGGGCGGGCGCGGCCAGTACGGGCATGTCGTGATCAACCTGTACCCGCAGGAGCCGGGCGGCGGCTTCGTCTTCGAGGACAAGGTCGTCGGCGGCGTGGTCCCGCGTGAGTACATAGGGCCGGCGGAGCAGGGCATGAAGGAAGCCATGAGCACCGGCACGCTGGCCGGTTACCCGATGGTGGACGTGCGTGTCCAGCTGATTGACGGCAGCTACCACGATGTGGACTCGAACGAGATGGCGTTCAAGATCGCCGGCTCGATGGCGTTCAAGGAAGCGGTCCGCCGGGCGAGCCCGGTGCTGCTCGAGCCGATCATGGATGTCGAGGTGGTGACGCCGTCCGATTACATGGGCGACATCATCGGCGACCTGAGCAGCCGGCGCGGCAAGATCGGTGGCATGACGCAGCGCGGTGACGCGCAGGTCATCGCGGCGAGCGTGCCGCTGTCGGAAATGTTCGGGTACTCGACGCAGATGCGGTCGCTGACGCAGGGGCGGGCGGTGTACTCGATGCAGTTCTCGAGGTACGAGGAAGTTCCGAAGTCGAAGGCCGAAGAGATCATCAGCAAGGTCAGAGGATAGAGGTCGGCGGCCTGGAGGCTCGAGCCTGGAACTTCGAGCATCGAGCGTGAAGTTCAACGGATAAAACGCGCACCTGGACAGGGAAGAACATGGGCAAGGCGAAGTTTGAGCGGACGAAGCCACACGTGAACGTGGGTACGATCGGGCACGTGGACCACGGCAAGACGACGCTGACGGCGGCGATCACGCGGATCCAGGCGGCGAAGGGGCTGGCGGACTTCGTGTCGTTCGACAACATCGACAAGGCGCCGGAAGAGCGGGAGCGCGGTATCACGATCGCGACGGCGCACGTGGAGTATCAGACGCAGGCGCGGCACTACGCGCACGTGGACTGTCCGGGGCACGCCGACTACGTGAAGAACATGATCACGGGTGCGGCGCAGATGGACGGCGGGATCCTGGTGGTGAGCGCGGCGGACGGACCGATGCCGCAGACGCGGGAGCACATTCTGCTGGCGCGGCAGGTGAACGTGCCGTACCTGGTGGTGTTCCTGAACAAGGTGGACATGGTCGACGACCCGGAGCTGATCGAGCTGGTGGAGCTCGAGGTGCGGGAGCTGCTGAGTGACTATGACTATCCGGGCGACGACATTCCGATCATCCGGGGCAGCGGGCTGAAGGCGCTGGAGAGCGGCGATCCGAACAGCGAGTGGGGCAAGAAGATCACGGAGCTGCTGGACGCGGTGGACAGCTACATCCCGGAGCCGGTGCGCGACACGGACAAGCCGTTCCTGATGCCTGTGGAGGACGTGTTCAGCATCACTGGTCGCGGCACGGTGGCGACGGGGCGAATCGAGCGCGGCAAGGTGAAGGTGGGCGAAGAAGTGGAGATGGTGGGTCTGGGCGCGACGAAGAAGACGGTGGTCACGGGCGTCGAGATGTTCCGCAAGCTGCTGGACGAGGGATTTGCGGGCGACAACGTGGGACTGCTGCTGCGCGGCGTGGCGAAGGAAGAGATCGAGCGCGGGATGGTGCTGGCGAAGAGTGGCTCGATCAAGCCGCACACGAAGTTCAAGGCCGAGGTGTACGTGCTGGCGAAGGAAGAGGGCGGCCGGCACACGCCGTTCTTCAAGGGCTACCGTCCGCAGTTCTACTTCCGCACGACGGACGTGACGGGATCGGTGGAGCTGCCGGAAGGGGTGGAGATGGTGATGCCGGGCGACAACATCCAGATGGAGATCACGCTGATCAGTCCGATCGCCATGGAGAAGGAGCTGCGTTTCGCCATTCGCGAAGGCGGCCGCACGGTCGGCGCCGGCGTCGTAACCGAAGTCATCGAGTAGCATGGAGAGCGGAGGAGCGGAAGAGCGGAGGAGCGGTGGCTCCCGCTCACCCGCTCACCCGCTCACCCGCTCACCATTGAGGGGTAGGGAAATATGGCGCGCGATAAGGTGATTCTGGCGTGCACGGACTGCATGGAGCGGAACTACTTCACGACGAAGAACCGGCGCAAGCATCCGGAGCGCGTCGAGTGGAAGAAGCACTGCCCGCGGTGCAACAGGCACACGCAGCACAAGGAAACGAAGTAGGCATGGCCTCGTTCATCACGCGTACCCGTGACTTCTCGGCCGAAGTCACCGAAGAGCTGAAGAAGGTCACCTGGCCGGATGTGGCCCAGCTGAAGAGCGCGACACTGGTCATCATCGTGTTCGTGCTGATCGTGTCCGCGATCATCTGGATCATGGATTTCGGCGTGCGGCAGGTGCTGCGCGTCATCATGAGCATCTTCGCGTGATGATCATGGCTGACGACGCGCGCTGGTACGCGATCCAGACGTACTCGGGTCACGAGAACAAGGTCAAGAAGCTGATCGACTTCCGTATCGCGGAGGAGCCGGGCGAGACTCCCGAGGAGAAGGGCATTCAGGAGGCGCTGGTCCCGACGCAGGAGGTGGTCGAGATCAAGAATGGCAAGCGCGTAACGGTCACGCGTCGTCTGTACCCGGGCTATGTGCTGGTGAAGATGATTCCCGGGCAGCGGACCATGCACGTCATCAACAACATCCAGGGCGTCATCAAGTTCGTCGGCGCGGGTGCGGCGCCGCAGCCGCTGCGCGACGATGAGATCAACAAGATCCTGGGTCTGGCACCCGTCGAGGAAGCGGCCGAGCCGCGTGAGGAGATCCCGTTCCGGTCCGGTCAGGTCGTGGAGGTGATGGAAGGCCCCTTCACGGATTTCACCGGGACGGTGCAGGATGTCTATCACGACAAGGGCAAGGTCAAGGTGGAGGTCAGCCTGTTCGGCCGACCCACCTCGGTGGAGCTCGACTACACGCAGCTCAAGGGATACTAGCGGCATGGCGAAGAAGGTCACGGGATTCATCAAGCTCCAGGTGCCCGCGGGTGCAGCGAACCCGGCGCCGCCGGTCGGCCCCGCACTGGGCCAGCATGGCGTCAACATCATGGAGTTCTGCAAGCAGTTCAACGCGCGGACGCAGGGGCTCGGCGGCATTGTGACGCCGGTCGAGATCACGGTGTACGGAGACCGCACGTTCACGTTCATCACGAAGACGCCGCCGGCGGCCGTGCTGCTGAAGAAGGCGATCGGCCTGCAGAGCGGGTCGGCTGTGCCGCACCGGGACAAGGTCGGCAAGGTGACGCGGGCACAGGTACGCGAGATCGCCGAGCTGAAGATGCCCGACCTGAACGCGGCGAGCGTCGAATCGGCAATGCGCATGATCGAGGGGACGGCCCGCTCGATGGGCCTGCAGGTGGTGGACTGATGCCCAGACACGGAAAGAAGTACTTGAAGGCGGCCACTCTCGCGCCGCAGCGCGAAGCGCCGGCAGGCTCGCTCGCTGAGGCGCTGCAGCTGGTGAAGGACGCGTCGTTCGCGAAGTTCGACGAGTCCGTCGAGGTCGCGGTACGGCTCGGCGTCGATCCCCGCCACGCCGACCAGGTCGTACGCGGCACCGTCGTGCTGCCTCACGGCACCGGCAAGCAGGTGCGCGTGCTGGTCCTGGCGCAGGGCGACAAGGTCAAGGAAGCCGAAGACGCCGGCGCCGACTACGTGGGCCTCGAGTATGCCCAGAAGATCAAGGACGGCTGGCTCGATTTCGACGTCGCCGTCGCGACACCGGACGTGATGGGCCAGGTCGGTGCGCTCGGACGCGTGCTCGGCCCGCGCGGCCTCATGCCGTCGCCGAAGGCCGGCACGGTCACCTTCGACGTCGAGAAGGCGGTCCGCGAGATCAAGGCGGGCAAGATCGAGTTCCGCGTGGACAAGACCGGCAACCTGCACGCGCCGGTCGGCCGCGTCTCGTTCCCTGTCGAGAACCTCCTGGCGAACCTGGACGCGTTCATGGACACGGTGGTCCGCGCGAAGCCGTCGGCCTCGAAGGGCACCTATATCCGGAGCGTCACGGTGTCCAGCACGATGGGCCCCGGCATCCGCATCGACCCGAACCTCTTCCGCCGGGTGGCAGCACGATGAAACTCCAGGAGAAGCAGGCGATCGTCGACGAGCTGACGGCGAAGCTGCGCGGCGCACACGCCTTTTACCTGACCGACTTCACGGGTCTGAACGTGAAGAGCATCACCGATCTGCGGCGGCGGCTGCGCAATGCCGGCGTCGAGTACCTGGTCGTGAAGAACACGCTGGCGGAGCGCGCGCTCGAGGGCAGTGACTTCCCCGACATCGCGGAGTTCTTCAAGGGCCCGACCGCTCTCGTCATCGGGCCGACCGACCCTGTCGCGCCCGCCAAGGTGCTGGCGGAGTTCGCGAAGGAGCACGACAACCGGCCGGCCGTGAAGGCGGGCGTTGTCGAGCGCAGGGCAGTGACGGCTGCACAGATCGATGTGCTGGCCAGGCTGCCGCCAAGGGAGCAGCTCCTCGCGGAGCTCGCCGGCGCCCTCGCGGCGCCGATGGCGCAGCTCGCCTGGGTCATGCAGGCGAAACTGTACGAGATGGCTGGTTTGCTGGACGCGTTGCGTTCTTCGCGGGAAGCCTGAGCAGGCACCGCTGCCGAGCGCCTTATTTCACCAATCCGTATCACAGGAAGAAGCGACAATGGCTAACAAGGAAGAGCTGCTCGACGCCATCGGCAACATGACCGTCCTCGAGCTCGCGGAGTTCGTCGAGGCGTTCAAGGACAAGTTCGGCGTCACGGCCGTCATGGCCGCTCCGGCCGCCGGCGGTGCCGGTGCCGGCGCAGCTCCGGCCGCTGCCGAGGAGAAGACCGAGTTCGACGTCGTCCTGACGGCGGCGGGCGCCAAGAAGATCCAGGTCATCAAGGTCGTGCGCGAGCTGACCAGCCTGGGCCTCAAGGAGGCCAAGGACCTCGTCGACAACCCGCCCAAGGCCGTGAAGGAGGGCGTGTCCAGGGAAGAGGCCGAAGCCGTCAAGGCGAAGCTCGAGGAGCAGGGCGCCAGCGTCGAGCTGAAGTAGGCCGCTGCGGCGTACGGTAGCTGGCGCCCGCTCCGGCCACTGCCGGAGCGGCGCCTGTGCCGCCGCTCCGCAGAGGACCCTTACTCCAGCTCAACGAGAGTGTCTATGCTCGTAAAGAGCCGCTGCACCGATAGTTCGTTTCGTCAGATCAATATCCCCACCGCCTGTGTGCGGCCGGGGTTTTCTGCGCTTGTTTCCCGGGCCGGCCGCCCGCGGCAGCACGGCGGCGCCTGTGCGTGCCCGGCCGCCTGCGTCGCGACCGGTCCCCGTGGCCTGAGGAGGGTTATCCGTCTTGGCTAGAACGAGCAATGCCGTGGCGAACGGCAACGGCATGGTCCCGGCAGTCAGCTTCAGCAAGCTGCCCACCACCATGGCCATGCCCAACATGCTTGATGTGCAGGTGCGCGCATTCCGCAGCCTGCTGCAGACCGACGCAGCCGCGCAGGAGCGCGAGGACGTGGGTCTCGAGCGCGTGTTCAACGAGGTGTTCCCGATCACGGACGTGAACGACAAGTTCTCGCTCGAGTTCGTCAACTACTCGCTGGGCGAGCCGAAATACAGTGTCGAGGAGTGCATTGAGCGCGACATGACGTTCGCGGCTCCGCTCAAGTCGACGCTCCGCCTCGTCGTCTGGGAAGAAGTCGAGGACGAGGAGCGTCGGCCGAAGGACATCATCGAGAAGGAAGTCTACCTCGGTGACCTGCCCCTGCTGACGGACCTCGGAACCTTCATCATCAACGGTTCCGAGCGCGTCATCGTGAGCCAGCTGCACCGCTCGCCGGGCGTCGTGTTCGAGGAGAACGTGCATCCGAACGGCTCGAAGCTGTTCAGTGCGCGCATCATCCCGTTCCGCGGCTCGTGGGTCGAGTTCACCGTCGATATCCACGACGTGATCTACGTCCATATCGACAAGAAGAAGAAGTTCCCGGCGACGGCGTTGCTGCGCGCTTTCGGGTACGGTCGCGATGAGGACGTGCTGCGCCTGTTCTACACGACGCGCGACCTCGAGCTGACGGATGACATGCTCGACAACCGCGTGCAGCGGCGCGACGTCTTCGGCACCCTGCTCGCCGGCGAGGTCGTCGATCCCGAGACCGGCGAAGTAATTGCCGAGATCGCCGAGGAGCTGACTCCCGAGCTGTTCAGCCGTCTGCGCCGCGCTGACGTCAGCAAAGTCAAGGTCTTCAGCAGCGGCAACACGACGCGCTCCTATGAGAGCCCGCTGCTCAAGAACACGCTGCGCAAGGACCCGACGGACAACGAGGAAGACGCGCTGCGCGCCATCTACACGCTGCTCCGGCCGGGCGAAGCGCCGAACATCGAGACGGCGCGCGTCGCGCTCGAGCGGATCTTCTTCAACCCGAAGCGCTACGATCTCGGCCGCGTCGGTCGCTACAAGATCAACCAGCGGCTCGGCGTGGACATGCCGGCCGGTCACACCGTGCTGACGCAGGAAGATTTCATTGCGATCATCCGCTACCTCATCGATCTGCACGAGGGACGGGGCTTCGTCGATGATATCGACCATCTCGGCAACCGCCGCATCCGCAGCGTCGGCGAGCTGATCGCGAACCAGTTCTCCGTCGGCCTGTCGCGCATGGCGCGGCTCGTCAAGGAGCGCATGAGCATCACGACGGATGTCGACAAGATGAACATCGACGACCTGGTGAACGCGCGCACGGTGAGCGCTGTCATCCAGGCGTTCTTCGGCTCGAGCCAGCTCAGCCAGTTCATGGACCAGACGAATCCGCTGGCCGAGCTCACGCACAAGCGCCGCCTGTCCGCCCTCGGCCCGGGTGGCCTGACGCGTGAGCGGGCCGGATTCGAAGTGCGCGACGTGCACTACTCGCACTATGGCCGCATGTGCCCGATCGAGACGCCGGAAGGCCCGAACATCGGCTTGATCTCGTCGCTGACGACGTATGCGCGCGTAAACGACCTCGGCTTCATCGAGACGCCGTACCGCAAGGTCGTCAAGGGCAGGGTCACCGACGACCTCGTGTGGCTGGATGCCAATGCGGAAGAGAACGCGAGCATCGCGCAGGCGAATGCGCCGCTCAACGACGACAACACATTCCTCAACGAGTTCGTGCTGTGCCGTGAGCGCGGCGACTTTCCGCTGTTGCCGCCCGAAGAGATCGACTTCATGGACGTTGCCCCGGACCAGCTGGTTTCCGTCGCCGCGGCGCTGATCCCGTTCCTGGAGCACGACGACGCCAACCGCGCGCTGATGGGCTCCAACATGCAGCGGCAGGCAGTACCGCTGCTGTACCCGGCAGCGCCGCTGGTCGGCACAGGTCTGGAAGAGAAGATCGCGCGCGACTCGGGTGCGGTGATCCTGGCGAAGCGCGCGGGCGTCGTGCAGCGCGTGACGGCCGACGAGATCATCATCGACACGGGTGCCGACGGCGCCATGCCGTCGGACGAGCCGCTGGCGAAGCTGGCGCAGTACGACCGGTACCGTCTGAAGAAGTACTGGCGGACGAACCAGGACACGGCGATCAACCAGCGGCCGCTGATCCACCGCGGCCAGCGGGTCGAGGCGGGTGACATCATTGCCGATGGCGCATCGACGGATCATGGCGAGATCGCGCTCGGGCGCAACGTCGTCGTCGCGTTCATGCCGTGGTACGGTCACAACTTCGAGGACGCGATCGTCATCAGCGAGAAGATGGTGAAGGAGGACGTGTACACGTCCATTCACATCCAGGAGCTGGAGCTGCATGTCCGCGACACGAAGCGCGGCATGGAAGAGATCACGCGCGAGATCCCGAATGTCGCCGAGGAGTCGCTGACGCACCTCGACGAGCGCGGCATCGTACGCATCGGCGCCCGCGTCCACAGCGGTGACATTCTGGTCGGCAAAATCACGCCGAAGGGCGAGACCGAGCTGTCGCCGGAAGAGAAGCTGCTGACTGCGATCTTCGGCGAGAAGGCGAAGGACGTGAAGGACTCGTCGCTGAAGATGCCGCCTGGCATGGAAGGCACGATCATCGACGTGAAGGTGTTCAGCCGCCGCATCGACGATCCGCTCCTCGAGAAGGAGCGCGGTGAGCGGATCGGTCAGCTGCGGTCGCTGGAGCGCGACGAGATCATGCGCATCAGCGAAGCGCGCGATGAGGAGCTGGCAGAGCTGCTGCGCGGCCAGACCGTGACGCTGATGCTGAAGCGCGGCACGGTCGAGCCGTTCATGGAGGAAGGCACCCGGCTCGACGACAAGCGCCTGACCGACATCGACCTGAGTGACATCGACCTGACCACGCTGAAGGTGCAGAACCGCGAGTCGAACGAGCGCCTGCGCCGCGTGATCACCGAGTCGAAGACGCGGATCGAGCGCGTACGCGAGCGCACGGAGGAGCAGATCGACAAGGTCTTTCAGCCCGACGAGCTGTCGCCGGGCGTCGTGCAGCTGGTGAAGGTGTACGTCGCCGAGAAGCGCAAGATCAGCGTGGGCGACAAGATGGCCGGCCGCCACGGCAACAAGGGCATTCTCGCCCGCATCGTGCCGGAAGAGGACCTGCCGTTCCTGCCGGACGGCACGCCCGTGGACATCGTGCTGAACCCGCTCGGCGTGCCGAGCCGCATGAACGTCGGACAGATCCTCGAGACGACGCTCGGCTGGGCATGCAAGATGCTCGGGTTCGAAGCCAAGACGCCCGTCTTCCAGGGCGCGACGGAGGACGAGATCGGCGCGCTGCTCAAGATCAGCGGCGCGAAGTGGGCGCACGGCGCGCTCGGTGTCACGAGCGTCGAGTTCCCGGTGCTGTCCACGGACCAGATCACGACGATGCTGGCGTCGATCCACCGGATCGGCGGCGGCCACGTCACGACGGCCACCGACGACGCCGGCGTGCAGGCGCTTGGCCGTCCGCTGGACGACTATCTCGTGAAGGACCTGCCGAAGGACGTGCAGCAGCGGTTCAACGAGTTGCGCGACTACCTGATCGCGGCGCGCGAGGAGATCGTGGCCCGTCCGGAGAACCGCAACAGCGGCGAGACCTATCCTGCGATTCAGGCACTCGGCAGATCGAAGACGCTGAAGGAAGGGCTCGACGCCGCCATGGTCGAATTCCTGACGTCGGCCGGACTCACGCCGCACGGCAAGATCTGGCTGCGGGACGGTCGCACGGGTGAGAAGTTCGATTTCCCGGTGACGGTCGGAGTGATCTACATGCTGAAGCTGTCGCACCTGGTCGACGACAAGATCCACGCCCGCTCGATCGGTCCGTACTCGCTCGTGACACAGCAGCCGCTGGCCGGCAAGGCACAGTTCGGCGGCCAGCGTTTCGGCGAGATGGAAGTGTGGGCGCTCGAAGCGTACGGGGCGGCGCACACGCTGCAGGAGATCCTGACCGTCAAGTCCGACGACGTCGCCGGACGCAGCCGCGTGTACGAAGCGATCGTGAAGGGCGAGAACCTGCCCGAACCGGGTATTCCGGAGTCGTTCAACGTGCTCGTGAAAGAGCTGCAATCCCTGGGATTGTCCGTGACGCTCGGCCGCGACGAATAGTATGGGGAGCGGAGGAGCGGAGGAGCGGGGGAGCGGGGGAACCCGTACTTCCCGCTCACCCGCTCACCCGCTCACCCGCTCCACATACAGTGGCTTTCTCAAGCCGGAGAGATCGGACATATGATTGATTTTCCACGGGCCCGTGAGCCGCGCTCGAGCGATTTCGACTTCATACAGCTGAAGATCGCTTCGCCGGAGGAGATCCGCGGCTGGTCGTTCGGCGAAGTCACGAAGCCGGAGACCATCAACTACCGGTCTTTCAAGCCGGAGCGGGATGGCCTGTTCTGCGAGCGCATCTTCGGTCCGGTCAAGGACTGGGAGTGCCACTGCGGCAAGTTCAAGCGGATCCGTTTCCGCGGCCACATCTGCGACAAGTGCGGCGTGGAGGTCACGCTGTCGAAGGTGCGGCGCGAGAGGATGGGCCACATCGAGCTGGCCGTGCCCGTCGCGCACATCTGGTTCTTCAAGACGCTGCCGAGCCAGCTGGGCTACCTGCTCGGCATCACGCTGCGCGATCTCGAGAAGATCACGTACTACGCCAGCTACGTCGTCACCGTGCCGGGCAGCCAGGACGTGAAGTACCAGCAGCTGCTCGATGAGGACGAGTATTACGAGCTGCGCGTGAAGGGGCGTGAGGAGGGCGACGCCACGTTCAAGGCGGAGATCGGCGCCGAAGCGATTCGCACGCTGCTGCGCAATCTCGACACGACCGATCGCTCGCTCGACGACCGCAACAAGGATGGCCGGGGCCTGGACCGCCTGGCTGACCAGTTGCGTGCGGAGGTGGCCACGGAGACGAGCCAGCACCGCAAGAAGATGAAGCTGAAGCGGCTGAAGGTCATCGACGCAATCCGCAACAGCGGCACGTCGCCTGAGTCGCGCAACCGCCCGGAGTGGATGATCCTGGATGTGGTACCGGTCATTCCGCCGGATCTGCGCCCGCTCGTGCCTCTGGATGGCGGCCGGTTCGCCACGTCGGACCTGAACGACCTGTACCGTCGCGTCATCAACCGGAACAACCGGTTGAAGAAGCTGATGGAAATGCGGGCGCCGGAGGTCATCCTGCGCAACGAGAAGCGCATGCTGCAGGAGGCCGTGGACGCGCTCTTCGACAACGGGCGCCGCAGCAAGGCGATCCGCGGCCGCGGCAAGCGTCCGCTGAAGTCGCTGTCAGACATGCTGAAGGGCAAGCAGGGCCGGTTCCGGCAGAACCTGCTGGGCAAGCGCGTGGACTACTCCGGCCGGTCGGTCATTGTCGTCGGCCCGGAGCTCAAGCTGCACCAGTGCGGGCTGCCGAAGCTGATGGCCGTCGAGCTGTTCAAGCCGTTCATCATCCACGAGCTGGAGAAGGCGGGCGAGGCCGAGACGGTCAAGCGCGCGAAGAAGCTCGTCGAACGCGACGACCCGCGCGTCTACGAGGTGCTGGAGAAGATCATCCGTGATCACCCGGTCCTGCTGAACCGCGCACCGACGCTGCACCGCCTCGGCATCCAGGCGTTCGAGCCGGTGCTGGTCGAGGGCAAGGCCATCCGCATCCATCCGCTCGTCTGCGCCGCGTTCAACGCGGACTTCGACGGCGACCAGATGGCCGTGCACGTGCCGCTGAGCTTCGAGGCACAGCTGGAGGCGCGTGTGCTGATGCTCGCGAGCAACAACATCCTGCTGCCGTCCAACGGCCGCCCGGTCGCGTCGCCGTCGCAGGACATGGTCATCGGCTGCTACTACCTGACCAAGGCGCTGCTGCCGGTCAACGACGCGGAAGAAACCCTGCGCGGTCGCGGCAGCAAGGAGCGCCGCGCTCAGGCGGAGCAGACGCTGAACGAGATCTACGCGAAGGCACCGCGCTTCGGCCGGTTCGCCGAGGCGGAGACCGCGCTCGCGCTGCGGCAGGTCACGTTCCAGACGCCGTGCTGGTTCTGGGTCGAGCGGCTCGAGGCGCTCAATGGCGAGGAACAGCAGGATGACGCGAAGGGCAAGTGGATCCGCACGACGGCCGGTCGCGTGATCTTCAACGCGATCTCGCCGCCCGAGCTGGGCTACTGGAACATCACGATGGGGAAGCGCGAGCTGGGCGAGATCATCTTCCAGGCCTACCGCAACGTCGGGCTGAAGCGCACGACCGAGTTCCTCGATCTGCTCAAGGACATCGGCTTCCGCTATGCCACGCTGGGCGGCATATCAGTCGGACTGGTGGACCTCGTGGTGCCGACGGAGAAGGGCGAGATCCTCGGCGAAGCCGAGGAGGAAGTGTCGCGGTTCACGCGCGCATACCAGAACGGCGTGATCTCCAACGGCGAGCGCTACAACAAGGTCATCGACACGTGGACGCACGCCAACAACGACGTCGCCGACGCGATGGTGAAACGCCTGGAGCGTTCCAACGACGGCTTCAATCCCGTCTTCATGATGATGAACTCGGGCGCACGCGGTAACCGCGACCAGATGCGGCAGCTCGCGGGCATGCGCGGGCTCATGGCGAAGCCGCAGAAGAAGCTGACGGGCGGCATCGGCGAGATCATCGAGAGCCCGATCAAGTCCAACTTCCGCGAGGGCCTCACCGTGCTCGAGTACTTCATCTCGACGCACGGCGCACGCAAGGGCCTCGCGGACACGGCGCTGAAGACGGCCGACGCCGGCTACCTGACGCGGCGCCTCGTGGACGTCGCCCAGGACGTGACGATCAGCGAGGATGACTGCGGCACCATCCTCGGCATCGAAATGACCGCGCTCAAGGAGGGCGAGGACATCATCGAGCCGCTGAAGGATCGCATCGTCGGCAACGTCGCGCTCGAGGATGTGTACGACCCGATCGACGGCGAGCTGCTCGTCGAGGCGGGCGAGCTCATCGACGAGGAGCCGGCCGATGCCGTCGAGGATGCCGGCATCCAGTCGGTCAAGATCCGCTCCGTGCTGACGTGCGAGGCGAAGCGGGGCGTGTGCCGCATGTGCTACGGCCGCAACCTCGCTACCATGGCGATGGTCGATCTCGGCGAGGCCGTCGGCATCCTGGCCGCGCAGTCGATCGGCGAGCCGGGCACGCAGCTCACGCTGCGCACGTTCCACATCGGTGGCACGGCTGCCCGCATTGCGGCGCAGACGCAGCGCAAGTCGAAGGTCGACGGCCGTGCGCAGTTCGAGCGCATCGTCACCGTCGAGACGCCGGCCGCCGAACAGATCGTGACGAGCCGCGAAGGCGAGATCGTCATGCTGACGAAGGAGGGCGCGGTCCGCAGCCGTCTCGCGGTGCCGTACGGCGCGACGATCGTCGTCGTCGATGGCCAGCAGATCACGGCCGGCGACGTGCTCTTCTCGTGGGATCCGTATTCGGAGCCGATCGTCGCCGACTTCGCCGGCCAGATCCGGTTCGTCGACATTGTCGAGGACGAGACGGTGCGCGAGGAGCTCGACGAGTCGACGGGCCGCCGTCAGCTCGTGATCATCGAGGACCGCGACAAGAAGCTGCACCCGATGATCGAGATCTGGGACAGCAAGGGCAAGGAGAAGCTGCGCGAGTTCATCGTGCCGGTCGGCGCTCAGCTGACCGTCCGCGACGGCGAGAACATCCAGCCCGGCACCACGCTCGCCAAGATCAGCCGCGAGGTCTACAAGACCCGCGACATCACGGGCGGCCTGCCGCGCGTGGCCGAGCTCTTCGAGGCGCGCAAGCCCAAAGACCCGGCCGTCATCACGGAGATCGACGGCAGCGTCCGGTTCGGCGACATCAAACGCGGCAAGCGCGAGATCGTCGTCGTCCCGCCGCAGGGCGCCGAGCGCGTCTACGAGGTGCCGGTCGGCAAGCACCTCCGCGTCCACGAAGGCGACCAGGTGCGTGCCGGTGACCGCCTCTCCGAAGGGCCGGTCAACCCGCACGACATCCTGCGCATCAAGGGGCCGCGCGCCGTGCAGGAATACCTGCTCAACGAGGTCCAGGAGGTCTACCGCCTGCAGGGCGTGAAGATCAACGACAAGCACATCGGCGCCATCGTCCGCCAGATGCTGCAGAAGGTGCGCATCACCGACGGCGGCGACAGCGAATTCCTGGAAGGCGAGAACATCGACCGCACCATTTTCCGTGACATCAACCAGCAGCTCATCGCAAAGGGCAAGACACCCGCGCGCTCCGAGCCGCTGCTGCTCGGCATCACCAAGGCATCGCTGACCACGCAGTCGTTCATCAGCGCCGCCTCGTTCCAGGAGACCACCCGCGTGCTCACGGACGCCGCCGTTCGCGGCGCCCGCGACGAGCTGGTCGGCCTCAAGGAGAACATCATCATCGGTCACCTGATCCCCGCCGGCACCGGCATCTACCGCGGCTTCGACGTGGACTTCGAGATCGACCTACCCGGCCAGGGCATCGACCAGGAGGGTGTCACCGCCCGCGAGCGGGAGCTGTTCCCCGGCCTCGCCGGTGTCTTCGGCGAGGATGAAAGCTAGCCCGCGGCCGATGGTGCCCGGGGAACCAGGCACCTGGTGCAGCAGCAGGACGGCAGGTGATGTCCAGGGCCGGTGTCTCCCACGAGGCGCCGGCCTTTCCGTTGGCGAGCGGGGGAGCGGGGGAGCGGAACCTCCATTTTCACGCAGAGCCGCAGAGCGGCAGAGGGTCGCCGGCGATTCGCAGGGGGCGGGCCTTTTCGTCTCGTCCGAGGCATGGCAGTCTGCGATGCTGTGTTGTACAACAGAAACAGAATCCCGGCCTTGCCGCGAGCTCGCGGTTTTCGCGACGTCGGTGGAAGATTATGACTGCGGCTCTGCGGCTCTGCGTGAGAATGAATCGCCCACAGTCCCGGCACATCCCGAAAAAGGTCCCACGCGAGCTTGACACTCCTTTCAGCAAGGCTTACCTTTTCAAGTCTGTCGACCAAATGAATGTTCGGCTCACCGACCTCCCATGAAGATGGAGCGCGGCAAGAGTCAACCTCTTCCGGTCGTGCGGGGACCCCGTCATGGGTGTGTCCCCGCGTTTTTACGCCAGTAACCGGCGGGCGCGTCGCGCCCCGGCATGCAGAACTCAGGACGGAACCACGATGCCTACGATCAACCAGCTGGTCCGAAAGGGCCGGGAGAAGGTTGAAAAGAAGAACAAGGCACCCGCTCTGCAGGCGAACCCGCAGAAGCGGGGCGTGTGCACGCGAGTGTACACGACGACGCCGAAGAAGCCGAACTCGGCGCTGCGCAAGGTTGCGCGTGTCCGGCTGACGAACGGGTACGAGGTCACCGCCTACATTCCGGGAGAGGGGCACAACCTGCAGGAGCACTCGATCGTGCTGATCCGCGGCGGGCGCGTGAAGGACCTGCCAGGTGTGCGCTATCACATAATTCGCGGCACTCTGGACGCGAGCGGCGTGTCCGACCGCAACCAGAGTCGATCCAAGTACGGTACCAAGAAGCCGAAGAAGTAGCCATGAGCCGACGCCAGCGTGCAGTAAAGCGGGAGACCCCGCCGGATCCGCAGTACGGTTCGACGACCGTCAGCAAGTTCATCAACAGCCTGATGCTCGATGGCAAGAAATCGACGGCCGAGCGCATCTTCTACGACGCCATGCGGGTGATCGAGGAGAAGACGGGCCAGCCGGCGGTGACTGTGTTCAAGCAGGCGCTGAACAACGTGAAGCCGATGCTCGAGGTGAAGAGCCGGCGCGTGGGCGGCGCGACGTACCAGGTGCCGGTGGAAGTGCGGCCGGAGCGGCGCAACGCGCTCGCGCAGAAGTGGATCATTGGCTACGCGCGGTCACGGGGCGACAAGACGATGTCCGAGCGGCTCGCGGGCGAGCTGATGGCCGCCGCGCGCAACGAGGGTAACGCGATCAAGAAGAAGGATGACACTCACCGTATGGCCGAAGCCAACAAGGCATTCGCGCACTACCGGTGGTAGAGCGATAGACAGGGTTCGCAGGCATGGCTAGAAACACACCGCTCCACAAGCTTCGCAACATCGGCATCATGGCTCACATCGATGCCGGTAAGACGACGACAACGGAGCGTATCCTCTATTACACGGGCCGTATCCACAAGCTCGGCGAGGTGCATGAAGGCGCCGCGACGATGGACTGGATGGAGCAGGAGCAGGAGCGCGGCATCACGATCACGTCCGCGACAACGACTGCATACTGGAAGCGGTTCGACGAGGAATACCGGATCAACATCATCGACACGCCCGGGCACGTGGACTTCACGGTCGAGGTCGAGCGATCGCTGCGCGTGCTGGACGGTGCAGTGGCCGTATTCTGCGCCGTCGGCGGTGTCGAGCCGCAGTCGGAGACAGTGTGGCGCCAGGCCGACCGCTATGGTGTGCCGCGGATCGCGTTCGTCAACAAGATGGACCGCGTTGGCGCCGACTTCATGCATGTCGTGGAGATGATCAAGGATCGGCTCGGCGCGAAGGCGTATCCGGTGCACTACCCTCTGGGCGAGGGTGAGCTGTTCACTGGCATGGTGGACATCGTGCGCCGCGTAGAGCTGGTCTACGACGACGACTCGCTCGGTGCGAAGTGGCTCGAAGGTCCCGTGCCCGACGCGCTGAACGATATTGTCGAGAAGCTGCGCCACGAGCTGGTGGAAGCCGCAGTCGAGTTCGATGAGGAGCTGCTGACGCGCTACCTGGACGGGCACGATCCGTCGGAGGAGGAGCTGCGCGCAGCGATCCGCAAGGCTACGGTCGCAGGCGCCATGACGCCGGTGCTGTGCGGCACGGCGTTCAAGAACAAGGGCGTTCAGCAGCTGTTGAACTCGGTGATCGATTACCTGCCGTCACCGATGGACGTGCCGGCCATCATCGGTCACGAGCAGCACAACGACGAGGTTACGATCGAGCGTCATCCGGATGACACGGAGCCGTTCGCTGCGCTGGCGTTCAAGATCATGACGGACCCGTACGTCGGCAAGCTGACGTATTTCCGCGTGTACTCGGGCTCGCTGCCGGCCGGGTCGTACGTTTACAACTCGTCGAAGGACAGGCGCGAGCGCGTCGGTCGTCTGCTGCAGATGCACGCGAACCGTCGTGAAGAGATCGAAGAAGTGTATGCGGGCGACATTGCCGCGGCGATCGGGCTGAAGGATACGCGCACGGGCGATACGCTCTGCACCGAGAAGGACCCGGTGATCCTGGAGTCGATGAAGTTTCCGGAGCCGGTCATCAGCGTTGCGATCGAGCCGAAGACGAAGGCCGACCAGGACAAGCTCGCGACCGCGCTGCAGAAGCTGTCGGAAGAGGACCCGACGTTCCGCGTCCACACGGACGAGGAGACGGGCCAGACGATCATCGAGGGCATGGGCGAGCTCCACCTCGAGATCATTGTGGACCGCATGATGCGCGAGTTCAAGGTGGACGCCAACATTGGCCGTCCGCAGGTGGCGTACCGGGAGACGATCAGGAAAGCGGCGGAGAAGGTCGAAGGCAAGTTCGTCCGGCAGACGGGCGGGCGCGGCCAGTACGGGCATGTCGTGATCAACCTGTACCCGCAGGAGCCGGGCGGCGGCTTCGTCTTCGAGGACAAGGTCGTCGGCGGCGTGGTCCCGCGTGAGTACATAGGGCCGGCGGAGCAGGGCATGAAGGAAGCCATGAGCACCGGCACGCTGGCCGGTTACCCGATGGTGGACGTGCGTGTCCAGCTGATTGACGGCAGCTACCACGATGTGGACTCGAACGAGATGGCGTTCAAGATCGCCGGCTCGATGGCGTTCAAGGAAGCGGTCCGCCGGGCGAGCCCGGTGCTGCTCGAGCCGATCATGGATGTCGAGGTGGTGACGCCGTCCGATTACATGGGCGACATCATCGGCGACCTGAGCAGCCGGCGCGGCAAGATCGGTGGCATGACGCAGCGCGGTGACGCGCAGGTCATCGCGGCGAGCGTGCCGCTGTCGGAAATGTTCGGGTACTCGACGCAGATGCGGTCGCTGACGCAGGGGCGGGCGGTGTACTCGATGCAGTTCTCGAGGTACGAGGAAGTTCCGAAGTCGAAGGCCGAAGAGATCATCAGCAAGGTCAGAGGATAGAGGTCGGCGGCCTGGAGGCTCGAGCCTGGAACTTCGAGCATCGAGCGTGAAGTTCAACGGATAAAACGCGCACCTGGACAGGGAAGAACATGGGCAAGGCGAAGTTTGAGCGGACGAAGCCACACGTGAACGTGGGTACGATCGGGCACGTGGACCACGGCAAGACGACGCTGACGGCGGCGATCACGCGGATCCAGGCGGCGAAGGGGCTGGCGGACTTCGTGTCGTTCGACAACATCGACAAGGCGCCGGAAGAGCGGGAGCGCGGTATCACGATCGCGACGGCGCACGTGGAGTATCAGACGCAGGCGCGGCACTACGCGCACGTGGACTGTCCGGGGCACGCCGACTACGTGAAGAACATGATCACGGGTGCGGCGCAGATGGACGGCGGGATCCTGGTGGTGAGCGCGGCGGACGGACCGATGCCGCAGACGCGGGAGCACATTCTGCTGGCGCGGCAGGTGAACGTGCCGTACCTGGTGGTGTTCCTGAACAAGGTGGACATGGTCGACGACCCGGAGCTGATCGAGCTGGTGGAGCTCGAGGTGCGGGAGCTGCTGAGTGACTATGACTATCCGGGCGACGACATTCCGATCATCCGGGGCAGCGGGCTGAAGGCGCTGGAGAGCGGCGATCCGAACAGCGAGTGGGGCAAGAAGATCACGGAGCTGCTGGACGCGGTGGACAGCTACATCCCGGAGCCGGTGCGCGACACGGACAAGCCGTTCCTGATGCCTGTGGAGGACGTGTTCAGCATCACTGGTCGCGGCACGGTGGCGACGGGGCGAATCGAGCGCGGCAAGGTGAAGGTGGGCGAAGAAGTGGAGATGGTGGGTCTGGGCGCGACGAAGAAGACGGTGGTCACGGGCGTCGAGATGTTCCGCAAGCTGCTGGACGAGGGATTTGCGGGCGACAACGTGGGACTGCTGCTGCGCGGCGTGGCGAAGGAAGAGATCGAGCGCGGGATGGTGCTGGCGAAGAGTGGCTCGATCAAGCCGCACACGAAGTTCAAGGCCGAGGTGTACGTGCTGGCGAAGGAAGAGGGCGGCCGGCACACGCCGTTCTTCAAGGGCTACCGTCCGCAGTTCTACTTCCGCACGACGGACGTGACGGGATCGGTGGAGCTGCCGGAAGGGGTGGAGATGGTGATGCCGGGCGACAACATCCAGATGGAGATCACGCTGATCAGTCCGATCGCCATGGAGAAGGAGCTGCGTTTCGCCATTCGCGAAGGCGGCCGCACGGTCGGCGCCGGCGTCGTAACCGAAGTCATCGAGTAGAGCTATGGCAAACGGCAAGATTCGGATCCGGCTCAAGTCGTTCGATCACGCAGTGATCGATCAGACCGCGACAGACATTGTGCGCACGGCGGAGAAGAGCGGTGCGAGGGTGAGTGGTCCGATACCGCTGCCTACACGTATTCAGCGCTGGACGGTGCTGCGGTCGCCGCACATCGACAAGAAGAGCCGGGAGCAGTTCGAGCTGAAGACCCACAAGCGGGTCATCGATATCATTGACTCCCGTCCCCAGACGATCGACGCGCTCACGAAGCTGGATCTGCCGGCGGGCGTCGACGTCGAGATCAAGGTGGACTAGGCAGGTTCGAGCCATGGCATCAATCATTGGAAGAAAGCTGGGCATGACCCAGATCTTCAGCGAAGCAGGCGCCGCCGTGCCGGTCACGGTCATAGAGGCCGGGCCGTGCCCGGTGACGCAGATCCTGAACGGCGAGATGGACGGGTACAGCGCGCTTCAGCTGGGGTTTGACGCCCGGAAACTGAACAGGTCGCCGAAGGCCGAGCTCGGTCACGCGAAGAAGGCGGGTCTGGACTACGCGCCGCGCACGCTGCGTGAGTTCCGAGTCGATTCTGTGGACGGCTACGAAGTCGGCCAGGAGCTGAAGGTGGATCAGTTCCAGGAGGGCGACAAGATCAGGGTGACTGGCACGACCAAGGGTCGGGGCTTCCAGGGCGTGGTAAAGCGTCATGGGTTCCGCGGCCGACCGGCGAGCCACGGTCATCCGAAGAAGCGCAATCCCGGCTCGATCGGGCCGGGAACGAACCCGTCGCGCGTGATCAAGGGCAAGAAGATGCCCGGTCACATGGGCGCGTCGCAGCAGACCGTGCGCAATCTGCGCGTGGAGCGCATCGACGCGGAGCGGAACCTGATCTACGTCCGCGGTGCGGTACCGGGTTCACGCAACAGCTTGGTCTACATCCGCACGATGTAATTGCGGGTAATCGGGAGAACCTGAGATGTACAAGGCACCGGTCGTAACGGCCGAAGGCGAAAAGACAGGCGATCGTGACCTGCCCGAAGTGCTGTTCGACGGAACGGTTCACGAGGCGGCCATGTGGCAGGTCGTGAAAGCGTACCTGGCGAACCAGCGGCAGGGCACGTCGTCGACGAAGACACGCGCGCACGTCAAGGGCGGTGGCAAGAAGCCGTGGCGGCAGAAGGGTACTGGCCGCGCGCGGCAGGGCTCCATCCGGTCGCCGCAGTGGCGCGGCGGCGGCAGCGTGTTCGGGCCGCGGGCGAACCGCAACTTCAAGCAGGACGTACCGAAACAGGTCAAGTGGCTGGCGCGTCGCTCGGCCTACAACGTGCGGGCGCAGGATGGGGGCGTCTACGTGATCGACTCGATCGCACTGGAGACGCCGAGCACCCGGCGCGTTGCCGGACTGCTGGCCGCGCTCGGCATGCCGAAGAACGCCGGCGTCAACGTGCTGGTGCTGACGGATGGCCACAGCCCGGTGCTGCACCGGTCGGCGCGCAACATTCAGGGCGTGCTCGTGCGACGGTTCGGACAGGAGTCGGCGTACGACCTGCTGTGGGCCGATACGCTGATCATCGAAGGTCCCGCACTGGAGCGGGCGCAGGAGGTGGCGCATGCGTGATCCGCATGACGTGATCATTCGGCCGGTCGTCACCGAAGCGTCGGCCATGCTGCAGGAAGAGCTGCAGACGTACACGTTCATCGTGGCGAAGGACTCGAACAAGCACGAGATCCGCAACGCCGTGCAGTCGCTGTTCGGCGTCGGCGTTGCCAGTGTGCGCACCGCCAACTACCCGAGCAAGGTGCGCCGCGTCGGCCGCAGCACGGGTCGCAAGTCGGGCTACAAGAAGGCCCTGGTCAAACTGGTCGAGGGTGACTCGATCGACGTCTACGAGGGGGTCTGATGCCGACGAAGAAATTCAAGCCGATGACACCGGGCACCCGCTTCCGCTCCGTCACCGAGTTCGACGAGATAACGCGGTCGGAGCCCGAGCGGTCGCTGCTAGAGCCGGTGAAGAAGACGGGCGGCCGCAATCATCACGGTCACGTCACGTCGCGGCGGCGCGGCGGCGGCGCCAAGCGGCAGTATCGCCGTATCGACTTCAGGCGCGACAAGCACGGCGTCACCGGCAAGGTCGCGCATGTGGAGTACGACCCGAACCGGTCGGCGAACATCGCGCTGATCCAGTACGAGGACGGTGAGAAGCGCTACATCCTGCACCCGCGCGGGCTGGCGCAGGGCGACGCGATCGTGAGCGGAGCGGGGTCCGACATCCGCACCGGCAACGCACTACCGCTCGGTGAGGTTCCGCTCGGCACCGTGGTGCACAACATCGAGCTGAAGCTGGGCAAGGGCGGCCAGATCGTGCGGTCGGCAGGGGCGGGCGCGCAGGTGGTGGCCAAGGAGGGCGACTACGTCACGCTGCGGCTGCCGTCGACGGAGGTCCGGATGGTGCGGCGCGAATGCTTCGCGACGATCGGTCAGATCGGCAACGTCGATCACGACCAGCAGGTGCTCGGCAAGGCGGGCGCGACGCGGTGGCGCGGACGCCGGCCGAAGGTGCGCGGCGTCGCGATGAACCCGGTCGACCACCCGCTGGGCGGCGGCGAGGGCAAGACGTCGGGCGGGCGGCCGCCGGTCTCGCCCTGGGGCAAGCGCGAGGGTGTCAAGACGCGCAAGAAGAAGAAGCAGTCCAACAAGTACATTGTCCGCGGCCGCAAGCGCGGCAAGGCGACGACGTAAGTGCGGAAGAGACTATGAGCCGATCCACGAAGAAGGGGCCGTACCTCGACGAGAAGCTGATGGCGAAGCTTCATGCGATGAACAGCCGCAACGAGAAGAAGGTCATCAAGACCTGGGCGCGCGCCTCGACGATATCTCCGGACTTCGTCGGGCATACGCTGGCCGTGCACAACGGCAACAAGTTCGTGCCGGTCTACATCTCGGAGAACATGGTCGGCCACAAGCTCGGCGAGTTTGCGCCGACCCGCCTCTTCCGCGGACACGGCGGCAAGCTGGCGGACAAGCGCTCCAAGGCGAGGTAGGCGTGACGATGGAAGCCCGTGCAATCAGCAGGTACAACCGACAGAGCCCCCGCAAGATGCGGCTGGTCATCGACCTGATCCGCGGCAAGCAGGTGGGTGATGCGTACGCGATCCTTCAGTTCTCGAAGAAGAAGGCAGCGGAGCAGATCGACAAGACGCTCCGCTCCGCCGTCGCGAACGCCAGGTCGAAGGCCGACGAGGCGGGCGAGTTCGTGGACGTGGACGAGCTCGTGGTCACGGAGGCGTACATCAACGAAGGACCGCGCCTGAAGCGCTGGCGCGCGGCGGCCATGGGCCGCGCCGCGCCGCGTCAGCACCCGACCAGCCACATTGTCGTTGTGGTGGGCACCGAATCTGAGCGCGGCAAGCGCGACCGGAGGAGCTAGCTAGCATGGGACAGAAGACCCATCCGCGTGGATTCCGACTTGGTATCGTCAAGCCGTGGCGGTCGCGCTGGTATGCAGAGCGTACATTCGCCGATCTGCTGAAGGAAGATGAGACGATCCGCAAGTACATGCACCAGCGTCTGGCGCACGCGGCGGTGTCGCAGGTCGAGATCGACCGCAAGCCGCAGAAGATCGTCGTCACGGTGCACACGGCACGGCCGGGCGTCGTGATCGGCAAGCAGGGCGCCGAAGTGGACAAGCTGCGTGATGAGCTGGCGCACCTGACGAAGAGCGAGGTCTCCATCAACGTCGAGGAGATCAAGCGGCCCGAGCTCGACGCACAGCTCGTCGCTGACAGCATCGCCCATCAGCTGCAGCAGCGGATCTCGTTCCGCCGCGCCATGAAGCGGTCCGTGCAGAGTGCAATGCGTGCGGGTGCCGAGGGTATCCGCGTGAAAGTGGGCGGTCGTCTCGGCGGCGCCGAGATCGCGCGTACCGAGGGGTACCATGAAGGCCGCGTGCCGCTGCATACACTGCGCGCGGATATCGATTACGCTATTTCGACGGCCAGGACGACGTACGGCACCATCGGCGTGAAGGTCTGGATCTTCAAGGGCGAGGTGATCGAAGATCGCCGGGGCCGCACCTACTCTACGGGTGTCTAGGAAGGGCTGAACAATGCTGGCACCGAAGAGAGTCAAGTACAGGAAGCAGCAGAAGGGCCGCACGCGGGGCATGGCCACGCGCGGGAACACGGTCGCCTTCGGCGACTACGGCCTGCAGACGCTGGATCCGGGCTGGATCACAAACCGGCAGATCGAGGCAGCGCGTGTGGCGATGACCCGCCACATCAAGCGCGGCGGCAAGGTGTGGATCCGGATCTTTCCGGACAAGCCGGTGACGAAGAAGCCGGCCGAGACGCGCATGGGCAAGGGCAAGGGCAACCCGGAGATGTGGGTCGCCGTGGTCAAGCCGGGGCGGATCATGTTCGAGATCGAGGGCGTGCCCGAGGATCTGGCGCGGCAGGCGTTCGCGCTGGCATCCGCGAAGCTGCCCGTGAAGTGCAAGTTCATCGTTCGTGAGCGCACCGCTGCGGGTCCCGAGGGAGGTGAGGCGTGAACGCTGCCGATATTCGCGACCTGAGCGATGAAGAGATCGCCGAGCAGATCGCACAGGCGAAGGAAGAGTTGTTCCGGCTCCGGTTCCGGAGCGCCACGCAGGAACTGGAGAGCCCGGTGCTGCTGAAGTCGCTGCGACGCGACATAGCGAGATTGAAGACCATCCTGCGCGAGCGGGAGCTGAGTCATGGCTGACATGCAGAACGAAACGGATCGGAACAGCCGGAAAGTGCGGACCGGCACCGTGCTGAGCGACAAGATGGAGAAGACGGTGGTAGTCGGCGTGAAGCGCCGGGTGCCGCATCCTCTCTACGGCAAGCAGGTCGCACGCACGAAGAAGTACTACGCGCACGATGAGGACGGTCAGGCCAGCGTCGGTGACCTGGTCCGCATCGTCGAAACGCGGCCGCTGTCGAAGCAGAAGCGCTGGCGTCTGGTAGAAGTCGTTCAGAAGGCGAAGTGAGGACGAGATGATCCAGCAGGAATCGAGACTCAAGATCGCCGACAACTCGGGTGCCAAGGAAGCGCTGTGCATCCGGGTGCTGGGCGGCTCCGGCCGGCGATACGCGTCCGTCGGTGACATCATCGTCGTTGCGATCAAGGACGCGCTGCCGAACGGCACGGTCAAGAAGGGCGAGGTCGCGAAGGCCGTCGTCGTCAGGACCGCGAAGGAGATCCGCCGCAGGGACGGCTCCTACATCAGGTTCGACGACAACGCAGCGGTCATCATCAATGATGCGGGCGAGCCGCGCGCGACGCGCATTTTCGGGCCTGTCGGCCGCGAGCTGCGCGAGAAGAAGTTCATGAAGATCGTATCGCTCGCGCCGGAGGTGATCTGACATGGCACGACCGATGATGGGCAGCGGTCGCCGTCGCAAGGCGGAGGTCGTTCGCCAGAAAATGCACGTGCGCCGCGGCGACAGAGTACGCGTGATCCGCGGCAACTTTGCGGGGCAGGAGGGTACCGTGCTGCGCGTGCTGCCGAAGGAGAACCGGGTCGTGGTCGAGGGCGTGAACATGCGTAAGCGTCACATGCGCCCGTCGCAGGCGAACCAGGAAGGCGGCATCGTCACATTCGAGGCGCCGGTCCATGCGTCGAACGTGATGCTGATCGATCCGACCACGGGTGAGCCGTCGCGGGTGCGGCAGCACATCGATGCGGATGGCACGAAGGAACGGGTGTCGAAGAGCGGCAATCCGATACCGCGAACGGGCGCCTGACTGGAAGACGGAAGATGAAGCCGAGACTACAGGAACTATACGAGGACCGCGTCCGCGGGCGGCTGAGCGAGCAGTTCGGGTTCGCCAACGCGTACCGCGTGCCGCGCGTCGAGAAGATCGTCATCAACGTCGGCCTGGGCGAAGCGCCCAAGAACGCGAAGCTGCTGGACAGCGTCGTTCAGGAGCTGGGCCTGATCACCGGCCAGAAGGCCGTCACGACGAAGGCGCGCAAGTCGATCTCGAACTTCGCGCTGCGCGAGGGCATGGCGATCGGCGCGAAGGTCACGCTGCGCGGGGACCGCATGTACGAGTTCCTGGACCGCCTGATCAATGTGGCGCTGCCGCGCGTGCGCGACTTCCGCGGCGTGCCGAACCGGTCGTTCGATGGCCGCGGCAATTACACGCTGGGCGTCAGGGAGCAGCTGATCTTTCCGGAGATCGACTACGACAAGGTGACGGCGGTCCACGGCATGGACATCGTGATCGTGACCACGACCAACCGCGACGACGAAGCATACGCCCTGCTCCGCGAGCTGGGCATGCCGTTCCGGGGTGAAGCGGCAGTCCTGATCGGTGCGGCCGAGCCGGCCGGCGCCGCCAGTTAACGGGGATCTGAGGCATGGCGAGAAAAGGTCTGATCGAGAGGCAGAAGCGGAAGCCCAAGTTCTCCGTCCGTCGCAACAACCGGTGCAAGCGCTGCGGCAGGCCGCGCGCATACCTGCGGAAGTTCGGCATGTGCCGGATATGTTTCCGTGAGATGGCGCTGAACGGCGAAATCCCGGGCGTCAGAAAAGCTTCATGGTGAGCGGTTGAGCGGGGGAGCGGAGGAGCGGTGATCAACAAACACCCGCTCCCCCGATCACCCGCTCCTCCGCTCCCCAGTCATTTCCTGCAAGTCCGGGCATTGAAGCGCCGGATACTATAGGAGAGTCGTACAAGATGATGACCGATCCCATTTCCGACATGCTCACGCGCATTCGCAACGCATCGAGTGCGAAGCACAAGCGCGTGGACATGCCGGTCTCGAAGCTCAAGACTGAAATCGCGCGGATCCTGAAGGAGAACCACTTCATCCACGACTACAAGGTCCTGGATGATGGCCGCCACGGCTTGCTGCGGATCTACCTGAAGTATTACGAGGACAAGCCGGTGCTGCGCAGCCTTCGTCGCGTGTCGCGGCCGGGCCGCCGCATCTACAAGGCCGCGGACGAGATGCCGCGGATCCGCAACGGCCTGGGTGTCGCGATCGTGTCGACGTCGAAGGGCATGATGTCGGACCGGCAGGCGCGGTCGCACAAAATCGGCGGTGAAGTCATGGCGCTGGTCTGGTAGGGGAGGAATACAATGTCACGCATCGGCAACAAGCCGATCCCGGTACCGGGCGGAGTGTCGGTCACGATCGACGGCGCGAATGTGAAGGTGAAGGGTCCGAAGGGCGAGCTGCAGCGGCAGTTCCGTGCGGAGATCGGCATCGAGCAGGAAGACGGGCAGCTGGTGGTGAAGCGGCCGTCCGACTCGAAGGAGCATCGTGCGCTGCACGGGCTGACGCGCGCTCTGCTGGCGAACATGGTCGAGGGCGTCACGAACGGTTATCGCAAGACGCTCGAGATCGTGGGTGTCGGGTATCGCGCGGAGAAGAAGGGCAACGCGCTCGTGCTTACGGTGGGTTACTCGCATCAGGTGCAGTACCCGCAGCCGGATGGCATCGGTCTGTCGACGACGAGCCCGACTGTGGTGGTGGTAGAGGGAATCGACAAGGCGAAGGTCGGCCAGGTGGCCGCGGAGATCCGGGCGGTTCGACCGCCGGAGCCGTATAAAGGCAAAGGGATCCGCTATCAGGGCGAGCAGGTCCGCCGCAAGGCGGGCAAGGCTGGCGCGAAGTAGTGGGAGGTAGATCATGGCTCTGAGGACGAAGACGAAGGATCGGGAAAACCTGCTGCAGCGTCGGCATCATCGGGTCCGCCGCAAGGTGGAGGGCTCGGTGGAGCGGCCGCGGCTGGTGATCCACCGGTCGAGCAAGAACATGCAGGGGCACATTGCCGATGATGTGAACGGCACGGTGCTGCTGGGCGTGTCGACGCAGTCGAAGGAGCTCGAGACGCTCCGCGGCTCCGACGAGGGCACGAAGTCGGCGCTGGCCCGTGCTGCGGGCAAGCTGCTGGCGGAAAAGGCGAAGGCCGCGGGCATCACGAAAGTCGTGTTCGATCGCGGCGGTTATCAGTACCACGGGCGCGTAGCCGCGTTCGCCGAGGGCGCCCGCGAGGGCGGCCTCGAATTCTGAGGCGGAACCGATGGAGAATCAGCGCAACATGACGAATCAGCCGCGGAGCGGTGGCCCTGATCGAGGTCGTGGTGGTGATGGCGGGCGACGCCCGCGTGACCGCGACAACGACATGGTCGAGAACGTGATCTTCGTGAATCGCGTCGCCAAGGTGGTCAAGGGCGGCCGTCGCTTCTCGTTCACGGCGCTCGTCGCCGTCGGCGACAAGTCGGGGCACGTAGGGATCGCGCTCGGCAAGGCGAACGAGGTGGCGGAAGCCATCCGCAAGGGTCTGGAACAGGCCCGGCGCGCCATGGTCGAGGTGCCCGTCGTGGCCGGCTCGCTGCCGCACGAGGTGATCGGCCGGCACGGTGCCGCGAAGGTGATGCTGAAGCCGGCCGGTGCCGGTACGGGCGTCATCGCGGGCGGCTCGGTCCGAGCCGTGCTCGAGGCGGTCGGCATCACGGACGTGCTCACGAAGAGCCAGGGCTCCAACAACCCGATCAACGTGGCGCGTGCCACGATGGACGGGCTGGAGCAGCTCATCACGCCGGAGCGTGCTGCGCGCGAGCGCGGCATCACCCTGGAGCAGCTGGGGGTGCGCCGTGGCTAAGCAGCTTCTGATCACGCAGATCCGCAGCGGCGCAGGTCGCCCTGCCAGGCACCGCGCGACGCTCGAGGCACTCGGCTTCCGCCGGCATCAGCAGTCAATCGTTCAGCAGGATAATCCCGCGATCCGCGGTATGCTCTTCCAGGTGCGTCACCTGGTCGAGGTGCAGGAGATCGCGGAGGGAGAGGCGTAACATGTCGGATCTGAGTAATCTGAGCCGTCCGGAAGGCGCAAACCGGGACCGGAAGCGGCTCGGCCGCGGCCCGGGCTCCGGCACGGGCAAGACATCCGGCAAGGGCCACAAGGGTCAGAAGGCGCGTACCGGGCACCATGGCGTTCCCGCCTGGTTCGAGGGCGGCCAGATGCCTATTCAGCGGCGCGTGCCGAAGCGCGGCTTCACGAACCCGTTCCGCACCGAGTACGAGATCGTCAACGTCGGTGCGATCGACGCGCTCGAGGAGACGGAGATCACCCCCGAGGTGCTGCACGAGCATCGCCTCGTCGATCTCGGCAAGAGCCGTCCGGTGAAGATACTGGCCGATGGCGAGCTCACGCGGAAGGTCACTCTGCAGGCGCACAAGGTGAGTGCTGCGGCGCGCGCCAAGATCGAGGCGGCCGGCGGTACTGTCGAGCTGCTGGAGAGCTGAGTCGATGGCGAACCCGATTCCGAACCTGTTCAAGGTGCCGGAGCTGAAGTCGAAGATCCTCTTCACGCTCATGGTACTGCTGATCTACCGGTTCGGCGCGCATATCACCGTACCGGGCGTCGATTTCGTGGCGCTCGAAGTTGTGTTCGGCCAGTTCAGTGACACGCTGCTCGGCGTCTACGACCTGTTCGTCGGCGGCGCCCTGTCGCGTGCGACGGTGCTCGCGCTCGGCATCATGCCGTATATCTCCGCCAGCATCATGTTCCAGCTGCTCGCGGCTGTCTTCCCGACCATCGAAAAGATGCAGAAGGAAGGCGAGGACGGTCGCAAGAAGCTGACGCAGTGGACGCGCTACGCCACGATCGTGCTGGCGGCGATGCAGGGTATCGGCTACGCGATGTTCCTGCAGACGATGAACAGCGGTGCCGAGGTCCAGGTCGTACGCGATACCGGCTTCATGTTCGTCGCGACGACGGCGCTTATCCTGACCATGGGTGCGGTGTTCGTGATGTGGCTGGGCGAGCAGATCACGGAGCGCGGCATTGGCAACGGCATGTCGCTGCTGATCTTCTTCTCGATCATCCAGGGCTTCCCCGGCGCGGTCGTCACCACCTGGGAGCAGGTCACGACGGGCGTGATCAGCTGGGTTGCGGTCGTCATCCTCGTGCTCGTGATGGTCGCCGTGATCGCCGGCGTCGTCGCCATGACGATGGCTGCGCGGAAGATCCCCGTGCAGATACCGCGCAAGGTCATGGGGCGCGGCCGGGTGCGTGAAGGCCAGAAGAGCTTCATCCCGCTGCGCATCAACTCGGCGGGCGTGATGCCGATCATCTTCGCGCAGTCGATCATCATCATTCCAGGCACCGCTGCACAGTTCAGCAGCATCGAGTTCCTGCGCACGATCTCTGCAGAGCTCCAGCCCGGCGCGTGGCTCTACAACCTGCTCTATGCACTGCTGATCCTGTTCTTCACGTACTTCTACACGTCCATCATCTTCAATCCGGTGGACCTCGCCGAAAACCTGAAGAAGCAGGGCGGCTTCGTACCGGGCGTGAAGCCGGGCGCGCGGACCGCCGAATACATCGATTACGTGCTGAGCCGCGTCACGATCGTCGGCGCTGTCTACCTTGCCCTGATCGCGCTGCTGCCGTTCTGGATCATTGGCGCGTTCGGCCTGGGCCAGACGTTCTTCTTTGGCGGCACGTCGCTGCTCATCGTCGTCGGCGTCGCGCTCGACACGGTGCAGCAGATGCAGCAGCACCTGCTGCTGCGTCACTACGAAGGCTTCATGAAGAAGGGTCGCGTCCGGTTCCGGGGTCGGCAGCGATTCATGTAATGCGGGCATGAGCAAGGACCTGATCCTGTTCGGCCCGCCCGGCGCAGGCAAGGGGACACAGGGAGCGCTGCTCGCCGAGGCGCTCGGACTCGTGCGCCTCTCCACGGGTGACGTGCTCCGCGACGCCGTCCGCGCGGGCACAGCCATGGGGCTGGAAGCGCGCCGCTTCATGGATGCCGGCGAGCTGGTGCCTGACGAGGTCATCTTCGGGATCGTGCGGGATTATCTCCGGTCCGACGCCGCTTCCGCCGGCGTCATCTTCGACGGCTTCCCGCGGACACTGCCGCAGGCCACGCGGCTCGACGACCTGCTGATCGAACTCGAGCGGCCGCTCCGCGCGCTGCTCGTGCTGGTCGTCGCTGACGAGGTGCTGGTGGAGCGGCTGAGCGGACGCCGCTCCTGCGCTGCGTGCGGCGCGGTGTACAACGTGTCCACGGAACCGCCCCTGGCCGAGGGCCGCTGCGACGCGTGCGGTGGCGGACTGACGCTCAGGCCGGACGACGAGCCGGCCACCGTCCGGCGCCGCCTGGAGGTCTATCACTTCCAGACTGCGCCGCTCCTCGACTACTACGACGCGTCGCCGACGCCCGTGTTCCGTGTCGACGGCGAACGGCCGGTGGAGGATGTGCAGCGGCAGCTGCTGCGGCTGCTCGAGCCGGTGGACCGGTGATCATCCTGAAGAATGCGGCCGAGATCGACGCGATCGCCCGCGCAGGCCGGATCCTGGCCGAGCTGCATCGCGAGCTCGCGAAGCGTGTGCAGCCCGGCGTCTCGACGGCCGGGCTGGATCACTTCACCGAAGATTTCATCCGCTCCCATGACGGAGCGGAGCCCGCATTCAAGGGACTCTACGGCTTTCCCGCTTCGCTCTGCACCTCCGTCAACGAAGAGGTGGTGCACGGCATTCCGTCGGCCGGGCGCGAGCTGAGAGAGGGCGACGTCGTTTCCGTCGATGCCGGCGTCAAGCTCCACGGCTGGTTCGCCGACGCGGCCCGCACCGTCGCCGTCGGAACGGTGACGGAAGAGGTCCGCCGCCTCCTCGACGTCACGCGCCAGGCGCTCGACGCCGGGATCGATCAGGCCCGGCCCGGCAACCGCCTCGGCGATGTCGGCCACGCCATCCAGCAGGTCGCCGAGAACGAGGGCTTCGGCGTCGTCCGCGACCTGGTCGGCCACGGTATCGGTCGCGAACCGCACGAGGAGCCGCAGGTGCCCAATTACGGCCGGCCAGGGCGCGGTCTGCGGCTCCAGGAGGGGCTCGTCCTGGCGATCGAGCCGATGATCAACGCCGGCGGCATCGACGTCCGTACCCTCGCCGACCGGTGGACCGTGGTGACGGCCGATGGCAGCCGCAGCGCGCACTTCGAGGAAACGGTCGCCGTCACCGCGGACGGTCCGCGCGTGCTGACCGCATAGGTCGCGGCCACGCCGTCCCGAGCGGCGGTGGCAGGGGTCCGGAGGGCTTGCTAGCCGCAATAAACGTGGCTATACTGAAAAGCTGTTCAATAAACCAGGGGTCCGCATGAAAGTGCGCAGCAGCGTAAAGCCGATCTGTGAGCATTGCAAGGTGATCCGACGCCAGGGCGTGGTCCGGATCATCTGCAAGAAGAACCCGCGGCACAAGCAGCGGCAGGGGTAGAGTCATGGCGCGAATCTCGGGCGTGGATCTGCCGCGCAACAAGCGTATCGAAGTAGCCCTCACCTACATCTTCGGCATCGGCCAGTCCAGCGCGAAGAAGATCCTGGAAGATGCGGGCGTGAGTCCGGACCGGCGCGTCTTCGATCTGAACGACGACGAGGTGAACCGCCTCCGTCGCGTGATCGAGACGCGGCACAAGGTCGAGGGCGCACTGCGGACGGAAGTGTCGATGAACATCAAGCGATTGATGGACATCGGCTGCTACCGCGGGCTGCGACACCGCCGCGGGCTGCCGGTGCGGGGCCAGCGGACGCACACGAATGCGCGCACGCACAAGGGCAAGCGGGTCGCGATCGCGGGCAAGAAGAAGGTCACGAAGAAGTAGAGCGGTTGAGCGGGGGAGCGGGGGAGCGGGACGGCTCGCCCGCGAGCCGCTCGTTCATCAGTCGAGTACGGGAACGGGGACCATGGCGAATCCGAAGAAGAGCGTCCGGGCGAAGCGGACGCGCAGGAACGTCGAAGCCGAGGGCATAGCCCACATCAAGGCGACGTTCAACAACACGCTGGTCACGATCACGGACATGACCGGCAACGTCGTGACGTGGGGCAGCTCGGGGAAGGCCGGCTTCAAGGGCTCGAAGAAGTCGACGCCGTTCGCCGCCACCGTAGCCGCAGAGCAGTGCGGGCGTGAGGCGGTGAACCTGGGCATGAAGCGGGTGCACGTGCGTGTGCAGGGGCCGGGCAGTGGCCGCGAGTCGGCGATCCAGGCGCTCGCTTCGGCGGGCCTGGCGGTGCGGTCGATCCGCGACGTCACGCCGATCCCGCACAACGGCTGCCGCCCGCCGAAGAAGCGCCGGGTCTGATGGTGGAGCGGTAGAGCGGGGGAGCGGGGAGCGGTTGAAAAATCGGACTCCCGCTCCTCCGCTCCGCCGCTCCTCCGCTCACCAGGAGGATGTAAACCGCCACGGCCGTCGGGGCGGGACGAAGTCCGGGGAAATCGAACGAAGAACGAGGAGAAGACGGTCGCATGGGACGTTATACGGGTCCGGTCTGCAAGCTCTGCCGCCGCGAGGGGCAGAAGCTTTTTTTGAAGGGCACGAAGTGCTACACGGAGAAGTGCCCGATCGAGCGACGCAACTATGCGCCTGGCCAGCACGGCATGGCGCAGCAGCGTCGGAAGAAGACGTCCGAGTACGCGCAGCAGCTTCGTGAGAAGCAGAAGGTCAAGCGCATCTACGGTGTTTCGGAGAAGTATTTCCGCACACTGTTCGCGCTGGCGGCGAAGCAGTCGGGCGTGACGGGCGAGAACCTGCTGGTGAACCTGGAGCTGCGGCTGGACAACGTTCTGTACCGCATGGGCTTTGCGTCGAGCCGCCGGCAGTCGCGGCAGATCGTGCGTCACCGGCACGTGCTGGTGAACGGACGTACCGTCGATATTCCGAGCTACCATGTGCGGCCTGGCGACGAGGTGCGACTGCACGAGGACTCGAAAGAACTGCTGCCGGTGCAGGTGTCGCTGGAGTCGAAGACCCGGCCGACGACCGTTCGCTGGCTGGCGGTGGACGAGGGGACGCGCGCGGGCCGGATGCTGGAGCGGCCGACGCGGTCGGACATCCCGCTGGCCGTGCAGGAGCAGCTGATCGTGGAGCTGTACTCGAAGTAGGCGATGCGCCGCGCTCCGCTGTCAGTGGACGCGCGGCGCAACGTGCAGGTTCTCGAACCGTACGCGAGCCGCGCGAGGCGCGGCCGATCATGAGTGTCCGCCGGGAGGTATACTGTGGAGCTGGATCTTACTGGACTGGTGCTGCCGCAGCGCATTGAAGTCGTGAATCGCTCACAGGATGGGAGGCAGGCGCAGTTCGTCGTTGCGCCGCTCGAGCGCGGCTTTGGTCAGACGCTGGGCAACACGATCCGCCGGATCATGCTGTCGTCCCTGCGCGGGTCGGCGGTGTGGGCGTTCCGGATGGACGGTGTGGTGCACGAGCATCAGACGGTAGCGGGCGTGGTGGAGGATGTGCATCAGATCATACAGAACCTGAAGACGCTGGTCATCGGTCTGGAAGAAGGTCTGGAAGAGGCGGCGCTGGAGCTGCGCGCCTCGAAGTCGGGCGCCGTGACTGCGCGAGCGGTCGAGAAGTCGGGCGCCGTGACGATCACGAACGCGGACCATCACCTGTTCACGCTGCAGGATGATCGCGAGATCAACATGACGCTGCACGTCAATCGCGGGCGCGGTTTCGTGTCGGCGGAGCAGCACCCGCTGCCGAAGGGCAGCCCGGTCGACCTGGTGCGAATCGATTCCATCTACAACCCGGTGCTGCGCGCGAATTTCACGGTCGAAGAGACGCGGGTCGGGCAGCGTACCGACTTCGATCGTCTGACGCTGCTGGTGGAGACGAACGGCAGCATGTCGCCGGAGGAGGGTGTCGGGCACGCAGCCGAGCTGGCGCGCAAGCACCTGGAGTACATGCTGCGGTTCATCGAGCCGGCGGAAGGTGCGGCGCCGGCGGCGGGAGCCGTGCGCGTACCTGCGCCGCTGCGCGACCTGTTCGCGCGGCCGATCGACGAGCTGGCGGAGCTGTCGGTGCGCTCGGTCAATTCGCTGAAGAAGGAGAACATCATCACGCTCGGCGATCTGGTGCAGCGCACGGAAGAGCAGATGCTGGGCATCGAGAATTTCGGGATCAAGTCGCTGGAAGAGATTCGCCAGTTCCTGAACGAGCACAGCCTGCACTTCGGCATGAAGCTGGAGAAGGGCGAGGATGGCGACCTGTATCTGATCGAAGGCGAGCAGCCGGCTGCGGCCGAGGTCGCAGAGGAAGAGGAATAGGGCGATGAACCATCGCAAGAAGGGTCGTCATTTCAACAGGACGGCCGAACATCGCAAGATGATGATGCGGAATCTGGCGACGTCGCTGTTCCTGCACGGGCGCGTCGAGACGACGACGGCGAAAGCGAAGGAGCTGCGGCGTTTTGCGGAACCGCTGATCACGCGCGCGAAAAGGGGCGACCTGCATGCGCGGCGGATGGCTGCGCGGTTCATCACCGATGGTGCGGCGCTGACCAAGCTTTTCGGCGAGATCGGTCCGCGATACATTGAGCGGCCGGGCGGCTACACGCGCGTTCTTCATCTCGGCCATCGGGCCGGCGACGCGGCGGACGTGGCCATTATCGAACTCGTCGACTAAAGGGAGCCATGGCGAAGAACAACGGCAGCAGCAGCAGCTGGATATCCGCGAGTGTTGCCCTGGTGGCTGTCGGACTGTTCATGGGCTGGCTGATCACGCGCCAGCCCGAGGACAGCGCCATCGTTGCAGAGCCGTCTGACACGACGCAGGGCTCTGCCGGCATCGAGACGGGCGACGCGACCGTGCTCGCGCCGGATGCCATGGCCAACTCGGCTGGCCTGGATGCGCTGAGCGGGCAGCGCGTGCGGCTCAATGGGCTGAATGTGATCGGCGGCTTGAGCCCGCAGCTGTTCTGGACCGAGCTCTCGGGTGGCGATCTGTACCTGGTGAAGCTGGACAGTGCCATGGTCGCGGCGGGCACGCCGACGCCGGCGCCGGGGAGCATTGACGTGGTCGGTACGATCCGGTCGAAAGACCCGGCCGTGCTCGACGCATGGATGGAGTCGGGTGTGCTGGAATCGGACGATCAGCGGATGCAGGCGGAATTCGGTCTGACGTACCTTGAAGCCCAGCGGATTCAGGCCGCAGGCAATTGAGCGGCGCCGCAGAGCGTCAGCGACAGGAAGAAGGGGAGAGTACCCGATGGCACGGGTTTGCTACGTTTGCACCAAGGGAACGACGTTCGGCAAGAATGTCAGCCACGCGAACAACAAGACGCCGCGGCGCTGGCTGCCGAATCTGCGTCGAGTTCATATCTTGACGACAGAGGGCGACCGCAGGCACGTGCGCGTGTGCACGCGATGCCTGTCGGCGGGAAAGGTCCGAAAGGCCTAGCCTTCACGTCCTGCTGTCGAAGCCGGACGGTGCCCGGTACCGATTGGGTACCGGGCATTCTTTTGCAACGCACCCGGGAGAATGGCGCGCCCATGACCGTGCCGGTGCAACCCATCTGCGGCTTCGCGGATAAATCAGCGGAGCCATGACGCACGCCTGGGCGGTGCGTGGCGGTGCGGACCGCGGCGGCGGTCCGCTTGTCGGCCGCCGTATCGCCGTGACGCGACCGGAAGCTTCGGCAGGTGAGCTCGCGGAGCTGCTCAGCCGGGAAGGTGCCGTGCCCATTCTCCTGCCCCTGATCCGGACCGAGCCTGCCGGCGACGCGGCGCCGTTGCAGGCTGCCGCCGCCCGCGCGGCGGGATATGACTGGATCGCATTCACATCGGGCAACGCCGTGCGCGCCCTGGCCGAAGTACTGCCCGCGGGCGGGATCCCCCGGCATGTCCGGATCGCAGCGATCGGGTCCGCTACCGCGGAAGTGATACAGGCAGAGCTGGGCAGGCAGGTCGATGCCATGCCGCCGGAGTTCACCGGCCGTGCCCTGGTTGCTGCCATGACTGCCGCCGCGCCGGTCCGCGGCGCACGCGTACTCTGGCCGCGCGCGCGCGACGCGCGTGACGATCTGCCCAGTAAGCTCCGCGCGGCGGGCGCCAGGCTGGACGATCCCGAGGCGTATCGGACGGCGCCGGTGCCGGGCTCCGCGCGCGAGCTCCATCGCCTCATCGAGCGTGGCGAAATCTCGGCCATCACGCTCACCGCGCCATCGGCGGTCCGCGCGCTCGCGACGGCGGGAACAGACACCGGCGCTGCGGTCGTAGCCGTCATCGGCACTTCCACGGACGAGGCTGCAAGGGCGGCGGGCCTGACGGTGCACGTGCGGGCCGCTGAGCATACGATTCCCGCGCTCGTGCACGCGCTCGCCCTCTACCCCTGGCGACGATGAGATCACACGCGTCATCGGGCACATTTTCGCATCTCGTTGTCCGACGGACAGTTGTGATCACAGAATGGGTGTTTCCGGGCTTTGACCAGCCGGGGAGTGGACCTTACATTGCACCGGGGCCGTGACTGGCCCCTTTTTTTGGTGTCCAGCAGATGCGTCGCCGGTCTGCGGGTTGAGTCAGGCATGCCCTGTAACTGACGGGGCCAAGGTGCGTTACGGAGGTGTGAGCAGGCGTGGCAGAGACTTTGCGAGCGGGCAATGCGGTTGATGCCGAAGAAGCGGCATTGGAAGCACGCTGGTACGCGTGTTACACGCGGTCGCGCGCGGAGAAGCGGGTGCACGCGGTGTTGCGGGAGCGTGGGGTTGAAAGCTATTTGCCGCTCGCGCCCCGGGAGCGAGAGTGGAAAGACCGGCGGAAGGTCGTGGATTTCCCACTGTTCCCATCGTACGTGTTCGGCAGGTTCGCTCTCTCTTCGGTGCATCGGGTGTTGAGCGTGCCGGGGGTGGCGACGCTGGTCAGGGCGAACGGCCGGCCGGTCGCGATCGCTGATGAAGAGCTGGAGAACGTGCGACGGTTCGCGCGGGCGCTGGCGGCGGGAGAGGTGCACGCGGAGGAGCGGCCGTATTTCGCGGAAGGCGAGTGGGTCGAAGTGACAGAGGGTCCGCTGACGGGGCTGCGCGGCGTCGTGGTCGAGCAGCGCGGGCGGAGGCGGTTCCTGGTCGGGCTGAAGGAAATCGGGCAGGGATTCGAAGTGAACGTTGACGTGACCGCACTCAGGATAATCGCGACTCCGTGAGAAACGCCACGGACGCGCCACTCATATGAGCAGCAGAGTAGCTACGGCATGACATTGTCCCAGACCGCGCAGGAGTCCGTTTCCGCTGCGGCCACGCCGCACAGGGTAACGTTGTTTCTCGACGGCGCCGACCTGAACGACATGGAGCAGGCGGTCAAGGATGGCGTGGTGGAGGGTTTTACCACGAATCCGACCCTGGTCGCGAAGGCCGGTGTGCGGGACTACCGCGAATTCGCGAGGGAAGCGCTGGCGCGGGTCGGTGATGCACCGATCTCGTTCGAGGTTCTGGCCGACGACCTGCCGACCATGGCGAAGCAGGCGCGCGAAATTGCAAGCTGGGGCCGGAACGTGAGTGTAAAGGTTCCGGTCTGCACAACCGCGGGCGAGCCGACCATGGAAATCGTGCGGGAGCTCACTGACGACGGCCTGAGCATCAACGTGACTGCGGTCATGACAATGGATCAGGTACTGGGTGTAGCGGAATGCGTGAACCGCGAAGCGATCACGTTCGTATCGATCTTCGCGGGCCGGATTGCGGATACCGGCAGGGATCCGTGCCTTTTCATGGAGCAGGCCGTAGACATCTGCCGGTACAAGCCCAATCTGCGAGTGCTGTGGGCGAGTCCGCGCGAGGTCCTGAACGTGTACCAGGCCGACGCCTGCGGTGTGCATGTCATCGTGCTGACGGCGGAGCTGCTGGCAAAGCTGGCACTGCGCAACAAGGATCTGGCGGAGTTCTCCCGCGAGACCGTGCGGATGTTCTACACCGATGCACTCAAGGCCGGCTACACGCTTTGAGCCGGGTAAAGACGGGACGAGTCCTCGTCACCGGGGTGGCAGGATTCATCGGCAGCAATCTCGCTGTCCGGCTGCTGGGAGAAGGGTATGAGGTCGTCGGCATCGACGACCTCTCGCAGGGCATCTCGGAACAGGTGCCCGACGGCGTTGAATTCCATCGTGGGGACATACGTTCCCCATCCATCCAGCCCCTGTTCGACGGCGCCTCTGCCGTCTTCCACCTGGCGGCGAAGAACTGCATATCGGACTGCCAGGCGGAGCCTGTCGAAGCGGCGTCCGTCAACGTGGTGGGGACGGTCAATGTATTCGAGGCGGCCCGATCCGCAGGCGTGCGGCGCGTCATCTACGCCGAATCCTCCGCACTGTACGAAGGCGTGACCGAGCTTCCGAGCGGCGAGGATCACGTCGCCGCGCGGAGCATCTATGCGATCACGAAGCTCGCAGGTGCCGGGTTCGGCGCTGCGTATACGCGATTCCACGGCATGAACATGACTGCGCTGCGCTACTTCTGCGTATACGGACCGCGGCAGGACTATCGCCGCAGTGTGCCGCCGGTCATGAGCGCTTTCATCATCCGGCTGCTGCGGGGCGAAGCGCCGACGATCTATGGCACGGGTGAGAGACGGCGCGACTTCATCTATGTGGACGACGTGAACGATTTCCACATGCAGTGCCTCGTGGACGCGCGCACGCATGGCGGGACATTCAACCTCGGATCGGGCACCGACTACTCGGTGCTGGAGATCCTGGAACAGATTCAGTCGTTGCTGGGGACGTCGGCGGAGCCCGTGCACGCACCGTCGCTGCCAGGCGAAGCGGAGCGAACGCTGGCCGACACGACGCGCGCGCGGGCGCTCGGCTGGGCGCCGCGTGTGTCGCTGGGGGAGGGGCTGAGGCGCTCGATCGACTACATACGCGCGCACGTGGTGGACGCCCCGGCGAGCGTGAGCCAATGAAGGCACTGATTCTGGCAGCGGGACGCGGCACACGGCTGGCTGGCGTGGCGGCGGTGCCGAAGCCGCTGATCGATGTCGGCGGCACATCGCCGCTCGAGCATGCGCTGGCCTGGGTGTCGCGCCAGCGACCGGAGCGGATCTGGATCAACGTGCATGCCGCGGCCGACATGATCCGTGAGCGGATTGGAACAGCGGTAGCCGGCGTGCCCGTCTCGTACTCCTACGAGCCGGAGCTGCTCGGCACAGCCGGCGCGTGGAAGCGTCTGGAATCCGAGTGGGACGGGACGTCTCTCGTCGTATACGGCGACAACGTGATGGAGTTCGACCTGGACGCGCTGCTGGGGACGCACCGGGCGGTCGGGACGGCAGCGACGATTGCGGTCTTCGACCCGGCGCGCCACGCGAACACGGGCATCGGCGGCGGTCGCGTCGAGGTGGATGAGGGCCGAGCGACGGCGTTCGTGGAAGGCGGTACGACAGGTCTGATCAATGCTGGCGCGTACTATCTCGAGCCGGAGCTGCGCGAGCGACTGCCGGTCGGTTTCCTGGACTTCGGGCACGATGTCCTGCCGGTCCTCGCGGCGGCGGGCGAGGTCGCGGTGCACGTAGTCGAGGACGCGGGTTTCTGTCTGGGCGTGGACACGCCGGAACGACTGCGCCTGGCCCGCGCGATGCTCGGCGCGCAGGAGGTGACGCGGTGATCGTGACGCGCACGCCGTTCCGCGTGACCCTGGGCGGTGGTGGCACGGACCTGCCCTCGTACTACAGCCGGCATGGCGGTTTCATCTTCGCCATGGGCATCGACAAGTACATGTACATCATGCTGAACCCGCCCACCGTGGACAGCAGGATCCGGCTGCATTACAGCCGGAGCGAAGTCGTCGATGATGTGGACGAACTGAACCACGAGCTTGCGCGCGAGGCGCTGCGTCTGCACGGGATCCGCAACAAAATGGAGATCTCGTCGATGGCCGACCTGCCGGACGGCACCGGCCTGGGCAGCTCGAGCGCGTACCTGGTGGGGCTGCTGACGGCGCTGCACCACCATCGACGCGAGTTCGTCACGCTGCAGGAGCTG
The DNA here is from genome assembly GCA_040882575.1 of Gemmatimonadota bacterium. Classification (GTDB taxonomy): domain Bacteria; phylum Gemmatimonadota; class Gemmatimonadetes; order Longimicrobiales; family RSA9; genus SH-MAG3. Next base: position 45,767 of record JBBEBA010000048.1, read on the forward strand.
GCGGAAGAGGCCTGTCACATCGAGCTGAACGTGCTGGGCAAGCCGATCGGCAAGCAGGACCAGTACATGGCAGCGTATGGCGGGCTGACGGTGCTGGAGATCTCATGTGACGGCCGGGTCGCGGTGCGGGGTATCGGCAGCTCGGTAGGCTCGCTGAGCGCATTCGTCGCGAACACGCACCTGTACTACACGGGTATGCGCAGGAGCGCCGTGGAAGTGCTGAAGGACCAGGACACGGCGATGCGGGGGGAGGCGGCTGCGCGGACGCCTGTGGTGGCCGACGCGCTGCTGCGCATCGCGGACCTCGGCCGACGCATTCTCGAGGCAGTCGAGGCGGAGTCGTACGATGAGTGGGGCATGCTGCTGCACGAGCACTGGTGCAGCAAGAAGCGGCTGTCGCCGCGCGTATCACTGAGCAGGGTAGATGCGCTGTATGAACACGTGCGTCGCGAGCACGGTGTGCTGGGCGGCAAGATCGTCGGCGCGGGCGGCGGCGGCTTTCTCATGCTGTACTGCCCGGGTGATCACCGCAGGCTCGAGCAGTTCATGGTGAGCCAGGGCATGCCACGGCTGCACTACGCGGTCGAGCACGAGGGCGCCAAGGTAGTTGCCAACCTGTCGAGCGCGCCTGCGCTGCGTGTTGCCGATGCGGCCGCGCTGATGCGGGCGCAGGAGCTGTCGTAGTGTCGAGGATCTGCATCGTTGGCGATTGGCACCAGGCGATCGTGGTGGGTGCCTGCCTGGCCGACGCGGGGCACGACGTACGCGGCGCCGTGAGCGACGAAAGCACTGCGGCGCGGCTGCGGCAGGGGGAACCGCCCGTGCACGAGCCCGAGCTGCCGGAGCTGATGGCGCGCGGACTCGCGGCCGGGCGTCTGCAATACACGGCCTCGTTCGAGGAAGCGCTGCGGGGTGCGGCGTACGCGTTCATCTCGATCGATACGCCGGTGTCCGACTCGGACGAGCCGGAACTGGAAAGCGTCGTTGCTGCGGCGCGGCGCGTGGGCTGCGCTATCGGCGGCGAGACAGTGCTGGTGATCACAGCGCAGGTACCTGTAGGAACCTGCGAGCAGCTGCGGGACGTCGTGGCCGGCGAGAGCGGCCGTGCCGTCCAGGTGGCATATATTCCGGAGTTTCTGCGGCTCGGTCACGCCGTGCGCACATTCATCGAGGCGGATCGATTCATCATCGGCTGCGACGACGACGCTGTGGCGGCTGCCCTCGAGGCTATCTACGCGCCGCTCGGACGACCCGTGCTCCGCATGGGTCTGCGCTCCGCCGAGATGACGAAGCACGCGTGCAACGCGTTCCTGGCAGCGTCCATCAGCTTCGCCAATGAAATCGCGGACCTCTGCGCGGAAACCGGCGCGGACATCGATGCCGTTACGGCCGGCATGAAGCTCGACCGACGCATTGGGGAGCAGGCGTTCCTGAGCGCCGGCCTGGGCTTCGCCGGTGGCACGCTGGGCAGAGACCTGCGCGCGCTTCAGAGGATCGGCGCGGCGCGCGGCATCGAGACACACATGACCGATGCCGCTCTGCGAGTGAACGGTGAACGCGCGAGCCTCGTCCGCCGCCGGCTGGAGCGTGTGTACGACAGCGTGCATGGACTCCGCGTTGCAGTGCTGGGTCTCACGTACAAAGCGGGAACGAGCACGCTGCGGCGATCGATCGCGCTCGACATCATTCGGGAGCTGACCGCTCTCGGTGCTGAAGTTCGTGCGTTCGATCCGCTCGCGACGATGGATGGCGTCGTGGACCCGCCGCCGTTCACGCGTGTGTCCGATCCACTGGTCGCCGCCGACGGCGCCGACGCAGCGGTACTGGTTACGGAATGGGAGGGCGTCGACCAACTGGATCTCGCCGCACTGCGCATGCGCATGAGGCGGGCGGTGTTCATCGACACGCGCAACCGCTTCGACCCCGCAGCCATGGCCGAACAGGGATTCATCTATCTCGGCGTCGGCCGCGGCACTGTCGAGTCCGTTATTCTGGAGGCGAGCGCATGAAGCGGACAGTGCTGGTGACGGGCGCCGGGCGCGGCATCGGCGCCGCAGTCGCGCGGGCGTTCGCTGCGGAAGGCGCGTCCGTGTTCGCGGTATCAAGGACAGACGCCGAGTTGCGCGAGGTCACCGACTCGATCCGCGACGCAGGCGGCAGAGCCGCACACGCGGCGGCGGACGTCGCCGACGCCGCTGCTGTCGAGCGCGTCATGCGGGCCTGCCGCGCTGCGTTCGGAGAGCCGGACGTGCTGGTGAACGCGGCGGGCGTATACGGCCCGATCGGCCGGGTGTGGGAAATCGATACGGCCGCCTGGTGGCGGGCGCAGGAGATCAACCTGCGCGGTACGCTGCACACGTGCGCAGCCGTGCTGCCGCACATGATCGAGCGTGGTGCGGGCCGGATCGTGAATTTCTCGGGCGGCGGCGCGACATCGCCGTTGCCGCGGTTCTCGGCGTACGCGGCATCCAAGGCGGCCGTAGTGCGGCTGACGGAGACCATTGCGGAGGAGGTCCGTGCGTTCGGCATTACCGCGAATGCGATCGCGCCGGGCGCGGTCGACACCCGGTTGCAGGATGAAGTTCTCGCAGTCGGCGCGGCTGCGGGCGAGCTGCACGGTCGCATGCGGAAGCTGCGCGAGACGGGTGAGGGCGGTGTGCCGCCGGAGCTGGCGGCGTCGCTTGCCGTATACCTCGCGTCCGACGCAGCAGCCGCCCTGACAGGGAAATTGATCTCTGCGCCGCATGACGGCTGGCAGAGCTGGGACGCGGCGCGTGTGCGCGAGCTGGCCGATACGGCGTGGTTCACGCTGCGACGGCTCGACCCGTTCACGCTCGGGCCGCTGCTGCCGGAAGCGCGGGAGGCCGGCGCGTGAGCATGACGGCAATCGGGCAACTCGGCGTTGCCGTCGTCGGCTGCGGTCTGATCGGCAGCCGTCGCGCGCGCACGGCGGCGCTGCATCCGCGCACGCGGCTTTGCACGGTCGTGGACAGCGACGCAGCGCGAGCCGCGCAGCTCGCAGGCGGTGCCTGCGACGTCACGGCGGACTGGCGCAGCGCGATCGAGCGCGACGATGTGAACGTGATCGTCGTATCGACGCCGAACGTGCTGCTGGCCGACGTCGCCGTCGCTGCACTCGAACGCGGGCGTCACGTGCTGATGGAGAAGCCGATGGGTCGCACCCTGGCCGAGGCCGAGCGGATCGCAGCCGCGGCGACGGCCTCGGGAGCGGTGCTGCAGGTCGGATTCAACCACCGTCACCATCCGGCAGTTTCGCGCGCGCGGGAGACGGTGCGCTGCGGCGGCATCGGACGCCTGATCTCGATCCGCGCGCGTTACGGCCATGGTGGACGACCGGGCCTGGAGCGGGAATGGCGCAGCGATCCGGTGCAGGCAGGTGGCGGTGAGTTGATCGATCAGGGCGTTCACGTGGTCGATCTGATTCACTGGATCGCGGGGATGCCGAGGAGTGCCTACGCGCTCGTGCAGACGGCCGTATGGCCGATCTCGCCGCTGGAAGACAACGCGTACGGCCTGCTCGCGTTCGAGCACGGTGTCGTCGCGCAGTTGCACGTCAGCATGACGCAGTGGAAGAACCTGTTCTCGCTCGAGCTGCACGGCGACGCGGGTGCAGTGACCGTGGAAGGACTCGGCGGCAGCTACGGCGTCGAGCGACTGATACATGTGGACCGTGCATTCCAGGGAGGCGCGCCAGACGTGCATGAAGAACGCTTCGAGGGCGAAGACGGATCGTGGTCGAGCGAGTGGAACGCATTCGTTTCGGCCATCGATGGTGGTGCCGCGACCGCGGGCCCGGCCGAGGGTGTGGCGGCGATGCGCATTCTGGAGGCGCTTTACCGCTCGGCGCGCGCCGGAACCCCGGTCGTCGTATGAGCACGCGAGCGGCTGTATTCCTCGACCGGGACGGTGTGCTGAACGAGGTGGTCACGCGCGATGGGAACCCTGAATCGCCGCGTCGCATCGACGAGTTCAAGCTCGCCGCCGACGCAGTCGCCGCCGTGTCGCGCCTGAAGGAAGCGGGGCTGCCCGTGCTCGTCGTCACGAATCAGCCGGATATCACGCGGGGCCTGCTGCCGCCGGCGGAGCTCGACGGCATGTTCGCGCAGCTCAGCGAGCGCGTCGGTATCGATGACGCCGCGTTCTGCCCGCACGAGGACGGCGAAGGTTGCGAGTGCCGCAAGCCGCTGCCGGGCATGTTGCGGGAGCTCGCGCAACGCTGGGATGTCGACCTGGCACGCTCCTTCATGGTCGGCGACACGTGGCGCGACATGATTGCCGGCCGCGCCGCGGGCTGCCGTACGGTGCTGCTCCGCACATCGTACAATGTCGGCACGGCTGGCGACGCGGAGGCGGCGACGCTGAGCGAAGCAGTGGACTGGATCCTGGGCGAGGTGCGGTGACGCACGCAGCGCGGTACCTCGCCGAAGTCGCGGCCATCGCGCAGCAGCTGGATGCGGCTGCGGTCGAGCGCTTCGCCGGCGCACTCGCAGCGCTGCGTGGGCGGGGTGGCCGCCTGTTCTTTCTCGGCGTCGGGGGCAGCGCGGCGAACGCATCGCACGCGACGAACGACTTTCGCAAGCTGGCCGGCATCGAGAGCTACTGCGCCACTGACAATGTATCGGAGCTGACGGCGCGCACGAACGACGAAGGCTGGGACTCCACCTTCACGGCGTATCTCGCCGGCAGCCGGCTGACGGAGCGGGACGGGGTGTTCGTCTTCTCGGTCGGCGGCGGCGACGAGAAGCGGAATGTCAGCGCGAACGTGGTCCACGCCCTGCGGTATGCCGAGGGGATCGGCGCCGGCATTTTCGGCGTGGTCGGGCGGGACGGCGGATATACGGCGCGCGTCGCGCAGCACTGCATCGTGATCCCGACCGTTCGACCGGAGGCTGTGACGCCGCACGCGGAGGCGTTCCAGGCGGTAATATGGCACCTGCTCGTGTCGCACCCGCAGGTCCTTCAGGGATCGATGAAGTGGGAGAGCGTGGCACCGTGAGCATGCCGGCGCACGCCACTGAGAGCAGCGCGGGCCCTCCGCTGGATGTGGCCGCGCACGCGCGCAGCATCTGCGCCGGAGTGGACTGGCAGGCGCCACTGCCGCCGGCCGCGCGTGACGCGGGCTGGCGGCTTCAGCGTCTGGTCAAGCGTGCGCTCGACATCGTGGCTTCGGCCGCGGGCCTGGTTCTGCTCGCGCCGGTCTTCGTCGTCGTCGGAATCATCGTGAAGGCGACGTCGCGCGGCCCCGTGTTCTACGAGTGGCGCGTGCTCGGCCTGCGCGGCACGCCGTTCGTCGGGTACAAGTTTCGCACGATGGGCGTAGACGCTGACGAGCTGAAGGCACGCTACCTCGACCGCAACGAGATGAGCGGACCTGTTTTCAAGATCCGGGATGACCCGCGCGTGACGCCGTTCGGACGGTGGCTGCGCAAGTACAGCGTTGACGAGCTGCCGCAGCTATGGAGTGTCATCAGGGGCGACATGAGCCTGGTCGGGCCGCGCCCGGTGTACGCCGAGGAGTTCGTCAACTACGAGCCGTGGCAGCGGGGCAAACTCGCCGTCACGCCCGGCATCACGTGTCTGTGGCAGGTGAGCGGGCGGTCCGACATACGTGAGTTCAGCACCTGGGCCGCCATGGACCTGGAGTATATTCAAAACTGGAGCCTGTGGCTCGATCTGCGGATCCTGCTGCGGACCTTGCCGGCGGTGTTCGGCGGCCGGGGTGCGTACTGAAGGGGACATCATGACATCAGCAAACTGGGAACCGCGTATCAGCCTGGAAGAGGGGATTGCGCACACGTACGCCTGGATCGAGGGGCAGGTGCCGGCGCACCTGCCGCAACTGGCGGCCGGGTCAGTCTGAGGCAGCAGTCCATGCGAGCGTTGTTCCTGAATCACAATGTGGTCCGCACAGGAACCTTCCAACGCGCCTCCTGCCTGGCGCGGGAGCTGGTCGCGGCGGGCCACGACATCACGCTCGTCACGACGAGTCGTGACCTGCGCGCGGGCGGACGCGAGAGTGAATGGCACGGCGTCCGGATCATCGAATCGCCCGACCTGTTCACCGGCGTAGCGCGTACTGGCTGGGACCCGTGGAACACGGCGTGGCGCACGCGCCGGCTCACGGCGGAACGGTTCGACCTGATTCACGCGTTCGACTCGCGCCCTGCCGTGATCCTGCCGGCCGTTGCACTGCGGCGACGCACGGGTGTGCCGCTGTTCATCGACTGGGCGGACTGGTGGGGCCGCGGCGGCACCATCACCGAACGGTCGGGTTGGGCAGTGCGCACGTTCTTTTCCCCCGTCGAGACGTGGTTCGAAGAGGCGTTCCGTATCGAGGCCACGGCGAACACCACGATCGTGGAATCCCTGCGCGAGCGCTGCATTGCGCTGGGCGTGGAGCCGGGGCGCGTGATCGCCCTGCCGAATGGCTGCGTACGGCCTGCTGCGGATCCGCCCTCGCGCGCCGAAGCGCGGCGCGCGCTCGGGATCGGGGAGCACCCGCTGGTCCTGCACCTCGGCGTCATGCTGCCGGCCGATTCGACGTTCCTGTTCGATGCATTCCGACGGGTGCGCGAGGTGCAGCCGGCCGCGAGGCTGGCCATGGTCGGACCGTATCGCGGCAACGTACCCGCAGATCTGCTGCACGTCGTGCAGCGCCCGGGCTTCGTCGAAGAGGGCGCGCTCGCGCAGTGGCTGGCCGCAGCGGACGTCGGCGTGCTGGTGCTGCGCGACACGATCGCGAGCCGCGGCCGTTGGCCAGGCAAGCTGAGCGACTATCTCACGGGCGGCGTGCCGATCGCAATGACGCGCGTAGGCGCCGCAGCGGAGCTGCTCGGCGGCGCAGGCGCAGCCGCGCTGGCCGCGCCGCTGCCGGAGGCCCTCGCGCGCACCGTGCTGGGCCTGCTCGACGACGCGGCTGCGCGCGCGTCCATGTCACGGGCCGCGCGCGCACTGGCGACCGGCGCGCTTTCATGGAAGGCCGTTGCAGAGCGACTGCTCGAGTTCTATGCGCAGCAGCGCATCACGTCAGGCGGCGGGCGCGACCGCGCGCTGACACAGCACGCGCCATGAACGCTGCACCCGAAGTGGAGCCGGGATTGTCGGTACTCATCGTGACGTGGAACGTTCGCGAGCTGACGCTTGCCTGCATAACGTCGGTCGTGCGGGAGACGGCCGGCACGCCGACGGAGATCATCGTGGTGGACAATGCCTCGACGGATGGAACACCGGATGCGGTGTCGGCGCAGTTCCCGCAGGTCGTCGTCCGGCGCAACATGGACAATCCGGGATTTCCCGCAGCGTGCAATCAGGCGCTCGCGCTGGCGCGAGGCGAGTACGTGCTGTTCCTGAATCCCGACACGGAAGTCGGGCCGGGCGCCATTGCCGCATGCATGGAGGAGCTGCAGCACGATGTTGCAGCGGCGATGTGCGGCTGCAAGCTCGTGCTCGAGGATGGATCCGTTCAGCTCGAGTGCGCGCGCACGCCGTATCTTCTGCGTCACCTCCTCATGGAGACGTTCTACCTGCACGTGCTGCTGCCGCGCAGCCGCATGTTCGGCGACCATCGCATGAGCTACTGGGATCACGACGACACGCGGGATGTAGAGGCGATCAGCGGCGCGTTCATGCTGGTGCGATCGACTGCGGCGCGCGCCGTCGGCGGTCTCCCCGAAGATGTCTTCATGTATCACGAGGACCTGGCGTTCTGCCTGCGCCTGCGCCGTGCCGGCTGGCGCATCCGTTACCGCAGCGATGTGACCACACTGCATCGCTGGCGCGCGTCCAGCGCCCAGGCCGGCGAACTGCCGGCGCTGCTCGAAGGTGTGTCGAAGCTCGCGCTCATCCGGGAAGCGCAGGGGCCGGCCGCCGCTATGGCGGGCCGCGTGCTGTTCGGCGTGCGAAGCGTGCTGCGGCTCGCTGCTGCGGGTGTATCGTTGCCGTTGCCGCTGGGTGCGGCGCGGCGGCGGTACCCGCGTGCGTTCGACATCCGTGCCCACGCGCTGCAGCTCGCCTGGGCCACAATGCCATCGCTGGTCGAGCACCGGCTGCCACCGCTCGCGCGCAGCCGGCACACCCAATCCGCATGAGCGATGAACGGAAGGTCGTGCTCGTGATCGGGCCGCTGCCGCCGCCGTATCATGGCGGGGCCGTGGCGACCTCGTACGTGCTCGGTACGCAGAGCACCGTGCAGAGGCGCCTGCTCCATCTGGACACCACCGACCGACGCGGCCTGCTCAACATCGGAACGGTGGACGCCGGGAACGTACTGCTCGCACTGCGGCACGCGGCGCAGCTGCTGGTCATGCTGGTTCGAGAGCGTCCCGGCGTAGTCTATCTGCCGATGGCGCAGAACACGCTCGGCGTTCTGCGGGACTGCGTGCTCGCGGTACTAGCGCTGTCGCTGCGCGCGCGGCTCGTGGTGCATCTGCATGGCAGCGGGTTCCGCGCCTTTCATGACGCCGCGCCGCCGCCGCTGCGGGCGCCCGTCCGCATGATTCTCAGGCGCGCGCGTCGGGTGATCGTACTCGGGGAATCGCTGCGGTTCATGCTGGAGGGGATCGTGCCGCCGAAATCCGTCGCGGTGCTGCCGAACGGTACGGAGGATCTCTTCGCGGACGCGCCACACCGGCGTGCCGGAGGAGGCCCCGTGCGACTCCTCTATCTCGGCAATCTGATGGTGGCGAAGGGCTTCCCGGAGGTGCTGGAGGCGGCGGTCGTGCTCGTGCGTGACGGCGAGGACGTGGAGCTGCACGTCGCAGGCGCTTTCACGTCGGCGGCGGAGCGCGCGCGTGCTGCGGAGTGGCTCGAACGGCTGGGCAGCGCCGTCACTCTGCACGGTGTCGTGGCGGGTGAAGCGAAGCGGCAGCTCCTGCTGGATGCGGATTTGTTCGTGTTCCCGTCGCACTCGGAAGGCCACCCGTACGTGATTCTGGAGGCAATGGCTGCCGGCCTGCCCATCGTGGCGACCCGACTGTCGACGATCGAAGAGACGATCGTCGATGGCGAATCGGGCGTTCTGGTTCCGCCGGGGAAACCCGCCGAGCTCGCGCAGGCGCTGCGCGCACTGATCAGGAACCCGGCGCGGCGGTGTGAGCTCGGCCGCGCGGCCCGCCGCCGGTTCGAGAGCCGCTACTCGCTCGACCGCTGGTCTGCGGGCCTCGATCAGATTCTGACGGCGGCCGCCGAATGAGCACGGTGATCCGGCAGCGATCCAACCTGCTTACGCTCGGAATCCTGCTCGCCATGGTCCCGGCCGGTCTGGTGCTCGTGAAGGTGCCGTTCCTCAGCGCGGGTGTGCTGTTCGGCGCACTGCTGCTGGCGGCGGTACTGACCCACCCGCTCGTTGTGGTGGGCGTCATGCTGTTCATCGGACCCATCGACCTGTCATTCCTCACGGGCGGCTTCAAGGGACTGTTCGAGGCGGCGGGCGGACTGGACATGAACGGCATCCGCCTGCTCGGAATGTCGGGAGGGCTCGCCATCACGGCCGTGCTGCTGCCCAATGCACGGCGTGTGCTGTTCGGGCGGTGGGGGATAGCGTACCTGATCTTCCTGGTGTGGGCGGGTCTGACGCTGATCATCTCGCCGAACCTGGTGGACGGACTGCGACTGCTGACGAAGCTTGCGTACCCGCTGCTGATCTTCGTCATCGTGGCGGGCGTCGCGACGGAGCGCAGGCACGTTGACCGCCTGCTCGACTACACACTCGCCGGCGCAGCGCTCGTCGTCGTGCTGAGCCTGTTCTACACGATGGCGGGGCGGTACGGCGTGTATGACACAGGCCTGATCCGCGTGCGCGGCGTGACGCTGCACGAGAATCCGTTCTCGTTCTACCTGCTGATTGCGCTCTACATGTCGTTTGCGCGTTTCGCGGTGCGCGCACAGTGGCGATACCTCGTGCTGGCCGGTCTGCTCGGCATCTGGATGGTTCTGACGCTGACACGCATCACGTTCCTCGCCGGCGCCGTCGGCATGGCGGGGATCGCGATCTACTCGGCCGTCGCGGCACGGAATACGCGCGCACTGTTCGGCGCGGCGGCGATCGCGCTGCTCGTAGCGGTGCCGCTCGCGCCGATCGTGCTGCAGCGGTCGCTCGGGTACGTGCCTTCGCCAGCCGAGCTGATCGACCTCGCACGGTCGCCCATGGGTCTGTACGAGGCGATCAACTGGCAGGGACGGGAAGTGGTGTGGCCGGTCGTTTTCGCCGCCTTCACGGCAGCGCCATGGACCGGCCTGGGGCTGGGTGCTTCGACAGCGGTGATGCGCGAGTACTTCCCACCGCAGGTAGGCGAGGTCGTGCACAACGAGTATCTGCGTCTGGCTACGGACACCGGACTGGTCGGGGTATCGCTGTACGCGATCGCGATCCTTCTGTGGTGCGTCGCTGTGATCCGCGCCGACCGGGTCAGCTGCGGCGCTGCGCGCGAGTTCACGCTGCCGGCACTGGCCGGTATTGTGAGCTGGTCGATCCTTGCGCTCACGGACAACCTTTTTGACTACTATGCGCCGTACACACAGTTCATCGGTCTGCTCGTCGGCGCATCCGTGGTTGCCGCCGCGGCTGCCGTGCGGGACGCGGACGCGCAGAGCGCAGCTCGCGTCGGCAATGCATCCGGCGACGCTGGAGGGGGTGGAATCGGAGCCCGGAGGATGGTGGCGCATGAGTAGAGGCAAGGGGCTGCCGGCAGGATCCGCCCTCCTGCTCGCGGTTGCGATCGTCGGCTGCGATGGCGGAGCGCTCGGTCCGGTCGATCTGAGCGGCGGCTTCAGGAGGATCGCCGTGGGCGCGGACCACTCGTGCGGCCTCGCGGCGGACGGTTCGGCGTTCTGCTGGGGGGCCGGGTATGACGGCCGCCTCGGCACGGGCGATGACGAATCGCGCAACGTGCCGGCGCGCGTCGCCGGTGGCAGGACCTTCGTGAGTCTCGGCGTCGGAGCGTCGCACACGTGTGCACTCGATCCCGCGGGCGTGGCCTACTGCTGGGGGGCGAACAGCAACGGCGAGCTGGGCGCGGACCACACGAATTCTGCCGGTGTACCGACCGCGGTGGCGACGGACGCGCGCTTTGCCAGCATCTCGGGCGGGTCGGCGCATACCTGCGCAGTGACGGCAACTGGCGAGTTGTACTGCTGGGGCGACAACACACACGGGCAGACGGCGGCACCCGCCGCGCAGAATGTGCTCTCGCCGCGGCGCGTGGAGACGGATCTGACGTTCGACGCCGTTTCGGCGGGATCGTTCCACACGTGTGGGGTGACGCGCGCAGGCGCGGCGTACTGCTGGGGCGGAAATGGCCTCGGCCAGCTCGGCGACGGCACGCAGGTGGACCGCCAGGCACCGACCGAGGTGGGCGGCGGACACCAGTTCCGTCAGCTCTCAGCAGGACACATGCATACCTGCGGCGTCACGCTCGAGGGCACGCTCCTGTGCTGGGGCAGCAGCGTGCACGGCGAGCTCGGCAACTTCGCTTCGGCACCGCCCCCTATATCGGGCGCCGTGCTGCCACACCCGGTGACGCTGCCGCTCTCGTTCGCGTTGGTCGACGCGGGTTATCATTTCACCTGCGCCGTTGACACGCAGACCGGCGCGTGGTGCTGGGGCCGCGCCCCCGACGGGCAGCTCGGGAACGGCAGGCGGCTGGACGCCTGGTCGCCGCAGCCGGTGGTAGCCGGCGGCCCCGAAGCGATACGGCTGCAGGACGTGAGCGCCGGTCTGACCCACGCCTGCGGCGTCACGACCGTCGGTACGGCACTTTGCTGGGGGCGCGGCGACAGCGGCCAGCTCGGCATCGGTGCGAGGACATTGAGCACTCTGGCGATCAGAGTACGAACGGAGTAGCCCATGTACATGCCGACCAGCAGGATCATGCTCGCAGCGCTTCTCTGCGCCTGCGCCCTCGCGGATGCGGGAGCCGCAGCCGCGCAGGTGCAGGCGGTGGCGGATACGGCCGGTTACGAGCGCTCGGCGATCTACGCAGGTGATGTGATCCGGCTCAATATCTGGCGGGAACCGGACCTGTCGCAATCACTGACCGTGCCCCCCGATGGCGTCGTGATCTTTCCGAAGATCGGTGCGCAGCAGGTCGCGGGGCGGCCACTCGGAGAAGTGCGGACGACGCTGCTCTCGGCGTACCGCGAGTACCTGATCAACCCATCGATCGAGATCGAAGTGCTGCGCAAGGTGCAGGTGCTCGGGGCGGTGCAGAAGCCGGGCGTATACACCGTCGAGTCGACGGTCTCCATCAGCGACATGCTCGCGATTGCAGGTGGCGTCTCGCCGAACGGGCGACAGGATCGCGTGGAGCTGCGCCGCAACGACGAGCTCATCGAAGTGGAGCTGCTCGATCAGAACGGTATCGCTGACACGCCGATCCGGTCCGGGGACCAGCTGTATGTCGAGGAGCGGCCCTATCTCGTCAGGAACACGGGCATGATGGCGGCGCTGCTGAGCGGCACGATCGGTCTCATCATCGCACTCTTCATCCGATGATCGCGCGCAACGACAACGGTCGCATGACCGAAGACCGGGGAGAGCGCCGACTGAACGTGGCGGCGATCTGGCGCTCGGCGCGGCGCCAGCCGCTGCTGTCCGTGGGGATCCCGCTGCTGCTGCTGGCGAGCACGGGCTTCTTCCTGTGGTGGGTCGCGCCGAAGTGGGGTGCGTTCACGACCATCCGCGTGGACGAGGATCGCGCGGGCGTGGCGATCATCGAGGCGCTTCAGACACTCTCCTCCGGCAGCGAGATCAGTACGGAAATGGAGGTGCTGCGCAGCCGGACGATCGCGGAGGAAGTGGTGGATTCGCTCGACCTGCACGTGACCGTGAAGGTGCCGCGCAAGCTGCCGCGATCCGTGCTGCTCAGCGAGGTGGACGCGGGCAGGACGCGTGCGGAAGCGGAATACGTGCTGACGGCGGAGGGCGACGGCGTGTTCCGCGTGCATGAGAACGGCCGTTCGCGGACTGTCCGGATCGGCGAGCGCGCGGCGCTGCCGGGACTGGCATTCACGCTGGCGCCGGGTGCCGCCGCGCATGACCGCGTCATCATCGAGGTAGCGGTCTTCCAGGAAGCAGTGCGCGACCACATGCGCAATGTCAGGGTCGTGCGGCCCAATCGCGAAGCGGACATTCTCAGCATCGAGTTCGAGGGGCGCGATCGCGAGCTCGTGCAGCAGGTGCCCGATCTGGCAGCGCGGCGGTTCATCAGCCGCCGGAACCAGATCCGGACACAGGAAGCACGCAGCACTGCGGCCTTCCTGGATGAGCAGATCGCCGCGCTGCTGGCGCAGCTCAGCGCGGCGGAGAGCCAGCTTCGCGACTACCGCGAGCAGTACGGTGTCGTGAATCTGCGGGCGGAGGGTGAAGCGCAGGTCACGCGGCTCGCGGAGATGCAGGCGGAGCGTGAGCTGTGGCAGATCGAGCATCAGTCGCTGCTGCAGATGATGGGGCGCATCGAAGCGGAGAGTGCAACGACCAACGCGGCGTCGCCGTATCGTGCGCTGCTCGGCTTCCCATCGCTGCTGCGCAGCCAGGCCGCCGCCGACCTGCTGCGCTCGCTGCACGAGCTGGAGGCACGGCGCGCGACGCTGCTGGACCGCCGCACGATGCAGGATCCGGAAGTGCAGGTGATCACGAACCAGATCGCAGCGATCGACAACCAGCTCCACGACATCACGACGTCGTATCTGAACAGCATAGGGGTGCAGATCCGCACGCTCGATCTGGCCCTCGCGCGCTTCACGGACGAACTGCAGCAGATCCCGGAGAAGGAGCTCCAGCTCGCGCGGCTCATGCGCCAGTCCGAGGTCAACGCCGAGCTGTATTCGGTGTTGCAGCTGCGTCTCAAGGAGGCGGAGATCCTGGCCGCGGTCGATGACCCCTCGGTGATCGTCGTCGATCCTGCCATCCCACCGCGCCGCCCGGTCAGCCCGGACGTGCCGCTCACGCTCGCGCTCGCTCTGATGATGGGCCTGGTCGTCGGCGTCGGCGGTGCCGTCCTACGGGAGCAGCTCGATGACACGGTCCGCACGCGCGACGAGCTGCAGCTGCTCGGCGGTGCACCCGTGCTCGGCTCGATCCCGCGCATTGTGCCTGTCGGTGCGGCCGGCGGCAACGGACACCGGGCCAGGGACCGGCACGCGTCGCGTCCTGGACTGCGCCTTGCCGACGACATTGCGGGATCGCCGGTGACGGAGGCGTATCGCAGCCTGCGCACGAACATCAATTTCTCGCGTGCGGAACGCCGGCCGAGGATTCTCGTGCTGACCAGCCCCGCGCCGGGTGATGGCAAGTCCACGACTGCCGCGAATCTGGCGTCAACGATGGCGAAGCAGGGGCTGCGCTGCCTGCTGGTGGACGCCGACCTGCGCCGCGGCCGGCTTCACGACATCTTCAGGGTCCGGCGCGAGCCCGGCCTGTCGAATGTGCTGCTATCGGAACACGGCTGGCGCAGTGTGATCCATCGTGCGGAGGGCATGTCCGACTTCATGGCGACCGGGACGCTGCCGCCGAATCCCGCGGAGCTGCTCGGCTCCGCGATGATGTCCGAGTTCCTGCAGAGCGCGGTCGAGGACTACGACTCCATCGTGCTCGACGCACCACCCATGAACCTGGTGACCGATGCGGCGGTGCTGTCCCGGTCGGCGGACGGCGTGCTCGTCGTGGCACGGGCGGGCGTCACGTCGAGGGGAGCGATCACCTACACCTTCGACCAGCTCTCCAGCGTGAGCGCACGCGTGCTCGGCAGCGTGCTGAATGACGCCGACATCAGCCGTGAACGATATTACGGGTCCTACATGCAGTCGTACTACGGCACGGAGACATGACCGCGCCGCTCACCAGCCGGGCCGCCACACGAAGTCCACATCGAGCCGGACGTTTGTTTCGGCCCGGAAGTCGCCTGGATGGCCGCCGTCGAACCGTATGAAGTTGCGGTTGTGGCGGCGGCTGAAGCCGAGCAGCGTGCGCACGGCGAAGTCGCCCACCGGCTCGGTGTGACGCAGCAGCCCCGTCAGCGCGACGTCGTGTCCGTTGTGGCCGTATATGCGGCCCCAGTGATTGTAGTAGGCGTCGTCGTCGAAGCGGACGCGCTCGATGCCGAGGCCGGTCATGCGCTCGCCGGCGATGCGCTCGACTCCGATGAGCTGCGCATCGGAGCCCGGCCCGATCCACGCGCCCAGCAACTGCCCCTGGTGCGTGAAGCCCTGCGTAACCTGCGAATGGGTGTAGAAGGTGATGACGCCGCGGGCTGCGCGCAGCGGCATGGCGGCCTGGAGATGCGCGAGCTCGCCGAACCAGCGCAGGTCCGCGTCGCCGAGCGAGCCCGTCTTCTGGAAGCCGAGCATGTAGACCTGCGAATGGTCCGGCTCGAGCAGCAGGTCCTTCCAGTGCTCCCAGTGATCGTCGCGCGCCCATTCGCCATAGACCTCGAAGCCGGCGGCCGGCAGCACCCACCGCGCAAACAGCGACAGCAGCTGGTTGTCGCCGAAGGGATTACCGCGCACGTCGACGTACGGATCGACGATCATCGCGTATGCGTCCGATCCGTCCCAGCCCGCCAGGTGCATGCGGTTGGCGCCAATGAACAGGCCGCGGGCGAACACAGGTTCGAAGACGAGCGTCAAACCGGCGAGCAGTGTGTGATCGTTCGCCGGGTCGTCGTCGAAGTATGCGGACTCGGTCAGCCTGCCCCAGAAGGCCTGCGCTTCGATACGACCGATGCCGATGTCGCGCGGGCGACTCGTTCCGACGAACACGTGCGGGAAGCCGGGTGCCGATGCGCCCATGAGCAGCGGCATGCGCTGGGCGGGACCGAGCCACATGTTCTCCGTCGACACGCCGACCGCCGCGCCGAAGGCATCGATGCGGACATGGGACTGGCCGAGGTCGAGTCGGGTGAAGGAATCACCGCCGTGGCGCTGGGGCCAGTCGATCACGTGGCCCGGATAGCTGTAACGCGAGTAGGCGACGGGCACCGGCGCGATGGGGAAATGCTGATTCTCGTGCAGCGCGGCAACGGGGTAGAGCGCGGCGCTCAGCGGCCCGGCGCGCAGCTCGAATCCCGCGCTCACGGCGGTGCTCAGGCCGCGGCCGGCCCAGAGCGCGCCGTTGTTGCTGTCGAGCGCGTAGCCGCTGTTGAACGTGGACCTGATGCGCAGCGGCAGCGGCTGCAGCGACGCGCTGCCCAGTCGCCAGGTGCGCGGCTGTGCGGGCGAGTCTGCCGTGCCCGGCGCGCACACGGCGATACGCCGGTCGGCGGCCGGCCGTCGGATGGTGAGCGAGGAAACCGGCGTCGCGCCCTGCAGCTGTCGCATGCGGATGAGCATGGCCCAGTCGTCGGCAACGTCGATGACGGGCAGGTTCGCCGTGCACGGGTTGCCAGCGGCGGCCTGCGCGTGCACTGTGGTGCCCGCTACCGCAGTGAGAACGAGGAGCAGTGTACCGCACCGAGCCGTACGTTGATTCATGGCGGAGAGTCTACGCCTGCATGCAGCGCCCGGCAAGCAGGTTGATGCCACGGTGATACAGCCGCTCACCGCTGCGCTGCTGGCACGGAACGCGACACGCAACCTGATCGCGCTCGGCGTGCCGCTGATTGTCGCACTGGCCACTCTGCCGGTGCTCGTGTCGCGACTCGGCACGACGCATTTCGGCCTGCTCGGCCTCGTCTGGGTCTTCTTCGGTCTGTTCGCGGAGCTCGGGCTGGGCAAGGCGACGACGAAGTACGCTGCCGAAGCGTTTGCAGACGCTGATGGCGGCTCAGCGCGGGGCGTGCTGCGACTCGGTGTGCTGCTTCAGCTCGCGCTCGGCATCGTGCTCGGCATCGCGCTCGCGGCGGGAGCCGACCCGCTGGCGGCGCAGATCGCGGGAACGGCTGGCGTCGTCGGTGAAACGCGTGCGGTGCTGTACGTCGTCGCTGCGTCGCTGCCTGTCGTCATGGTTTCGGCAGCATACCGCGGCGTGGTCGAGGCCGCGCACCGGTTCGACCTCGTGAACCGGGTACGCATCCCGCTCACTGTTTCGACGTATCTGCTGCCGGCCATCCTGGTGCTGACGGGCAGCGGCCTGGTGTCGATCACGATCGCGCTGGCCGCAGCCCGCGTGCTGGGTACGCTGTGCTATGCCGCGCTCGCATGGCGCGTCGTGCGCGAGTACGACGCAGCCCGGGCGGCTGTGGCGGAGCGGCCCGTGACGCGGGCGATGATGTCGTTCGGCGCGTGGCAGACCGCGAGCGGTCTGCTGGCGCCACTGCTCGCCTGCATGGATCGCTTCATGCTGGGCGGCATTGCGGGCGTTGCGGCAGTCGGGTTGTACACGCCGGCATTCGAGATCGCGAGTCGGCTGCTGATCCTGCCGGCAGGCGTGGTCACAGCGCTGTTCCCGGCGTTCAGCGCGTGGTCGGCAGCGGAGGCCGCGCGCTCAGCCCGCACTGCGGCGCGTGCGGTGCTCTACATCTCGGCAGCGCTGGCCCCGATCGTCGTGGTCGTGATTGGCCTCGGGGCCGACGGGCTCGCACTCTGGCTGGGCGCTGTGTTCGCGCGCGAGACGGCGACGGCCCTCGCGATCCTCGCGATGGGTGCGCTGCTGAACGCGGCAGCGTACGTTCCCGCAACCCTGCTGCAGGGCGCGGGCAGGCCGGACATTCCGACGAAGCTGTATCTCGTCGAGCTGCCGTTGTACATGATGCTGATGGTCGTGCTGATCACGCGCTGGGGCGTGATCGGCGCGGCTGCGGCGTGGTCGATCCGGGTGGCGGTGGACGCAATGCTCCTGTTCAGCGTGACGCACATCACGGGGCTCCTGCCGATGCGGGAGCTCGTCGATTCGCGCGTTCCGCAGACGCTCCTCGGACTCGCCGCGCTGGCGCTGGCACCCGCCGCGGCGGCTGCCGGACTCGAGCCGTCGTGGCTCCGGCTGGTCGTCACGGGCGCAGCGGCTGCGGTCGCCGTCGCGTTCCTCTGGACCTACTCGCTGCGCGCGGAAGGCCGCGCGCGCATTGCGGAAGCTCTGGGGTTCGCGACGACATGACGGGTCCCATCGACTTCCACAATCATCTGATTCCCGGCGTCGACGATGGCGCTGCCGACGAGTCGCAGTCGGCCGATGGGCTGCGCGCGTTCGTCGCCCAGGGCATCACCCGGATCGTCGTCACACCTCACATCGACGGCTCGCTCACGCTGCACCCGGATGCGCTTGCGGCAAGGCTGCAGGAAATCGATGCCGGCTGGGAGCGATTGCAAAGAGTCGTCGCGGAGCAGTTTCCGGAGCTGGATGTGCGCAGGGGTGTCGAAGTCATGCTCGACACGCCGGAGCCGAACCTGAGCGAGGACCGGCTGCGGCTCGACGGAGGCAGATTCGCGCTCGTCGAATTCCCGTTCATGTCCGTGCCGCCGCATTCTGCGCGTGTGCTCGAAGTCCTCGTCCGAGCAGGCGTCACACCGATCGTGGCGCATCCGGAACGATACTCCGGAGTCACGCCGGACTCTCCGCTGCCGGCGGAATGGCGTGCGGCAGGCGCACTGCTGCAGGTGAACGCCGGGTCGATCAAGGGGCGATACGGACCGCCGGCCCGGCATATCGCGTTCGCGCTGCTAGAGCGCGGCATCGTGGACTACGTGTGCAGCGACTATCATGCGCGTGGCCGCCCGGCCACGGCCGGTGCGCGTACCATCCTCGCCGGCATGGACGGAGCCGAGCAGGCAGATCTGCTCATGGTCGTGAATCCCAGAAGGATGCTGGCGGGCGAAGCGCCGATTCCGGTGCCGCCGCTGCGCGCGTCGCGACGTTCCTCCTGGTCACGGATGCTGCGCTGGCTGAAATGATCGCGGCTTCCGCCCGCATCGAGCGACGGTGCAGGGCGCCAGGGCTCTTTCTGTGCGCCCTGTCGCTGCTCGTCGTGTCGGCGGGTCCCCTGCGCGGCCAGCGTGCGCCGGTGTTCCTGGAGCCCGGCCACTGGGCGTGGGAGGCGATTCGTCGGCTGAACGTGCTCGGCGTGGCGCCGGCCTCGAGCGATCCCGCACTCGCGCCGGTCACGAGGCAGCACGCGATCGACGTGTTCGAGGCCGCGGCAGAGACGGCGCAGATGCGCGGCCGGGCCGACCTGGTGCGGCTGGCCGAGGGATACGGCGAACTGCTCCGCGAACATGCCGACACGGCCGGCGTCCTCGCCGCTCTGGAGCTGAGTGCAGGCTGGAGCGCGGCAACAGGCTCCGCACTGGCCGGCGATGGGTATTTCGTCGATGAGGACTGGGAAGGCGCGCAGCCGCTCGGGGACCTCAGCGGCCCGACCCTGCGGGTGCACGGCCACGGCTTTCTCCGGCCGTGGCTTTCCTGGCAGACCGACGCCGGTCTGACTGGTGGTGACCTGACCGTGCCTGCCGCGTCGGTCGGGTTGAGCGTGGGTCCTTTCGACGCGTGGGCTGGACGCCGCCGCCTCCACTACGGCATCGGCCATGGCGGCGGCACCGTGCTCGGCACCGGCCTGGGCGGCGTGCCGGCGCTGGCGGCGCGGACCGACGACACGTTCGATGGCATCGGCATCCACGTGCGCGACCCCTTTCACTTCCCGTCCGTGCTCAGGATCCTCGGCCCGGATCGCATCGAAGTGGTCGCCGGACGACTGGATGCGAACGGCAGGGTGGACGCTCCGTGGATCGTCTTCGGGCGACTGATCGGCACGCCGTTCACACGGCGGTTCACGCTGGGCATCAACCGCGGCGCCATCTTCGGCGGCGGGGGCAACCCGATCACGGCGGGGCGGCTGGCCGGCCTGATCCTCGGACTGCACGGCGGTGAGGGCGGCGAGTTCGAGAACCAGGTGTTTTCCGTGCTCGGCCGGCTGCGCCCGCCGCTCGGACCGCTGCCCGTCGAGCTGTACGCCGAATTCGGCATGGACGACACCGCTGGTGCGATCAGCGACATGCCCGGCATCATCGCCGGCGTGGACATCGGTGCGGTCCCGGGCATCGCGCCGCTCTCGCTCGGCCTGGAGCACACGCAGTACCCCGGGTCATGCTGCGGCAACCCGATCTGGTACCGGAACGGCTTTTTCCGCGGCGCCTGGGCGGACCAGGGCAAGCTGTTCGCGCACCCGCTCGGCGGACACGGACGCGAGTGGCTGGCGCACGCGCGGATCGACTTCCCCGCCACCGGACTGCTAGTCCGGATGGAGGCGTTCACCCGCAGCCGCGGGCATGAGAACCTGTTCGCCCCGGAACGCACCGGCCGCAGCCGAGGCGGCGCCGTGGGGATCGATTACCGGCCGTCGTCGGCACTGCAGTTCAGGCTGGATGCCGGCCTGGAGCTGGCCGACGAGTGGGACGCGCAGCGCGTGGACATCACGGTCGCGCACGATTTCGGGGCGGACATCCGATGAAGGGAATCATGCGGTGAAGGGAATCATTCTGGCCGGTGGGCTCGGAACGCGGCTGCACCCGCTCACCCGCGTCACGAACAAGCATCTGCTTCCCGTCTATGACCGGCCGATGATCGCATACCCGATACAGAAGCTGATCGACGCCGGGATACGCGACATCATGATCGTCACCGGCGGGCATCATGCAGGCGACTTCCTGCGCCTGCTGGGGAACGGTCGGGAGTTCGGTCTGAAGCACCTGAACTACACGTATCAGGAAGGCGAAGGCGGCATCGCCGAGGCGCTCGGGCTGACGGAGCACTTCGCTGACGGGCAGCCGGTAATGGTGATCCTCGGCGACAACCTGTTCGAGGACTCGCTGGCGGACGCGGTGCGGCGCTTCGGAGAACGCGGGGGCGGCGCGCGCATCTTTCTGAAGCAGGTGGCTGACCCCGAGCGCTTCGGCGTTCCTTCCATCGTGGAGGGCCGGATCACGCGGATCCTCGAGAAGCCCGCCTCGCCACCATCGCAGTATGCGGTGACGGGCGTGTACATCTACGACGCGCGCGTCTACGACATCATCCGCACGCTCGAGCCGTCCGCTCGCAATGAGCTGGAGATCACGGACGTCAACAATCGCTACATCGAGTGGGGCGAGCTGGAGCACGAGGTGCTGGAGGGGTGGTGGGCGGACGCCGGAACCTTCGAGAGCCTGTACCGTGCAGCCGTGCTGGTGCGGGGCGACCGCGCCTGATCAGCCGAACAGGGAACGTGCGGACTCATCGGTCCGCCCCACGCGCTCCCTGAAATACGGGATGGTCCTGCCGAGACCCTGGCGCAGCTCTATACGAGGCTCCCATCCGAGCTCCCGGCGCGCGACCGTGATGTCCGGCCTGCGCACCTTGGGGTCGTCCTCGGGAAGGGGCTCGTGCGCGATGACGGAAGGGCTGTCAATCAACTCGATGATCTGCTCCGCCAGCTGCATCACCGTGAACTCGTTCGGGTTGCCGATGTTCATCGGCATCGTGTAGTCCGACATGAAGAGCCGGTAGATGCCGTCCACCTCGTCCTCGGCGTAGCAGAACGACCGCGTCTGGCTGCCTGCGCCGTACACGCTGAGCGGCTCGCCGCGCAGCGCCTGCACGATGAAGTTCGAGACCACGCGGCCATCGTTGGGCCGCATCCGCGGACCGTAGGTGTTGAAGATGCGAACGATCCGGGTATCGAGGCCGTGGAAGCGGTGGTATGCCATGACCATCGCTTCGGCGAAACGCTTCGCCTCATCATAGACGCCGCGCGGGCCGACCGGGTTGACGTGGCCCCAGTACGACTCCGGCTGCGGATGGACCTGCGGGTCGCCGTAGACTTCCGATGTCGATGCGAGCAGGAACCGCGCGCGCTTCTCTTTTGCGAGGCCCAGCGTCTTGTGCGTGCCCAGACTGCCCACTTTCAGCGTCTGGATCGGCAGCTCGAGATAATCGACGGGGCTCGCCGGGCTCGCGAAGTGGAGCACGCCATCCAGCGGACCGGGCACGAAGATGAAGTTCGTGACGTCGTGCTGCACGAAACGGAACGCAGCGTTGCCCATGAGGTGGGCAATGTTGTCCGGCGAACCGGTTATGAAGTTGTCCATGCCGATGACCTCGTGGCCTTCGGCGAGGAAGCGATCGCAGATATGGGATCCGAGGAATCCGGCGGCGCCCGTGATCAGAATTCTCATGCGCGGATGTTACGACTCGGGCGCAGTCGCAGCAAGCGTGCGCCGGTGAGCGCGGCGGATTGCCGACAGGGGACGTTCTGCGGTAGTTTCGGGCTGGAATTCAACGTACGTTCGAGGAGGACGAACCGATGCAAGTCGCGGTAATCGGAACTGGCTATGTGGGACTCGTTGTCGGCGCGGGGCTGGCCGAGACGGGCAACGACGTGATCTGCGCGGACATCGATGCGAGCAAGATCGATCGGCTGAACGGGGGCGAGATCCCGATCTTCGAGCCCGGCCTCGAACAGCTCGTGCAGCGGAACCTGGAGGACGGCCGGCTGACCTTCACGACGGACGTGCCGGCTGCGGTGCGGGCGTCCGAGGTCATCTTCATCGCGGTCGGCACGCCACCCGGCGAGGATGGCAGCGCCGACCTGCAGCACGTGCTGGCCGTCGCGGAGGTGATCGGGCGGTCCATGGATGGCGAGAAGGTCGTGGTCACGAAGAGCACGGTACCGGTCGGCACCGCGGCCCGGGTGCGGGCGATAATCAACGAGCACAGCAACCATCCTGTGCACGTCGGCTCGAATCCCGAGTTCCTGAAGGAAGGCGCGGCGGTCGATGACTTCATGAAGCCGGACCGCGTCGTGATCGGCGTGGATTCCGAGCGCGCGCGGGCGGTGCTGGCCGAGCTCTACAGCCCGTTCATGCGCACGGGCAAGCCCGTTCTGTTCATGGACGTGCCGTCGGCGGAGATCACGAAGTACGCGGCAAACGCGATGCTGGCGACGCGCATCTCGTTCATGAACACGATCGCGCGGCTGTGCGATGCGGTGGGCGCGGATGTGAACCTGGTCAGGCAGGGCATTGGCTCCGACGAACGCATCGGCAATTCGTTCCTCTTCGCAGGCTGCGGCTACGGCGGCAGCTGCTTCCCCAAGGATGTGAAGGCGCTGGTCCGGACGCTGAACGAGAACGACATCGATGCCGGCATTCTGGAGTCGGTGGAACGGGTGAACGACGGACAGAAGCACCTGTTGCTGGCGCAGGTGGATGAATGGTTCCCCGAAGGTCTGACCGGTCGCAGAATCGGCGTGTGGGGTCTGAGCTTCAAGCCGGACACCGACGACATGCGCGAGGCGACGTCGCTGGTCGTCATCGAGGGTCTGCTCGCGCGGGGTGCGGAAGTCTGCGCGCACGACCCCGAAGCGCTGGCGGCCGCGCGCGCGGTGTTCGGCGATCGCATCCGTTACGTCGAGAACAACTACGACGCCGCGGAAGGCGCGGATGCGCTGCTGATCATCACGGAATGGCGGCAGTACCGGGTGCCGGACTTCAAGCGTATCCATTCGCTGCTGCGCCAGCCGCTGATCTTCGACGGCCGCAATCTTTTCGACCCGCGCCGCATGCGGGAGCTCCGCTTCGATTACGTGAGCGTCGGCCGGCCCGCAGTGCGGCAGACTGCGCCGGCCGTGGTCCGCTGAGCAGCCAGATCCGCCGATGGCCGCGCCCGCGAGGTGGCGGCCTGCGACCGCTGCCCGTTAGGTTTCGGCATGCAGACAGAACTCACACAGACCAAGCAGCAGGGTCGGCAGGCATTCGATCGCGGCGAGTACGCCGGCGCGCTCGAGATCTTCGACCGCATCCTGGCCACGCACCCCGGGTTCGCCGATGTCCGGCACTCGGCCGGGTTGTGCCTCGTGTTTCTCGGCCGGCCCGAGGAAGCGCTGCATCAGCTCGACCAGGCGCTCGAGCTGAACCCCGCCTACGTGGAAGCGCACGTCAATCGCGCGCTCGTGCTGCAGGACCTCGGCCGTTACGAGGAGGCGCGACAGGCGTTCGAGGCGGCAGGCGCCGTCGAGAAGCACTCCAGCGGCCGGTTCCCGGCCGCCGTGACGGCGCGGCTCGCGAATGCGCACATGGCCGTCGGTGACCTCTATGCGGAGGCAGGCGCGCCCGTGGAAGCGGCATCGCAGTACGTGCTCGCGCTCGAGCTGCGGCCCCGATTTCATGACATCCGCAACAAGCATGCGGCGGTGCTGCTGGATATGGGCCGGCTGGACGAGGCGGCAGTCGAGCTGCGACGTGTGCTCGAGTTGGACCCCGGCTTCATCGCAGCGCGCGTCAACCTCGGCCTCATTCTGCACCGTCAGGGGCAGCGCGAGGGCGCGCTCGCGGAGTGGAAGGCATGCGCTGAACAGCAGCCAGACAATCCGCAGGTGCGGGCGTACCTTTCCATGATCGAGCAGGTGAATGCCGGGACCGACGCAGTCTGAACGGGCGGCGCGAGCAGCCGACGTGGCGCGGAGTCGCAGCGGGAACGACGACTCCGCGTTTTCACATTGGCGACGCAGTCGTGCAGCCGGCACGACGGGTGCCGCAGCGCTGCTCGTCCTGCTCGGGGCTTGCGGCGATGCAGAGTCCGCACTCGCGCGCGGCGACCGGCTGTGGGCGGATTCCAACTACACGGAGGCGCTGGCCGAGTACCGGCTCAGCTACGAGCGTCGCAGCGGCAGCGATGACGTGCTCGCACGCGTCGCGCATGCATACGCCGTGACCGGCGAGTTCGAGCGGGCCCGCGAAAGCTACGACGAGCTGTTGGGGCGTACTCCGGAATACAGGGACCAGGCGATCTTCGACTACCTTTCGCTGGCGCGCCGCGCTCAGGAGCGGGGTGACCGGTATGGGATGGCGGGCGCCGTCGAAGCGGCGCTGGCCCTGCGTCCCGGTCTGCCTGTGGGCGAGATGTCGGCACCCCTTGCCCGGTACTACTCGCGCGCTGGCGACGCGGAGCGGGCGCAGGTCTTCTACGAGCGGGCCCTGGCCTACGCGCTGCCCGATTCGATACCCACGCTGCTCTTCGAGTTTGCGGAATTCCACGAGTCGCAGCGGAACTGCGCAGAGGCGCTGGAGCTGTTCAATGCGTTCCGGACGCGCGAGCCGGCCGGTGAGCGGGCGGACCAGGCGCGCTGGAGCGTCGGCAGCTGCGCCTTCACGCTGGCGCGCGCGGCCCGGGAGGCCGGTGAGCCGGAGCGGGCGCTGGCCTATCTGCAGACGACCGTGGACCTCGGCGTGCCGCCGAACCTGCTCGACCAGGCGTGGTTCGAGCGCGGTGAAGCGCTGCTCGAGATCGGCAATCGCGAGCTGGCTCTGGAGGCGTACATCAAGGTGCTGGAGACGGTCCGGCCCGGCAGCGGCCAGCTCGCCGACCGGGCGAGGCAGCGGATCGATGAGCTGCGGTTCGGCCGCGGGTTTTGACCCGTGAAGGCATGGAAACGCGCAGTCAGATACGTGATCTTCAGATCGCCGGCGAAACATGCCTCGGCCGCGACGGGTAGACAGGGACGCGCTGCACCATGACACGGAACGATATGCGACTGAAAAATAGCTGGCTCCTGCTTGCCCTGCTGCTGACCGGCGCGTGCGCGTCGCGCGGACCTGCCTACTCGCGGCTGGAGGGGGATGAGCTGTTCCAGTACGCAATGGACCAGCTGGAAGAGCGTGACTGGTCGGAGGCGGCGGGCGCGCTCGACATGTTCGTGGTCACGTACCTCGACCACCCGCGGCATGCCGAGGCGCGGTACCGGCTCGGCCTGGCGTACATGGGCCAGGAGGAGTACGTCACGGCGGCCATGGAATTCGACCGGCTCGCGGTCGAGTTCCCACTGGGTCCGTGGGCAGATGAGTCGCGCTATCAGGTGTGCGTCGCGTATGCCGAGCTGTCGCCGCCACCGCCCCTCGATCAGGAGTACACGCAGAACTCGATCGACCACTGCGAGTCGCTGATCGCCTACTACCCGGACAGCGAGTTCCTGCCGCAGGCGCAGGAGATCGTGGATCGCCTGACCAGCCGGCTGGCCGAGAAGGAGTATCTCACGGCCGAGCACTACTTCCGCCGGAACGCGTTCGACTCCTCGATCATCTACTACCAGGCGCTTGCTGACCGCTACCCGACGACGCCGTGGGCGCCACGGGCGCTGCTGCGACTGGTGCAGGCCTACGGGCGGCTGAACTACGACGAGGAGGCGGAAGCCGCGAAGGCGCGCCTGCTTCAGGAGTTCCCGGAATCGCCCGAGGCCAGGCAGGTCGACGGAGCAGCGACCGACATCGGGTCGTGAAGATCGGCCTGTTCGGCGGGACATTCGACCCGCCCCATGCCGGCCATCTGATCGTGGCGCAGGATGCTCTCGTCGCGCTCGGCCTGGACGGTGTCCTCTTCGTTCCGGCGGCGATCCCCCCGCACAAGCTGGGCAGGTCCGTCAGCCCCGCCGCGGACCGCGCGCGGATGCTGGAGCTGGCGATCGACGGCGACGCTCGCTTCGGCATGGACCCGATCGAGCTCCGCCGGAGCGGGCCGTCCTTCACGATCGATACGGTCCGCGAACTGATGGCCCGCGAGCCATCGGCCCGCTGGACGCTGCTGATCGGCGCCGACCAGTATGCGGACTTCGAGGCCTGGCGCGAGCCGGCCGAACTGCGCCGGCTCGCACGGGTCGGAGTGCTCACGCGCCGCGGCACGCACGGACGCGGCGCCGAGGACGCGCTCGCCCCGCAGGTCCGCATTCCCGGCGTGTCGACCCTGCCCAATGGCGACGTCCGGGTGGACGTGACGAGGGTGGACATATCCGCAACCGCGGTTCGCAGGCGCGCGGCCGCTGGTCTGTCGATCCGCTACCTCGTGCCGGCCGCGGTCGAGACATACATATCCGAACATCGGCTCTATGGCCGAAACGGCATTCAGGTGACGGGGTACGACTCCGGATCACCGTAATCGAGGGCAGGCCACAGTTCCATGATGAAAAATCTGCTGAGCAAGGTATTCGGCGATCGCCACGCGCGCGAGGCGCGCAAGCTGGACCCGCTGGTGGCGGAGATCAACGAGATCGCCGATGAGCTGAGCGCGCTGAGCGAGGAGGAGCTGCGGGCGCAGACAGCAAAGTTCCGCGCGACCGTCGCCGAGAGCATCGCCCCGCACGAGGCGCGAATCGCGGAGCTGCGGGAGCAGAAGCGTTCCGCCGAGGACGTGGCCGACCGTGAATCGCTCGGGGTCGAGCTGCGCGAAACGGAGGACGCGCTGAAGGCGGAGCTGCAGAGCGTGCTCGAGGACCTGCTGCCCGAGGCGTTCGCGACCGTCAAGGAGACGTGCCGCCGCCTGGTCGGCACGGAAGTACAGGTCACTGGTCAGACGCTCGTCTGGGACATGGTGCCCTATGACGTGCAGCTGATCGGCGGCATCGCGCTGCACCGCGGCAAGGTCGCGGAGATGGCTACGGGCGAGGGCAAGACGCTGGTCGCCACGATGCCCGTGTACCTGAACGCGCTGGCGGGACGGGGCGTGCACCTGGTGACGGTGAACACGTACCTGGCGCAGAGAGACAGCCAGTGGATGGGCGCGGTCTACAAATACCTGGGCCTGAGCGTCGACTGCATCGACCTGCACGAGCCGGGCACACCGGAGCGACGCGCTGCGTACCACACCGACATCACCTACGGCACGAACAACGAGTTCGGCTTCGACTACCTGCGCGACAACATGGTCCATGACCTGGCGCAGCGGGTGCAGCGGGCGCACTACTACGCGATCATCGATGAGGTGGACTCCATCCTGATCGACGAGGCTCGCACACCGCTCATCATCAGCGGTCCGGTCGGGCAGGAGCAGTCGGCCGAGTACAAGTTGCACAATCCCTCGGTGGCGCAGCTGTACCGCAGCCAGGCCAGGCTGGTGAACGAGCTGGTGGCGGAGGCGGAAAAACAGGTCAGCGCGGAAGAGTATACGGCGGGCGAGAAACTGCTCGCCGTGAAGCGCGGAGCGCCGAAACACAAGAAACTGCTCAAGATGTTCGCGGACAGTCCCAGTCTGCAGAAGCTGGTGTCGCAGGTCGAGGCGGACTACATGCGCGAGAAGCGGCTGCACGACATCGACGAGATGCTGTTCTACGCGATGGACGAGAAGGGCCACTCGATCCACCTCTCGGACCGCGGCCTGGACGAGCTGTCGCCGAACGAGCCGGACGCGTTCGTGGTGCCGGACCTGTCGGAAGCGATCGGCGACATTGAGCGGGACCCGGCGCTGTCGGTCGACGAGAAGCGCGACCGCATCCAGAAGCTGGAGGCGGAGTATGCGCAGAAGAGCCAGAAGATCCACGCCATCCATCAGCTGCTGAAGGCGTACACGCTGTACAACCGGGACGAGCAGTACATCCTGGAGGATGGGCAGGTCATCATTGTCGACGAGTTCACGGGCCGGAAGATGGCCGGCCGGCGCTGGTCCGACGGGCTGCACCAGGCTGTGGAGGCGAAGGAAGGCGTGTCGGTGCGTGGTGAGACGCAGACGCTGGCAACCATCACCATCCAGAACTACTTCCGCATGTTCGACAAGCTCGCGGGCATGACGGGTACGGCGGAGACCGAAGAAGGCGAGTTCCACCAGATCTACGGTCTGGACGTCATGGTCATTCCGACGAACCGCCCGATCACGCGCGACGACCGGCAGGACCTGATCTACCGCACGAAGCGCGAGAAGTTCAACGCGATCATGGACGAGATCGAGCGGCTGCACAGGCTGGAGCTGCCCGTGCTCGTCGGCACGGTGTCGGTGGATGTGTCGGAGACACTCAGCCGCATGCTGAAGCGGCGCGGCATCCCGCACAACGTGCTGAACGCGAAGTACCATCAGCGCGAAGCGGAGATCGTCGCATCCGCGGGTCAACCGAAGGGCGTCACGATTGCGACGAACATGGCCGGTCGCGGCACGGACATCAAGCTGGGCGAGGGCGTGACGACACCGCGCACCATCGGCTGGGTGAGGGAGCGCGGCATCGACCCGAACGATGTTGCCAACGTGCCGGACCCGTCTCGCGCTGTGGACCTGAGCAGCAGGCCGGGCGATCACGTCGCCGAGGTGGGCGGGCTGCACATCATCGGGTCGGAGCGGCACGAGTCCCGCCGGATCGACCGTCAGCTCCGGGGCCGCGCCGGCCGGCAGGGCGATCCGGGCGCAACACAGTTCTTCCTGTCGCTCGAGGACGACCTGATGCGGATGTTCAACACGGATCGCATCTCGGGCATCATGGAGAAGCTGGGCGCGGAAGAGGGAGAGGTGATCACGCATGCACTCGTCACCCGCTCGATCGGCAGTGCGCAGGGCCGCGTCGAGATGCAGAACTTCGAGGCGCGCAAGCGGCTGCTCGAGTACGACGACGTCATGAACCAGCAGCGCGAGGTCATCTACGACCTCCGGCTGTTCGCGCTCGAGGGCGGCGAGGACCTGAAGGGCGAAGTGTGGGAGATGATCGAGCAGGCGCTCGATGACATCGTCTCCGAGTATGCGCCCGACGGCGTGCACCCCGAGGACTGGAGCCTGTACGCGCTGCGCCAGCGGCTGGTACTGGACTTCTTCCTCGTCGTGGAGGAGCTGCCGGGACAGGAGGGCGGGGAGCACGAATTCGAGTCGCGCGACGAGGTCGCGGAGCTGGTGATCGAGGCGGGCCGCCGCGGCTTCGCCCGCAAGCTCGAGAGCTGGGCCGATCACCGGGAGCGGATCCTGTCGTGGATCATGCTCGGTGTAATCGACGAAAAGTGGCGCGATCACCTCTACGACCTGGACCACCTGAAGGCCTCGATCGGGTTCCGCGGCTGGGGCCAGAAGGACCCGCTGGTCGAGTACAAGCAGGAAGCCTACACCATGTTCGTCGAACTGATGTCGGACCTGCGCAAATCAGTCTCGACGCTCGCGTTCCGCGCGCAGCTCGCCGTGCCGCAGCCGCGCGCGCAGCCGCCCCGCCGGCTGACGCTGAGCGGGCCGAGCGAGACGCCGGACACGCGACCGTCGGCGTCGCCTGCGCCGC
This sequence comes from Gemmatimonadota bacterium, assembly GCA_040882575.1. Lineage (GTDB taxonomy): Bacteria > Gemmatimonadota > Gemmatimonadetes > Longimicrobiales > RSA9 > SH-MAG3. The sequence continues at coordinate 75,688 of JBBEBA010000048.1, forward strand.
TGCCGCAGCCGGTCCCGGACGATGCCATCTCGGCCGCCATGCCCGGGGCGCGACGCATGCCCGTGGGCAGCCCGCAGGTGCGGCCGGGGCCGCGTGACGTGTCGCAGCTGCAGACCAACCGCGAGTCGGGAGGTGTGGCGGCGCAGCAGCCGGTCACGAGTGAAAAGACGGTCGGCCGCAACGATCCATGCCCGTGCGGATCCGGCCGGAAGTACAAGAAATGCCATGGCGCCGGTGCAGTCTAGGTCCCGCGGAGAGCGCGATGCCGAGCTACGCGATCAAGCGATGGCCAGCGCCGGAGCGTCCGCGCGAGCGGCTGCATACGGAAGGCGCGGGGGCGCTCGCGTCGCGTGAACTGCTCGCCATCCTGATCGGCAGCGGGCGCGAGGGCTCGTCGGCCGTGGACATTGCGGGCGCGCTGCTGCAGGTGGGTGACGGATCGCTCCGCCGGCTGGCCGCTGCCTCGCCCGTCGAGCTGGCGGCTGTTGCCGGGATCGGACCGGCAGTGGCCGCCCGCGTCAGCGCCGCACTCGAGCTCGGCCGCCGGCTCGCCCGCGAGGGGCCGCTCGAGCGGGGGCGCATCCGCGGACCGCGCGACATCTACGACCGGTGCGCGCCGGGCATGCGCGACCTCGTGCAGGAAGAGTTCCGTGTGCTGCTGCTGAACACGCAGCACGCGGTCGTACGCGAAATCGTGGTCACCCGGGGCACGCTCGACGCATCCATCGTGCATCCGCGGGAGGTGTTCCGCGCGGCCATCACGGAGAGCGCCGCGGCGATGATCCTGGTGCACAACCATCCCTCCGGCGACCCGACGCCGTCGGCGGAGGACAGGCAGGTGACGCAGCAGCTGGCCGAGGCCGGCCGTCTGCTGGGCATCCCGGTGCTGGACCACGTGGTCGTCGGTGACGGCCGGTACGTGTCATTCGTGGAGGCGGGACTAGGACTCCCGATCTGATATGGCAACCGCAGGCTCGACCATCCAGCCGGACGACGCACTCGACGCGCTGCCTCTGCAGCTGCGCGCGTCGGTGGCGGCGTATGCGGAGCGGTTGGACCTGGATCTGATTGCGCGCGCCTACCGCTTCGGCGAGGCGGCGCATCGGGGCCAGAAGCGCGCGTCCGGGGAGGACTACCTCGCGCACTGCGTCGAGGTGACGAAGATCCTGGCAGACCTGCACCTGGATGGCTTCTCGCTCGCGGCCGGGCTGATCCACGACGTCGTCGAGGACACGCCCGTCACGCTCGACGATGTGCGGGCCGAGTTCGGACACGAGATCGCCACGATCGTCGACGGTGTGACGAAGATCGGCAAGGTCCAGTTCCGTTCGACGACGGAGCAGCAGGTCGAGAACTATCGGAAGCTGCTGCTGTCGATGGCGCAGGACGCACGCGTGATCACGATCAAGCTGGCGGACCGGCTGCACAACATGCGCACGCTCGAGCATCTGCGGATGGACAAGCGCAGGCGCATCGCGCTGGAGACGCGCGAGATCTACGCGCCGCTCGCGCACCGCCTCGGCATGGCGCAGATCCGCTGGGAGCTGGAGGACCTGGCGTTCAAGCACCTGGAGCCGGAGGCGTATCGCGCACTCGCGAAAAAGATCGCGGAGCGGCGCAAGGAGCGGGAGGGGCAGATCGAGGCGCTGCGCGGTCCGCTGCAGGACGAGCTGCGCACCAGCGGCATCCCATGCGAGGTCTACGGCCGGCCAAAGCACTTGTGGTCGATCCATCGCAAGATGATCCAGCGGGATCGGCCGTACGACGAGATCTACGATCTCATGGCGATCCGCGTCGTCACCGACACGATTGCGAACTGCTACCACGCGCTCGGCGTCATCCACAACAAGTGGACGCCGCTGCAGGAGCGTTTCCACGACTACATCGCGACGCCGAAGTCGAACATGTACCGCTCGCTGCACACGACCATCTTCGGTCCGGGCGGGCGGCTCTACGAGATCCAGATCCGCACACACGAGATGCACCGGACAGCAGAGTTCGGCATCGCGGCGCACTGGCGCTACAAGGAGGGCGAGGCGCGCCCCGCGGACGAGGTCGATGAGACGCTGAGCTGGTTCCGTCAGGTGCTCGAATGGCAGCAGGACACGCGCGAGCCGGAGGAGTTCATGGAATTCCTCCGTATCGACCTGTTCCAGGATGAAATCTTCGTGTTCACGCCGAAGGGCGATGTGAAGCAACTGCCGCGGGGTGCGACACCGATCGATTTCGCTTTTGCCGTCCATACCGAGGTCGGGCTGCACTGCTCGGGTGCGCGGATCAACGGTCGCATCGCGCCCCTGTCGCGGGAAGTCAAGAACGGCGACACGGTCGAGGTCATGACGGACGCTCGCCAGAAGCCGTCGCGGGACTGGCTCGCCTTCGTGAAGACTGCGCGCGCGCGGCAGAAGATCAGGCAGTGGATCAAGCAGGTCGAGTCGGAATCGGCGGTGGATCTCGGGGGCGAGCTGTTTTCCCGCGAGCTGCGGAAGGCGCGCAAGGAGCGGCCGTCCGACGACCGGCTGGAGAAGGCGGCGCACGCGCTGGGGCAGCCCAACTTCGAGCAGGTCCTCGCCGCGCTCGGCCGGGGAGACCTCGGCCCGTCCGCCATCCTGAAGGAGCTGTTTCCCGAAGCGGATGGCGTGCCGCCGCGCATGCCGACGGCGCTCGAGCGGATCGTGGAGCGGGTGCGCGGCAACGACCGCGGCGTGCGGATCCAGGGGCTGGACAACACGCTGGTCCGCTATTCACAGTGCTGCCAGCCGGTGCCGGGCGACGATGTGATCGGCTACATCACGCGCGGTCGCGGCATCTCGATCCACCGCACCGACTGCCCGAACGTGCTGAACCTGTCGGAGCACCCGGAGCGCCGCGTCGAGATCGAATGGGAGGCGGAGTCGAGCGAGCGCTTCTTCGTGCGCGTCGTGGTGGACGGCAACGACCGCCGTGGCCTGCTCTCCGACATTGCTACGGCGATCAGCAGTACGGGCACGAACATCTCCTCCGCCGAGATCAAGTCGAAGGAGGGCGGCATGGTCGGCTCGTTCGTCGTCGAGGTGCAGGACCTCAGCCATCTCAAGAAGGTGATGAAGTTCATCCGCCGGGTTAACGGTGTGATGTCGGCGGAGCGTCGCGAGCACTTCGCTCCCTCGGAATTCGAGCAGTAACGCGATGTCGATGACCGCGCCTGCCACGGTACGACGCGAGTGCCTGCTGTGCGGCGCCGAGTGCCCTCGACTCTACGCCGGCCTGCGCGACCGCATCTGCGGCACGCCGGGCGAGTACTCCATCCGCGAATGCAGGGCGTGCGGCATGGCGTGGCTCGACAGCGCGCCGCTCCTGGAGCCGCATGGTGAGGGTTACTTTACGCATACGGACGACGCCGGCCAGCTGCGCAATGCGGTCGCGCCACCCACCCTCGTGCGCGCCACTCTCGCGCGGCGGCTCGGTTACGCGCAGCCGTCAGCCATGCGGGCGGCGTGGCTTCTCGAGCGGCTGCCCGCGTGGAGTGAGCATTGCGAGTCGTATGCGCTGTTCCTGCCCGCGAACCCGACCGGACGTCTGCTGGACGTCGGGTGCGGCAATGGTGTCTTTGCCGCGCGCATGCGGCTGCTCGGCTGGGACGTCACGGGCATCGAGCCCGATGCGCGCACCGCCGCGATCGCCCGGGACGTGTTCGGACTGAACGTGCACGCCAGCACGCTCGAGGATGCGAACCTGCCCGGAGCCTGCTTCGACGCCATTACGCTCAGCCACGTCATCGAGCACGTGCCGGACCCCGTCGGTACCCTGGCGGAATGCCGCAGGCTGCTGCGGCCCGGCGGGACCCTGATCGCCGCGACGCCGAACCTGCGCAGCCTGGGCCGCCGCACGTTCGGAGCGAGCTGGATGCACTGGGACGTGCCGCGTCACCGATACGTCTTCTCGCCATCATCGCTGTCGGAGGTGGCGCGCCGCGCGGGTCTGCGCACTGTCGAAGCTCGGAGCAGTGCGCGCGCGGCCCGCTGGGCGTGGCGCCGGAGCCGCGAGCTGCGACACGACGGGATGGTGGTGGAGACGAATGGCGGTCGCGCGCGAGGCGCGACAGCCATTGCGTTCGGCATGGTGGAGACCCTGCTGACGAAGGTACATGACGCGGGCGAGGAGTGCCTGCTCGTGGCGACGGCATAGGGACACGATGAGCAGATTCGAGCTGCACCTCCCGTTCGAGCTCGCGGGGGATCAGCCGCAGGCGATCGCCGAGCTGACGACTGGCCTGGAGCAGGAGCAGCCGTTCCAGACACTGCTCGGAGTGACGGGCTCGGGCAAGACCGTGACGATGGCCTCGGTCATCGCGAACCACGGGCGGCCGACGCTCGTGATGAGCCACAACAAGACGCTGGCTGCGCAGCTCTACGGCGAGCTGAAGCAGTTCTTCCCGACGAACGCCGTAGAGTATTTCGTCTCGTACTACGACTACTACCAGCCGGAAGCCTACGTGCCGACGACGGACACCTTCATCGAGAAGGATTCGTCGATCAACGAGGACATCGAGCGGTTGCGGCTGCGGTCGACGTCATCGCTGATGGAGCGCGAGGACGTGATCATCGTGTCGTCGGTGTCCTGCATCTACGGCCTGGGCGACCCGCGCGAGTACCGCGAGCTCATGCTGATGCTGGAGGTAGGCCAGCAGATCAGCCGGCGCGACATTCTGCAGGCGCTCGTGCGCGTACAGTACTCGCGCAACGACGTCGACTTCCAGCGCGGCACGTTCCGGGTCCGCGGCGACGTGGTCGAACTGTTCCCGGCGTACGAGGAGCAGGGCGTGCGCATCGAGCTGTTCGGCGACGAGATCGAGCGCATCACGCGCTTCGACCCGCTGACCGGTAACACGATCGTGCGGCTGGCGCGAACCGCAATCTATCCGGCGACCCACTTCGTGTCGCAGCGCAGCACGATCGAGCGTGCAGTCGTGCGGATCCGGGCCGAGCTCGAGGATCGGCTGCTCGAGCTGCGCGGCGCCGGCCGGCTGCTCGAGGCGCAGCGGCTCGAGCAGCGCACGAACTTCGACATGGAGATGCTGCTCGAGATCGGCACCTGCCCGGGCATCGAGAACTACTCGCGGCACATAGCGGGTCGCGCGGCCGGCGAGCGGCCGGCCTGCCTGTTCGACTACTTCCCCGAAGATTTCCTGCTGATCCTGGACGAGTCGCACGCGTCCGTGCCGCAGATCCGGGGCATGTACAACGGCGACCGGGCGCGCAAGCTGACCCTGGTCGAGCACGGGTTCCGGCTGCCGAGCGCGCTCGACAACCGGCCGCTCACGTTCGAGGAGTGGGAGGGCCTGATCGAAAAGGCGATCTTCGTGTCGGCGACGCCGGGACCGTACGAGCTGAGCCGGTCGGGCGGCACGGTCGTCGAGCAGCTGATCCGGCCGACGGGACTGCTGGATCCCGAGATCGAGGTTCGGCCCGTGAAGGGACAGGTGGACGACCTGATCGCCGAGATCCGCGAGCGCGAGCGGCGCGGCGAGCGCGTGCTGGTCACGACGCTGACGAAACGCATGGCGGAGGATCTGACGGACTACCTGCAGCAGATCGGGATCCGCGTTCGGTACATGCACTCGGAGGTGCAGACGATCGACCGCATGGAGATCCTGCGGGACCTGCGCCTCGGCCGCTTCGACGTGCTGGTCGGCATCAATCTGCTGCGTGAAGGGCTGGACCTGCCGGAAGTCTCGCTGGTCGCGATCCTCGATGCGGACAAGGAAGGCTTCCTGCGCGACGAACGGTCCCTGATCCAGACGGTTGGCCGGGCCGCGCGCCACGTCGAAGGGCGCGCGATCATGTATGCGGACAAGGTGACGGGCTCGATGCAGCGGAGCATCGAGGAGACCAACCGCCGCCGCGAGGTGCAGCGCGCGTACAACCTGGAGCATGGCATCACGCCGCAGAGCATCCGCAAGAGCATTGAGGAGCTGATGCTCAGCACCCGCGTGGCCGATGCGCGCGGTGCGCGCGTCGCCGAGCCGCGCGCCAGCTATGCGGAGGAGGTGAATCTCGAGGAGTGGGTCAAGATCCTGGAGCAGGAGATGCGCGAGGCTGCCGTGTCACTGGACTACGAGCGTGCTGCCATGCTGCGGGATCAGCTGCTCGAGGTGCGGGCCAGGCTCGACGGCGCAGGCTCGCGGCCGTGAGCCTGACCGAGGCGCAGCTCGAGGCCTGGGGTGAGCGCGTCGGTGCGTCGTTGCGCGCGCCGGCGTTCATCGCGCTGAGGGGCGATCTCGGTGCCGGCAAGTCCGTGCTGGCGCGCGCCATTGCCCGCGGGGCCGGTGTGACCGCAGCCATGCCGTCGCCCACGTTCAACCTCGTCTTCCGCTATGCCGCAGGCGCCGTCGATGTCGTGCACCTCGACCTGTACCGGCTCGAGCGGGAGGATGAGGTGTGGGAGCTGGGCTGGCGCGAGCTCGGCGCGGCCGCTGAGATCGTGCTGGTCGAGTGGCCCGAGCGCGCGGAATCGCTGCTGCCGGAAGACCGCTGGGACGTGCACATCGGGACGACGGAGCCGCATCTGCGCACGGTGATGTTGCAGGCATACGGCAGCCCGCCGCCGCTGCCGCCGCTGCCTGCCGGTGCGTCGCAGGAGCCGGCCGGCTCCGGGGAACGGCGGACGTGAGTCTGCTCGTCGCGATCGAGACATCCACGGAGCTCGGCTCCGTGGCGATCGGGAGCGGGGACGTTCAGGCGCCCGATGGCGGGCTCATCGGCGAAGTCACCCTGGGCGTCCCGGCGCGGCACGCCGAAGCGCTGCTGCCCGCGCTGGATTTTCTGCTGCGCACCGCGCGTCTCGACCGCAGCCGCATCGCCGGCATCGTGGTCGGGGGTGGCCCGGGATCGTTCACGGGCGTGCGCATCGCGGCCGCGACCGCGCGCGGCCTGGCCCGCGGCCTGGACGTGCCGCTCTACGCCTGCTCGAGCCTGGCGGCACTCGCGCTGGCCGTGGAACGGCCGGGCGCGGTCTGCGCCCTGTTCGACGCCCGGCGCGGTGAGGTATACGCGGCCTGCTACGAGCGAGAGGCGGGGACGGACGCCCTGCGCACCACGCTCGATCCGGTCGCGCTGACGGTCGCCGCGCTGCTCGCGCGCCTGCCGCGGCCGCTGCCCGCATTCGTGGGTGCGGGTGCGCGGCGCTACGCGGTCGAGCTCGGCCTCGCACCGGCTGCCGTAGCGCCGCTGCACCCGCGGGCGTCGGCGCTGCTCCGCCTGGCGCACGGGGACGCGCTGGCCGGCACGGCGGGCGAGGGCGCGGCCTGGGAGCCGGCCTATGTGCGCCCGTCAGGCGCCGAGCGGGGGATCGCCGGATGAGCAGTCTGGAGCGGGTGCTGCTGCGCGACATGCAGAGCTCCGACCTGCGCTCGGTTGCCGACATCGAGCACGCGTCGTATTCGGTGCCGTGGAGCGAAGGTACCTTCCGAGCGCTGCTCCGGCGACGCGACGCGGAGCTGGTCGTCGCGGAGTTTGACGACGCCGTGATCGGCTATGCCGCGTTCTGGTGCGTGGTGGATCAGGGCGAGCTCGGCAACGTGGCGGTGACCGATGCATGGCGTCGCCGGGGCCTCGGCGCGCTGCTGCTCATGGAAGTGCTCAGACGCGCAGAACGCCGCGGCGTGCGCGAGGTATTTCTGGAGGTGCGCCCCTCGAATGAGGTCGCGCGGCGGCTCTACGAGCGCTACGGCTTCACCGCCGTAGGCCGCAGACGCAACTACTACCAGACCCCGGCCGAGGATGCGCTCGTGCTCCGCAGACCGGTCGACCTGGAATCCAGCGGGACGGTTGACAATGCCTGAATTTCCGCACTACCGCCCGCGCCGCCTGCGGCGCACCCCGGCCCTGCGCCGGCTGGTGCGCGAGACAGCGGTGCGCGTGGACGACCTGATCCTGCCGCTCTTCGTGACCGCCGGCAGCGGTATACGGCAGGAGATCGGCTCGATGCCGGGTGTCTTCCGCACGTCGTCCGACGAGCTCCTTGCCGACGCACGCGAGGCCGCGGCGCTCGGGGTGCCCGCCGTGCTGCTGTTCGGGATCCCCGACGCGAAGGACGAGCACGGCAGCAGCGGCTGCGCCGACGACGGTGTCGTGCAGCAGGCCGTCCGCCTGCTGAAGCGAGAGCTGCCGGAGCTCATCGTGATCACGGACGTCTGCCTCTGCGAATACACTTCGCACGGCCACTGCGGCGTGCTGCGTGACGGCACGGTAGACAACGACACGACGCTCGCGTTGCTCGCGCGACAGGCAGTGAGCCACGCACGTGCCGGCGCCGATGTCGTCGCACCGAGCGACATGATGGACGGGCGCGTAGGTGCGCTCCGACGCGCGCTCGATGACGAGGGCTTCCGCGACGTCGCGATCCTGTCATATTCCGCCAAATACGCATCCGCGTTCTACGGTCCGTTCCGCGAAGCTGCCGGCAGCGCACCGCAGTCCGGCGACCGGCGCGGATACCAGATGGATCCGGGCAATGCCGCGGAGGCGTTGCGCGAGGTGCGGCAGGACGTCGAGGAAGGCGCCGACATGATCATGGTGAAGCCGGCACAGGCCTACCTCGACGTGATCTGGCGCGTGAAGCAGGAGACCGGGTACCCGGTTTGTGCGTACCACGTGTCGGGTGAGTATGCAGCGATTCTCGCCGCCGGCCGGCTCGGCTGGCTCGATGCGGAACGCGCGATGATCGAGGTACTGACCGGCATCCGGCGCGCGGGCGCGGACATGATAATCACCTACTGGGCAGTCGAATTCGCGCGCCGCCACGGCAACGTCGAGCTTTGACAGTCAGTTGACCCGCATTATCTTGGTGCTGCCCCGGAGGGCCTTTCTCAAGGAGAGACATTTGCCAAGGAACCTGGCCCTGTCGGCGGTCCGCACGACGATCGCTGTCGCCTTCGCCGTCATGGGAGCGACGAGCACGTACGCGCAGGACGCGACGACACAGCAGCAGCGGGAGCACGTCGTCCGGCCCGGCGACACGCTCTGGGATCTGGCGCGCACGTACCTGAACGACCCGTTCCAGTGGCGCCTCATCTTCGAAGCAAACCAGGGCGTGGTCGAGGATGCGCACTGGATCTTTCCGACGGAGCGGCTGATCATCCCCGGCCTGCTGCAGGCCCGGCCGGCCACGGAGCCGCTCGGCCTGCCATTCACGATGCCGGTCGAGCCTGCCGTGGAGGTCGTCACGACGGAGCCGGTGGACCCGCCGACCGTCGTGATGGAAGTGGACCTGCGCCGGCCGGTCGTGCCGCTCGCCGAGTACCTGGCTGCGCCGTGGCTGAGCACGAATGCCGAGCGGGAGGTCAGCGGTCGTATCGAGCGCATGGCGGATCCGGCCGCCGTCGGCGACCGACTGGCACCGGCGCTGCACCCCAACGACCGCGTGCATGTGACAGCGACCGGTGCGCGGGCGGGCGATAGTCTGCTGATCGTGCGGTTCGGCCGCACGGTGGGTGATCGCGGCCGCATCGTCGAGCCGCTGGGAGTGCTCAGCGTCGAGAGCGTGGAGGGCGGTGTCGCTACCGCGAGCCTCGCACGGCAGTTCGGCGGCGCAAAGGTCGGGGACGCGGTGATGCCGCTGGCCGCAGTGCCGGTCATCCGGCTGGGCGAGCCGGCGCCGTTCGCAGGCGGCCCCGAGGGTCGGCTGCTGCAGTTTCTGCATGATGAACCGCTGCACGGCACGACGGACGTCGCATTCATCTCGCTCGGGCGTGAGGCCGGCGTGGACATCGGCGATGAGTTCGCGGCGTACGTCGTCACGTCCAGCGACGACGACCGCGCTGCGCCGATGCCGTTGCCCACGCGCGTCGCAATCCTGCGCGTAGTGCGCGTCGGTGACCGTAGCTCGACCGCGCGCGTGATGAGTGTGAGCAGCGTCGCGCTGCAGGGCGGCCTGCCGATCCGGCTGGTTGCGAAGGTGCAGTGAGACGGTGGCACTGCCGCGGCGGCGGCGGATGTTGAAGACGTCGATACGGGCGCCGGCATGGCGCCCGTATCTGTATGGGGCATGATGGCTACGATTCTGTTCGTGGCAGCGCTCGCGCTGTACGTCGGCGCTGCCGGCAGCATGACCGCGTCCTTTGCCGGCGCCCGCGCGGTCGGCTCGCGGACCGGCATACTGCTCGCGATCGGCGGGACCGTGCTCCATGGCGCGGGCCTGGCCGCGTTCACGGCGGCGCATGCGGAGCTGCCGCTCGTCGGTCTGGCGCCGTCATTGTGCACGCTCGCGTTTCTCACCGCACTCTTCCTCGTCGTAACCTCCATCACCGGCGAATCGGGTCCGGTCGGCCTCGTGCTCGTGCCGTTGGTCGCGCTGCTCCTCGCGATCGCGCTGCTGCTCGGCGTCGAGCCCGCCGGCCAGCCGCTCGCATTCAGCGGCGTATGGTTCAGCTTCCACGTGCTCCTTGCCTTCGTCGGCTTCGCCGGCCTCGCCATCGCCTTCGGTGCCGGGCTGCTCTATCTGCTGCAGTTCCGCGCGTTGAAAGGAAAGCGGCTGGGCCGGATGTACCGTGCATTTCCTTCTCTGCCCGTGCTGGACCGGCTGGGGCGGCGGGGCGTGGCCGTGGGCTTTGCGGCACTCACGCTCGCGCTGGTGCTCGGCTGGGCCTGGACGATCCGGTTCCGGGGCACGTTGGCGGCGGCCGATCCCGAGGTCATCTGGGGCGTCGTGACCTGGTTCGCGTTCGCGGCCGCCGTCGGAGTCCGCATCCGCAGCGGAGCCGATGCCGGCCGGCGCGCGGCTCTGGCGAGCGTGATCGGCTTTGCCGTCGTCGTTGCGGCCTACATCCTCCTGCGCGTGTTCGTCGCTCGCGGGGAGGTGTTCCTGTGAGCGTGAAGGTGGTCGGTGTCAGCCACCGGACGGCACCGCTCGACGTGCGGGAGCGGTTCGTCGTCGATGCGGAGGCGAGTGCCGCGGCGCTGCGGCGGCTGGCTGCGATCGGCTGCACGGAGGCCGTGCTGCTGTCGACCTGCAACCGAACGGAGCTGTACATCCGCTCGCCCGGCGACCAGCCGGATGCGGGCGCGATCGGCGCGCGCTTTCTCAGTGACCATGCGGGCATGCCGGAGCCGGACGCCGGACGATACCTGTACACACTGCACGACGAGGCCGCGGTCGAGCACCTGTTCCGCGTGGTGGCGAGCCTCGATTCCATGATTCTCGGCGAGGCTCAGATACAGGGACAGGTGCGCGCGGCGTACGAGCGCGCCGTGGACACGCACGACGGGGAGTTCGTCGTCGGTCCGGTCCTCGCGCGGCTGTTCGAGCTCGCGCTGCGCGTGGGCAGCCGCGTGCGGTCGGAGACGCGGCTCGGTGCGGGCGCCGCGTCGGTGCCGTCGGCGTCGATCGAGCTCGCCCGCAAGATCTTCGGCAGCCTGAAAGGGCGAAAGGCGCTGGTTCTCGGCGCCGGCCACATGAGCGAGCTGACGATGCAGTGCCTGCGCGATGAAGGTGTTCGCGATATCATGGTGGCAAATCGCACCTTCGAGCGCGCGGAGGAAGTGGCGCGGCGACTGGATGCCCGCGCGATCACTTTCGATGAGCTGCGCGCGCGCCTGGCCGATGTGGACATCGTCGCATCGGCGACGGCGGCGCCGCACGCGGTCATCACCTGCAAGCTCGTCGAGCAGGCGATCGCCGGCGGCCGCGAGTCGCCGCTGCTGATCCTCGATCTCGCGCTGCCGCGCGATGTGGAGCCGGCGGTGAGCGAGCTGCCGAACGTGTTCCTCTACGACATCGACGACCTCAGCCAGGTTGTGGAGGGGACGCTGGAGCGGCGCCGCTCCGAGATCAGGGTCGCGGAACAGATCATCGGCGAGGGAGTCGGCGAGTTCTGGAGCTGGTATCACGGGCGCAACGTGGTGCCCCTGATCCGGCAGCTGCGCGGCCAGGCGGAGGCGCTGCGCGAGGCCGAGACGACGCGCGCACTGAGAGCGCTGCGGCACCTGAGCGAGGCCGATCGGGCCGTGGTCGAGAACCTGACCCGGCAGCTGCTGAACAAGGTGCTGCATTCGCCGACCGCCCGACTGCGTGAGGCGGCGGCGGAAGGACGGGAAGGGGATATCGCCGCGGCGACGCGATACCTGTTCGACCTCGAAGACACGAACACGGAACCGGGAGGGGGGGATGGCGAATAGGATACTGGTGACGGGCGGTGCCGGGTTCATCGGCAGCCACATTGCAGATGCGTACCTGCGCGCTGGCTGGCGCGTCTGGATCGTGGACGACCTGTCGAACGGACGCGCACGCAATGTGCCTGAAGGCGCGTCGTTCACGCAGCTCGACATCCGCGATGCACGGCTGGCCGATGTATTCGCGGAGGCGGGCGGCTTCGACATCGTCAGCCATCACGCGGCGCAGGTCGATGTGCGGGTTTCCGTCGCGGACCCCAGGCGCGATGCGAGCATCAATATCGACGGGTTCCTGAACGTCGCCGAATGCGCGGTGACCCACGGCTGCGGCCGGTTCATGTACGTGTCGTCGGGCGGCGTCGTCTACGGCGAGCCCGACAGGCGACCGACGCCCGAGTCCGCGCCCAAGCGGCCGCTGTCGCCGTACGGCGTTAGCAAGCTCGCCGGCGAGCAGTACCTGCACTACTACGCGAATCAGCGTGGTTTCGAATATGCGGCTGTCCGCTACAGCAACGTGTACGGCCCGCGCCAGGATCCGCACGGTGAGGCGGGCGTCGTCGCGATCTTCTCCACCCGCGTCGGGTCGGGCACACCGCTCACGGTGTTCGGCGACGGCGAGCAGACGCGCGACTACGTCTTCGTCGGCGATGTGGTCAGTGCGAACGTCACGATCGCGGCGGCAGCACTGCCGGCCCCGGATACGCTGGACGCCCGCGCGTTCAATGTCGGGACTTCAGTCGAGACGTCGGTGAACGAGCTGGCTGCGACGATGATGAGGGCTGCGGGGAGGGAGGTCGAAGTGCGACACGAAGCGCCGCGCATCGGCGAGCTGCTGCGCTCGTCGCTGGACGCGAGCCGCCTGCGCGGCCTCGGCTGGGCACCTGCCGTTACACTGCACGAGGGACTGGAGCAGACGTACCGTCACATCATGGCACAGGAGATTTCCGGGTGATAGCACTTCTGCAGACGGCCGGCGGCCTGCCGGACAACATGCGTATCCTGCTGGGCGGCTCGATGTCCACGCGCATCGTGCTGGTAGTGCTCGCCCTGTTCTCCGTCGCGAGCTGGATCATGATCGTGTGGAAGTGGCGCCAGTTCCGCACGCTGCGGCGCGATGGCTACCGCTTCGTGCAGGCGATCGAGCGCTCGCAGCGGCTGGAAGATGCGTACAAGACGGCAATGCGGCTGCCGGAGACGCCGTACACGAGGATGTTCCGGCAGGGCGCCAACTTCTTCAGTGAGCTGCGTCCCGGGGCGCTGCGCGCGAATGCAGAGGCGCAGCCCGGCCTGACGGAGACGCAGCTGCACGCGCTCTGGCTCGTGCTCGAGAAGGTGCAGGACGAGGAGCGCGACATCGTTTCCGGCGGCCTCGTCTGGCTCGCCGTGATCTCGGTCGTCTCGCCGCTGCTCGGCCTGCTCGGCACCGTGATCGGCGTGATGAACGCGTTCCTCGGCATCGCGAGCACGGGCGCCGCGAACATCGCGTCGGTCGCGCCAGGCATCGCCGAGGCGCTGATCACGACGGCATTCGGCCTCGTCGCGGCAATCCCCGCTGCGATCGCGTACAACTATTTCGTCACGCGACTCGACCGTTTCAGTGGCGAGCTGGACGGGTTTGCGAGCGAGTTCATCGGCACGCTGGCGCGCGAGGGCCGTCTCTGATGCGCGGCATGCGACGCTCGCGCCGGCAGCGGCTGCACGTGAATGCCGAGATCAACCTGACGAATCTGATCGACGTGGCCTTCGTGCTGCTCATAATATTCATGATCACGGCGCCCATCCTGCAGGGAGGTATCGAGTTGGCCCTGCCGCGCGCCGATTCCACGCCGCTCACCACGTCGGAGGCGGTGATCGTGTCGGTCACGAGCGACGGTCGCATCTTCCTGGACCAGGCGCCGGTGTCGCTGGATGAGTTCGTGCCGGTGATGGAGATGTACATGGCGTCGCACGAGGGCCAGGCGGTATCGGTGAAGGGGGACCGTGACGCGCGCTATGAACATGTGCTGCAGGTCATGGGTAAACTAATGAGCATGGGCATCACGGACGTGAACATGATCGCCGATCCGGGCGGTCTCTGAGGACGCACGATGAATCTGCCCGAGCCCGACCGTCCACTCAAGCACGGCACGCAGTCGACGTGGGGGTCGCGCCTGCGACGCCGCCGGTCGCGGCCGCCGCGCCGGGCCGTGGCTGCGTCCTTGCTGCTGCACGTCGCGGTCATCGCGATCATGTGGGTAGCCGGCGTGCGGCTCCGTCCGGAGCTGCCGGACTTCGTGCAGTACCGTGTCACCCTCGTTTCACCGCCGGCGCAGGTCCTCGCCGAGGAGCCGGAGCCCGTCGAGACGATCACACCGGTTATCATTGAGCCGGAGCCGGAGCCCGAGCCGGTGCCGGTGCCGGTGCCGAAACCTGCAGAGACGCCGACCACCCAGGCGGTGACGCCGCCCGTCGAGAAGAAGCCGGACCCGCAGCCGGCGAAGGGTCCCGACCCGAAGCCGGTCGCCATCGGCGGTGAAGACGTCGACGTAGACATCGAGGGCGCGGAGTTTCCCTATCCCGACTACCTCGAGAACATCATGGGGCAGCTGAGACGCTACTTCCGGTGGAACGGTCCGGCGAACCTCGAGGCGGAGGTGGTGTTCAACATCCTGCGCGATGGCTCGGTCGGACCGGGCATCCGGCTCGTCCGCAAGTCAGGCAACTTCAATTTCGACCTGCAGGCTGTCGAAGCGGTCGAGCTGGCGGGCCGGAATCGTGCATTCGGTACATTGCCCGAGGGCTGGCAGGGGGATCGTCTCTGGATCTCCTTCACGTTCAAGCCGCCCTCGTAACGAACGACAGGACGGGACCTTCGATGCGACGCAGTCTTCTCGCCATTCTCCTCCTCCTCCCGCTGGCTGCGCCGACTGCCGCACAGCAGACGGACCAGCCCGCGGGCATAAAACTGTCGACGACGTACGACGCCGGCAGGCACCCGCTGCTCGCGGTGCGGCCGTTCACGGGCGCGGAGCCGATTGCCGAAGCCGTGGATTCGGCGATGCTCATCATCGAGCGGGATCTGGCCAACAGCGACCGGTTCAACATTGCGCGCGCCATTCCCGAGTCGCTCCGCACGGGCGAGGTGGATTACGCGGAGTGGAACTCGCTGAACGTGGTGTACCTGGTCGCCGGCGACATCACTCCCGTCACGCGAGGCTACGAGCTGGCGCTGACGGTCCACGACATCGTCTACCGCCGTCCGCTGCACACTGCGACTTACCAGCTGCCCGCCGCCACGGATCCCGACTTCCGCATGGCCGTGCACGCGATCGCGGACGAAGTCGTGCGCAGTACGGTGAACCTGCCGGGCAGTGCCGCGACGCGCGTCGCGTTCACGCGGCAGAACCAGGACGCGAATGGCAGCTACGATCTGCTCATAGTCGATGCCGACGGCCACGGCCTGCGCCGGATCGCGGGCTTCGGCGGGCAGCTCTACTCGCCCGCGTGGTCGCCGGACGCGCGGCGCGTGCTGTACGCGGTCAACGGCGAGTCCGGCTGGCAGCTGGTCGAGCGGGATGTCACGTCGGGCAGCCAGCGCGAGGTGGATCCGGGCGGCGATATGGTCATGACGCCCACGTACGCTCCGGACGGCCGCAGCATCGCGCTCAGCGTGTGGAAGGGCGACCGGTCGGAGATCACGCGCTTCGATCTGCAGCAGCAGTGCTGTGCGGAACGCATCAGCGGCCAGGGTCGCAACATCGAGATGTATCCGTCGTTCTCTGCCGATGGCAGCCGCATTGCCTTCATGTCGAACCGTCTCGGCCGCAACGCGATCTACGTGATGGGCGCGGACGGATCGGACCCGATCCTGCTGTCACCGTTCGTGCCCGGCCAGGCGAGCGAGTACGATTCACCGGCGTGGTCGCCGGTGGGTCCGCGCGTCGCGTTCCACGGCCACTGGAACAAGCGGTCCGCGGGCTGGCTGTACCAGATCATGATTGCCGATGCGACGCGGCCGGGCGCGCCGATCGAGCAGATCACGTCGCGCGGCAACAACGAGGACCCGAGCTGGGCGCCCGACGGACGGCACCTCGTCTATACAGGGGTGGGCGACGGGCCCGGAGGCCTGTATGTTATCGATGTCGAAACCAAGAGGCGGCGCCTGCTCGTCAGCGGCGCCAACATGCGGATGGCCGACTGGTCGGCGCCGCTGCTGCGTGCCGCAGACCTGATCGTGCGTCGATGAGACTGCGCCCAACCTCCACAGGAGAAGTGATGATGCTTCGTCGCATGCTGCTCGGCCTGGTCCTGATCTCCGTGCCGCTCTCCGCCTGCTCGCGCAGGCAGCCGCCGGCCGATGTCACACCGACGCAGCAGCCGGACGCGGCAGGGCCGGGTGTCCGCGGCGCGGGTGATGGCGGGCAGGAGCAGCGGGACGCTGAGGCGCGCGCGGCAGCGGAGGCCGAGGCGGCCGCGCGGCGCGAGGCCGAGGAGCGGTCCGCCCGCGTCCGCGCGATCCTCGAGGAAACCGTGCATTTCGACTACGACGACTCGAACCTGCGACCCGACGCGCAGGAGGCGCTCGGCCGGAAGGTGCCGATCCTGCGCGCCAACCCGGCCGTGCAGATGCGTGTCGCCGGGCACGCGGACGAGCGCGGCTCCGTCGAGTACAACCTGGCGCTCGGCATGCGCCGCGCCAATGCCGTAGTGGACTACCTCGCCGGCTTCGGCATCGACGCGTCGCGTTTCCAGACGACGAGCATGGGTGAAGACATGCCGCTCGACCGCAGCGCGACCGAGTCGGCGTTTGCGCGGAACCGCCGCTCGGAGTTCTCCGTGACGGCTGGCGGCTCAACACTGGTGATGCCGGGGGGCTGATGGAGAAAGCAGCACGCACGCTCTGCACCATGCCGCTCGTGGCCGCCGCCCTGCTCGTCGCGGGCGGCTGTGCCACGAAGTCGGATATCCGCTCGCTGCGCCAGGACCTGGTCGCGGCGCAGCAGCGGCAGGAGTCGGCCATGCTCGAGATCCAGCGCCAGAACCGCGTGGTTCTCGACTCGCTGAACAGCACCATGTCCATGACAGTCAATGCCAGCGGTACGACCGCGAACCAGATGCGGCAGTTCGAGCGGAACGTGGCCGAGCTCGGCCAGCTCGTCGGCCAGGTCATGGGCACGCTGAATCGTATCGAGCAGCGTCTCGCCGAGCTGGAGCGGCGCCCGGTCGCTGCGCCGGCGGGCGGTACGATCTCGAGCGGCGGCACGGCGGAACAATACTACGAGATGGGCGTGCTGAAGCAGAGCGAAGGCTCGTACTCGGCGGCGCGCCTGGCGTTCGAGCAGGTCGTGACCGAATACCCGGAGCATGAACGCGCTCCCGACGCGCAGTTCCAGCTCGGCGAGACGTACTACCTGCAGGAGCTGTTCGACGAGGCGTATGCCTCGTTCGAGGCGGTGGCCGAGCGGTGGCCGGCTGCGCCGCGTTCGCCGGCAGCGCTCTACCGCGCGGGCGCCATCGCCGAGGAGCGCCGCGAACTCGACCGCGCACGGGCCTACTTCGAGCGGGTGCGCGATCGCTACGAGGACTCGCCTGAGGCGGAGCAGGCGCGGCAGAGGCTGACCGACCTGCGTCGGCGCTGACGCGCCCATGCGCTGCCCGTACTGTCATGGCCTGGAGGATCGGGTCGTGGACTCGCGGACCGGCCAGGAGGGCAGGACGGTGCGCCGGCGGCGCGAATGCCTCTCCTGCGGCCGCCGCTTCACGACGTACGAATCCGTCGAGGAGCGGCAGCTGCTGATCACCAAGCAGGACGGCTCATCGGAGGTTTTCGACCGCCAGAAGGTGCTGAAGTCGGTACAACTGCCCTGCGCGAAGAGACCGATCACAGGTACCGAGATCGAGCTGATGGTGAGCTCCATCGAGGACGAGCTGGCGCGGCTCAACGTGGATGAAGTGGGCAGTGAGAAGATCGGCGAGCTGGTCATGGAAAAGCTGCGCAGCCGCGACTATGTCGCGTACGTCCGCTACGCCTCCGTGTACAGGAACTTCCAGGACCTTGATGAGTTCTACGAGGAACTGAAGGTTCTCAGCGCGAAAGAGGCAAGGGCGGCTCTCAGCAGGAACCAGGTCGAGCTGCCGCTCAAGTAGATATGAAGTCTTTTCTTGCAAAGCTGCGGCGCGCGCGCGGCAGCGAGACGGCGGAGATGCCGTTCTTCGACCATCTCGAGGAGCTCCGCTGGCGCATTGTGTGGAGCCTGGCCGCACTGGTCGGCGCCACCATCCTCGGCTTCGTCATCGCCGTCCGTTTCGATCTGCTCGGCGTGTTGAAGCGACCGATGGACCCGTACGTCGAGCAGACGCAGCTGCTCGCCCTGTCCGTCACGGATCCGTTCTTCATCACGTTCAAGCTGGCATTGACGCTCGGCTTCATCATGGCCGCGCCCATCATCGCCTACCAGGTATGGTCGTTCCTCGCGCCGGCACTGACCAGGCGAGAGCGGCGCACCATCCTGCCCGCGCTCTACCTCGGCGCCGTCCTGTTCTGCCTCGGTGTAGCCATGGCCTACGCCTACGCGCTGCCGATGACGCTGAAGTTCCTCGCCGGCTTCGAGACCGACAGCATGAGCCTCGCCGTCACGGCCGGCTTCTACTTCAGTTTCGTCATCAAGCTGCTCGTCGCGTTCGGCGTCATGTTCGAGCTGCCCGTCGTCATCATGATCTTAGCGGCGCTCGGCCTCGTTACATCGAGGTTCCTGCGCGAGAAGCGACGGTTCGCCGTGGCGATCATGGCCGTCGCTGCGGCGCTCATCACGCCCGGCGACGCGATCACTGCCACCATCTTCATGATGGGCCCGCTGATGCTCCTCTACGAGCTGAGCATCCTGCTGACCCGCATGGTCGAGCGGGGCCGTGCCCGTGGCGAAGCCGCCGACGCGCTCGCACAGGGGGCTTCTTGAAGGCAGCGTGGCTGATGGCGGCGCTGCTGACGTCGAGCGTGCTCGCGGCGCCGGCCGCGGCACAGGTGGGGCGCCAGCAGGCGGACACAGTGACGGCTGAGCAGAGGGCAATGGAGCGGCTGCGGGCGATGCGCGGCGTGGCCGAGCCCGACACGGTCGAGCAAGCGGACAGCATACCGGCGCAGACAGTTGTCGTACAGGGAACCACGGAGCGTACGCAGGCGCCCACGACGCAGATCGACCGCGACTCGATCATGGAGCTGCTGGCGACGATCCCCGGTTACACGGCGACGGAGTACAGAGGCGAGGAAGCGCGCTTCGATGCGGACAGCAGCGAGCTGGTGCTGCGCACGAACGCGATGGTGTCGCGCGAAGGCAGCGAGCTGGCTGCCGACTCGAGCATCGTGTACAACGAGAGCGCGGGCGTCGCCTGCGGCTACGGCCGGCCGGTGCTGACCGGCGCCGACATGACCGAGCCGGTGGTGAGCGACACTGTCTGCTACAACGTCGGGCGTCAGGCCGGATTCGCGCGCGGCGCGACCACGCGCGTGGAGGAAGGCGCGCAATGGAACGTGCGGTGCAATGCGTACTTCACCGGCGACGCGCTGTACTGCCATGACGCGATCTTCACCGACTGCGAAGAGCCGTGGCCGCATCAGCACTACCATTTCGCGGCGGACGAGCTGAAGGTCGTGCGCGGCAACATCATGGTCGCGCGCGACCTGACCATGAACTTCCGCGATGTGCCCGTGCTGTGGCTGCCGTTCATGGTGCAGAGTCTCAGCCGCGGCCGGCGCAGCGGCATCCTCGCGCCGCGCTTCGGTGTCAACGACATTGCGCGCACCAACTCGCGGTACAGCCGCCGCATCGAAGACCTCGGCGTGTACTGGGCGATCAACGAGTACATGGGCGCCGAGCTTGCCATGGGCTGGTTCTCCGGCAACTGGACGGAGATGCGCGGCAGCCTCGACTACGCCTGGAACGACAGGTTCCTGCAGGGCGGTGCGACGTTCCGTCAGTACTGGAAGGATGAGGGCGGCAGCGATTTCACGCTGAGCGCGCGCAATTCGTGGCGGCCCGACGAGCGCACGAACATCAGTGTCACGGCCAACTACGCCACGTCGACCTCGTTCATCGAGCGGCGCTCGGTCGACCCGCGTGAGCTGACGCGCTCCATCGACTCGCACGGCTCCGTGCGCCGCACGTTCGACTGGGGCACGGTCAGCATGGGCGCGTCCAGGCGGCAGCATCTGAGTGACAACACGGTGTCGTCGGACATGCCGAACCTGACACTCGGTCTGTCGCCGATCACGCTGTTCGAGGCTGCACCTGGCGAGGACTCCTGGTACAGCAACGCGACGTGGCAGGGCGGCGCGGACTTCAAGATGGACCAGACGTCCATCGACGCCTCGAACGACAATCGCTCGGCACAGAGCCGCCGCAACCTGAATTCCGGATTTCGCAGCGCTCTGAGCGTCGGCAACTTCAGCTGGAGCCAGCGGCTGAACTATGTGGAGCAGGAGCGCGACGCGCGCGTGCTGCCGGACAGCATGGCGGAGCTGCTGCCCGGCTTCGCGGAACATCGGGGCACGTGGAGCACCGGCCTCAGCTATCAGCAGCGGCTGATCGGTACGAGCGCGATCACCCCCAACCTGACGGTCAACGGCGAGTTCCTGCAGAACGACTCGACCGGCATGCAGCTCGTGCACGCGCCCATGCGCATCGCGTTCGGCGCCGGCCTGAGCACCGACATATTCGGCTTCTGGCCGGGCGTCGGCCCGTTCGCCGCAATCCGGCACCGCATGTCACCCTCCATCAGCTACAGCTTTTCGCCCGAGGCGACCGCGGATTCGCTGCAGCAGGCGGTGTTCCGCCGCGCCGGCGCGCAGGAGCAGAACTCGATATCGCTGAGGATGAACCACACGTTCGAGGCGAAGTATCGCGGCGTGGATGCGGACGCGGATTCGACGGACACAGCCGTGGCCGACAGCGCTGCCGCGGCGGCAGCGGCGAACGGTGAACCGCGTCGCCGTCAGCAGACACAGACGGTTCAGCTGCTGTCGATCTCCACCAACGCGCTCGTGTATGATTTCGTGCGGGCACGCGAAGATGGTGTCGGTCTGCAGACGGGGCAGATCCAGACGACCCTGCGCTCCGACCTGCTGCGCGGCCTGTCGGTCAACTTCACGCACGACCTCTTCCGCGAGGCGGAGGGCGCGCCCGGCGCGCCGGGCGACATCGCCGACCGCACGTTTGCGCCGCACCTGACCAGCCTCTCGACCAGTTTCTCGCTGAACGGCGACTCCTGGCTGTTCCGCATCCTCCGTCTCGGCTCCGCCGACACGCTGCCCGAGATCGATGGCGCACCCATTTTCGACCCGAACGACCCGAACCAGGCGGGGTCGCCGATAGACCGGACGCAGGCGGAGCACGGGCTCATCGGCACCAGCCGGCGACAGCCGCAGCCGAGGAGCGGCGGTGCGGTCGGCGCCTGGAACGCGACGTTCGACTACTCGTTGCGCCGTCCCCGCAACGACGACCAGCGGGAAGGCGACCAGATGGTGAACTCGACCTTCCGGTTCCAGGCGACGGAGAATTGGGCGCTCAACTGGCGGACCGGCTACTCGTTCACGACCAGCCAGTTCACGGACCACCTCCTGGGGCTGAGCCGCTCGCTCCACGACTGGGACGCCAACTTCAACTTCGTCAAGGCGCAGAACGGCAACTTCAGCTTCGTCTTCGGCGTCAGCCTGCGTGCGAATCCCGACATCAAGCTGGACTACTCGCAGCACGACATGCAGGGCCTTCAGGGGAGGGTCCCGCGCAACTGACCCGGCGCGCCTCATGACCCCGACCCTGACTGTGGACGGCAGGCTGACACTGGAGCAGGTGGAAGCCGTAGCGCGCGGGCATGGCAGCCAGACGGTCATGCTCGGCGCGGATGCACGCGGCCGCATCGCGGCCGCGCGTGCGGTCGTGGACCAGGCGGTGCGCGAGCAACGCGTCGTATACGGCATCACGACCGGGTTCGGCGCGCTGGCCGAGGTCGTCGTTCCATCGGAGCGCCTGCTCGAGTTGCAGGTCAACCTGATCCGCAGCCACGCCGCGGGCGTCGGCGAGCCGCTGGACGAGGTGGAGACGCGGGCGATCATGCTGCTCCGTGCGAGCACGCTCGCCCGCGGGCATTCGGGCGTGCGGCCCGAGCTGGTCGAGCTGCTGCTGGAATGCCTCAATCACGGCATCCATCCCATCATCCCATCACTCGGCAGCGTTGGCGCGTCCGGTGATCTCGCGCCGCTGTCCCACCTCGCGCTGGTGCTCATTGGAGAAGGCGGGGCCGTGCTGGCGGGTGAGCGCATGAGCGGCGCGGCTGCGCTGGCGCGGTGCGGTCTGCGCGCGGTAGTGCTGCAGGCGAAGGAGGGTCTGGCGCTGAACAATGGCACGCAGATGCACACGGGGATCGGCATCCTCGCCCTGCTGCGCGCCGAACGCGTTCTCGAGACACTCGAGGTAGCCGGCGCGATGAGCCTCGAGGGGCTGCGGGGCACGCCGGACGCATTCGATGCAGCGATACAGGCGCTGCGGCCGCAGCCGGGACAGATCACGAGCGCGGCGCGACTCAGGACGCTGCTTGCCGGATCGGAGATCCGCGAATCGCATCGCGAGAACGATCCGCGGGTGCAGGACGCGTATTCGCTGCGTTGCATGCCGCAGGTGCACGGCGCGGCGCGTCAGGCGCTCGGCTTCGTGCGGGGCGTGCTCGAGACGGAAGCGAACAGTGTGACCGACAACCCGCTCATCTTCCCCGAGGACGGGCGCATTCTCAGCGGTGGCAATTTTCACGGTCAGGCCGGCGCGCAGGCGCTGGACCTGCTGGCGATTGCAGCAGCGGACCTCGGCTCGATCTGCGAGCGCAGGATTGCACGACTGGTTGATCCGGCACTGTCGGGCCTGCCGGCGTTCCTGACGCCCGATCCCGGCGTCAATTCCGGCCTCATGATGGCCCAGATCGTGGCCGCGGCACTGGTCTCGGAACTGCGGTTGCGCGCCCACCCGGCCAGCAGCGACAGCGTGCCGACGGACGCGAACAAGGAGGATCATGTTGCCATGGCCGTCGCCGCCGCGCTGAAGGCGCGAGCGGCTGTCGCACTGCTCGAGACGCTCGCGGCTCTCGAGCTGCTGACGGCGGCGCAGGCGCTCGAGTTCCTGAAGCCGCTGCGGCCGGGCCGCGGTGTGGCCGTCGCGCACGACCTGGTCCGGCAGCGCGTGCCACCCCTCGCGCAGGACCGCGTGCTCGCCGGCGACATCGCCGCGCTCGAGGCGCTCGTCCGCGATGGCGCGCTGTCCGACGTGTGGCGGTCACTGGAGCCGGCTTGAGCGCGACGCTGTTCACTGGCGCGAGTGAAGTGGTCACGTGCGCAGCGGGACCGAACGCGGCATCAGTCGTCGCCGATGCTGCGCTGCTCCTGCGCGACGGCCGCATCGACCGCGTCGGTCCGACGCGCGAGCTGGCTGCGGCCGCGCCCGATGCGGTGCGCATCGATTGCGCCGGCGGCGTGATTACGCCTGGGTTCGTGGATTCGCACACGCACGCGGTCTTCGGCGGCTGGCGCGCCGCCGAGTATGCGCTGCGCAGCCGCGGCATGTCCTACATGGAGATCGCGCGGCGCGGCGGCGGCATCAACGCGTCGGTTCGCGATGTGCGCGCGCGGGACGAGGCCGAGCTCGTCGCGCTCACGCGCGGCCGCCTGGAGACGCTGCTGCAGCACGGCACGACTACCGTCGAGGTGAAGAGCGGCTACGGTCTTGACACGGCCACCGAGCTGAAGCAGCTGCGCGCCGTCCACGCTGCGAGCGAAGGGCTGCCGATGACGGTCGTGCCGACATTCCTCGGCGCGCATGAGGTTCCGCCCGAGTACCGCGATCGCCGCGAGGATTATGTCGATCTGCTCGTGAACGAGATGATCCCGGCCGTCGCCGCCACGTCGCTGGCGGTGTTCTGCGACGTTTTCATGGAGCCGGGCGTATTCACAGGTGCGGACGCGCGGCGCATTCTTGAAGCAGGCCTTGCACACGGACTGAAGCCGAAGCTGCACGCGGACGAGCTGGAGAATTCGGGCGGCGCGGAGCTCGCCGCTTCGCTCGGCGCCGCATCTGCAGATCATCTCGGCGCCATATCGGAAGAAGGGATTTCCGCGCTCGCCGGTTCGACGACCGTCGCGACGCTGCTGCCGGCGACGCTCCTGTTCCTCGGTCGCACAGCGCATGCGCCGGCGCGCAGGCTGCTGGATGCGGGCGTGACGGTGGCGCTGGCAACCGACTTCAACCCGGGCTCCTCGCCGACGCCGAGCATGCCTCTGGTTCTGACACTCGCGTGCTCCCTGATGGGCATGGACCCGATCGAAGCGATCTACGCGGCAACCGCTGCCGGCGCGCGCGCGCTGCGCCTCGCTGATGGCACGGGCACGATCACGGCCGGCGCGCCCGCCGACCTGCTGCTGTGGGACATCGGCGACCATCGGGAGCTGCCGTATCGATACGGCACCGTGCCGCTGAGCGGCGTATGGACGCGCGGCACACGCGTGGCCTAATGCTTGTGACGACGCGGCGCAGCCAGTATCTTCGGGTTCAATGACTCCGGCCAGACTGCTCGAGGCCGTGCCCAACTTCAGTGAGGGGCAGGACACTGCTGTCATCCGCTCCATCGTCGAGGCGATGCTGAGCGCCGGCGCCGAGGTGCTGGACTGGTCGGCGGATGTGGACCACAACCGTTCGGTCGTCACGCTGGTCGGCACGCCGGACGATGTCGAGAATGCCGCCGTTGCCGGCGCACGAGTCGCTGTAGAGCGGATCGATCTCACCCGGCATCGAGGCGTGCATCCGCGTGTCGGTGCTCTCGATGTGCTCCCGTTCGTGCCCCTGGCGGGGCTGACCCTCGAGGATGCGCGAGGCAGCGCACGTCGCGTCGGGCGCCGCCTCGCGGAGGAAGCGGGCATTCCGATCTATTTCTACGGCGAGGCATCGGAGCCGCCGGGCCGCCCGCTTTCCGTGCTGCGGGCTGGCGGCTTCGAGACGCTGGCGGTCTGCTGGCCCGCGGACAGGGAGCCGGACCTGGTGCCGCCCGGATGGAACCGCGCCGGGGCGCACCCGACGGCGGGCGTGTCCTGTGTGGGCGCCCGTCCGCTGCTGCTCGCCTGGAATGTGTTCGTAGCCGGCGTCGATATCGACACGGCACGCGGGATCGCACGGTCCGTCCGGGAATCGGACGGCGGCTTCGCTGGTGTGCGGGCCCTCGCGCTTCAGCTGCCCGAAAGTGGACGATTGCAGATTTCGATGAACCTGGAAAATCTCGAATTGACGCCGCCCATGGCCGTGTTCGCTCACCTCGAAGCGTGCCTCACCGAGCACGGCGGCGAAGTCGAGGAGACGGAGATCATCGGCATGCTGCCGGACCAGCTGGTGTGGGGCGCTGCCGCGGATCGCCTGAGGCTCTCACCAGACACCGCCGCGCGGCTGCTCTCGGCGCGACTGGTGGACGTCATGAGCCGCGCCACAGATTCGCGGGACGCATGAAGGCGATCAGCAAGCTCAAGGACGATGCTCGCCGGCACGAGCAGAAGGAGGAATGGGAGAAGGCCATCAGGGTCTATCTCCAGGTCATCCAGATCGGTGACGAGGGCGAGGGCGAGGTCGAGCTCCCGCTGTACAACCGGGTGGGCGACCTGTGCGTGCGCCTCGGTCGCCTCCCGGAAGCCGTCACCCACTACGAGCAGGCCGCCGACCGCTATGCCGAGGCCGGCCTCTACAACAACGCCATTGCGCTCTGCAACAAGGCGCTGCGCTACGAGCCCGGGCGCCTGCCGCTGCTGAAGAAGCTCGGCCAGTTCAGCGCGTCGCAGGGATTCATCACGGACTCGCGCCGCTATTTCCTCGAGTATGCCGAACGCCAGTTCGCGGCAGGCGCGACGAACGAGGCTTTGACCGCGCTCGAAGACTTCGCCGACGTCGCCGATGACGCCGACATCCGCGAGCTGCTCGGCCGTCGGCTGCACGCCCACGGCCGCACCGAAGAAGCGGTCGCGGAGTTGAGCCGCGCGCACGTCCTGCGGCTGCGCGCCGGCGAGCAGACTGAGGCGGATGCATTGCGGGCGGAGATCGCGGCTCTGGACCCCGACGCTGTGCTGGAGTCGGTCCAGCCAGGCGTGACCCACTCGTCCGAACCGACACCGCCCGGCGTCGTGGAAGCCGACGAGCTGCCCGGCCTGCTCGACGTGAAGCACGGCGCGGACGCGGATGGCTCCGAGTTCGAGATCCTCTCGACCGATGAGACGGCGCCGCTGCTCGGTCTCGAAAGCACCGGTCTGGCCGACGTCGATCAGGCTCCGATCGACTATGGCTCCATCGAGGTCACCGGCTTCGGAACCGCCGCCGACGATACGGAAGATGCCGGCTTCGACATCCATGGGCTCGACGATCTCGAACCGACAGCGCTCGATTTTGCCGAAGCGGCGGCCGACCTGGAGGCGCTCGATATCGGCGCCGATATCGAGAGGGACGAAACCTCGTTCGATCTGCCGACGCGCGATGTCGCGGACGCCGAGAACGGAACGATCGACGTCGGCGACGCCGGCGCCTTCGATCAGGACGATGACGCGGTGTCCTTCGAACTGCCCACGCTCGATGGCGACGCTGACGACGACTTCGATTCCACTTTCGAGCTGCCCATGCTCGATGTCGATGATCCCACCTTCGATCTGCCCACGCTCGATCAGACCGATGACGCCGAAACGTTTACCGTGTCGATCGACGACGGCGATGCGGCCGACGACGCGATACCGCTCGACATCGCGTTCGACCAGGCGGCACCCGGCCGGATCGACATCCCGGGCATGGGCTGGGTTGATGAGGAGGATGAAGACAACGGCTCCGCACCGGGCGACCTCGGTGCCTGGAGCGTCAACGCGGAATGGGATATCAATGCCGCGGCGGAGACCGGTGAACCGGCGGTAGACGACCTGTCCGTGGACGATTTTGCCGTGGACGATTTTGCCGCAGACGAGACCGCTGCGGCGCCGGATGAGGAACCGCGCTGGGCGTTCGAGTCGGATCCCGTCGATGCGGCATACCAGGACCTCGAGCCGGAAGTCGAAAGCGAACCTGAGCCCGCATCAGAACCCGAACCCGCAGCGGAGCCCGGGCGCGACATCGAGTCGGAAGCGGAGCCTCTGCGCGGCTGGACGCCCGACATGTCGCTCCCGGCAGGTGCCGAGGCGGAGCCGACCGCGCCGAAGCCGCCGAAGCTGCCGAAGCCGCCGAAGGCGGCGCCTGCCGCCGAGCCGGAGGGCGGTTACATCGATCTGGGCGCGCTGGTCGCGGGCGACCCGGATGAAGGCACGCGGTTCCGCGTGCAGGAGACTGCGCCGACCGGAGACGAAGACCGCGATTTCGCGGAGCTGCTGAACCAGTTCAAGGCCAAGATCTCCGAGCATGTTCCGATGGAAGATACTGCCGCGCACTACGACCTCGGCCTGGCATTCAAGGAGATGGGGCTGGTCGATGAAGCGATCGCGGAGTTCCAGATCGCACTCCGCGTCGGGCACATGCGGCTCAAGGTGCTGGAGGAGCTGGGCAACTGCTTCCTGCAGAAGGAGCAGTACAACGTTGCCGAGAAAGTGCTGCGGCGGGCGATCGAGATGAAGCCCGACGACGAGCTCGAGCTGCTCGGCGTCTACTACCAGCTCGGCCGCGCATACGAAGGACTCGGTCAGCGCGACAAGGCGCGGGACGCATACGAGCGTGTGATCGGCATCGACATCAACTTCCAGGATGTGACGCAGCGACTCGCTGCGCTTTGACAGCAGGGCGGGCGGCGCATAAATTCGGCCCCCATGCTACGTACGCGAACGCCGACGCTGTCGCTCATCCAGCAGCTCGTCGGAGACGACCTCGAGCGCGTCGTGGACGAGCTCAAACGCCTGGTTCTATCCGATTTCCCCGCGATCGGAGAGGTGAACGATCACCTGCTCTGGGCGCGGGGAAAGTTGTTCCGGCCGACGCTGCTCCTGCTGTCCAACCGGATCGGTGACCGGCCGAGTCCGCGGGCGGTGACGCTCGCGGCAATCGTCGAGCTCGTGCATCTGGCGACGCTGGTCCACGATGATGCCGTCGACCACTCCGTGCTGCGCCGCGGGATGCCGACTGTGAATGCGCTGTGGAATCATCAGACTGCGGTGATCATGGGCGACTACCTGTACAGCCGCTCGATCAGTGCGCTGGCGGAGCTCGGGCGCGTGGAGTACATCGCGCTGCTGTCACGTGCCGCCAACGACATGAGCGTCGGTGAGCTGCGACAGCTTTCTTCCTGCGACGCGCTGCAGTTCACGGAGCAGGACTACGATCGCCTGATCAGCAGCAAGACGGCTTCGCTGATGTCGGCCGCATGCGAGCTGGGCGCTGCAGCGGGTGCGGAAGAACATCGCGAGCCGCTGGCCCGCTACGGCCACAACCTGGGCATGGCGTTCCAGATCGCGGACGACCTGCTCGATTTCACGCAGACCGAAGCGGCGGTTGGCAAGCCGACGGGGCAGGATCTGAGGGAGCACAAGGTGACGCTGCCGCTGATTGCCGCAATGCGCGAAATGGGGAGTGCGGAGCTGGGACCTATCGAGACATTCTTCGCCGACCCGGTGCCTTCCGACGATGGCATAGCGCTGGTAACGGCGCTGGTGCGCGAGCATGGTGGCCTGGAGTATGCCCGTAACCGCGCGCACGAGTTCGGGGCGCGCGCGGGCGACGCGCTGCTGGAGCTGCCGGAGGGCGATCCCACCGATGCGCTCCAGGCAGCTGTCGCGTATGTCATCGATCGAAAGAACTAGCTGCGGCCGGGGAGGATGGAACCTGTGGAACTCACGGTAGTACGATGATGGGGCCGCGACGCGATGTCGTGCCCCGGATGGTGTGGGCGGTGATCGTCGGCCTGTTCCTCGGCGCGCTGTTCACGAAGATCGCGGTTCTGTTCATGCCGGACAGTGCGGCCAGGGAGTTCCTGACGACGTCGGTTTCGGCATCACTGGGTCCTCTCAGCCTCGATCTGATCGCGGTTGCGATGGTGATCGGACCTCTTACACTGAGCCTGAACGCGCTCAGCCTGGTCGGCGTTCTGCTGGTCGCGCTGGTCATGCGCTCCTGGTTCTAGGAAACGCGGAGAAGTGCTATGGCGCCGTTCAATCTCGGACCGCTCGAAATGGTCTTCGTGCTCGTCGTGCTGCTACTGGTGTTCGGCGCGAAGCGGCTGCCGGAGCTGGGGAGCGGGCTGGGCAAAGGTATCCGCGAGTTCAAGCGCTCGATCTCGGACATGAAGGAAGAGGTCAGCCGGCCGGAGAAGCCGAACCAGATCCAGGACCCGGCGTCCCGGCCGCAGGTCGCGTCGACGGAGCAGGTTGTCGAGCCGGCCAGGCGGGAGCCGTAGACGGCGCGCCACTACGCGCCCAGGACAGTGGTGCGCAGAACAGTGGACGGGAAGGCAAGGAGCCCGGGACCAGCGAAGGCTGGCCCGGGCTCCTTTCTTGATCCTCGCTGTTTCGGGTGGGTAACGCGGTGAAAATATCTCGGCCTACCGGTTGACGCCGATCGCGTTGCGGATCGGGGCGGGGCGCGGCGATGGGCTGCCCGGGGCGCGGCGATGGGCTGCTGCCCGGGCGCGGCGGTGGCCGGGGCGGCGGTGGCCGGGGCGTGGCGGGCTACGTGCACACTCGACGCGGCGGATGCGCCGGCTTGGGGCGTTGACCGGCTACGAAGCGGAAAACTGCACAAGCGCGCCGGCGCGGCGCGTCACATGTGGAGTTTTCCGCTTCAGAGACGGGTAAACTGCGCAACCCGG
>JBBEBA010000049.1:0-48587 GCA_040882575.1 Gemmatimonadota bacterium
CCTGATCGTGTCGGAACGCCCGAATTTATCGCGTTTCCGGACGCGAACTAGCTAGCCGAAGCGGTTGCGCTGCGCCAGCCATATTCGGACATGCAGTCCGGGGCGCAATCGAGGTGTCCGTATGCCGCGCGCGGCGGCGTTGCTATCTTCCAATCGGACGCCGGGCCGCAGCATAGGAAGGAAACAGGACAGCATGGGAACCGGGACGCTGCTGCATCTCGTGTTTGCGCGGGGCGTGACGACTGCGGAGGATCGCGAGGCGGCGTACCACCTGCGCGTGACGTTCGTGGTCGGCGTGGCGCTGCTGACCGGTGCGCTGCTCGGCTGGGCGGGCGACCCGCTGCGTGCGTGGCGGTGGCTGCCGTTCGGCATTGCGTACGTGGTTGGCGGCTGGCGCATCGCGCTGGACGGCTGGGCCGACCTGCGGCACGGGCGTCTGAACATCGATTTCCTGATGGGCGCTGCGGCTGTGGGCGCGGCGGCGGCAGGCGCTCCGCTCGAAGGCGTGATCCTGATCTTCCTGTTCAGCCTGTCGAAAGCGCTCGAGGCGTACGCCATGGGGCGCACGCGAGATGCGATCACGCGGCTGACGGAGCTGAGCCCGGCAGAAGCGACGCTTTCGGACGAGCACGGGCACGACCTGGGCCGGGGAGCGGTGGAATCGCTCGTTCCGGGGCAGCTCATCCTGGTGCGGCCGGGCGAGCGTCTGGCTGCGGACGGCCGTGTGCGCTCGGGGCGGACGGAGATCGATCAGTCGGCCATCACCGGCGAGGCGGTACCGGTCAGGAAGGCCGCCGGCGACGGCGTGTTCGCCGCCACGATCAACCAGGGCGGCTCGATCGTGGTGGAAGTGACGAAGCAGGCGGGCGAGACGATGCTCGCGCGCATCATACGGCTGGTCGAAGAAGCACGCGAGGAACGCGCGCCGGCGCAGCACTTCATCGACCGGTTCGCGCACCCATACACGATTGGAGTGGTGCTCGCCACGGCCATCGCGGCAATCGCACCTCCGCTGCTGTTCGGCGAGGCCTGGGGAGACGCCTTCTACCGCGCGATGACACTGCTCGTCGTCGCGAGCCCGTGTGCACTCGTGATCTCGACACCTTCGGCGATTCTGTCGGGCATCGCGAACGGCGCACGCCACGGCATCCTGTTCAAGGGCGGCGCGTACCTGGACCTGGCCGGCACGATCGACACGATTGCGTTCGACAAGACGGGCACGCTCACTGTGGGGCGGCCGCGGTTCGTCGACATGCTGAGCCATGCCGAGATGCGCGGTGGTGCCGCACCCGACGCAGCGGCCGGCGACGCGCTGCTGCGGCTGGCCGCAGCGGTGGAGCAGAAATCGGAACACCACCTGGCGCGGGCGGCGCTCGAGGAGGCAGGCGCGCGCGGCCTGACCATTCCGCCCGTCGGCGATTTCATGTCGTTCCCGGGCGAAGGCGTGCAGGGCAGCGTGGAAGGCAGGCCCGTGTGGGTCGGCAACGCAAACATGGCGACGCGGTACATGACGCGGCTCGGTGCGGTCGCGGACGGGTGGACCGCGGAGCAGACCGCGCATGGCAGATCCGTCGTCTACGTGGGCGTCGGCAGCGACCTGCAGGGCGCCCTGTCCTTCGGCGACGAGCTCAAGCCCGGCGTCGCTGCGAGCATACGTCATCTGAAGTAC
Organism: Gemmatimonadota bacterium; assembly: GCA_040882575.1. Lineage (GTDB taxonomy): Bacteria > Gemmatimonadota > Gemmatimonadetes > Longimicrobiales > RSA9 > SH-MAG3. Next base: position 1,670 of record JBBEBA010000049.1, read on the forward strand.
GAGGGCGTGGCGTGGATCACTGTCCTGTCGGGCGACCATCCCGACGCTGTCCGCGCGATCGCGGCGGAGATCGGCGCCGATGAGGTGAAGGCGGGGCTGCTGCCGCACGAGAAAGTGGAAGCCGTGCGGCAGCTGGCGCAGCGCTCCAGGGGCGTCGCGATGGTCGGAGACGGCGTGAACGACGCGCCGGCAATGGCGACCGCCACGATCGGCATCGCGATGGGTGCGATCGGTACCGATGTCGCCATCGAGACAGCTGACGTAGTGCTGATGAGCGACGACATCGAGAAGATCGACTACGTGATCCACCTCGGCCGACGCGCGCGCCGCGTCGTGCGCCAGAACGTGGGTTTCAGCATCGGCTGGATGCTGTTCCTCGTGCTGCTCGCGGTCACGGTGGGACTGCCGCTGCCGCTGGCCGTGGTCGGACATGAGGGCAGCACGCTGCTGGTCGCCGCGAACGGGCTGCGTCTGCTCGCTGGCGGGCCGCACCCACCCGCGGTACCAGCCGGCTGGAACGCAGCGGCCGTTCGGCCGCCTGGCCCCTCACGTGCCGCAGCTCATCAGGGCGCAGTTTCGGGAACACACTGACGGCGATCCCCCGGATCCCCGGCGCGCCAGCGCCCGGCTCGCCTCGTCAGCCCGGCGTGGCGGTCGGCGGGACGACAGGCAGCCCCACGAAGAAGGTGCTGCCCTCGCCCAGCCGGCTTTCGACCCAGACGCGGCCACCATGCGCTTTCGTGAGCGCCTGCACGATGGAAAGCCCGAGCCCGTGTCCGACCTTGACTGCCTGCCGTGCCTGAAAGAAGCGATCGAAGATGTGGGGCAGCTCGTCGGCGGCAATGCCCGGTCCCTCATCCCGCACCGCGATGATGACGTCACCGGCCTCACCCGCCGCTGATATGACGACCGCGCTTCCCGCCGGACTGAACTTCACCGCGTTGCCGACCAGGTTCGTCAGCACCTGCGTCATGCGGTCGGGGTCGCAGTCGGCGCGCAGTGCTGCAGTGACGTTGCACGTGACCCGGATCGACCTGTCGTCGATCAGCGGCTGCAGCGCGTGTATGGCATCGTCGATGATCTGATGAATGTCGACCTGCTCGAGGTGCAGAGTGAGCTTGCCGGTTTCGGCCTTCTGCACGTCGAGCAGGTCGCGGATCAGTCGCTGGGCCTGCTCGACGGCCTCGCGGATGCCGACGATGTGTCTGCCTTCGTCACCGTGTGGGTCCACGCGCTTCAGCAGCACCGCGGTCGCGATGCGGATGGCGGCCAGAGGGTTGCCCAGGTCGTGTGAGACGAATGAGAGCACATCATCGCGCGCAGCAACTGCGCGCTGTGCCTCCTCATACAGCCGCCGGTAGGTCGCCTCGCGCCGCTTCCGGTCCGTGACGTCACGCAGCACGACCGTGAAGACGCGCTGATCACCTACACTCAGCTTCGAGATCGAGGCCTCTGCGGGGAACTCCTCGCCGTTGCGGCGCAACGCGGCTATCTCGCGGCGCTCGCCCATGCGGCGCGCCTCGACGGACGAGGCGGCAAAGTTGCGGATGTGGCGCGGGTGGCTCGCCCGGAAACGCTCCGGAATCAATGCGTCCAGCGGCTGGCCGATCATGTCGGCCGCAGGCCAGCCGAAGATCTCCTCGGCGCCACTGTTGAAGTGGATGATGCGGTGGTCCGCGTCGATCGAGATGATCGCGTCCGCCGAGATGTTGACGATTCCGGCGAATTTCGCCCGCGACACGCGCAGCGAATCCTCCGCCAGCCGGCGATCGGTGACATCCTGCAGAAGCACGGTGACGCCGCCCGGCGCAGGGTAGCTGCGGACGGCCATCCAGCGGCCGCGGTCCGACAGGAAGAGCTCGGCCTCGGCGGGGCGCTCTTCCTCGAGCGCGAGCGTGATCAGGTCAGCCAGGCCGGCCGTCGCAGGGTCACGCAGGAACTCAGAGATCTGGCGACCGCGCAGCTCAGCCGCGGACGTGCAGCCGAACGTGGCGGCGCCGGCTGCGTTCGCGTATTCGATCATGCCGTTCCTGCCCAGGGCGAGCAGGCCCTCGGCAATGGCATCGAAGACCTGCTCCCAATGCAATGGCATTCGGCTGTAGTCCAATTCCCTACAATCAAGGTGCAAACGGCCGACAGACCGCGCCGGTCCGGTCCCCATATTACAGTACCTATGCAACCATGGAAATGGAAATTCGCGGGTGTACTCCTTCGTCTGCCGATCTTCTACAAGGTCGTCGCCGCCAATTCGGTGATGGCCGGCGTCGTCATTGCCACGCTGCTGCTGAACCACGACGATGCCGTCGCGGTCGGCGTCGTCGCGGCGGCCTGCGGTATCGTGAACGCGGTCCTGGTGCGGGCCGCTTTCGCGGCGGAGCGCCTGAGCTCGCAGCAGCGGGAAGTGCTCGCATGGACGATCGCCCGGACCGAGCGGGAGCGCGGACGGGTTGCCGCGGCGCTGCACGATGGCGCCGCCCAGCGCCTCGCCGCGCTCGCGCTGCGGGCGTCCGGCGATCGCGGCGTGTCCAGCGAGGCGACAGCAGTCATGCAGGATCTGTGCGACACGGCGAGCAAGCTGCAGCCACCGGCCATGCGGCTGCTCGGCCTGGGAGGCGCCCTGAACTGGTACGCGAAGGCCCTCGAGCAGCGCACCGGCCTGCACGTGGATTGCACGCTCGAGTGCCCCGTGAACGCCATCGACCCCGACGTCGCGCTGGGAGCATTCCGCCTGGTGGAGGATGTCCTGGACTCCGCGGCCGATGATGGGACGGACCAGGCGCGACTGTCCGCGCGCGCCGCGCACGATCATCTTGAGATCAGCGTCCGGGTGGACCGTGCCTTCAGCCGCTCGGAACGGTTCCGCCTGGCGGAGCGCACTGCCATGCTCGGCGGCGTGATGAACATCATGCAGGACGGCCGGCAGACGGTCATCCGCACAACCATCCCGGGACGAATGAGCCATGCCTGATACCATTCGCGTTCTGCTGGTCGATGACCACATCGTGCTGCGCGCCGGTTTGCGCGCCCTGCTCGAGGGCGAAGAGGACATCGTCGTCGTGGGCGAGGCGTCGACGGGCGAGGAAGGGGTCGAAGCGGTCAAGCGCGTGCGCCCCGACGTCGTCGTCATGGACCTGACGATGCCGGGCGCGGGCGGCCTGGAGGCGCTCCGGCAAATGAAGGCTATGGATCTGCCGACCCGCGTGCTGATTCTCACGATGCACAGTGAAGACGAGTACCTGCTGGCCGTGCTGGAGGCGGGCGGCAGCGGCTATGTGCGGAAGACGAGTGCCGATCACGACCTCACCGCTGCCATCCGGACCGTGGCAAAGGACGAGGTCTACCTCTATCCGAGCGCAGCGAAGCTCCTGCTGCAAGGGTTCCGGTTGAAAGTGGATGAGAAGGAAACCGACCCGATGAACCGCCTGAGCGCGCGCGAGCGTGACGTGCTCCAGATGACTGCCGAGGGTTTCAGCTCGACCGAAATCGGTGCGAAGCTGTTCATCTCGCCCAAGACGGTGGACACCTATCGTGCGCGTGTCATGGAGAAGCTCGGCCTCAACCACCGCTCCGAGCTGGTCCGCATGGCCGTCAAGGCCGGGATGCTGCACGCATGATCTCGCTCGTCGGTACTTCCCTGCTGGCACTGGTTCAGCTGCAGCCGCTTCCACCTGGACCGAGGACAGACGCGGCCGCTCGCCACCGCCGAGCCGCTGGACGAGCTCTCCATTATCGTAAACGCGGGAGGAGTGAAAGGGTATGACTGAATGCATCAGAATCATCCTGGCTGACGACCACCCGATTTTGCGTAGTGGGTTGAAGGCACTGCTGGAACTGGAGCCGGAGATGAAGGTGGTCGGGGAAGGGTCCACCGGTGAGCAGGCGGTCGAACGTGCAGCATCCCTGCGCCCGGACGTCGTTATCATGGATCTCGAGATGCCGGGAATCGGCGGGCTCGAAGCAACGAGGCAGATCAGGGCGCTCGGTTACGGTACGAAGGTCCTGGTGCTGACATCGCATGCGGAGGCGGACTTCCTGCTGCCCGTCCTGGATGCAGGCGGCAGCGGGTTCGTCCAGAAGACGAACGTTCAGGACGACCTCCTGGAGGCCATCCGGGTTGTCGCACGTGATGAAGTTTTCCTGTACCCCCACGCGGTGGGGATGCTGCTTCAGGGATACCGATCCGCCGGTCGAAAGAGGGAGCCGGGCCCGCTCGATGAGCTGAGCGAACGGGAGCGCGACGTGCTCTCTCTGACGGCGGAGGGGTACAGCGCGACCGAGATAGGCAGGAAGCTCTTCCTGTCGCCGAAAACTGTCGAGACATACCGGTCACGGCTGATGCACAAGCTCAATCTGCATCATCGCGCGGACCTGATCCGCTTCGCACTACGCACCGGTATTCTCCGGGAGGAGGCAAAGGAGCCGGCAATCTGCAGCGCCCTCCGGTAAGGAGCAGGGTGATGCCCGTCACGAAGCGTTCAACAGCACGTGCGCTGCAGGGAGTCTGCCTCGCTGCGGGCGCTCCGCTCGGCTGGCTGGTCATCCAGCTGGCTCTCGGATCCTCGGCCGCCGCCGAAGGGAGAACACAGCCGGGACTGTATCTGTACATGCTGACAGGCGCGATCATCGTCTTTGCCGTCTTCGGATTCGTCCTGGGTCGCCATGAGGACGAACTCGTTCGCGCCAACCGGACCCTGGAGGAGCTCGCGATCACCGATTCACTCACGGGGTTGCGGAATGCCCGCTACTTCCATGCTAGGCTCGAGGAAGAGCAGGAAGCCAGGTCGCGCTCTGGCGAACCGCTGTCCCTCGTCATCATCGACCTCGACCACTTCAAGCGCGTCAATGACGAGTTCGGCCACGTCGTCGGCGACGCGATGCTGGCGAACACCGGCTGCGCAATCGCCTCCGTCACCCGCGATGGAGAATCGGCTGCGCGGGTGGGTGGTGAGGAGTTCGCTCTGCTCCTGCCAGGCAGCGATGCCGAAGCGGCATGGGAAGCAGCGGAAAGGGTGCGCCGCGCTGTCGCCGCGGTTGCGGTTCCGCTTCCTGGAACGCAGCACGACGTGGTGCAGATCACTGCCTCGGCCGGAGTCGCTTCGACCGGCCAACTTCAGGACCCGAGCCCCTCGACGCTGTACCGCGCCGCTGACGATGCGCTCTACCGGGCGAAGGCGGGCGGCAGGAACCGCACTGTCCGTGCGATGTGCGAGGACGTCCGGAACTGCCCCCAGGCCGGACCGAGTATGTTCCCGAATACATCGGGCATTCCCTGACTGCGGAAGAATCCTCGATGAACGATCTTTGGGGTGCTCATGGTAGGATTTCTTCGAAAACCAGACCGGAGGTGAACATGCCTATCGCGGCGGATGTCAGGGACGCGGTGCTGGATGAGCTGACGTGGGACACGTCGCTCGATGCGGCGGCGATTGGCGTAGCGGCAACCAACGGGGCGGTGACGCTTACGGGTCACGTTCGCAGCTATGCGGAGAAGCGAGCAGCGGAAAAAGCCGCAAAGCGTGTAGAGGGGGTACTCGCGGTCGCCAACGATCTCGAGGTGCGGCTCCCGAGCTTGTTTCAGCGAGACGATACCGACGTAGCCACCGCCGTCGCGTCGGCGCTGGAGTGGAACGTCAATGTGCCGAGCAAGGTGACGGCGACGGTTCAGGGGGGCTGGGTGAGCCTCGAGGGTGAGGTGGATTGGAGCTTCCAGAGGAACGCTGCCGAGCGCGCAGTCCGTGATCTGGTGGGTGTCCGTGGTGTGAGCAACCTCATTCAGATCAGGGCCCGGGCATTGCCTTCCGGCGTCAAGGACCAGATCCGGAAGGCGTTCGCGCGGAGTGCCCAGATCGACGCAGACCACGTGAAAGTCACGGTCGAGGACGGGCGAATAGTTCTCACGGGCACCGTCCGGTCATGGTCGGAGCGGTCGGAAGCGGAGCACGCGGCCTGGGCTGCCGCCGGGGTGAGAGACGTCGTCAACCGGCTGCATGTCTCCGGCTACTCTGCCGCGCTGCTGTAGAGTGCCGGGCCACTCGGGTGCGCCACATGCGGCGCACCTGGGGAGTTGGCTCGTCGTACCGCTCCTGCACCGCTGTAATCACAGCAACCCTGGTCGCCTCGACGTCCGCGCCAGGATCCGTACGGTTCCATCTCTCGATGCCTCGCACGCGCGCGCCCGGGGAATCGTGAATCGGAATGTGCTGCCCATGACCGGCACGCTGTCCACCCCAATGGTGCCACCGTGGGCCTCGACGATGGCCCGCGGCTCCTGAGAAGGTGCCCGTCGGAGGAGGACGCGCTGCAATCTGGCGAGTACCGGCGCCATGCACTGTCGTCGAACACCCGATTGCTGCGTCGGGGATTCCAGACGATGCATCAGCGATGATGACCATCCCCTTTCCCCACAGGTGGCGCAGAGAACCTCCGACAGCGGAGCGCTCGATGCCAGCCTATGCTCATTGCGAGGCCTGGAAGCCTCGAAGAGACGATCAACCCGTGAAGGGAGGGTACAATGACAATGGTCACGCGGCGCTCACCGGCGCTGAGCCACATCGAGCGGCGCATGCAGCAGCTGTTCGAGGAGCCATTCCGCCTGCCGTTCATCGCCGAGGACATGGGCTGGACTCCATCGGTCGAGGTGACGGAAACGGATAGCTCGATCGATGTGACGGCGGAACTGCCAGGCGTGTCAAAGGAGGACGTGGACGTGGACCTCGAAAACAACGTCCTGACAATTCGCGGCGAAAAGAAGCAGCAGAAGCAGGAAAAGGAAAAGGAGCACTATCTCTACGAGAGGTACTATGGCTCCTTCCAGCGCAGCTTCTCGCTTCCGGCGCCCGTCGACGAATCCAGCGTCAAGGCGGAGTTCCGGAATGGAGTGCTCAGAATCCACCTCTCGAAGGCCGCGCAGTCGAGGGGGACCAAGATCACGATCACTGATTAGGCAGGCCGCGCTGCCCGATCACAGGGACCGGGCAGCGCACCTCACACGAGGGCACATGAGAAGAAGGCTGTCACTGCCATACGGCTTTGGAGCCATTTTCGCGATGCCGGTACAGCAAGCGCTGGAGCGCGTCACGCATGCACTCGGAAACGAGGGGTTCGGCGTTCCGTCGCCCGGGGTCAACATCCGGAATCCCCCCATTGCCATTTCAGGTGATCCATGGCAGATCGCAAGCGCTTTCCCTACAGACAACCCGCGCCAGAATGCGAATTTGGATCGTGGCCGCCGCACCGGCGGTCCCCGCGCGAACCCGGAGGTGAGTCATGAAGAAGGCGGAAGAACTCAGACAGGACGTGGTCGATGAGCTGGCGTGGGATCCCATACTGGATGCCCCCGGTATCGGGGTCGGCGTTCACGACGGCGCAGTCACGCTGACGGGCCATGTCCGGAGCTACACGGAGAAACGGGCGGCGGAGAAGGCGGCGAAGCGGGTTCACGGCGTCGTCGCCGTAGCCAACGAGCTCGAGGTGCGGCTGCCGAGCAGCCTGCAGAAGGACGACACCGATATCGCCACTGCAGCGGCAGCGGCGATCAAGTGGTCGGCTTCCGTGCCGAGTACCGTCTCAGTGAGCGTGGAGCGCGGTTGGGTGACGGTCGAGGGAGAGGTCGACTGGGCCTACCAGCGGAGAGCCGCCGAGAATGCGCTGCGCGACATCACAGGCGTGCGCGGGCTGTCGAATCAGATCCGTGTCAAAGCACGCGCGGTTCCGAAAGATGTGAAGGACCAGATCAGGAAGGCGTTTCACCGCAGCGCCCAGATCGACGCCGACCACATCACCGTCGCTGTCTCCGGTACCAGGGTTATACTGGGCGGCACGGTCCGCTCATGGTCGGAGCTGACGGAAGCGGCGCACGCGGCGCGTGCAGCAGCCGGAGTCACGGACGTCGAGAACAACCTGCGCGTATCGAGCATGTCCGCCGCTCTCGTATGACGAGGACGGACAGGCGGATCGGTCATTGACAACGGGGCCGGTCCGCCTCGCCGTCCATGCAGGACGAGGAACGAACCTGGGATCCGGATTTCCGTTCTTCAGATACGCGCGGATCAACGCCAGTCCGCCCACGCACCGGCACCGAGTCCGACCCAGAACAGGACGCCGGCACTGCCCGTCATCAGCACGGCCGCAGCGATGACGACAGCACCGCCGGCGATCGCCGCTGTGCTGGGTGGCCCGTCTCGCAGAACGCTTTCATGAGTCAGGTTACGGATCGGGCCACACGGCGGCGTATTCGGGCGCGTCGTCGTCGGCCCTTTCGCTGTCTTCGCCAGCCATCACCGTTGGGACCGTGAAAAAGAACGTGCTGCCGCTGCCGGGCGTGCTGTCGACGCCGATATCGCCGCCGTGCGCCTCCACGATGCCGCGCGCAATCGCCAACCCGAGGCCGGCGCCCTCGATGCTCGTCCTCGTGCCTTGCCAGAAGGATTCGAACAGGTGCGCGATGTCGTCGGCCGGGATGCCGGCGCCTGTGTCGATTACACTGAACCGCATTGCGGACTCCATCGCCTCGGCGCGGACCTCGACCGTACAGCCTTCGGGTGAAAACTTGACGGCGTTGTCGATCAGGTTCGATAGCACCTGGAGCAGGCGGTCCCGGTCCGCCGAGATCCGTACGCCCCGGTCACACGGTCCGACGCGAAGGTCGATCGAGCGAGCGGCGGCGCGCGCCTCGTTCAGCGCGACGGCTTCACGCACTAGCTGGCTCGGCGCCTGGAGCTCCCGATTGAGTTTCAGATGCTCGCCCTCGACACGGGCGACGTCGAGCAGGTCCTGGATGAGCCGGTTCATGTGACGCCCCGAGCTCAGGATGACCTCGATCTGATGTCGCTGCTGTTCTTCCGAGAGGTGCAGATCCTTCAGCAGGCCCGCGCTCATGATGATGGTATTGAGCGGGTTGCGCAGGTCATGCGCGACGGTGCCGAGAATGCGGTCCCTCGCCTGGAGGGCCCGTCTGGCATCGCGGTTCGCCTTCCGGTGGGTGCTGGACCGATCAGTCGTTTCAGCCATGACGAAACACTCCTTTCAACGTCGATCGATCTCGCTCAGGAGCTGCGCGTCCCGTCCATAAACGTCGCTGTAATAGTGGAGCTCGCCGTGCAGGTCGGTGGCCGCGGTCCAGTACAGGATCAGCACCGGTAACGGCGCGCTGACTGGGATGGTGACGGTGGTGCCGGCCGCGATCGCCGCCGTGATGGCCTCCGGCGTCCAGCGGCCCTGCCACTGGAGCACCAGGCTGCCGAGGCGGACGGGGTCCTCGACGCGGATGCAGCCATGACTGAACGTGCGCTGCTCACGGCCGAACAGTGAGCGCGCCGGCGTGTCGTGCAGGTACACGTTGTAGCGGTTCGGGAACACGAACTTGATGCGCCCGAGCGGGTTCGCGGCGCCGGGGCCCTGCACGAAGACATACGGGAATGTCGCGCCGGTGTAGAGCGAGAAGTTCACCCGCCGTGCGTCGATCCGTACGCCCGCGCGATCCACGACCCGGAACCCGTTGCGCTCGAGATATTTTCCGTCCTGCCGGATCGCGGTCAGGACTTCACCGTCAATGCTGCGCGGCACGGTCCACGTCGGATTCAGCACGACGTGGCTCAGCACCGCATGGAACACGGGCGTGCGCGTGCTCAGGGCGCCGACTACTGCACGACTCTCGAAAACGGTGGCGCCGGATCGGATCAGATAGACGCGCGCCCCCGCTGTGTTGACGACCAGGTATGAGTCGGGCAGACCCGGCACGATCCAGCGGGCGCGTTCCAGGTTGACACGCACCTGGTCGATGCGAGCCTGCACGGGCACATTGAGCGCCGCCAGCGTAGCAGGACCGACAACACCATCCTCGTTCAGGCCGTGGCGATGTTGAAATGCGCGCACGGCGTCGAACAGGCCGGCATCCATGTAGCCTTCGAGCTCCAGGCGCCGTCGCAGCAACGGCACGCGCGGATCCACACTGTCAATGCGCAGCGCCGGCCCGGCATCCAGCGCATCCCAGCCCCCGGCGCGCTGCACGCGACGGAGCTCCGCCAACGCGTCGCGCATCCCCTGATAGATCGGATGGTCCGGCCGCATCGCCTCGACCTCGGCCAGCAGCCGGCCCGAGCTGATCATGCGGCGCAGTGTCACAGTCTCGTCCGCGGCCCCCGCTTCCGTAAGCGCGGCGGAGGCCAGCCGGGACGAGCGCGCTCGACCGAAGCGCAGGTCGCGCGTCAGCCGTATCAGCGCGTCCGTACGAATCAGGTCGAGCCGCGCCGCCGTGAGTGGTGTGCCGACGGCGTGTTCCAGATTGACAATGATCTCGTCGTGGTAGTTCGCGGGATCGAGGCCGTCCGCGTCCATGCTGCGGACCGCCTGGCGCAGCCCCGCCACGGCTGCCGGGTCGGACCACAGCGGACGGACGGCGTCGCGGTCGTACAGCCGGTCAATGCCGGACGACAACGCAATGACGCCGATGCCGACGTCGAGTCGGCCGTCACGGCGGATGAGCTCCAGCTGCCGGGCCAGGACCGCGTGCGCATCCTGCGCGCGTTCCTGCGCCTCCGCATCGGCCACAGTGCCGCATGCGGCAGGCAGCAGCATTGCGCACGCCAGCATCAACCGGACAACGCGGCGGGCGCGCAGTGCGCATTGACGCGGTGTCATGGTCCGGCCGCAGCGGGTGACGCCGGCACATAGCGCAGCAGTGCACCAACGCCCTCGAATGCCCGCAAGCGGTCGGCTCCGGCACCGCGCAGCTCCTCGACCGTGCCACCAAGGCTCATCACCCGCCTCACCATGACCGCCACGAGATCATCATCGTGACGCATCGGTGTGCCGCAGCGCGGACAGCCCCGCTCTGGCGCCGCCGACGAATCCGCAGGCATGATCCAGCGGCACGCGCTGCACTCGAAGCCGGTGACCGTGGCGCCGGATGCGTACACGAGCGTCTGAACCTTGCCGTCGGCCACGGCCTCGCTGACTGCAGCGCTGCCGATACAGGAATGGCCGAATCCCTCGATCAGCTCTTCGATGAGCTCGAGCTCGCTCGCGCGTTCGAGTCCCGCCTCCTGTTCGGCCATGTGCGTGAGCACCTCGGCAGGACTCGAATTAACCGGCAGATTCGACGCGGCCGCGACGCGGGAGCGGACAGCGGCGGGCAACCGATCCAGGAAACGGGACACGGCTTCCACCGGTCCACCGACCAGGATACGTCCGATCGCCTCGGTCGGGTCTGCGCGCTTCAGCATGGCGATCGCCCCATCGACGTGCTTTCGTACGCCCTCGTCCTCGTGCCCCTCTATGCCCGTGTCGTAGCCCATGCCGGTCGGCATGCCGCTCCTGCCGTGTCGTGCGCGACCGGGCGAATTGCCGCGGGGGTTCCGCCTGGACGGCGAGCGCCGGAGTGTTTCGATCTCCTCGATCTCGCGCATGAACACGCGGAACAGACGTGCACGGCGCGTGTCGAGCAGCATGACGAGCATCGGTTCGTGCTCATCGAGCACGGCGAGCAGCGGCGCGAGGTGCAGCTCTTCCTGCCAGTGCGCACTCGATTCGACGGGCGTACGCAAGGGCACGATGATGTCCAGTCCGCGGGCCGGGCATGTGAACACGGCCACGGCCCACGGTCTCGGCCGGAGCCGCCCCAGCGAGGTCTCGGCCACGGCAACCGCGGCTTCAAAGGACGGCGGATCGTCGGTCGTGCCGCGCAGCGGCCGGAGCAACTCCATGAGCTGCGCACGGTCGTTCGTGCCTGCACCGCGCGGACCGAGTGTCATGTAGATCGAGAGGCTCTTGTGCGGCGCGCCTGCGAATGCACGCAGCTCTCTGACAACCTCTTCGAGCGACCGCATCTGGACCTCCCGCGTTCATGTTGTGCATCATCAGGCATGCTGTGGCACCGCAATCGGTGCAAACGCGCCCGGTGCTTCGTCGGTCCTGGACTCGAGCTGGAGAACGGCCTGCGTAGTGGCCATGACCGCATCGACGGTGAGAGACATGCTGTCGATGCCGGCCTCCACGAGGAATTGTGCGAACTCGGGATAGTCGCTGGGTGCCTGACCGCAAATGCCGATTTTGCGCCCGGCCGCGTGTGCGGCTGTGATCACCTGGCTGATCATCGTCTTGACGGCTTCATCGCGCTCATCGAACAGGTGCGCGATCACCTCCGAGTCCCGATCGACACCCAGCACGAGTTGGGTCAGGTCGTTGCTGCCGATGGAGAAGCCGTCGAACACTTCGGCGAACGCCTTCGCCAGGATGACGTTGCTGGGAATCTCGCACATGACGTAGACCTCGAGACCGTGCTCGCCCCTGACGAGGCCGTTCTGCCGCATCTGCGCGATGACGCGCCGACCCTCCTCGACCGTGCGGCAGAATGGCACCATGACACTGACATTGCGCAGTCCCATCACGTCGCGGACCTTCGTCAGCGCGCGGCATTCAAGCGCGAACGCGTCACGGTAGCGCGCATCGTAGTAGCGCGATGCACCGCGGAACCCGAGCATCGGATTCTCCTCGTGCGGCTCGAACGCAGCACCGCCCAGCAGGCTTGCGTACTCGTTTGTCTTCAGGTCGGACAGCCGCACGATCACGGGCTTCGGCCAGAACGCGGCCGCGATCATGCCGACGCCCTCGGCCAGCCGGTCCACGAAATAATCGGCGGGGTGCTCGAAGCCTGCGGTCCGCCGATCGATCTCCGCCCGCTGCTTGCGGTCACTCACGCGTTCCGGCTCGAGCAGCGCCATCGGATGCACGCCGATCAGCGAGGCGATGATGAACTCGATGCGGGCCAGACCCACGCCGTCGTTCGGCAGGAACGAGTGCCTGAACGCACTGCCCGGGTCGGCGATGTTCAGCATGATTGCAGTGTGCGGGCGATCCATGCTGCCCGTGTCGATCTGCTCGGTCTCGATCTCGAGCAGCCCGGCGTATACGCGGCCCTCCTCGCCTTCCGCGCAGGAGACGGTAACCTCCGCGCCATCCTTCAGGCGGCGCGTGGCATCGACCGCTCCAACCACTGCAGGGATGCCCATCTCCCTGCTGACAATGGCCGCATGGCAGGTGCGCCCGCCACGGTCCGTTACAATCGCGGCAGCGCGTTTCAGCACGGGCTCCCAGTCCGGATCCGTCATCGCTGTCACCAGCACATCGCCGGACTGCAATGTGTCCAGATCCTTGACGGTTGCGACGTGCCGGACCTTGCCGCGGCCGATGCGATCACCGACCGCGCGGCCGGTGACGATCACCTCGCCGGCACCGACGAGGCGGTGCCGCTCGAGCAGCTTCGGGGCACGGCGCGAATGCACGGTCTCCGGCCGCGCCTGCACGAGATAGAGGTCTCCCGTCTCGCCGTCCTTCGCCCACTCCATGTCCATCGGCGTGGGCTCGCCGCGCCGACTCGAATAATGGTCCTCGACTATGCAGGCCCACTCTGCGAGCCGCATGATGTCGTCATCGTTCAGTACGGCCCGGCCGCGGTCCGCGGGCGGCACCGGCACGCTCCGGGTCGAACGGCTGCCACCCTGCTCGTAGATCAGCTTGGATTCCTTCGCGCCGATCCGCATGCGCAGCAGCGGCCGGAACCCGTCCTTCAGCACAGGCTTGAACACAGTGTATTCGTCGGCGTCGACCGTTCCTTGCACTACGCTCTCGCCCAGACCCCACGCCGCGCTGATGAGCACGGCGTCCCGGAAGCCGGTCTCGGGGTCGAGCGAGAACATGACGCCGGCGCCCGCCAGGTCGGAGCGCACCATCTTCTGCACACCGACCGAAAGCGCCACTGCCATGTGTGGGAAGCCGTGCTTGTCCCGGTACGAAATCGCGCGATCGGTGAACAGCGAGGCGAAGCAGCGAAGCACGGCGTCGAGCAGCGGGCCGGTGCCGCGAATGTTGAGGTAGGTCTCCTGCTGGCCCGCGAAACTGGCGGTCGGCAGGTCCTCGGCCGTAGCACTGCTGCGTACGGCGACGTCGCAGCCCTCACCATACTCCGCCTCGAGACGCCGGTACCCCGCGACGACGGCGTTCTTCAACTCGTCCGGGAGCGTCGCGTTCAGGATCGCCGTGCGGATGCGCAGGCCGGTCTTCTGCAGAGCTTCGAGATCCGCAGTATCGAGCCCGTCGAGAGCACCCTCCATGAGCGGTCGTAGCCCGGCGCCGTCCAGGAACCTGCGGTACGCCGCGGCGGTCGTCGCGAAGCCACCCGGCACCCTCACACCGCGTGGCGAGAGGGCACGTCGCATCTCGCCGAGCGACGCGTTCTTGCCTCCGACCACATCGACGTCGGCCATGTCGAGGTCGTCGAACGGCCGGATCCAATCCGCTTCCATCACGCCCGCCTCGAGAACCGGTAATCTGAGATCTGCCGACCATCGATGTTCAAGCTATTTCCGGCAACGTCAGTGCGCTGTCGGGAAGCGGCTCCCGCGTGACGGGATTGTCCTTACACGGGATCAAGGGGAGACCGGTGGTATCGGCATGTGATGTCGACCAGCTTGATCACGGGTTGGGTCCGCCACGGGAAAGAGACTGGACATGCGGTTGAGATTTCTGGGCGCTGCCGGGACGGTGACCGGTTCGCGCTACCTCGTCGAAACGGAGGGTGGCGCGAGCATCCTCGTTGACTGCGGGCTGTTCCAGGGTCTGAAACAGTTGCGGCTGCGCAACTGGGCACCATTCCCGGTCTCGCCGGAGAGCATCGACGTTGTCCTGCTCACGCACGCGCACATCGACCACACCGGGTACCTGCCCGCGCTGCTGCGCGACGGCATGGCCGGACCGGTGATGGCGACGGCACCGACCGCGGATCTGGCGGCCATCATGCTGCCGGATTCCGGCCACCTCCAGGAAGAGGAGGCGCGGTTCGCGAACCGTCATGGACTCAGCCGGCACCACCCCGCGCGACCGCTCTACACGCGGGCGGACGCCGAACGTGCGGTCGAACGCATCCAGCCGGTCGCATTCGAGGTCGACCTGCCGGTGCTCGACGGTGTCACGGCACGGTTTCGACGGAACGGCCACATCCTTGGCTCCGCGAGCATCATGCTCGACGTGGACGGTGTGCGCCTGGTTTTCTCGGGCGACATCGGCCGACCGGACGACGTGCTCATGTTCGCGCCGCGTACCGTCGAGCGCGCGGACTACCTGGTGGTGGAATCAACCTACGGCGGTCGCCGACACGAGGACATCGACCCGGCCGAACAGCTTGCGGCGGTGGTGCGGGAGACCGCCGCGCGCGGCGGCGTGGTGGTGGTTCCTGCGTTCGCCGTCGGCCGCGCGCAGGCGCTGCTCGTGCAGCTTGGACGTCTGCGCGCGCAGGGCGCGATCCCGCCGGTGCCGGTGTTCCTCGACAGTCCGATGGCCCGCGACGTGTCGGAGCTCGTCGAGCGGCATGCGGCCGAACTGCGGATAGACGCTGATGAATGGCGCGATCTGACGAGTTCGGTGACGATCGTCAACTCCGTCCAGGAGTCCAAGGCCATCGATCAGCGGCGCGGCCCCATGGTCATCGTGTCCGCGAGCGGCATGGCCACCGGCGGCCGCGTCGTCCATCACCTGAAGGTATTCGCGCCGGACCATCGCAACACGATCCTCTTCGCGGGCTTTCAGGCGCCCGGCACGCGAGGCCAGGCTCTCGTCGATGGCGCTCGCACCGTCCGCATCCACGGCGCGGACGTCCCGGTCAACGCGGACGTGCGCATGCTCGACGGCCTCTCCGCGCATGCCGATCAGGAGGAGCTGCTGGAATGGATGCACGGGTTCGAGAAGGCGCCGAAGCACACGTACATCACGCATGGGGAGCCACTGGCTGCGGACACACTGCGGCGCGCGATCCAGGACCGACTCGACTGGGAATGCAGCGTCCCCGAACACCTTCAGTCTGTGAACCTCGACGGAGCCGGCCGGGATGAGTGAGCGCTGGCTCTCGACGGAATGCGCATTCACCAACAGGCGCCTGGACCAGGTCGCGTCCGGCATCATTGTCCATCATCAGCCGTCGCGGCGGTCCGGAGGGAGCCTGGACACACCGTTCAGACCGTACCGGACCTCGATCGCATCCAGCAGTGCCGTGCGGCCGTCTTCGATTTTCGGGTCCCGCTCACTGCAGAACCAGCGCTCAATCGCGCGCAGACGCTCGCTCAGCTGGTCATCCGCGAGCACTTCGCCAGTCCAGCGTGAAAGGTCGCCCGCGCCCAGATGCGAACGCAGCACATCGTCGCTGGCTTTCACGATGCCTGTTCGGAACTCGATCATGTTGCCAGCAGCATTTCCTTCATCGCCAAGACTACCGAAGTAGAACCGGCGGGAGGCTGGCACCTGGGCGTGTGTGTACTTGTGCTGGTGTCTGACGTGGGCAACTGAGCGCTCGGCGACGCGGAATGCGGTCATGCCCTGGTTCGTCGCGAGCACCGCTTCGCCGAGGGCCAGTTCGAACGGTTGGCTCCTGTCATCCGCTGTTCCGGCCACTGGCTTGAACGGGATGTTCGCGTACTGTTCTGCACCGGGAAATGCAACAACGCCGTACAGGCTCGCGAGCACGGTTTCACTCAGCAGGGCGGGACGGTGCGTAACCAGACAGTAGCCGGCTGGGCACGGATGCGCCGATTCCGGCAGACCCGCGTCACCCAGCAGCTGGTCGGCCTCCTCGAGCACGATCCAGTGGGGGTACCCGTTGACGGCACGCAACGCTTCGAGCTCGACGAGCGCGCGCCGGCTGTACTCCTGCTTCTGATCGACCCGAAGCTGCGACAGGTCCACGACCACGCTGCTGAACCTGTTCCGCACCAGCCTGGCGAGTTGATGCGGCGTCGGCAGCGGCTCCGTTCCACCTACTGCGATGACGCCGGGAAGCCGAGCGCACCCCACATGATCGCCCTCGGCGTCGATCACGCACACGGCGTAGTCCAGGGCCACCAGCCTCTCGACGAGGAGTCCGGCGAAGTGTGACTTCCCCGAGCAACTGGCACCGGCTACGAGCAGGTTGATGCCGGAACCGGGCAGTTGCACCGGCTCATCGTCAGTGGAGCGACCGATATCGACATGCCAGCGCGCCGGATGCACAAGCACCTCGCCCTGCAACACGGGTCCCATCAGGAACCCCGCGACACCGGCACCGTTCGCCTCGGCGAGGCAGATGTCGGCGTGCGACTTGAGAGCGGGTACCGCGTTCCCCACCGCGACACCCACCTCGCACGCGGCCAGCAGCGAGTGGTCGTTTTCAGCGTCGCCGATGCCGATCGCGCTGTGGCGCGACACTTCCAGCGCGGCCAGTACACGCAGCAGGCCTGAGCCCTTTGACACGCCTGCGGGGAGCACCATCAGTGCGCCGCGATTGAACACCAGCTGCACTTCCAGACCGAGCCGCTCGATTTCGGCGAGGATCACCCGGTCATGCCCGGCGTCCGTCGCGATCAGCACGCGGCCGGTCCGGAACGGCACGCCGCGTTCATCAAGCGCGGCGAGCAGTTCGAGAGGTAGATCGCCGTATGTGCGCTCCTCCTGCGATCCAATGCCGACAACGGCGCCGTTCTCGGCTATGACGGCGTCGAAGTGCTGTTCTACATCCGGAAACACGGCGCGCAGCTCATCACCGATCCGACCGGTGCACAGTGCCACTCTGATACCGCTGTCGCGCAGCGCGGCGATCGCATGCAGCGCCGCTTCGTTGGCCCGGTCGTCCGTAGCGATCGTACCGTCGTAGTCGACGGCGACGAGGCGGAAACCGCACGGCATCAGACCGCCTGCTCCGCCCTGCGCATAGATTCCCGGTGCGCGATCCACGACAGCCAGCCGTATGTCGACCAGTTCGACGGCTTATGCTGCAGTTCCTCGAACGAGCGGTCATGAACATCTCCCATGACCTCGAGCACCTGCCGCTCTTTCGCGAGGTTGTGCGCCTCCGGCAGCGTGCGCCGCACGATGGCGCACAGCGGCTCCCTGAAATCCTGCCAGATGATGTCGAACGCCTTGCGATCGCCGCGCCGCGCCGCCTGCAACGTCGCGTATCGCTGGTGCACGCCCGTCATGCGACACCTCCTCACCTCGGGTGGTCGGACTCACCGAAGGTCGCCGCCAGCCGCCGGGCAGTCTGTCAGGAATTGTCATCGTCGACGTGGGAGATGCCCCGCGTCAGCGGCTCTGCCGTCATGACGGCCGCCGCCGCAGGTACACGAACCAGTATGTCGCGCCCACCAGCACGACGCCGCCGATGATATTGCCGATCGTCACAGGCAGCAGGTTGTCGAAGACGAAGCTCGACCAGCCCAGCGCGGCATAGTCCGTCGGCGTCGCATCGACCATCAGCCAGAACGACGCGGGCGCCAGCTGGCGGATCATGATGCCGATCGGGACGAAGTACATGTTCGCGATGCTGTGCTCGAAGCCGGCCGCGACGAACGCGGTGATCGGGAAGATCACAGCGAGGATACGGTCCGTCGTCGTGCGTGCGCTGAACGACAGCCAGACGGCCAGGCAGACGAGGCCGTTGGCGAGGATGCCGAGCACGATGGCCTGAAGGAGGCCGAGGCCGACCTTGTGTGTGGCGGTCGCGAGTGCAGCGACGCCGATCGCGCCCCGGTCGAACGCGTACTGGCCGCTCAGGAAGACGAGCACGACCGTGCCCATGGCGCCGATGAAATTGCCGGCGTACACGAGCGCCCAGTTCCGGAGCAGCGCGGCATGGCTCAGCTTCCGGCCGGCCCACGCCATGACAATGAGGTTGTTGCCCGTGAACAACTCGGCGCCGCCGACCACGACGAGGATCAGGCCGAGCGAGAACACCAGGCCGGACAGCAGTCTCACGATGCCGACCGGCAATGAGCCGGCCGCCCCCGCCACGACCGTCGTGGCGAAGACCGCGCCGAGCGCGATGAACGCACCGGCCAGTACGGCCAGCGCCAGCGTGCTCACGGCGTTGAGTCCCGCCTTGGCGACGCCGATCGACTCGGCCCGGACCGCCATCTCGGCGGGCAGCAGTGCGTCGAACCGCGACGTCCTCGCCACGGCCGTCTCGACGTCAGCCATCCGCGACCCGGCCTGCCGCGACCGCTGTTGGCAGCTGCATGCGGTCGTCAGGCATGCGTCAGCGTCTTGCCGGGTCCTCCGCCGTCGCCGACCTCCTCACGCAGACGCGCCCGCTCGAGCCAGCGCGCAATGTCGCTCTGCGAGATGATGCCGACCAGCTGATCCTCGTGCGTGACCAGCACGCGCCCGAGCCGCGACGCATTCAACTTTCGCACTGCCTCGATCAGGTCGTCACCGGGGGCGACAGCAATGTCCGACGAGAGCGGGACCATCGCGTCACGCACGGTCCGCGAGCGCCACTCGTCCTTCGGCACTGCGCGCACTCGATCGAGCGTGATGAGGCCAAGCGGACGCCCACGCTGCACGATCGGGTAGCTGTGGTGACGGCCGTCCAGCACGTAGTCGTCGAGGAAGTCCTGCAGTGTCTCATCGGGCGTCACCGTCAGCGGGGCCGGCGTCATCGCGTCGCGCGCCGTCGCGCCTTCGAGCGAGCTGCGCAGCACGTGCTGCACGTAGCTGGTCTCGGCGGCCATGCGCACGAACCAGCCGATGAAGACCAGCCACATGCCGCCCAGCGGGTTGCCGCCGAACAGGTTCAGCAGACCGAGCACCATCAGCATGTAGCCGAAGACCTTGCCGCCGTTCGACGCGATCCGCGTTGCCCGTCGCAGGTCCCCCGTCCGCTTCCACACGATCGCGCGCAACAGCCTGCCTCCGTCCAGCGGGAATCCGGGGAACAGATTGAACACGGCCAGCACGAAGTTGATCAGCGCGAGATACGACGCGACGCCCGTCACTGCCACGGACGCACCGGCCTGCGTTGCAGCCCACGCGAGCAGCCAGAAGAACGCGGCGATGGCCACACTCATGACCGGCCCGGCGACGGCGATCAGAAATTCGTCGCCTGGCGTTTCAAACTCCTCCTTCGTACGTGCCATCCCGCCGAAGATAAAGAGCGTGATGCTCTCCACGGTTATGCCGCGGGTCCGGGCAACAAGGGAGTGCGACAACTCGTGCGCGAGCAGTGATGCGAAGACCAGCAGTGTCCCGGCCACTCCCATCACGAGGTACGTCAGCGATGGCTGCGACGGGTACGCGGCCGGGAAGACACCGCGCGTCAGTGTCCACAGGACCAGCGCGAAGATCACGAACCATGTGTAATCGATCCGTATCTCGATGCCGGCGATCGATCCTACGCGAAATCCACTCACTTCGACCCTCCAGGGTGCGTACCGAACCTCAGCATTCGACGTCGACCTCGTGCTGCTGCAGCGCCTTCTGCGTGACCGGCGCAAGCGCGCGCTCGAGCGCGCCCTCGTCACGCAGCCTGAGTGAATAGCCGACCCGTGTGTGCGGTACCGGGATGTCGATCAGCTGCGCCAGGTCGATCGGCGTGCCGACCGCAACCGCGGCGGCCCCGGCGCGCACGGCGGCGGCGATCGTGGCCTCCATGTCACGGACCTGGCCATCGCCGTAGCCCATCGCGGGCAGCGCCGCATCGATGTGCGGATACTGCCGCAGCGTTTCGGCGAGCTCGCCCTGCGCGTGCGGACGCGGGTCCATCAGCCTGGCGCCGCACTGCTGCGCGCCGATCATGGCCGCGCCGATCCTCATGCCGCCGTGCGTGAGTGTGGGTCCGTCCTCGACGGCCAGCACGAGCCGGCCGCGCAGCACGTCGGGATCCGTGACCTCGATCGGAGACTCGGCCTCCAGGATCACGGCACGCGTGTTGATCGACCGCACATTCTCACGCACCTGCCGCACCGCATCCGCATTCGCGGTGTCGCACTTGTTGACGATTACGACGTCCGCCAGCCGCACATTCGTCTCGCCCGGGTAGTAGCTCAGCTCATGACCGGCACGGTGCGGGTCCACCACTGTGATCATCAGATCCGATTGCAGGAATGAGGTGTCGTTATTGCCTCCATCCCACACGATCACATCGGCTTTCTGCTCAGCCGCGTGCAGGATCGCGGCGTAATCGACGCCGGCCCACACGACCGACCCGGCAGCGATGTGCGGCTCGTACTCCTCCCGCTCCTCGAACGTCACGTGCTGCTGCTCGAGATCGGCCGCGTCCGCGAAGCGCTGCACACGCTGGCGGACCAGGTCACCGTAGGGCATCGGGTGACGCAGCACGCCGACCCTCAGGCCGCTGTCGCGCAGGGCGCGAACCACGGCGCGGCTGGTCTGGCTCTTCCCTGCACCGGTCCGCGAGGCGCACACCGAGACGACCGGCAGGTTCGAGCGCAGGACGGTCTGCCGCACGCTCAGCATCGTGAAGTCGGCGCCCGCGGCGTTGGCACGGCTCGCGAGGTGCCCGACCGCATCGTGCGACAGGTCGGAGTACGCCAGCACGCACAGATCCACCTCACGGTTCCGGATCAGCTCCTCCAACTCATTCTCCGGGTGGATCGGGATGCCGCCCGGATAGTGCTGCCCGGCGAGCTCTGACGGATACGTGCGATCGGCAATGTGCGGGATCTGCTGCGCCGTAAATGCCACGACATCGTATGCCGGTGCATCGCGAAACACGACGTTGAAGTTGTGGAAGTCGCGCCCCGCGGCGCCGAGTATGATGGTCCGAATGCGGTTCATGATGTCACCTGCGCACACTATCCAGCACGCGCTGAAGCCGTGCCTTCACATCGGCCGCGACGGGTGCGATGGCTGGATTGCCTGCCAGCGAGAGCGCAGCCTCCGGGTCCATGATCGACACCACGCTCCTGCGCTCGTCCTCGGCCGCGTGCACGACGACGTTGCACGGCAGCAGCAGCCCGATCTCGAGCTCGCTGCTCAGCGCCTGGTGCGCCAGCGGCGGATTGCACGCGCCCAGGATGATGTACGGCCTGAATTCGATGTCGAGCTTCTTCTTCAGTGTGGCCGCTACGTCGATCTCCGTCAGCACACCGAAGCCTTCACCGGCGAGCGCGTCACGCACCCGCTTCACGGCCGCGTCGTAGGGCACGTCGATGATCGCGCCGAAGCCATACGCCAGAGTCAGGTCCGAGCCGGTCATGGAGCATTCTCCCTGTGCTGTGCAGGCTCCCGACGGGAACCTGGTAATCACCATAGCCACGCGACCGGCGCGCGTCTGTCGGAAGACATACGCATTCGTTGTAGGACTCTGTACTTTCGACTGCGTGCGGCCGGCAGCCGTCACGGCCGCGGCCGCACGCGCGTTCCGGGCATGATGCGGTCTGACGGGAACCGAATCAACGTCTCACCCGATTCAACGCCACTCAGGATCTCGGTCTCCGTCTCGCCCCTGTGGCCCACTGTTACCTGCCGCAGCCGCGCGCGACCGGACTCGACGACGAGGACGCTCCACGCATCGCCCGTCCGGAACAGCGCACTGTTGGCAACCTTCAGGACATTGGGCGCTGACCAGGTGACGATGCGCGCCTCCATGCGGTACGCATCGCCGAGCGCCGGCGGCGCCCCCGGCAGCTCGCCGATCACCTCCACGCGCTGCTCCTCCACGCCCAGCGTGGACACCTTTGTGAACCCCTGCGGTGCAACCGAGCGTACGCGCGCCTCCAGCTCCCCGGAGCCGCCCCAATCGACAAGTCGCATGACCGCACCGGGCTCAATGCCGACGGCGTCCGTCGACAGAACGTCGACGACGACTTCGAGATGCGCAGCATCACCAATCGCCACCAGCGGCGTACCAGCCGGTACGACGCGCTCGCTCTGTTGGTGGATTCGTAGCACCGTGCCGGTGACGGGCGATTGCACCAGCACAACCGCGCCGCCGCTGCCCGTGCCGCCGAGCAGCGCCGCACGCGCCGCGCCGACCTCGGCGTTGAGTGCGGCTGCACGCGCGAGCGCCGCCTCGTGCTCACTCCGCGCCGCTGCCAACTGGAGCTCAGTCCGCTCGAGTTCGTCCCGTGACACGGCGCCGGCAATCGCGATCACGCGCATACGGGCGGTGCTGCGCTCCGTCTGTTCGAGTGCGCGCTGCGTCTGCGTCACCCACGACCGTGCTTCGGCCTCGCGAGCCAGTGCGCCCGCCAGATGGGCATCGCCCTGTGCCTGCGCCTGCGGATCCAGCGGCACCGGCGTGATCCGGGCGACCACCGTTCCCGCCACGACTGTGTCGCCCGGCCGCAGCGCCGTTCGCTCGAGCAGACCGGACACGGACGTTGCAATCTCGTAGCGGTCCTGCACGCGCGTGACACCGTCAACGTCGACAGTCGTCTCCAGCGGACCTCGTGACACGGTCCCCGTGTCTACGTCGACAGATTCCGGCCACAGGGACCACAGCACCAGCACGGTCACGGCCGCCGCGACCACACTCCAGCCAATCCGCCGGCGCAGCCTGCCCATGCGTCGAGCGCGGCCGGCCGGGGGCCGGCCGGTCTCCGCCGGCTGCTCCGCCGGCCGGGTCGATGCTCCATCTCGAGTTGCCACCATCTTCATTCCCGTGTCTTGAGCACTTCGATCAGGTTGAGTCGGTCGAGGCGATGCCGGACCGCTGCGCCGGCGAGCACGGCCGACACGACGGCGATCAGCGCCGAGAACATGTAGGTCCGGCCGGTGATGACCATCGGTATGCGGTACCGCTCCATGTCGAACATGGCGAGGATGAATGCGCCGAACCCGAAGCCGATCGCCCAGCCGAGCGGGATCGCCAGCAGCGTGATCGCCGCCTGCTCACCGAGCAGCAGGACGGAGACTTCGCGTCGCGTGAAGCCGAGGACCCGCAGGCTCGCCAGCTCACGGCCGCGCTCGGACAACGCTATGCGTGCGCCGTTGTAGATCACGCCAACGGCAAGTATTCCCGCGAGCGTCACCAGGAAGGTCACCGAAACCATCACGTTCTCGTTCATCTGTTGTTCGAATGTGTCGCGCAGGACCGCCGGTGAGTATGCACTCACCACGGCCGGCAGCGTCTTGACCTGCTCGTTGAGCGCCTGCACACTGCCCGACTGCGTGCGCAGATATCCTCCCGATGCAACGCGCGCCTCGCCCAGGACACGGTGCAGCGCGTCGTAGTCCATGTACGCACTGATGCCGAAGATCTCATCGACCGTCCCGGCCACAGCCAGCCGGATCTCCTGCCGGCCGCCGTCCAGCACGCGCAGCTGCACTGTGTCACCGACGGCGATGTCGAGGATGTCCGCGAGCTTCGAGTTCACCAGCAGCCCGTCATGCGGCATTGCCACCGCGCCCCGCTTCTGATCGATCACGCGGCGCAGCGTGCCGTCCTTCTGCATCCCGGTCACGATCGTCGACCGCTGCCGGTATCCGTTGCTGAGGCGGACGGGGACGGTGCGGAAGAGCTCGACCTGCGTCACTCCCTCGAGATGCGCCAGGTCGTAGCGCACGGACCGAGGCCGCAGCCGGCCGAAATAGACCGCGAGGTCCTCGCGCTGCACCTGCCGGAACTGCACATCCAGCATGCTGCTTATGGCGTCGAAGAAGAACATGCTGACGACCAGGATCGCGACCGATAAGGCGACACCGACTGCGGCCAGCATGCTGCGTACGGGTTGGCGCTCGACGTTCCGGACGATCATCCGCCCCGATGCCGGCAGCAGCCGCGCGACGCCGGTACGTTCGACGAGGCCGGGACGGAACCGGAGCGGCGCCTCCGGCCGCATTGCCTCCGCTGGCGCCAGCCCGACTGCGCGATGCACGGCGCCCAGTGCGCCCAGCGCAGCCGCCGCGATGCTGACGCCGAGCGCGATCGCGACCAGCGTCCAGTCGACCGTGTACGAGAGGGCGGGAAAGCGAAAGAACTGGCCATACAACCGTGTAAGTGCACCGCCGAACCATACGCCGAGCGCAGTACCCGCCAACCCGCCCGGAACCACAGAGAATGCGGCAAACCGCAGGTAATGGCTGCCGACGTCCGCATTGCTGTAGCCGAACGCCTTCATCACTGCGATCTGATCCCGCTGTGTGCCCACCAGCCGGCCCAGTACAATGTTCAGCAGGAACGCCGCGACACCCAGGAAGATAGCGGGAATGACCGTACCGGTGACGCGGTTCTGGTCGAGCTCACCGATGACCGTCTGGTGTGACGGATGGTTGTCCCGGCCGTACGCACCCAGCCCGCCGAACGGCTCCAGCAGCCGGTCGAGCGCTGCGATGACGTCACCTTCGCTGGCTGATGGAGCCAGCGTGAGCGAGACGTCGTTGAAGGCGCCTTCCAGCCCGGTTGCCGCCGCGAGAGCTTGTCTGTTCATGCGCAGGATGGCGAAGCGTCGGTCGTCCGGGAAGATTGTACCGGGCGCAAGCTCGCCGATGTAGTCCGGCGATATAGCAATGCCGACGATGTCCAGCCGCCGCCACCGGCCGTTTATGACCGCGCTGATCACGGAGCCCGGAACGAGCTGGTTGGCCGTGGCAAAGCTTTCGCTTACCAGCACTTCGTCCGGTCGCGCCGGGTCCACGTACCGGCCGCTTACGATGTGGATCTCGTTGAGGCAGCGTCCCGGCTGCGCCGGGATAGACAGGATCAGTCCGACTGCCGGTTCCCCCAGACCCGGCACGTCCAGGTTGACTATTTCGCGCACGCGCGTCTCCACCGCGGCCACGCCTGGCACCTGCTGGATCCGGCGGGAGAGCGGTTCCGGCGCACTGGACAGCTCCGCGAAGACATCGGCGAACCGGTAATCGGTGTAGAACGTGTCCAGTGAAGTCGCGAGCGAAGTGTACGTGCCGCGCAGGGTAACGACCGTCATGACACCCGCTGCTACGACCAGGGCGATCGAGAACAACTGACCCCGGAGCCACCAGGCGTCCCGCACCAGCTTGCGGTTGAGCGCTCTCATCAGTGCACCTGCCTACCACTCGATGTCGTCGGCCGTGAGCTTCGTCACGTTGCGGATTTCCTCGACGATCCGGCCATCCGCTATGCGGACCACCCGATCGGCCATGCGCGCGATCGGCGCGTTGTGCGTGATGATCGCCGTCGTGGTGCCGAGCTCACGGTTCACACGCTCCAGGACTCGCAGTACCAGACGGCCCGTCTGCGAGTCGAGTGCGCCCGTCGGCTCGTCGCATAGGAGAACGTGCGGCCTCTTCGCGACCGCCCGTGCGATTGCAACCCGCTGCTGCTCACCGCCCGACAGCTGGGCCGGATAGTGGTCCAGGCGATCCGACAGACCAACCAGCGCGAGCGCGTCCTCAGGCCGCATGGGCGCGTCCGCGATTTCCGTCACCAGGGCGACGTTCTCGCGCGCGGTCAGGCTGGGGATCAGGTTGTAGAACTGGAATACGAAACCGACGTGCGCGCGCCGGTAGCGCGTCAATTCCGCATCGTCGGCGTTCGTCAGGTCTTGGTCACGGAACCAGACAGTACCGCTCGTAGGCACATCCAGGCCGCCGAGAATGTTGAGCAATGTTGACTTGCCGCTGCCGGACGCGCCCAGCAGGACCATGAACTCGCCCTCGTACAGGTCCAGGTCAGCCGACCGTAACGCATGTACCTCGACCTCGCCCATCAGGTACACCTTCGTGATGCCGCGCGCGCGGAAAACCGGGCTTGCTCCCACAGGTGCGGACATGACGATCGACTGAAAGGCGAGCCGGCCCCGGCCAGGATCACGGTCTGCTCCGTGCATCCCCGCTCCTTGCTGATTTGAAGAATCCGTGCACGCCTCAGCCGCCTGCTGCGGCATCGTCCGGCTCGTGCATCGCCCCTCTGATACCGGGGTATGCGCGCCACAGGTATGCGGCCATGACCAGGGTGGCCAGCGCGGTACCGGACATGATCAGCCACAGCGACAGATCCTCGCGGACCCTGGCGTCGAACCAGATCGGCAGAGCAATGATGTGACAGAACACAAACACCACGGCGGTGAGCGCCAGGTACCAGCCCTGAACGACCCGCCCGGAGACCATCGCCAGCCAGGCGAGGACGATGCCGGCGAGCAGCATTACAAGCAGTTGCACACTGTTGTAGGCGAACGCTGCGTCG
This sequence comes from Gemmatimonadota bacterium, assembly GCA_040882575.1. Classification (GTDB taxonomy): domain Bacteria; phylum Gemmatimonadota; class Gemmatimonadetes; order Longimicrobiales; family RSA9; genus SH-MAG3. The sequence continues at coordinate 28,593 of JBBEBA010000049.1, forward strand.
AGCTCCGCGCGGCTGCCATCGGCAGCCGGCGGCCCGAACAGCGCGTCGCCAAGCAGTGCCGCGATGTGCAATGGAGAGTTCCCGGCCCGGACACTCGCGATCGCGAAGAAGAGGACAATCGCGGCATAGCCGATGAGTCCCGCGAACGCACCCTCCACCAGCACGCCCCTCAGGCCCTTCCGCCCGTGCGCGTCCTCCCGCCGAGGAGCTCGGCTGATGGTCCATGCGGGGGAATCACTCGCCGGGAACGACTCCCGTGACGCCTCGTCGACGATGTCCAGCTCGTCGTCGTTCTTGTCCATGACCGCCTCGCTGCTGAGGGATGCCGACGGCTGTGAAGGTCGCTTCAGGACAGCCGGCGCGCAGGCGGGTTTCCCCGTGAGTAGCGTGGGGCATTTCCTGATACCTGCGTGGACACGTACTGCGTAGATTCCAACCGCGCGACCGATGTGACATTCGGCGAACCCCGACCAGGCAGGAGAGCCCATGCAGGACGTCGAGCGAGCACACGTGCCGTCCTCACGCAAGCACGACTGGCTCAACCTGCCCAATACGATCAGCAGTCTGCGAATTCCGCTCGCCGCAGCGTTCGCGTTCATCGAGCCGTTGGCGTGGAGGCTTGTGATCGTCGCAGTCGCCGCCGCCAGCGACTGGATCGATGGAAAACTCGCCCGGCGCACCGGCCGGACCACGCGCATGGGTGAACTCCTGGACCCGATCGCCGATCGGACGTTCATGATCACGGCGCTCGTCAGCCTCGCCGTCTCCGGCTTCCTGCCGCTATGGAGTCTGCCGCTGCTGCTGCTGCGGGATATTGGTGTGATCGTCGGAGGCGCGGTCGTTCTTGCGCGAAACCCGCGCGCCCGGCTGCGTGCACGCCCCGCGGGCAAACGGTTGACCTGGATCCAGTTCGCTGCGATAGGCCTGCTCCTGCTCGAGCCCGCACTTGTCGGGTGGGTCGTCATTCCGGTCGCACTGATGGGGGTGCTCGCATTGCTTGACTACGCGCGCAATGCACGGCTCGTCGCCGGGCGGTCATGACGCTTCGGTGATCGCCGCCGGGCCAGTATCTGTCAGTCGCCAAGACTGTCTGTGCATTCCTGACAACATACTCGTGGTCCTCCCTACAGATCGCCGACACCGACAGGCCAGCTTGGATCAGTGGCCGTCGTACCGACGACCGCGCTCAACCCCGGGAGGCAGCCATGAAGAACGCGGAAGACCTCAGACAGGACGTGATCGACGAGATGACGTGGGACAGGTCGCTCGATACGCCCGGGATTGGCGTCGCAGTTCACGACAACGCGGTCACGCTGACGGGCCACGTCCGCAGCTATGCAGAGAAGCGGGCAGCGGAAAAGGCAGCCAAGCGCGTCCACGGGGTCGTTGCGGTAGCGAACGATCTCGAGGTGCGTCTGCCGAACAGCCTCCAGAGGGACGACACCGACATCGCGGCGGCGACGGCAACGGCGCTCAAGTGGTCGGCCCCCGTCCCGGGTACCGTTTCGGCGACCGTGGAACGCGGATGGGTGATTCTCGATGGCGAAGTCGACTGGGCATTCCAGCGCAGGTCGGCTGAGAATGCAGTGCGCGATCTGGCAGGCGTGCGCGGCGTATCGAACCAGATCCGTGTCAAGCCACGCGCCGTCCCGAAGGACGTGGTCGATCGGATCAAGAGGGCGTTCAATCGCAGCGCCCAGATCGATGCGGACCACATCTCGGTCGCGGTATCCGGTGGCAAGGTCACGCTGAGCGGCAGCGTGCGCTCATGGTCGGAGCGGACGGAGGCAGAACACGCCGCGCGTGCTGCTGCCGGAGTAACAGACGTCGAGAACAAGCTGCACGTGTCGAGCATGTCCACCGTTCTCATGCCATGAGCACGCGAGTGGCGGTCGGATCGGTCCCTGACAGGAGACCGGTCCGATCCGTCATGAGCGCCGATGCAGGTACCGGAGCGAACACGCAGCACGGTCACGGTACATTCACACAGTGAGGAGTCATGGCAAAAATCGTGAAGGTGATCGAAGTCATCGCACAGTCGGAGAAGAGCTGGGATGATGCGGTGCAGAGTGCGCTGGACGAGGTGGCAAAGACCGTTGATGACGTGAAAGAAATCTGGGTCAGCGGTATGAAGGCGATCGTGGAGAACGGCCGCATTGCCGAATACCGGTTGACGGCGAAGGTGAGCTTCGTCGTGAAAGGGCACAAGTAGGCATCAGATGTAGAAGCAGGAAGCGATGAGAATAACTCCACCGTGCCGGTCACCAGCGCGCTACGTATTGGCGCTGCTGGCGTTGAACACCGTGCCGCTGCCCGGCGCGGCGCAGACGGTGATTGGCCAACTGCTGGATACATCGAGTCGCGCCCCGGCGCTGGCCGGAATCGTGTCGGCCATGGATGATGGTGCGCAGCTGCCAACGGCGGAGACAACACCGCTGTTGGGCATGTCGATCGATGACCTGGTGCGGCCGTTGGATCTCGAAGCAATCGAAGTTTATCGCGGTCCGTCCGAGATGCCGGCGGAGTTTGCTCGTGGCACATGTGGGGCAATCGTGCTCTGGACCCGCAATGGCTCCTGACCTCCGGAGGCACTGATGCAGATTACACGCTTCAAGAATCGAAGGGACGCCGGCAGAAGACTGGCGGACGCCCTGCTGAAAGAGCCTCGCCAGGACGATACGATGGTGCTCGCCCTGCCGAGGGGTGGCGTGCCAGTCGCCGCGGAAATCGCACGGGCGCTCGGTGTCGGGCTGGACGTGATGGTGGTCCGCAAACTCGGACATCCACTGCAGCCGGAACTCGCGATCGGTGCCGTCGCCGCAGGTGGCGTGCGCGTCGTTAATCCCGATTTTGAAGGGACGATACCGGCCCCGACTATCGCTGAAATCACTGCACGGGAGATGACTGAAGTCGAGCGCCGCAGCCGCCTGTACCGCGGCAAATCGCCTCTCGATCTGCGCCAGCGCGCAGTGATCCTCGTTGATGACGGACTCGCGACGGGCGCAACGATGCTGGCTGCCATACGCACTGTCAGAGCGGCCGGTGCCCGCGACGTGACCGTTGCCGTGCCGGTCGGGGACGCGGGAGTCTGCGCCCGCCTGGCGGCCGAGGCCGATCGCGTCGTGTGCCTGCTCAAGCCCGCCTCGTTGATGGCCATCGGATACTGGTACGACGACTTCGATCAACTGACCGACCTCGATGTATGCACGACCCTCGATGCAGCACGCTCCGCGGACGGGACGTCCGCCGGGGCGGTACCGTGAGATCCGGAGGAATGCCATGCTGTTCAGTGTTGCAGTGGTCACCGTGGGTGACAGCGAAAGTCAGATTGATCCCGTCGCCGAAGTCGTACAGCGCTTCGCAGATGCTGGAGTCGCTTACGAGGTGAACGGAATGAGCACGGTGGCGGAGGGGGACTGGTCTGCCATCATGCCCATACTCGGTGACGCCGCCATGGATCTCAGGAGCAGGCACGATCGAGTCTTGTGGACTATTGCGATCGATGATCACGGGGACGCAGCCAACCGCCTGCACGGCTCGGTCGTCGAGGTACAGCAGCGGATTCAACCGGTCGCGGGTTAGCGTCGCACCGGATACCAGAATGGCTCACGGTCGAGCGGAGCACGGACGTGACCAATTCCGTGGTCTTTACATTCGTTGCGATCGCGTGTGTGAGCGCGATACCGCTCCTGGCTCTTCTCATACTGGTGCGGCACGAGCAACGCCTGACGTCGATGCTCCCGTATCTGATCAGCCTCGCCGCAGGCGCACTGCTGGGTGCGGCTCTCTTCCACCTGATGCCCGAGGCAGCAGAGCTTTTCGGCGCCGGGAAGAAGTTCGGGTGCGGCATATTCGCCGGCTTCTTCGGCTTCCTGCTGCTGGAGCGTTTCCTGCGCCTGCATCAGCATGTGCACCGCGCGCACGACGAGCACCGCACGGCACCGTTTGCGGTGCTCAACCTGGCCGGCGACGCGGTCCACAACTTCATCGACGGTGCGATCATCGGTGCCGCATTCATGATGGACACCCGCCTCGGCGTCACGACCACGTTCGCGGTGATACTGCACGAGGTGCCGCAGGAGCTCGGCGACTTCGGCGTGCTCGTCCATGCGGGCCATGCCCCACTTCGCGCGATCATGCTCAACTTCGCCGTTGCCACTACGGCATTCGCCGGCGGCGCGGCCACACACATTGCCGGCGCCCGTATGGAAGCCGTCGTGCACGGCCTGCTGCCCGTGAGTGCCGGCATGTTCCTCTACATCGCTGCCTCAGATCTGATACCGGAGTTGCAGCGGGAGGATTGCACGAGTCGATCCGTTGCGCAGGTCTCACTCGTCCTGGCCGGCGCATTGCTGCTCATGCTCCTAGCGTAACCCGGGCGTTCACTCACACCCTCGCGGAGGCTGTCATGTCGGTGATTGCGATGTCTGAGTTGCTGCGCCATGGAGTCGCACGCCGCGCGACGGTGGCGATGGGCGAGGAACCGATGTACTTCGAGCATGTCGGAGTCTGGCTGGACCCCGCGGAAGGCCTCGCTCACCTGCTGGACGCCGATATGAGGCAGCATCTGGCTACCGTTCCGCTCGATTCGATCGTCGTGGAATGGGGCGACGTGAGCGTCATCCGGCGAACGCCGCACGTCACAGCATAGTCGGCGCGGCCGGCAGTGTCACCTGGTCATGAGTCATGACCTATCCCCGATCGCTTATCCCGCCGTCGGCGGCCGGCATCAATTACGAATGCGCGGTGAATGCCCGCTCGAACGAGAACGCGAGCCAGCGCGACCAGGCTCGCTGTGCTACGGACCGCGAACGTCGCCGGTGTCATCACGTCGCGGGCCGGCGCGATCTCGATGTCCTGCAGAGGTGGCTTCTGACCAGTATACGGACGGAGCGCCATGACATCTGTCCGGCATACCAGCACGACCTGTGCTGAATTTCCCCACACGCTGCAACGATGGTGATGCTCCCGACTCCACCTCAGGTTTCCGACGACGCAGACCGTACGATCACCCCGTAGATTTGACGACGTGTCGGAGAATGCCGCCTCGCCCGTTGCCCGGCGTCGATGGTCCGGATGCTGCCAAGGGGCGCGATTGCCCTGGTGGCTCACGGCAGGCTGCGTGCGATCTGCACTTGAGACTGGTGCGTAGAATGGAGCTACGGTTGTTTGGCCTGACCGCCGATAGGGATTTCGGTGAATCCGTCGCCGCTGCGGCAGACGCCGTTCTGTCACCCCACGAGGAGCGGACCTTCGAGGACGGTGAGCACAAGGTGCGGCCGCTGGTGAGTGTGCGCGGTGCCGACGTGTATGTGCTCGATTCGCTCTACGGCGATCTGGAGCGGAGCGCCAATGACAAGCTCTGTCGCATCCTCTTCTTCCTCGGAGCCGTACGTGATGCTGGTGCTGCGTCGGTGACGGCCGTGGTGCCGTACCTGGCCTACGCTCGCAAGGATCGCAGGACGAAGCCGCGCGATCCGGTAACAATGCGGTACGTCGCAGCGCTGTTCGAGGCCGTTGGAGTCGACGCCGTGCTCACAGTCGACGTCCATAACCCTGCGGCGTACCAGAACGCGTTTCGTCGACGTACGGAACATCTCGAGGCGCGCCCGCTGTTCGTCCATTATCTCGCGACTCACCTAGCCGGTTCCGAGATCGCAATCGTCTCTCCGGACGCTGGCGGCGTCAAACGCGCCGACGCCCTGCGCGTCTCACTTGCGCGGGCGCTCGGCCGCGACATCGGGTTCTCGTTCCTCGAGAAGCATCGCAGCGAGGGCGTGGTTTCCGGTACAGCCATTGCAGGTGACCTGACCGGTCGCACTGCGGTAATTGTCGATGATCTGATCAGCAGCGGCACCACATTGATCCGTACGGCACAGGTCTGCCTGGCGCACGGTGCCACGCGCGTGTGGGCCGCCGCGACGCACGGGCTGTTCGTGACTGGCGCCATTGAAGCACTGTCCCACGCCGCGCTGGAACGTGTCATTGTGCTGAATACAGTGCCGCCGTTCCGGCTGCCCGCGCCAGTACGGGCAGCGAAACTGATCCTGCTCGACGCAGCGCCGCTTCTGGGCGAAGCAATCCGGAGGCTGCACACGGGAGGGTCCCTGGTGGACCTGATGGCCGACGAGCCGCAGCCCGCCGGGGTCAGGACCGGCTGACGTCACGACCCGAATGGCGGGCCGCCAGTTCCAGGTACGCCCGGGCGGTGTATCGCCAGCGAGCGGAATTCGCGTTCGCTCCGTCACGCAGATGCCAGATCGCTAGCTTCGCGCGCAGCAGTGCACGCGTGGCCGCATAGAACTCGGTCAGCATCCGCTCCGCGTAGTCACTCGTTCCTTCCTCATAGAGGCCGAGCAGAGTCGGGCCGGTCGTGACATCCCCGAGTCGCTCGCATTCCATTCCGAGAAACGCGAGTTCATCCAGCGGATCCAGGATGCGGAAGTCACGGCGGAACTCGAGGCAGTCAATGATCACCGGCGGGTCGGTCAGGCAGATGTGCTCGGGGCGCAGGTCACCGTGGGCCTCGACGATATGAGCTGCGCGTCGCCCGAAGCTGCGACGCTCCCTGAGCAGCCGGCCGCGGAGAGTTGCGCCCACTGAACGGATGAGTGAGATCGGAAGGTCATTACGCCAGGCGCCGAGGTCACGCACATCCGTCGCGATCGCGCTGTCCAGCCTGTCTATATATGCCTCGTGCGAGATCGAGACACGGGGAGCGCCGCGATAGAACGTCACCAGCAGCACTGAAAGCGCGGCGACTTCATGCCTCCGGGGACCTCGCGCGCGAATCACCTGATCGAGCATCCTGTCGCTCGGCAGTCTGCGCATCTTCACGAGCCAGTCGATCGGTGCTGAGCCCGGCCTCATGTCAATGTGCAGTGCACCCTCGGCATCGCGGACCAGCGGCACGATTCCCAGATACACGTCGGGGGCAAGGCGACGGTTCAGCCGCACCTCCTCCTCGCATACGTGCCGACGGAGCGCCTCTGTGCTGAAATCAAGGAAATCGAACTTGACCGACTTCTTCAGCTTGTAGGCGAGCTCGTCAGTGAGGAATACGTACGCCATATGCGTCTCGATCACAGTAACGGACGCAGTATGCTCGGGATACGATGACGGATCCGAGAGGAATCGTACGACTTCCGCCGTTGGAGGGCACTCCGCGCCGGCCACGGGCACGGCCCAACCGTCACGCGACACTTCTCATCGCTCGCGGTGACGGGCAGATCAGGACGGGCACATGCGAGCCGCGGATCACCTTGTCCGCAACACTGCCCAGAATGAGCCGTGTCGCACCGCCGTGGCCGCGAGTGCCGACGACGACCATATCCGACCGGTCCGCCTCAGCCGCACGAAGAATCGCAGCCGCCGTATCGATCGCTCTGATCACCTCGGTTCGCGTGGATCCGGGAAGGTTGATGCGGCCGGGCAACTCTGTCAGGTACCGTTCGGATTCGTGAGTCTCGGCCTCGAGCTTCTCATGGACCATCGCGGCGGTGTCCGGGATTCGCGATGCAATCACCTGGACCTGCGGCACGACCACGCGTACGACCATGCATTCAGCACGGGTGGCAGCACAGAGGGTAGCCGCATGCGCGGCGGCGAGTTCCCCGCCGTCAGATCCGTCGACAGCGACCAGGACACGGTCGATCGAGGCTACTGAGTGCTCAGAGGCTTCGTTCGCCGGCTTCACCAGCAGTATCGGCACGCGGGACCGCCGCACCAGCGCATCCGCGACGCTGCCCAGCCATGCGCGGTTGAATCCGCCCCGGCCGTGCGTACTCATTACAATAAGGTCAATACCCTTGCGATTCACGAACCGCGACAGCGCTGCAGCGGGGGTGCCATTCAGCAGCTTGACTCCAGGCTCGTGCATCAGGATTCCGGCAAGCCGCAGTGCCAGCGTCTCCAGGTATTCCTCCTCGATTTCCCTCAGCTGGGCCTCCACCATCTCGCTGCCCAGTGTCGCGATCCGCTCTCCGAGCGGTCTCATCTCGTGCACCATGACGAGGTCAACCCTGGCGCGCATGGCCGTGGCCACGGCCAGCGCATGGGGGAGCGCCCGCTCAGCGAACGTGGACGTGTCGACGGGCACCAGAATGTGCTGGAACATGACATTCTCCGCTTGGAAGTGACCCTCGGACAAGCTGCGCCCGGGATGGCCCGTGTTCACAACGATATGGCCGTGGGCGGCGGGTCCTGTGAGGATCACATGGATTTCGTGTAAGGGGATTACCGTCACAGGATGAGGAAGACCCCCGGAGTATGGTACATCACTGCTCCGGGGGTCTTCTACCGCTGGCGGCGTACGGCATTCTGACTCGGCATCGCCGTGTGTACCGATCTTTCGGACACCTTCCATTGGTTTCACGGAGTAGCCAGCGGGCGTCCCCTTTTCGGGAACTCGGCTGCATCCAGCGTCCGCGCAGCCGCCTGCCGGTTCCGGGTTCACTTGAGCAAACCCGTCCGGCGAACTCTCGGAGCCGTCCGGACCATGCTTACTCCGGCGTGGGTGTTGCCCCATTCCCTGCACCTGCCACAGCGACCATCTTCAGGAGAGCACTCTACCCCGGAGGTGTCGTCATGTCCGCATCCATTGCCGAGTTGATGAAGAGCGACGTCGTCACGATCTCGCCGGACGCCTCGGTTCGCGAGCTGGTGCGCGTGCTGCGCGACGAAGGGATCGGCGGTATGCCGGTTGTCGACCGGAACGGCACGGCAGTCGGAATGGTCAGCAGTACGGACGTGCTGTGGCTTGCGGTCGCCGCAGACGATGCTGGCGCGCGAGCGTTCCTCAGCGCCGACGACCTCGTCCATCACACGGTCCGCGACATCATGACACCCGACGTCTTCGGAATATCACCCGACGCCAGCGCGTCTGATCTGCGGCGTTTCTTTGCACGAACCGGCGTCCAGCGAGCTCTTGTACTCGACCAGGGGAAGATCGTCGGCATCGTCGTGCTGTCGGACGTTCTCGGTACTCTCGTCTGACTGGTTCCTGGTTCCACAGCAGTCTACGAACAGGAAGCGCATGGGGAGCGGTACCGACGTCGCGTTCCACGCTGTCCCGCCGGTACCGCACCAGCGTCAGCCGGTGACCCGCCGCACGGCCTGCTGCTTACCAGCCAGGGATCAGCCAGAGACTGATGCGTCGGCGCAAGGATGATGCGACGATCGAACCCTGGACCCAAGAGCTCAGCTGCAAAGCGCGTACGCGTGGCGAAGCGAACGCAAAGGATCCGACCCGCGAGCCAGGACGCGTGCTGCATTGCCGTTATGACCCATCGACGCGGCCCTCGCCATTTCATCAAGACCTTCCGCCCGACCGCCTCAGGCTTCACTGACGAGGGAGCGACTCAGATAGGCAACCCACTCATCGAGTGTAGTGAGCCCGCCAACGTCCGTATCCGGCACTGCGACGCCGAGCTCTTTTTCGACCGCCACGACGAAGTTCATCACATCCATCGAGTCCAGATCGATCTGCTCGCGCAGGTCCATGTCCGGTTTCAGTGCGCTCGGATCCACCTCGGGCGCAATCGGCTTGAGCGCACGCAGAATCCCGGCCCTGACGTCGTCCTGGTTCACAATCTCTCCGGTTGTTGAAGCCAGCGTTCGACCGCAACGAGAAACAGACCGCCACCGTGCCCATCGCTGACGCGGTGGTCGGCAGCCAGCGTGAGTGAGACGACGGGGCGGGCGCCGATCATGCCGTTCTCGGCCCACGGTTGCTCTCGAATCCTGCCGATTCCGACGAGCGCGACCTGCGGCGGATAAATGACGCCGTACACCACGTCTGCACCGCGGTCCCCCAGATTCGTTACGCTGATGGTTGGATCCGTGATTTCCGATCCGCGCAGCCCGCCAGCTCGGGCACGCTGCACGACGTCACGAAGGGCGGTCATCAGCTGGTCCACGGAACGAGTATCCGCGTCGTGGATGGCCGGAACGACGATGCCGCCGTCGCGCAGCGAGACGACCATGCCGAGATGGATGCCGCCGCCAGCCCGGAACGCGCCGTCAATGTAGAAGCCGTTGAGATCCGGGAACTCACGCAGTGCGAGGGCGATCGCCTTGAGAAGCAGCGCCGCGGGCAATACTCGCTCGCCGGGCGCACGCTTCAGGTTGAGCACCTGCAGCCACGCCGCCGCGCGGCTCATGTCGACACGCGTCCCGAGATAGTAGTGCGGGATCTCGCGCTTCGAACGCGTGACCGCCGCGGCAATCGCCAGGCGCATCTCGTCCGGCCCGGGCGGGGCGCCCGGCTGACGTTGCGGCGCAATGGGCGCCGGCGCCTCAGACAGTGGCGCACCGCCGATCGCCCGTTCCACATCCACCTTCGTTACGGCGCCACCCTCGCCCGTGCCTTCGATGCTGCCCAGGTCGATCTGCAGTTCCTCCGCCATCCGCCGCGCGAGCGGCGACACACGGCGACGTGCCGGTGTTGGCGGCGGTGCCTCCGCGACCGGTGTGGGTGCCGCCGCGACCGGTGCAAGTGCCTCCGCGACGGGTGCGGGTGGTGTCGCACCGGTATCGCCCGGAGGTGATGGCTCGCCGGGAAGGGCTGCGCTGGGGAGTGAACCGATGCGCGCCAGGGCAACTCCCACCGGAACGCGGCTGCCCGCGGGAAAGAGCAACTCCTCTATGACACCGGTCTCGAACACTTCGATCTCGATGGCGCCCTTGTGGGTATCCACGACGGCGACAATGTCCCCGCGCTCGACCTGTGTGCCGGGCTCGACACGCCATTCGACCAGCGTGCCATATTCCATATCGGCACCCAGCGATGGCATCCGTAGCTCACCCACCGGGGCCGCTCCTGCCGAGAGTGCGAAGCGCTGCGTTCACGATCGTCTCCGTCTGCGGGAGCGCTGCCTGTTCCAGGTGCCGGGGGTATGGCACCGGCACTTCGGCACCGCCGATGCGGACGATTGGCGCGTCCAGTTCATAGAGCGCCTCCTCGGCGATGCGCGCGCTGATCTCGGCGCCGATGCTGCCCGTGCGCCATGCCTCATCGATGACAACGGCACGGTGCGTCCTGGCCACGGACTCGAGGATCGTCGAGCTGTCGAGCGGTCGTAGCGTGCGCAGGTCGATGACTTCGGCGGCGACACCGGCGCCCGCGAGCTGCTCGGCGGCCGCAAGCGCCTTCGGCAGCATCCCACTGTAGCAGATGAGCGTGACGTCCGTGCCCTGACGTCGCACGGCGGAGCGTTCGATCGCGACGCGACCCGCATCCGGCTTCAGCTCCGCTTCCACTCCGTACAGCATGATGTGCTCGAAGATGATGACCGGGTCCGGATCGTCGAGTGCGGTCGCCAGCATGCCGCGCGCATCCTCGACCGTGGCAGGCGCCAGCACCTTGATTCCCGGAATGTGCGCGTACCACGCCTCCAGGCTGTGCGAGTGCTGAGCGGCCAGCTGACGGCCACCGCCCGACGCCATGCGGATGACCAGCGGCACATTGAACTGCCCACCCGACATGTGCAGCAGCGTGGCCGCATTGTTCAGGATCTGATCGAGAGCAAGGAGGCTGAAGTTGACTGTCATGATTTCGACGATTGGACGCATGCCACCCAGGGCGGCACCGATGCCCGCCCCCACGAATGCGGCTTCGCTGAGCGGAGTGTCCCGGACGCGTTCCGGACCGAATTCCTCGAGCAGCCCTTTCGTCACCGCGTAGCAGCCGCCGTAGCGACCCACGTCCTCGCCCATCACGAACACGCGCTCATCGGTGCTCAGCGCCTCCCGGATCGCCATCCGAATCGCTTCACGATAGCTGATGAGGCCATCGCCCGGTACGATCTCCTCAGCCATTGTCGCTCACCTCGGCCGTCCCTCCGGAGTACACGTAACGGGTCAACTCCGCGATCGGTTCCAGGTTGGCGCGCTCGGCGAATCCGACGGCGCGCTGCATTTCCGCGTCGACGTCCGATTCGATCTGCTGCCATTCGGCTTCCGTGAGGACTCCCGAATCCTGAAGCCGCGCGGCGAAGACCGTGATCGGATCGCGCAGCTTCCAGGTCTCTACCTCCTCGCGAGTGCGATACAGCTCGGGATCGAACATCGAGTGGGCCCGGAACCGATACGTCCGCATTTCGAGGAATTGCGGGCCGCCCCCGCCGCGAATGGCGTCGACGGCCTGACGGGCGGCGTGCTCGACAGCGATCACGTCCATCCCGTCGACAGGCCAGGCAGGTATCCGATAGGCGGCTGCCTTGAGGGCGAGATCGGTTTCGGCCTGCGCCACGGCGATCGGCGTGCCCATTGCGTAAAGGTTGTTCTCACAAACGAACAGCACGGGCAGTCGCCACAATGCGGCGAGGTTCAACGACTCGTGAAACTCGCCTTCCGCAACTGCACCGTCGCCGAAGAAACAGGCGGTGACGCGCGGGCGACGCTGCAACTGATCAGCGAGCGCGAGACCGACGGCCAGCGGGAGTCCGCCGGCGACGATGGCATTGCCCCCATAGAATCGCGTAGCTGCATCGAAAACATGCATGGAGCCGCCGCGGCCGCGGCTGCAGCCTTCGACCCTGCCGAACATCTCCGCCATCAGCGCATCGGCTGAAATGCCGCGGGCCAGCGCCTGACCGTGCTCGCGGTATGTGGCGACGACGGCATCATCAGGACCGAGCGCCTGCATCGTGCCGACGGCAACAGCCTCCTCGCCGATGTATACGTGCAAGAATCCGCGAATCCTCTCCGCGCTGTACTGCTCCACGCAGTGCTCTTCGAATCGGCGGATACGCAGCATCTCCCGCAGCAGGTGAGCAGCGTGCGCGCGGTCAGGAAGCGGAAGGACTGAAGTGGAGATCATGAGATCCCCTCGAGCGTGGAGACATCGCCTTCCGGAAGGCCCAGCTCGCGGGCCCGCAGCAGGCGACGCATGATCTTGCCGGCCCTGTTCTTCGGAACACTTTCCAGGAACTCTATCTCTTTCGGCGCGACTGCAGGACCCAGCCGCGTACGCGCGAGTGCAAGCAGTTCGAGTCGAAGCGGCTCGCTCGCTGCGTGGCCTGGTTTCAACGCGACGAACACCTTCACGACATCCCCCGCGATTGGGTCCGGCTTGCCGATTGCCGCTGCCTCGGCAACGGCGACGTGCTCGAGCAGCGCGCTCTCCACTTCGAACGGGCCGATGAGGTGGCCCATCGATTTGATCATGTCATCAGCGCGGCCCACGAACCAGTACCAGCCGTCGGCATCCCGCCTTGCCAGATCACCCGTGAGGTACCATTCGCCGGAGAAGCACCTGCGGTAGCGCTCCTCTTCGTGGAGATAGCCACGGAACATCGAGGGCCAGCCCTTGCGCAGCGCCAGCTCGCCCTCGACCCCCGCCTTCACCTCCTCTGCGGTTCCGTCATCGCGGGACTCCACAATCGCCGCTTCGACGCCAGGAAGAGGCCGCCCCATGGAACCCGGTCGGATCGGCGTCGACGCCAGGTTCGCGATCATGATGCCGCCGGTTTCCGTCTGCCACCAGTTGTCGTGGACCGGCAGGCCGAGTACTTCCTGGCTCCAGACCACCGCCTCCGGATTGAGTGGCTCACCGACGCTGGCGATGAAGCGAAGGGCTGACAGGTCGTATCGGGCACGAACTTCAGCGCCCGTCTTCATCAGCATGCGCAACGCCGTCGGCGCTGTGTACCACACAGTGACCCGCTCATCCTGCAGGATGCGGTACCAGCGCTCGGCATCGAAGTCGGCTTCATCGATGATGCTTGTGATCCCGTTGCTCAGCGGCGAGACAATGCCATACGACGTACCGGTGACCCAGCCGGGATCGGCGGTGCACCAGAAGACGTCTTCGGCATGGAAATCGAGGGCGATCCAACCCGTGATGTGGTGCGCGAGGACAGCGCGATGCACGTGGATCGCGCCTTTCGGCCGACCGGTCGTTCCGCTCGTGAAATGCAGCAGGGCCATGTCTTCGGGGTCGGTAGGCCCGATGCGGTAATCGTCACGACCCTGCGTCATGAGCGCATCGAACCGATGAGTTCCCTCGACCTCCTCGTCGCCGCCAACCAGGAGCACGTGCTCGAGTTTCGGCAATGATGAACGCAACGGTGCGACCTTCCGCTGGTACAGCGTCGGCGTCGTTACCAGCACGCGGGCATCGCCGATCTCGAGGCGCGACCGGATCGGTTCCGGGCCGAACGCGGAGTAGAGCGGACAGAGGACGGCCCGGTGCTTGAGTGTGCCGAGAGCGGCGACGTATAGCTCGGGGATCCGGCCTACGAGCGTGAACACGCGCTCACCCTTCGCTATGCCGAGGTTCTCGAGCACGGACGCGAAGCGGCTCGTCAGATTGCGCATCTCGGCGAACGTGAAGTCACGGTTGCATCCGTTGCGGCCTAGCCAGCGGATCGCTCGCCGCTGCGCGATGGGGCCGGACGCGTGCCGGTCAACAGCCTCGTGTGCGATGTTGAGGCCGCCGCCTGCCGGCAGGCCATCGAGTACCTGCTCCGCACCTGACCAGGAGAAGCCGGCGCAGAATGCGTCGTAGTCCTGGACGTTCGGCACGACTGCGGGGCGGGCGGCCTTCTCGATAATACGTCGATCGCTGTTCACTTGCCTCCAGTGCTTACGCTGGTGCACAGCACGATCATCACCGGCTTGATGGATGCCGGGAAGCGTGACGACAACAGCGGAATCGGTCGCGACCCTGCCAGGGAATGGCTGACACGGAGTCCTCGCGCCGCGGCGGCGGCTTCGCTTCACCTCATTGGCCATCCGACAGGGAGGGCCCGACACGAGAGCGGGTCTTGCCTGACCACTCGGCAGGGCCGCGCCGCGCCGACGTCACACGCGCCTGGCAGGTTGCGGGAAATGTGACCGCAGCCATCCGGTGGACAGTGCCGCTACCTGCTCGAGTGCTCCGGGCTCCTCGAACAGGTGCGTCGCTCCCTCCACCACCTCCAGCCGTTTGTCCGCCTGGATCACCTGGAGCGCGCCGCGATTCAGCGACAGCACTTCGGGGTCCGCGCCACCTACGATCAGGAGCGTCGCAGCTCGGACGCGCGACAGCGCCTCGGCCGCGAGATCGGGCCGACCACCCCGCGAGACCACCGCGACCACACGGAGCGGCCGCAGTGCCGCACCGATGAGCGCCGCGGCGGCGCCTGTGCTGGCGCCGAAGTAACCGACGGCGAGGCCTGCTGTCGCGGGCTGCGCGTCCACCCAGTCCGTCACATGCACCAGACGGTTGGTCAGCAGCTGGATGTCGAACCGGAGCCGTGCCGTGCGCCGGTCAACCCGCTCCTCCGCCGGCGTCAGCAGGTCGACCAGCAACGTTGCGATACCGGCACGGTTCAATTCACTGGCCACCATGCGATTCCGCGGACTGAACCGGCTACTGCCACTGCCATGCGCGAAGATAGCGATCCCCGTTGCGCCGGCTGGAATCGCCAGATCGGCGTCGAGCGTCACGCCGTTCGCAGCAATGCGGACGCCATTCGCTTGTTCCGGAGTGCCGTGCATCACCCACTCCACAGTTGTGCCCGGTAGCCTGTCCCAACCGAGGGAACGTCTGCCGGCAAGTGCACGCGTACAGCTTCACCAACAACTATGCACACCCTACGGCGTTGATCTGTAGGGAACGACACGCTCCCGGTGTGAGGGATTGCCGCATTCTCCGTACGACGCAGCATCGTTCGCACTGCTCGCCCTGCCAGTCCCGTTCGAACAGATACGGCGGCTGCGCAGCTGCGATGCCCCGCCCCGTGTCACGCACCTCGAACCCGCGAGCCCTGCATTCCTGCCTCCCCGGACCATAGTGCCCTGCATGTCGCCTACGCTGGCACGATGGGGGTTTGCATCCAGGTCCGCTGTAAGCCGTTGGCGCTCGTTCTGCAGGTCGTGGGCTGGAATTGCGATCGGCAGATGCTTACGTGATGTCAGCGCGTGCCCAACCCGGTTGCATCGCACTGGCGCGCCAGACGTCAGCGCGACCCCGGTATAGGCAGTCAGCGGCAGGTTGACACGCGCCTTGAGTCGCGCGAGCAGTTGCGGCGGACTGACGCATCGTGCCGGCCGATATCCGCGTCAGCCGAGCAGTGTCTGTTTCCGCCGGTTGCGCAGCTTGTCCAGCTCGCCGCCGAAGATCACAAGGGAGCCGACCGCGAGCACGACCAGCCACTCGGTCCCGGACAGCGGGCCGGTTCGGAAGACGCCCTGAAGAAACGCAACGTGCAGCACGGCGAGGTGGGCGAGCGCCGCCGCGACGATGCTGACGAACAGGAACCGGTTCGAGAACGGATTCATGTGGAAAACCGAACGGTCGAGTGAGCGGCAGTTGAAGACATGATAGAACTGGAACACGACCATCTGCGTCATGGCGAGCGTACGTGCATGCGTCACGTCACCCGTGCGTTCCAGTGTCCACCAGAAGACGGCGAGTGTGCCGGTGGCGAGCACGAGGCCGACGGCGCCGAGTCGCTCCAGAATCCGCTTGCTGACGATCCCTTCGGAGAGAGGACGGGGTGGGCGCTTGAGCTGCCCGGGCTCTCCCTTCTCGAACGCCAGCGCCACATCCTGCATCCCGTTCGTCACCAGATTGATCCACAGGATCTGTGCGGCGATGAACGGTAGCGGCCAGCCGGCAATCACCGCGACGAGTATGGCGAGCACTTCGCCGACGGCCGTGGACAGCAGGAAGAAAGCGACCTTTCGCACGTTGGTGAAGACTGTGCGCCCTTCTTCCACGGCGGCAGTGATCGTAGCGAAGTTGTCGTCGGCCAGAATCATGTCGGAAGCCTCGCGCGCGACATCGGTGCCCCCCTTCCCCATCGCGATCCCGATGTGCGCGGCACGTAGCGCCGGCGCGTCGTTGACACCGTCACCCGTAACGGCGACGATTTCGTCCTGCGCCTTGAGTGCCTGCACGATGCGGAGTTTGTGCTCCGGTGCGACGCGCGCGAAGATGGCGACGTCGCCGAGCAGTGCCGCGAGCTCGGTATCGTCCAGCTGGTCCAGCATCTGCCCATCGATGGCGCGGTCTCCACCGAGCCCGAGCTGCGCCCCGACGGCCTGGGCTGTCTCGACGTGATCGCCGGTCAGCATCAGCACGCGGATTCCCGCGGACTGCGCGGCAGCCACTGCTTCGACCGCCTCGGGCCTGACCGGATCCTCCATACCCTGCGCGCCCAGCCATATGAAACCACCGCTCAGCACTTCGTCGTCGAGCGACGAGCCGGAAACGGGCCGGCGCGCCATGGCCAGCACGCGCAGACCGCGGCGACCGAGCTGGTCCGTGAACTCGCGCGCACGCGCCGCGTCGAGTGCAATCACACCCTCATCTACGAGTTGATGCGTGCAGCGCTGGAGCACGACCTCCGGCGCGCCCTTGACGTAGATGGTCCTCGTCCCGTCCCGCTCGTTGAGCGAAGCCGAGTAGCGCAGGTCGGGCTCGAAGGGGCGGGTGTCGAGCTGCGGGTTGTCGAGCAGCACGCCCGTCGGCGCAACGCCGCACCGGAAGGACGAGGTCAGCAGAGCGGTCTCCGTCGGATCGCCGAAGGCCTCGCCGCGCTCTGCTGCGGCAGCATCGGCCTCGTTTGCGATCACTCCCGCCTCGAGAACCGCGCGTACCGCGGCATCCGCATCCAGCCCGAAGGCTCCGCGGTCGGCGTCCAGCTCGATGATGCGACCGCCTGCAACGATCGCGCGCACCGTCATCGCGTTGCGCGTCAGCGTGCCCGTCTTGTCGGAACCGATGACGGTCGCGCTGCCGAGTGTCTCGACAGCCGGCAGTGCGCGGATGATCGCGTTGCGTCGCGCCATTCGGCTGACACCGACGGCGAGGGTTACGGTCATCACGACAGGCAGACCCTCCGGGATTGCCGACACCGCGAGCGCCACGGCGGTCAGGAAGATTTCCGAGGGTGAGAGCCCGCGCAGGAGGCCGATCACCAGCACGGCGGCGCACAGTGCGACGATGACAACGCCCACTCGCCGGCCGAACCGCTGCATCTTCTGCTGCAGCGGAGTCACCGTGGTGGTCTGGGTGCGTATCGCCACGGCAATGCGTCCGATTTCCGTCTGGCCACCCGTCCGCACGACGATGCCGCGCCCGCGCCCGCGCGTGACCGTGGTACCGGAGAATGCGAGGTCCAGCTGATCCCCGGCGACGAGGCTCTCTTCCTCGAGCTCTGCGGTATGCTTGCGCGCAGGCCTGGACTCGCCCGTGAGGAGGGACTCGTCGATCTCGAGGTCGTGAACGAGTGTGAGACGGATATCGGCCGGTACGCACGCGCCCGCGGCCAACAGCACAATGTCGCCCGGCACCAGGTCGCGGCTCTCGCGCATGTGCACGCGCCCCTCCCGCGTGACCTCCGCACGCGGAGCCGAAAGCCGTGCGAGTCCCCGGATCGCTTCCCGTGCGCGCATCTCCTGTGTGAAGCCTATGACAGCGTTGATGAGCACGACGGCGATGATGACGCCGGCATCGACGTAATCGCGCAACGCGATCGTTACGGCAGCGGCGATGAGCAGGATGTAGATGAGCGGATCACGGAACTGATGCGCCAGCAGCAGCGTCCAGGCGGTCGGTTTCTCAGTCTCGACCTCGTTGGGTCCGTACGCTTCCAGCCGGCCCGCGGCTTCCGCTTCCGAGAGCCCCTCTGCACGAGTCTCCAGGGCAGCTTGCACGTCTGCGGCGCTCAGCGTGTGCCACGCGGCGGACGGCGGGTTCGTCGCGTGGCCTGCCTGATCCGTCGCTGCGGCACTGTTGCGGCTCATGGCGGACTGGTCGACCGTGCCGAAGACCGAAGAGCCACCATCGACTCAGCGCGCCATGAGCGATGTCGTCGCGCCGGCAGCGACCGCGGTTCCGTGTTCCGGCATCTGGTGGACGTTGCACATGAGAACCGGTGTTTCGGCGCCTCGCATCACCTTGTCCGCCACGCTGCCGAGCAACAGCCTGCGCATCGCTCCGGCTCCGCCCGTCGTCATCGCGATCAGTGCGCCGCCGTGCTGCGCCGCATAGTCGGCGATCGCTGTCGGCGCGGATGCGTGCTGCAGCACTTCCGTAGCCACGCTCAGCCCGCGTGTCCGCTGCGGGGCCGCAGTATCCTCCAGATATCGAAGCATGCTGTCCCGGCTCAGGGGACTGGCCAGCTCGGTGATGTAGTCCGGCAATGAGTCGTAGTGCGGCGTGTACGCCAGCGGCAGCATCACGCGCAGCAGCGTGTAGCGTGCGTCGAACAGCTCGCCGACACTGACGGCATACTCCAGTGCCCGCTCGGCATCGGCTGAGCCGTCGAGCGGCACCACGATGTGAGGGATCCCGCGGTCCGCCTCCGCGGCGCTGCTGAATTCCTCATCCTTCGGCTTCACGAGCAGCACCGGTGCCGGGCTGAGTCGCACGAGCGCGTCCGCGACGCTGTCGAGCCACGCGCCGCGCAGCCCTCCCCGCCCGTGCGTCGTCACCACGACGAGGCCGACCTCCTGCTCTGTTGCCTGTTGCGCCAGCATTTCGGCCACTCCCTGCGTCACCGGCGGCCGGTATGCCAGCGGATTTGCCCCGAGAAGCGTCCGCCACGTCACATCTGCAACCTCCGGCCGGAGCTGTTCCGCCAGCTTCTCCAGGTACTCGTCCGCTTCCGTGCCGAGCAACTCGACAGGGTACGCGGGACGCACTGTGACGACGTGCAGCCGGGCATTTGCGCGCCGCGCTATCGTCACCGCCAGCGGCAGCGCCTGCTCCGCGAACCGTGAGCCGTCGAGCGGGACCATGATCACGCGCAACATTCGGAGTCTCCTTTCGTTTGGAGTGCAGGCGAATGGTACCGCCGAAGCATACGCGACGCTGTAGGGGATTGCCTGAATCCCGTAGGGCGCGCGCCCAATGAGCAGGCACGCCCATCGACCTCGCTCACATCCTGGTAGCGCTCGACGGCTCGGAGACTGCCGAGCGGCCACGCTCATCATCCTGCCCGCGTCCGCTCCCGCCGCCTGCATCCTGCCCGCGCGCCGGACCACGCCCATTGCTCCGCT
>JBBEBA010000049.1:48687-72211 GCA_040882575.1 Gemmatimonadota bacterium
CCGCTCCCGCCGCCTGCATCCTGCCCGCGCGCCGGACCACGCCCATTGCTCCGCTCAACGCGCTGCCCCAGGACTGAGCATCAGCCCGGTTCACGGACCTTGCGCGCCGGCGGCGTCCGGCGCATCTTAACCGTATGGTTAAGGCAAACGGCCCAACCGGCCGGGCTGCGGATCGCGACACGGAGCAGCGCATCATCGAGGCGGCGCATGCCGTGTTCATTCGGCGCGGAACGGCCGGCGCGCGAACGCAGGACATTGCGGAGGAAGCGGGCGTCAACAAGGCGCTGATCCACTACTACTTCCGAAGCAAGGAGCGGCTGGCGGAGGTGGTGTTCCAGCGTGCGGGGCTGCGATTGCTGCCGCCGCTGTTCGCGATCCTGGGCTCGGACGCGGAGCTGGAGGAGAAGGTGGAGCGTGCGATCGAGCACTACCTGACGGGACTGCTTGAAGCCCCGTACCTGCCGGGCTATCTGCTGAGCGAGATGAATCATCATCCGGAGCGTCTTCCGCGGCTGGTGGAGGGTGTGACGGGCGCGCCGGCGGCGGGATTCGCCAACCGCGTCCTGGCCGGGCTGGCAGCGCAGATCCACGAGCGAGTGGAGTCGGGCGCGATGCGGCCGATCACGGCGGAGCAGTTCGTGATGAACCTGGTCTCACTGTGCCTGTTCCCGTTCGCGGCACGACCTCTGTTCACGCTCGCGTTCGACTGGTCCGGAGACGACTTCCATGCATGCATCGCGGAGCGCCGGCGCGATCTGTCCGGCTTCTTCATGGCGGGACTGCGCCCATGACTCGAGGAATCTGCCTGCTGGTCCTGTTGATCGTCGCCGCGCCGGCAGCGGCGCAGGATACACTGACGCTGGAAGTTCTGCGGCGCGATGCGGTGGCGCATGACGCGCGGTGGCGGCAGCTCGGCCTGCAGGAGCGGGCGGCGCGGCTGCGGCTGGGCAATATCGCGGCTGGGCGCCTGCCGGCGCTGAGCATGCTGGGCGAGGTGACGCATCAGTCGGAAGTCGCGTCGATTCCCATCACGCTGCCGGGCGTGGACATGCCGATACCGCCGAAGGACCGATACGCGGTGACGCTGGATATCGAGCAGCTGCTTTACGACGGCGGTGTGCTGGACGCCCGACGCACAGGTGAGGAAGCGGCGCTGGAGACGGAGCTGGCGCGTGTGGCCGCGCTGCTGCACCCGCTTCGTGCGGAAGTGAACGAAGCATACTTCGACGTGCTGCTGCTGGATTCGCGGCGTGCGGAGATCGCGTCGTTGATGGCGGAGCTCGAGGCGCGGCTGACGCTGCTGCGGATACAGGTCGCCGAAGGTGCCGCGCTGCCTGGCGACACGGCAGCGGTACTGGCGGAGCTGCTGCGTGCCGGACAGCAGCGGAACGAAGCGGAAGCGGGGCGCCGTGCTGCGCTCGCGGTGCTCTCCGACCTCACCGGCCGGCAGATCGACGACGCGGACGTGCTGGTGGTTCCGTCCGCAGATGAAGCGCTGCCCGCGGATCCTGCTACGGCGGCGCAGTCTCATCCGCAGTTCGCGGTGTTCGATGCGCGTCGCCGGCAGCTCGAGCTGCAGTCGTCGGTGATCGCTGCGGGGACGCTTCCGCGCGTCCATGCGTTCGGCCGGTTCGGGTACGGCCGCCCCGGCCTCCAGCAGTTCGCGCACGAGCTGCACGACTACTGGATCGGCGGTGTGACCGTCCGTTGGCGGCCGTGGAGCTGGGGCGTGACGCAGCGCGAGCAGGAGCTGCTGCGGGTCGAGCAGCAGCGCGTCGAGCTGGAGGCGGAGGCATTCACTGCGCAGCTCGTGCGCCGCACACGCAGCGCGGCGGAGCAGATGAGCCGGCTGCGCTCGGACCTGGGGATCGACGAACAGATCGTCGCGCTGCGCGAGCAGGTCGAACGACAGGCAGCAGCGCAGCTGGAGGAGCGCGCGATCACATATCCGGAATACATCGACGCGCGTACGGATCTGCAGGACGCGCGCATCGCGCTTCACCGACACCGCATCGAGCTGGCGCGCTTGCGTGCGCACTACCTGACGACCCTCGGCAGGGCACCATGATCGACGCGACATCGTTTCGCGGAGCCGCCTGCCTCGCCGCCCTGGTCCCTGCCATGCTCGGGGGGTGCGGTGAAGAGGAGCCGGCCGCGTACGGGAACTTCGAGGCCGCCGAGGTTGTGGTCTCGGCCGAGACGTCGGGACGCCTGCTGCGGCTCCACGCAGCCGAGGGCACGCGGCTGGCGGCGGGCGCGGTCGTCGCCGAGATCGACGCGGAGCCGCTCACGCTGGAGCGGCAGGAGGTGCTGTCGCAGCGGAATGCGGCGCAGACGCGCGTCGCCGAAGCAGAGGCGCAGACGCGCGTGCTCGAGGCGCAGCTGGAGACCGCGCTGGAGCAGCATGCGCGAACGCGTCGGCTCTTCGAACAGTCGGCCGCCACGGCGCGTGAGCTCGATCAGCACGAGGGCGAGGTGCGCGTGCTGCGGGCCCGGATCACGGCGGCGCGCGCGCATGCCGGTGCCACACGCGAGGAGATACCGGCGACGGATGCGCGCGTCGAGCAGATCGAGGACCGCATCCGCAGGAGCCGCATCGTAAATCCCATCACGGGAACCGTGCTCGCAGCATACGCGGAGGCAGGCGAATTCGTGCAGCCGGGGCAGCCGCTCTACCGCATCGCGGACCTGGACACGCTCGTGCTCCGTGCATACGTGAGCGGCGCGCAGCTGTCCGGTCTCCGGCTCGGCCAGTCCGTGCTGGTGCGTATCGACGCGGCGGACGGCGAGCTGCTCGAGATGGCAGGCCGGATCGGCGTGATCGCATCGGAGGCGGAGTTCACGCCGACGCCCATTCAGACGCGGGACGAGCGGACTGAGCAGGTCTACGCGGTCGAGGTGACGGTGCCGAACACCGGCGGGCTCGCGAAGATCGGCATGCCGGGCGAAGTCCTGCTGCAGACGCAGGACGGCCCGCGGGACGCAGCGCAGTGAGCAGCGCGTCGCCGACGGCTGCCGTTTCAGTCGAAGGACTGTCGAAGCGGTTCGGCACCACAGTCGCACTCGAAGACGTGACGTTCGCCGTCGAGCCGGGCGAGCTCTTCGGCTTCCTCGGACCCGACGGCGGCGGCAAGACGACGCTGTTCCGGACCCTGGCGACGCTGCTCGTGCCGGATTCCGGTACCGTCCGCGTTCTCGACCTCGATGTCGTGCGCGACCTCTGGACACTGCGCACGCGCATCGGCTACATGCCCGGGCGCTTCTCGCTCTATCCCGACCTGTCCGTGGCGGAGAACCTGGCGTTCTTCGCGACAGTATTCGGCACCACCGTCAGGGCGCAATACGACCTGATCGCACCAATCTACCGTCAGATCGAGCCCTTCAACGACCGCCGCGCCGGCGCGCTGTCGGGCGGGATGAAGCAGAAGCTCGCCCTCTGCTGCGCGCTGGTGCACCGCCCGGAGATCCTGTTCCTCGACGAACCGACGACGGGCGTCGATGCCGTCTCGAGGGGAGAGTTCTGGGACCTGCTGGGCGAGCTGAAGGCGGGCGGGCTCACCATCCTCGTATCGACGCCAGACATGGATGAAGCAGGTCGCTGCGACCGCGTCGCGCTGATCCAGACAGGGCGCGTTCTCGACATCGATGCACCGGCCCGCATCTGCGGCCGCTACCCGCTGCCGCTGTTCGCCGTCCGGACCGCCTCCCGCTATCGCGTACTGCTGGCACTGCGCGAGTATCCGCACGGTCACTCGACCTGGCCGTTCGGCGAGGTCGTCCATTACACCGACTCGAGGAGCGACACGGACACTGCAGGGATAGCCGCCGGGCTGCGCGATTACCTGAGCGCGCGAGGCTTTGCGGATGCCGACGTCGCTCCGATCGACGCGGGAATCGAGGACAGCTTCATGATGCTCATGGGCGCGCCGGAACGGGTGTCGTGAGCGGAGCAGCAGCAGTCGAGGCGCACGAGCTGACGCGCAGGTTCGACGATTTCACGGCTGTGGATGCGATCAGCTTCACCGTCGCACAGGGCGAGGTGTTCGGGTTCCTCGGCGCGAACGGCGCCGGCAAGACGACCGCGATCCGCATGCTCACCGGCCTCATCGCGCCGACCTCCGGCACCGCCAGCGTGGCCGGTCACGACGTGCGTACCGGCACGGAGCAGGTCAGGCGGAGCATCGGCTACATGAGCCAGCGGTTCTCGCTCTACGAGGACCTCACGGTGCGCGAGAACACCACGCTGTACGGGGGCATCTACGGCCTGTCGGACGATGCGATCACCGAGCGGACTGCACTGCTGCTCGAGCGACTCGGCCTCCGCGCGCAGGCCGACGAGCGGGTCCGACGGCTGCCACTCGGCTGGAAGCAGAAGCTGGCGTTCTCCGTCGCCATGATCCATTCGCCCGCTGTCGTCTTCCTGGACGAGCCGACGGGCGGCGTGGACCCGATCACGCGACGGCAGTTCTGGGAAATGATCTACGAGGCCGCCGCCGGCGGCACGACGCTGTTCGTCACCACGCACTACATGGATGAGGCCGAGTACTGCGACCGCGTCTCGATCATGGTCGCGGGCCGCATCGCCGCACTCGGCACGCCCGACGAGCTGAAGCGCCAGTTCGGGGCACGGTCCATCGACGACGTGTTCCTGCAGCTCGCGCGACCCTGAACCGGCCATGAACGCGCTGCGCGGATTCGTCATCAAGGAGCTGCACCACATCCTGCGCGACCGGCAGACGCTGCTCATCCTGCTGCTGCTGCCGCTCGCACAGGTGGTCCTGTTCGGCTTCGCACTGCGCACGGACGTGCGCAACGTGCGTCTCGTCATCGTGGACCCGGCACCGGATCACGCGACGATCGCGCTCCGCGACCGCTTCGCGGGCTCCGACCTGTTCGAGATCGTGGCCGTGGTTCCGGGCACCGCCATGCTGACCGCGCGGTTCCAGCGCGGCGCTGCCGATCAGGCGCTCGTCTTCGAGCCCGGCTTCGGCAGCCGCGGCACGACCGGCGACACCGCCCAGGTCATGGTGATCACCGACACGTCGGACCCGAACACGGGCAGCACCATGCAGGCCTATGCACTGGCCATTATCCAGTCGTGGCAGCGGGATGAGACGCGCGACGCGCGTGGCGCCGGCGGTGTGGTGATCGAGCCGCGCACGCGCATGCGCTTCAACCCCTCGCTGGAAAGCGTGAATCTGTTCATTCCCGGCCTGATCGCGCTCGTGCTAACCGTCGTATCGGCACTGATGTCCGCGATCTCGCTGTCGCGCGAAAAGGAACGGGGCACGCTGGAGATCCTGCTCGTCTCACCGCTCCAGCCGTGGCAGATCATCGTCGGCAAGGTCGCGCCCTACCTGATGCTCGGCATCATGAACGTCGTCACCGTGCTGCTGGCGGCGGCGCTGATCTTCGATGTGCCGTTCGAGGGCAGCGTCACCCTGCTGCTCGTCGAGAGCCTGCTCTTCATCCTCGCGTCACTCGGGCTCGGCGTGCTGATCGCCGTGCGCACGGCCTCCCAGCGCACCGCCATGATCGGCGCGCTCATGGGACTCATGCTGCCGACCACCATCCTGTCCGGCATGCTCTTCCCCATCGCCAGCATGCCCGGCTGGCTTCAGCCGGTGACGAACGTCGTGCCCGGCAAGTGGTTCATCCTGATCTCGCGCGGCATCATGCTGAAGGGCGTCGGCATCACCCAGCTCTGGCAGGAGACGCTCGTCCTCGCTGCGATGACCGCGGCCGTGCTGACGGTCGCCGTGAGATCGTTCGACGCAAGGCTCGACTGATGCGCACGTTGCGGTTCCTGCTGCGCAAGGAATTCCTCCAGATCGTACGCGACCGCGCCATGCTGCGGCTGCTGATCGCGATGCCGATCGTGCAGCTGCTGATTCTGTCGAGCGCAGCCACTTTCGAGATCCGCAGCTCGCGAACCTGGGTCATCGACGACGACCATTCGGCAATGTCGCGCGGACTGACACAGCGCCTCCAGGTTTCCGGCCGCTTCGATGTGACTCACACGGGCGGGTCGATGCGGCGCGCGGACCGCGCTCTGCTCGACCGCGAGGTGACCACGATCCTTCGCATCCCCGACGGATTCGAACGCGACATCGTCCGCACCGGCCGCGCGGAGGTCCAGCTCATCTTCAATGCCGAGGACGGTGCCGCCGCAGGTATCCTGCGCGCATACGCCGCACGCATTCTGTCTGCGTACGCGCGCGAGCTCGAGCAGGAGACGCCGCGGTGGGGCACGCGCGTCGCAGGCGGCGGCATGCCGCCCATCTCGGTGGTCACGCGTGGCTGGTACAACCCCGACCTGGACTACTCCGCGTTCATGGTGCCCGGTATCCTCGTCATCCTCGTGACGATCATCGGCACGACCGTCGGTGCCATGAACGTCGTCCGTGAAAAGGAGATCGGCACGCTCGAGCAGCTGAACGTGACGCCGATCACGAAGGCCCAGTTCATCGCGAGCAAGCTGTTGCCCTTCTGGCTCATCGCGCTCGGTGAGCTCGCGCTCGGCCTCGTCGTGGGCTGGCTCGTCTTCGATATCCCCATGCGCGGCAGCCTGCTCCTCGTCTTCGGCGCCGCCGCCATATATCTGCTGGCCGCCCTCGGTATCGGCCTCTGGATCTCCACCGTCGCCGAGACGCAGCAGCAGGCCATGTTCGTCAGCTTCGCGCTCAACATGCTGTACCTGCTCATGAGCGGCCTCTTCACCCCTGTCCAGAGCATGCCGGAGTGGGCACAGGCCGTCGCGCAGATCAGTCCCGTCAAGCACTTCATCGTCATTATGCGCGCCGTGCTCGTAAAGGGCGCCGGCCCGGCGGATGTCGCGACGCCACTGATCGTGCTGGCGGTCTTCGGCTCGGCCGCCCTCGCGCTCGCGGTACGCCAGTACTCCAAGACCAGCGCCTGAGCCGCCCCCGGTGCGCCATCCCGCCCATTGCGCCCGCCGGCGGCGGTATATATCGTGGCACGATATATCGACCGACGTCATGGGGGCACGACATGGGTACAGGTGACGACACGCAGTTCAGCCCGCAGGTGTTCCACATTCTGCTGGCGCTGGCCAGCGGGCCGGCGCACGGCTACGCCATCATGCAGGAGGTGGAGCGGGAGACGTGCGGCGACGTCGTGCTGGGCCCGGGAACGCTGTACGGCGCGATCCGGCGTCTGCGCTCGCTCGAGCTGATCGAGGAGGTGAGCGCGTCGGCGGGCGCAGCGGCAGGGCGGCGTACGTATCGTCTGACGGGCCGTGGCAGGCAGGCGCTGAAGCGGGAGGCGGAGCGGCTGGAGCGCCTGGTCGCGGCCGCGCGCGCGCGGCGCCTTCTCCCGGAGGGCACATGAAGGCACGTACAGACGGGCGGCGGGAGCCGCTGGTATCGAGGCTGCTGATCCGCGCGTATCCCGGCGAATTCCGGGCGGAATACGGCCCCGAGCTGAGCGCGGTCTTCCAGGCGATGCATGACAACGTGCGGGGTGACGGACGCGCGGCGCGTGCAAAGGTATGGCTGCGCATTATCCTCGACACGGCGCGTGCAGCACCGCTCGAGCGATGGCGTGCGTGGCGGAGTCTGTCGCTGCGGCGGGGCCGCGCGGTCCTGCGACCCGACTATGCGGCTGCATCGGTGGCCGGCGCCGCGGTGTTCTTCCTGTACTGGTTGACCCTTGCCCCGACGGCCGCATTCTGGGATGCGGGTGAGTATATCACCGTTGCGCATGTCATGGGCATTGCGCACCCGCCGGGCAATCCGTTGTTCGTGATGCTCGCGCGGGCGTGGGATGTGGTGCTGTCGCCGAGCGGCTGGACGACGGCGGTGCGGATCAATGTCCTCGGCGCGGCATGCAGTGCTGTTGCGCACCTGTTCCTGTATCTGTGCATCGATCGGGCACTGAACGAGAGCGGTGCCAGCCGGATGATGCGGCGCGTCGGCGCGGGCTGCGCTGTCGTGCTGAGTGCGACCGCGTTCACGGTGTGGAGCCAGTCCAACGTGCACGAGAAGGTGTATCCGCTCAGCTTTGCCACGACGATGGGGATCGTCTGGCTGGCGCTGCGGTGGCGGGACACGGGCAACGTGCGGCTGGCAGTGCTGGCGCTCTACCTGACGGCGTTGAGCGCGACGAATCATCTGATGGGGATCCTCGTGCTGCCGGCTGTGGTGCTGTTCGCGTGGAAGGTCGACCGGCGCGTTTTCCTGGACCTTCGCCTCTGGGCCGGCGCGTTCCCGGCGGTGGTGCTGGCGCTCAGCGCGCAATTCTTCCTGCCGGTCCGGGCGGAACTGCAGCCGTTGGTCAGCGAAGGTGAGCCGACGTGCGATTCGCTCACGTCGGCAGCGGTCAGCATCTACACCAACGGCGCTCGAGGCTGCGAGGCACTGTCGCACACGCTCAGCCGCGAACAGTATGGCATGCCCCCGATGTGGAGCGATCCGACGCAGCCGGATCAACGGCGCGGCATCCGCCAGGCGGTCCTGCAACTCGCGAACTACGCGCAGTACCTCGACTGGCAGTGGGCGAGATCCGTCGCGGGCCATTCACCGCTGTTCGGCGGTGCTCGGCCGCTCATCACGCTGCTGCTGCTGCTCCTGGCCGGTGCGGGCGCCCGCGCCCACTGGCGCGCCGACCGGCCCGCCGCGCTGTTGCACACCGTGCTGCTGGCGACATTGTCGATCGGCCTCGTTGCGTATCTCAACTTCAAGTACGGCTACAGCATGGAACGAGCGCGCTTCCCGGATGCGTCCATGCACGAGGTGCGTGAGCGCGACTACTTCTTCCTGATCAGTTTCAGTCTGATCGGCGCGTGGTGCGGGCTGGGCCTCGCCACTGCATGGCAGGCGGTCGCACGCCGCCTCGAGGGAGCGCGCACATCGCACACGCTCGCTCGCCTGCTGGCTGCGCCGCTGCTGTTGTGCGCGCTGATCCCGCTCGCGCTGAACTGGAGCTGGGCGAGCCGTGCGGATGACTGGACTGCGCGTGACTGGGCGTTCAACGTCTTGATGAGTGTCGAACCGTACGGCGTGCTGGTGACGAACGGCGACAACGACTCGTTCCCCCTGTGGTACTTGCAGCACGTCGAGCGCGTGCGCGAGGATGTGACCATCGTGCTCGGCCCCTACATCGGTGCCGAATGGTACGCGCGGCAGATTCGGGACGCGTCCCGGTCGTGCGGGCCGGGCGAGGATCCGGCAGCGGACCCGACGCGCATTATCTGCCAGCGCCCGTTCCGCCCGGACAGCGTGCACCCGCGCCTGCTTGCCGCCTGGGGCACCCTGCCCGACGTGCCGCTCGATACCCTGCTGCCGTTGTCCGACCCGGAAATCGCAGCGGTGGCGCGGAGCTATTTCGTGGCGGATCAGGCACTCGATGTGACGGCCGGCAGCCTCAGCGGCCGGATCGAGCCGGGCACCTTCATCACCGCGGCGGACACCTTCATCACAGCCATTCTGCACGGCACGTACGGCAAACGCCCGATCCATTTCATGGCACCGTCGCAGACGCTGGCCAGGCTCGGCCTGGAGCAGTACGCCGTGCGCGTCGGCCTCACGTGGAAGCTCGACGCCGAGCGCACGCGCGACGGCATCGTGAACCTGCCGGCGGAGCTGAGCACGTCCGCGGCGGGTGCTGCGATCGACCTGCCCGTGACAGACACCCTGGCGCGCGATGTGTTCATCGTGCGCGGCCGCGTATCCGATCCTGACCTGCCGTGGGTCGATCATACGACGTGGTCAATCCCCCTCCAGTACGCGACAATGCATTACGCAGCCGCAGTCGCGCACCAGCTGTACGGCGCAGCCGATACGGCTGCCGAACATGTGCGCAGCATGGAGTTCTGGGAGCGGTTCGTCGGCCCGTGAACAACGACGCCCGCCTCACCTGCGACGCCATTCGTCCCGCCTGCTGTTGCAATCAGGCGCGCAGCGGCTAGACTGCAGTCGATCGGTTAGCCTTCCCTGCCGCCGGGACACACCATGGCCGAGCTGCTCCGTGACGTGCGCCTCGCGCTCCGCGTCCTGATCAAGAGCCCCTCCTTCACATTCGTGAGTGTATTGACGCTCGCCGTCGCGATCGGCGCCAACACGGCGATCTTTTCGGTCGTGGACGGCGTGCTGCTCCGGCCGCTGCCGTATCCGGGCGCAGAGGAACTGGTGACGGTATCGATCGATGCATCAGCGGCCGGTGTCGAGCTGGGCATCCGGCAGGCGCTCGGCGCGGATGCGTGGGTCATACGCAGGCTGGTGCTCCGCCACGGCGTCGGGCTCGCCGTGCTCGGCATGCTCATTGGCCTCGCCGCTGCCTCAGCGATGGGGCGCGTCATGACGACCATGCTGTTCGGCATCGAGCCGTTCGACCCGGTCACGTACGCCGGCGGGTCCGTCGTGTTCCTCACGGTGGCGGTCGTTGCCTGCCTGATTCCCGCGCAGCGTGCAGCGCGCATCGAACCGTCCGAGGCGCTGCGGGCGGAGTGATCCGGCAGCGCACCAAGTGCACTGTGAGGGGACTCCCCCCAGCGAGCAGCCGGGCAGAACGGTGCGGGAGCTACCGAGCGCTGGTGGATACGGAGCAGGCGGTGCGCTCGAGTGCATCGGCGATCACGGCGCCGACCTGGTCCGCCTCCAGCAGGAAGCCGTCGTGCCCGCGGATCGAGCTGATCTCGACGTAGGTGCCACGCCCGGCCTCCGCCCACGCGCGCACGTCCTCGGGCGCGTACAGCAGATCGCCGGTCACGCCGACGCCGATGAGCTCTCCCTCGAATGCACGCAATGCGGGACCCACGCCGTCGCGGCCGCGTCCGACGTCGTGCGCATCCATCGCATCGATCAGCGTCAGATAGGCCGCGGCGTTGAAGCGACGGATGAACGTGGTGCCGTGGTGGTCGAGGTAGGACTGCATCTGGAAGCGTCCGTCCTCGCGCTGCTCGCGGCCGAAGCGTGTGTCGAACTCCAGTGCCGTGCGGTACGTCATGGTGGCCGCCATCCGGGCCAGCGCGAGTCCCTCTTCGCCGGCGATCTCGATAGCGCGCCGCTGGAGGTGGTTGAAGCCGATGGCCTGCGCCGTGTGCGCGGAGGGCGATGCGAGGACTACGGCTGCGCGCGTGAGCCGCGGAAACGTGGCGGCCCACTCCAGCGCGACCATGCCGCCGAGCGAGCCGCCGGTGACGAGTGCCACC
Source organism: Gemmatimonadota bacterium (assembly GCA_040882575.1). GTDB lineage: Bacteria > Gemmatimonadota > Gemmatimonadetes > Longimicrobiales > RSA9 > SH-MAG3. Next base: position 59,858 of record JBBEBA010000049.1, read on the forward strand.
GACTCGACGCGCAGTTCAGCCACCAGCAGTCGGATCAGGCGCGCCATGTCACGCGGCGTGACGGCCACACCGGCGGGCGGACAGGTGGTGCCGTAGCATGAGCCGAGCAGGTTGGCACACAGCACGGCATGGCGTTCCGTGTCGATCGCCTTGCCCGGGCCGACCACATCGCTCCACCAGCGGAGCGGGTCCGCGTCACCGGTCAGCGAATGAAAGACCACGACGAGATTATCGCGCGCGGCGTTCAGCTCGCCTGTGAGCGTGTACGCCTGCTCGATATTCTCCAGCACATGCCCCGATTCGAGCTCGAATCGGGCGACACCGTGCCGACGCAGTCGTGCTGTGTCCATGCGTCGTCTCCCTACAGTCCGACGGCCGTCCGGAGCGCTCGATCCAGGTCGGCGATGAGATCGGCGACATCCTCGATGCCGACGGACAGCCTGACCTGGTCGTCCGCCACGCCGGCCGCGACGCGCTGCTCATCGGTGAGCTGCTCGTGCGTCGTGCTCCACGGATGGATGATCAGGCTCTTCGCGTCGCCGACATTGGCCAGCAGCGAGAAAAGCTTCGTCTCCCTGATCACGCGCGTGGCCGCTTCCTGCCCGCCCAGCACGCCGAACGTGAGCACGCCGCCAAAGCCGCCGCTCAGATATTTCTTCGCCAGCTCGTGTGTCGGATGCGACTCCAGCCCCGGATAGCTGACCCACGAGACCGCCGGATGTCCTTCGAGGAAACGCGCGACCGCGAGCGCGTTGCTCGAGTGCCGCTCGAGACGGAGATGCAGCGTCTCCAGGCCCTGCAGGAAGAGGAACGAGTTGAACGGCGACAGCGCAGCGCCGATGTCGCGCAGCAGCACGACACGCAGCCGGATTGCAAAGGCGATGTTGGCACCGTTGAAGTTGCCGAACACGCCGGCGAACGAAAGGCCGTGATACGCGGGCTCGGGATCGACGAAGAGAGACTGGAACCGCGGCGAAGCCGACCAGTCGAAGCGACCCGAATCCACGACGACGCCGCCGATCGATGTGCCGTGGCCGCCGATCCACTTCGTGGCCGAGTGCACGACGATGTCGGCGCCGTGCTCGATCGGCCGCGACAGGATGGGCGTCGCGAACGTGTTGTCCACGATCAGGGGCACGCCTGCCGCGTGCGCGACATCCGCGATCCGGCGCAGGTCCGGCACGTCGAGGCGCGGGTTGCCGATGATCTCGACGAAGACGGCGCGCGTCGTGTCGTCGATCGCAGCCTCGACCGCGGCGATGTCGCTCGTGTCCACGAACTTCGTCGTGATGCCGAGCCGCGGCAGCGTGTGCGCGAAGAGCGAGACCGTGCCGCCGTACAGCGTCTTCGACGATACGATCGAGTCACCCGACTGCGCCACGTTCAGGATCGCGAGCAGCTCCGCCGCCTGGCCGCTCGACGTCGCGACCGCGGCCACGCCGCCCTCCAGGTCCGCAATGCGACGCTCGAACACGTCGGTCGTCGGATTCATGATACGCGTGTATATGTTGCCGAACTGCTTCAGACCGAACAGGTTCGCGGCATGCTCCGGGCTGTCGAACACATACGACGTCGTGGCGTAGATCGGAACCGCACGCGCATTCGTCGCCGGATCGGCCGTCTCCTGCGCCGAGTGCACGGCGCGTGTGCCCAGCCCGTAGGCAGGGACGTCCTGGGTGGTGGTGCTCATGGTCGCTCCTGGCGTGCGTTTATCATGAAAAAAGCCCGGACCTCAGTGGAGGGCCGGGCCGGGGGACCGTGTTCGTGGTCTGCTCGGTGCACTTCGCTACCGCCGCGCGCACCCGCCCGTCCGCCTCTCCGCAGGGAGAGCCGCGCACATGTACATGCAACAGGCGAAGGCCGGGACGCGCATCGATGACTCGCTCAACAGGACAAAAAAGCCCGACGGAACCGTGCCGCCGGGCGATTCGCAGTTTAGCCCCTTGTTTAACGTGGCGGCAAGCAGCGGCAAAGCACCACGATGTGACCCCCCACTATAGCCCGGCCGCACGGAGGTGTCAAGCGTCGATCAGAACACCCGCACCCCGATCCTGAACATGCGGCCGGCGCGGGGCAGGCCGCACGAGTCATAGAGGGCAGTGTCGCCGACGTTGTCCGCGGATACCGAGGTCTCAATGCGCCGGCTGCCGGCCGACCAGATGCGGGTCAGTGCGGCGTTCAGCCAGGTCCCGCTGCCCAGCTGCACGTCCGCGCCGGAGTCCGTGTCCTGGCAGAACTGCGAGCCCGTGTACTCTGCCTCGGCGGTTCCGGTAATGCCCGCAACGACAGGAACCGCAATCCAGCCCCGGCCGATGCGCTCGGGCATGTTCTCGGCATGCGAGGAGTTGGACGTGGTCGGATCCTTCAGCGCAACGCGCTGCAGCGTGAGGTCACCGCCGAACGAAACCGGCCCGACCGACTGCGAGAACAGCAGCTCCAGCCCCGTGCTGACGAGTTCGTCCGCGTTCACACGCATGCGTCGGCCATCATCGAGGGTGATCCGCCGGATGGCGCCGGAGATGTCGTGGTGGAACGCGACGACCTGCATTTCTCCGGTCCCGACGCGCGTGGTGACACCACCCTCCAGGGCGACGAGCTGCTCGGGCTCCAGATCCGGATTGGGCACGAACCGGTTGAGTGCCTCGGAGTACATCTCCCGCAGTGCCGGGAATCGTCCGCGCCGGCTGGCGCCCGCGTGGACCATCGAGCTGCCACCGTTGAAGATCGCCGACACCCCGAGACGTCCGCCCCAGTCGTCGATCGTGCCGAGTGCAGGCAGACCGCCGGTGAGCGGCGTCCAGCCGCGGTCCCAGGCGCCGCCGACACTGAGGCGGACGGCGTCGAGCCGGCCGCGGGGTGAGCTCAGCAGCTCCCATCCGGTCTCGGCCGCGAGACTCAGCAGCCGCTGGCGGTAGTCAGCCGCATCGCCATCGACGGTCGCCTCGTGGCCGATGCTGGCGAACGTGAACGCGCCGGCGAGGTCGCCGCGCGAGCCGAGCGTATGGTCGCCGAGGAGTCGCAGCGTCAGTGTGCGATCATCGCCGTTCTCGGTGCCCACGACATCATCGTAGTCGCGCGAGCTGTACGATTCGATCTCGGTCCGGCCGATGTCCACGCCAGCGCTGGCCTCCAGGTCTCCCCTGCCCCAGGGCGTCGCGTGGTATCCCGTCCCGCCCGACAAAGCCACGATGGCGCGCTGCACGTTCGGGTACCGCCACAGTCTCGGCTCTGCTGCACCCAGCTCCGCGGCGATGCCGCGCTCTGCCTGGAACGCGGAAGCGGAAACGGTGCCCCATCGGGAATCGTCGCCACGGTAGCGCGCCGAGAAGAAGCCGCTGAGACTGGTCGCATCCGTGTTCAGGCGGAGTCCGTCGGTCGGGACCGGCTCGGAAACGCCGCCGGGCAGCGCGAAGCCGGGGAGATCGCGCCAGCCGACGCCGAATCGCGTCAGACCGCTGCCGCCCGGCGTGGAGAAGGGTTGTTCGCCCTGCACCGATGTGGCATAGCCGCCCTCGCTGTCCACCGTTCCGCTCACGGACAAGGACCTGGTGCGCGGATGCCTGCGGCCGGTCGTGCTCATCTCCACGACGCCGCCGAGAACGTTGGGGCCGTGCAGCATCGACGAGAGACCGCGCACGAATCTGATGTCCGTCACCGCGCCCGCGGGCAGAACGGAGACGTCCGTCCGCGCGTCCCAGCCGAGGGTGAGCGGAACGCCGTCGACGAGGACGGCCACCTGTCGGGATTCGGACCCGCGGACGGTGACCTCCGATTCGCCGCGCGAGTTGGTGCGGACGTACAACATGGGCAGCTGTCGGAACACCTCCTCCGTCGTCGGCGACGCCGGCACGTTCAGCGATTCGGCGTCGATCTCGATCGCGCTGGCACCGCCCGTCGTCGATACAGGCCTTACGATCTGGACCGGCAGCCCCTCGATCCGATAGACCGTCGTATCCGTCCGTGTCGTATCCCGCTGCTGAGCTGCAGCGCCGGCCGGCAATGCGGCCAGTGTGGCAGATCCGATGAGGATCAGACGTCGGGCGCCCATTCAACGATCTCCTTCAGCAAAACGCGTCCTCGTGCTGCGGTGCCAGCGCGGTGCGTCGCGGCAGGCGGGCTCCTACACCAGCCTTTCCCCGCCGTTCCGTACCGGCGGGGCCTTGCCCGCACGCATTGGTACGGGACATTCTGGGGTTGGACTTGCAACATCCGCCAATTCTCCCGCGAGAAATCCGCACATGCGTCTGACGACCCTGTGGTTCACTGCCGCTGCCTTCGCGACCGCGCCGCTCGACGCACAGCAGCCGCGACAGGTCACTGCCGCCGATTACGCCCGCGCCGAGAGCTTCCTGGGTGCGAACACGACCCCGCTCGTGAGCGGCCTCGCCGGCCGGCCGGACTGGCTGCCGGACGGAAGGTTCTGGTATCGCGCCACGACCGCGGATGGAGCCGCGTTCGTGCTCGTCGATCCCGCTCGCGGTGTCCGGGCCGCGGCATTCGATCACTCGCGCCTCGCCACCGCCCTCAGCGCAGCGACGGGCGGCGCGGTGGACGCCGCGCAGCTGCCGTTCCAGGCTCTGGAGTACTCGACGGATACCCGTTCGATCACGGTCACCGCGGCAGGCGCGCGCTGGGCGTGCAGCCTGGAAGCGTACACGTGCGCGCGTAGCGAGCCGGCGGGCGCGGACGCAGTCGACGTCCCGCGCAGCTCCGTCACATCGCCCGATGGCCGGTATGCGGCCTACATCCGCGACCACAACCTGTGGGTGAAGGATCTCGGGACGAACACGGACCGGCAGCTGACGACGGACGGACGCGAGGATTTCGGCTATGCGACCGACAATGCAGGCTGGACGAAGAGCGACTCACCGGTGCTGCTGTGGTCGCCGGACTCGAGGAAGATCGCGACGTTCCAGCACGACGGCCGCGGCGTCAGCATGATGTATCTGGTCACGACGAACGTGGGCGAGCCGCGTCTCGAGTCGTGGCGCTACCCGCTGCCGGAGGACACGGCGATCTTCCGGATCCATCGCGTGGTGATCGATGTGGAGCCGGCGCGCGTGGTGCGACTGCAGATGCCACCTGACCAGCATCGGTCCACGATCAGCGACCACGTTGCAGACGGCTCACGCTTCCTCGACGTCCAGTGGTACCCGGACGCGTCGCAGCTCGCGTTCGTGTCCTCGTCGCGCGACCACAGGGAGGCCGTGCTGCGCGTGGCGAACGCGTCCACCGGCGAAGTGCGCACGGTGCTGCAGGAGCGTTCGCCGACCCAGTTCCAGTCGGGACTCGCGGCAGCAGGCACCGAGAACTGGCGTGTGCTGCCCGCGACTAACGAGGTGCTGTGGTGGTCGCAACGGGACAACTGGGGCCACCTCTACCTGTACGACCTGCAGACCGGCGAGCTCGAGCGGCAGGTCACGAGCGGGAACTGGAACGTGGCCGAGCTGATGCGGGTGGACACCGACGCCCGCACGCTGCACCTCACGGGTGTCGGCCGCGAAGCGGGTCGTGATCCCTACTTCCAGCATCTGTACCGCGTCGGCCTGGACGGAGGGTCGCCTGCACTGCTGACGCCGGAGAACGCGAACCACACGATCACATGGTCGCCGGATGGCGGTCACTTCGTGGACACGTACTCGACGCCGACGACGCCGCCCGTCACCGTGCTGCGTCGCGCGAACGCCGACATTGCGGCCGAACTCGAGCGGGCGGACATATCACGCCTGCTCGCGACCGGCTGGAAGCCGCCGATACCGATCGTCGTGAAGGCGCGAGACGGCGAGACCGATCTGTATGGTCTGATGTTCACGCCGACGCAGCTCGACTCGACGCGCAGCCATCCGATCATCAACTACATCTACCCCGGCCCGTGGGGCAGCAGCGCGGGCAGCCGCAACTTCTCGCCAGCGCGCAGCGACCATCAGGCGCTCGCCGAGCTCGGCTTCATCGTAGTCGCCATCGACGGCATGGGTACCGAGTGGCGGTCGAAGGCATTCGCCGACGCGTACTATGGCGACATGGCGGACAATACGCTGCCTGATCAGATCGCGGGCATGCGCGAGCTCGCGCGTCGTCACGCGTTCATCGATATCGACCGCGCCGGCATCTGGGGCCACTCGGGAGGCGGCTTCGCGACGGCGGGCGCGATGTTCCGCCATCCGGACTTCTTCAAGGTCGGCATCTCGGAATCGGGCAACCACGACAACCGCAACTACGAGGACGACTGGGGCGAGCGGTTCCAGGGACTGCTGCGGACGACAAACGGCGGCGACTCGTACACGTCGCAGGCGAACCAGCTCGTTGCAGCGAACCTGCAGGGCAGGCTGCTGCTGGCGCACGGCGGGATGGACAGCAACGTGCCGCCCTACAACACGTACCTCGTCGTGGACGCGCTGATCAGGGCGAACAAGGACTTCGACCTGATCATCCTGCCTCAGCAGCGGCACGGCTTCGGCAGCGACGGCAATTACATGATGCGACGGCGCTGGGACTACTTCGTGACGCACCTGCTCGGCGCCGAGCCCCCGCGCGAGTACCGCATCGGCGGCCCGCGCTGAACCGCGGCGACGACGGCGCCATGTACGGATGGTCGCTGATCACACAGTCCCCGTTCGACCGCTGAAGCAGCGTGTCGGCCGAACGTCAGGCGTGCACCGGCTCCTGCGCCGCATCGGTGAGTGCTGCGGTGCCGATCGGCAGGATCACGCGGAACCGCGTGCCGCGTCCAACGCTGCTCTGCACCTCGATGCGGCCGCCGTGCGCTTCGACCGCAGCGCGGGCGATCGCGAGACCGAGACCGGCACCGCCCATCGAGCCGCGGCCCTGGTAATATTTCTCGAAGATGCGGCCGATCTGATCGGTCGGAATGCCGGGTCCGGTGTCGGCGACCTCGACATGGACGCTGTCGCCGTCGGGACGCACCGACATGCGGATGAGCCCACCCGCAGGCGTGAACTTGAGCGCGTTGCCGATCAGGTTGCCGAGCACGTCGTGACGCAGGATGTCCGGGTCGCCCATGACGAGGGGTGGCGTGTTCTCGTCGAGTGACAGCTCGAAGCGCAGACCGCTGCTGCGAGCGGCAGGCTCGAACTCCTGCCGTATGCCATCGGCAAAGTGGCGCAGGTCGATCAGCTCGATCCCGAGCCGCAGCCGGCCGGCCTCCATGCGGCTGATGTCTAGCAGCTGATCGATGCGATGCTGCAACGCCCTCGTCTGGTCGGTGAGCGATGCGAGCAGCTCGCGGTGGCGGGGCCCGAGCGCGCTGTCGAGCTCGTCCTGCATCATCTCGGCATAGCCGCCTATGATGCTGATCGGCGTCTTCAGGTCGTGGCTCGCCGTCGCAATGAACTCCGCCTTCATGCAGTCGAGCTCGGACAGACGAAGTGTCATCGCGCGGAACGAGCGGAACAATTCCCCGAGCTCATCGTGCCGGTCGTAGGGCAGCCCCGGCGGCGCCTCGAACGTGCCCTCCGCGACGCGCGCCATGGCGCGTCGCAGCCGGTCGATCGGGCGGGTCAGCACACTCGACGCGCCGAACGCAAGCGCGAACGCCAGTGCGAGCGCAACGGCGAATGCGAGCGTCGTCGCGGTGCCAGCCGTCACCGCCGTGCGCTGCGCGGACGCGACCTGGCCGGTCGCCCGCGCGTCGATCGCACCGGCGATCGCCGGCACGCCTGTACGACCTCGCTCGATGAGGGGTGTTGCGGTCGTGATCAGGAAGGTCGTCGCGGAGTCGAGCATGCCCTGCTCGACCAGGCTGACGGTATGATCCGTCGCCTGCTCCATCGGGTCCAGCCGTACACCGGCATCGTTGACGGCATCGCCATAGCCGGCCGCACGCAGAATGGCGACCTCCGTCGCCGCCTCGTCCAGTGCTTCCCGCATCTCGACGGCGTGCTCGGCGTCGGCCGTGGCGACGTACAGGCGCTGATAGCGGTCCACCTGCCCGAGCAGCGCCTGGAGACGCCCGGCCGCCAGGCCCGATTGCGCCGCCTGCCCGCCCATATCCATCACGATGTCGCGCAGTGCAGTGATGCGTGTCACACCATGGAGCGCGGGCACGGTCATGAGTGCCAGCAGCGCGAGCAGGCTGACCAGGAACTTGAGGCGCAGAGACAAGGCTAGGCGAGTCGTCGAGAGCTGGCCCAGGCTGCGGCTTCGGTCTCGCGCTTCGCGATCTGACGCCTGAGCTGACGAAGCTGACGCGTGAGCTCGTCCCGTTCTGCCTCGACCGCGAGCACCCGGTCGGCAAGCGCGTTCAGCTCGTCGGGTGGCGAGGGCGGCCCGGCGGGCGCGAACGCGGCGGGCACGGATTCAACAATCAGCTGCGCCGGCACGAACGCGGCCTCGCCCAGGACGTGCAGCTCGGGCACGATCCGGAGCAGCGCCTCGATTACAGCGGGGTCGAAGTGCCTTCCCGAGTTCCGCGTCATGTCAATTATGGTGTCGCGAACCGTCCAGGCATGCTTGTATGGACGGGCATGCGTGAGGGAATCGAACACATCGGCGACAGCGACGATGCGGCCGGTCAGCGGGATGTCTTCGCCGGTCAGCTGATGCGGGTACCCCCCGCCATCCCAGCGCTCGTGGTGGGTCAGCGCGATCTCCTCTGCCAGTTGCAGCAGCGGATAGCGGCTGCCCGAGAGTATTTTCGCGCCGATCTCGGCGTGCGCCTTCATCGTCTCGAACTCTGCGGTCTCGAGCCGGTCCGGCTTGAGCAGGATGCCGTCCGGAATGCCGATCTTGCCGATGTCATGCAGCGGTGCCGCGCGGCCGATCAGGTCGGCGACGTCACCTGGCAGGCCGAGCACCTGCGCCAGGCGGGCGGACAGCTTGCCCACGCGAACGGTGTGCTCGCCGGTCTGGTCGTCGCGGAACTCGGCGGCTCGTGCGAGGCGCAGCAGGATCTCCGTGCGCGCTTCCTCGAGCTCGCTCGTGCGCTCGGCGACGCGGCCTTCCAGTGTCAGGTTGTGCCCCCGCAGCTGCTCGTGGAGGAACCGCGTCTCGAGCAGGTTGCGGACCCGGAGGCGGACCTCGGCGGGACTGAGGGGCTTGGTAAGGAAATCGCGCGCGCCCGCAGAAAGGGCGCGACGGCGTGTTTCGGGAGCATGATCCCCGGTAGCGGCAACGATCGGCAGGTACACGCCGGGCGCGAGCATTCGGCCGATCCGGGTGATGACCTCGAAGCCGTCCAGATGCGGCATCAGCAGATCCGTGATGACGAGGTCCGGATCCAGCTCCTGGAACCGCTCCATCGCATCCGCCGAGTCCGAAATGGCAATCAGCTCGCCATAGCCTTCAGTCGCGAGGACATGCCGCAGGAACTGAAGGTTTGCGGGCTCATCGTCGATGAGCAGGACGCGCACCTTCGCGAGCCAGGCATCCAGCACTTCGATTTCGCCCGTTAGTGTCATGCTCACCGCTGAAGCGCAGGGACGCCGACCATTCTCCCGAATCTGGGCCCGCCCACCTCGAAGAAGCAACGGGGCCATGGATGTACCCTGGTCCCGCCCGCGTTGTGCCGTCTGCCCACCGGCAATGATATTCGCGGCGTGCGTGCGGCTCAATGGTACTGTACCGCCGGCTACACGAGACCATGGTCTGTTCCCTCGTTGTCTGTTCTGCCGCAACGGATTCGGGGCCTCTTCGGACTGCGTGCGCGACCGACTGCGCGCGGAGCCGGCCACAAACTCAGCGTCCAGGCTGCAGCCGCACCGTGTAATGCAGCCATGCAAGCCAGACGCCGAAGAGGATCATCGCCGTCGCCTGATGAATGACGCCGAGGCTGACCGGTACGAGCAGCAGCAGTGTCATCACGCCAAGCGAGTACTGGGCGGCCACGAGTGTGGTCAATGCAGTGCTGTAGCGACGAGAGGCGGTGTCGCGGACGAGTCTGCGCACGCGGATGAACGTCGCGAAGACCGCCACGCCCAGCAACGTGCCGAGCAGCCGGTGCACCCATTGAACGGTCGAGGGATTCGCAACGAAGTTCAGCAGCGTCGCATCGAGGCGCAGCATGTCAGGCGGCACCAGGCCGCCGCCCATGAGCGGGAACGTCGGGTAGTACTTGCCCGCTCTGAGCCCGGCCACGAACGCGCCCCACACGATCTGTACCGACAGCAGCCCGCCGATCACGCTGAGTGAGCGCAGCATCAGCACCCGCTGCGCGCGCGTGACGGATGCGCCCGAGCCATGCGGCGGGTCGCGCAGATCACGCGCGAGCCATACTGCGCCACCGAAGATCAGGAACGCCAGCGTCAGGTGCGCCGCCAGCCGGTAATGGCTCACGCTGGGCCGGTCCACCAGCCCGCTCGCCACCATCAGCCAGCCCATCACGCCCTGCATCGCGCCGAGCGCGAACAGCAGCAGCGAGCGGCGGAGCAGAGGTCGTGTCAGCCAGCCGCGCAGCCAGAACACGGTGAATGGCACCAGGAACACCAGGCCGATCGTGCGCGCGAGGAGTCGGTGCAGGTATTCCCAGAAGAAGATGAACCGGAACTCGTCCAGCGACATGCCGCCCCGCGACTGGTAGTCGGGGAACTGGCGGTACAGCTCGAACGTCGCCTGCCACTGTGCGTCGTTCAGCGGCGGGATCACGCCCATCAGCGGCTTCCAGTCCACGATCGACAGGCCGGACAGCGTGAGCCGCGTGATGCCGCCGACGACGAGCACGCCGAACGTCATCCCCGCTACACTCCACAGCCAGGTCCGCAGCGGACGGCGCCGCACGGCCGGGATTTCCGTCCACCAGCCGGTCGCCGCCGCGCTCCCCCGGTCGCGCGTGGCGTCCGACCCTCCGCTCGCTCTCCCGGTGCTCAGCAAACCGTCCATCACCCGCACGCCCACGTCATCCCATGACTCCTATGCACACATCGAGGCCGCAACGCCCTGCGGCGTGCGGCCTCGAGCCTCGGTCCGCTTCGATCAGTGGCTCATCGCTGCCGCCAGCGTCGGGTGCCCGACCCTGATCAGGCCGACCGCGCCCTTGCTCGCATCGGCGAACGCGTGCGTCACGAAGGCATACACTCCCTCGCCGCTCAGGCCGGCCGCGAACTCCGTCTCGAACACCGCGCCACCGCCGGCCGGCACGCTGTACGTCTGCACGCCCGTCAGCACGTTGTCCGGATTCCCGTCCGGATACACCCGGTCGAACACCGCTCCGACAATGTGGAAGTCGCTCCGCAGGCTCGGCCCCGCGTTCATCACGAAGATCCGCACGCGGTCGCCCTCCTCCACTTCCAGCGGCGCTGCCTGGTACTGGTTCGCCTTGCCGTTGAACACGACGTAGCTCGCGTCCTTCGCCAGCGCCGCGTTCCAGTCGGGACCATGCGCGCCGTGATCGATCTCCTGCGCATAGAACTCACTCTGCGTCAGCACGAACTCCCTGTCCACCTCCGTGCCCCAGCCGCCCTCCGGGTCCACGATGATCGGCAGATACATGCCCTGCATGATATGCATCAGGACCGGCGGTGTGCCGCAGTGCACCATGTATGCGCCCGGGTCGTTCGCCGTGAACTCGAACTCCAGCTCCTCGCCCGGACCGATCGTCCTGAACGCCACGTCCATCGGGATCCGCGCCGAGTGGAAGTCGATCGAGTGGGCTGCATTACTCTCGTTCACCAGCGTCACCTTCACAAGGTCGCCCTCGCGCACCCGGATCACCGGGCCCGGAACCGTGTTGCCGAACGTCCAGCCTTCGTAATTCACGCCCGGCGCGATCTCGATCGTGCGGTGCGTCATCGGGATCCGGAACTCCTTCACCCGCGCCTCAGTCGCCGGCGCAACCCGCGCATCGAACGCAGGCGACGTCGCCGTGATCACCTTCCCGAAGTCCACCCGGTCGACTTCGTTCGAGGCGGCTCCACCCGTGACAGCCACCGTCGCCGTGCCCAGGGCCGCCGCCAACGCCAACCCGCCAACCAGCACCTTCGCAATCATGATCACTTCCCCGTTCGGTTGTCGTTTCAATTGTTCACTCAAGCTACGAAATGCCCGACACCGCTCCGTAGGGTGCCTTCCGCGTCCTTCGCCGCCCGTTCCCCACGCCGCTGTAGGGCACCGCCTGACAGACTGGTTCTTTGTGCAGCGGAACCGCCGATAACTGGCGGTTCGCTGTCACACGGGTGGCGGTGCTGCGGCCAGCGGTAGCGGCCCATCGCCGGCGGCGGGCGCGGTGGACGGGCACGGCGGCGAAGTGCGAAACTGTGGCGCGACCGTACGACGCGGCCTGTGCCGAAGGGCCGTCATTGATTCATCGAGCGGACAACGGGGCGGCATTGAGCCCGCGCGAAGGGCCGGTGAAGGACGGTTGGGCCGGAAGCCGCGCCTGACGCGGCATTGAGTCCACGCGAA
>JBBEBA010000049.1:72311-105439 GCA_040882575.1 Gemmatimonadota bacterium
GTGAAGGACGGTTGGGCCGGAAGCCGCGCCTGACGCGGCATTGAGTCCACGCGAACAGCCGGTGAAGGACGGTTGGGCCGGAAGCCGCGCCTGACGCGGCATTGAGTCCACGCGAATGGCCGGTGAAGGACGGTTGGGCCACCGCGCGACTGCGACCACACGACCAGGTGAGGAGCCTGATTGAGAAGAACCCATTGACAACAGGGACGGGTGCGGCGAACTCGGTGGGTACCGGCGCGGAATCGCAGAGAACGCATCATGACCCGAGATGCACGAGGCAGGCCATGACATCCTTCGACAGACCACTCGCCGGCGGCACGCTGGTTCTCGAACTCGCCGGCGAGATCGAACGCACACGCGCCGTACACCCCGGAGGAGGGCCGGGACGAACCGCGCGCACGCTGATCAAGGACGGGCCGCTCCGGGTCACACTGATCGTCCTCGACGCCGGCGCGGAGATTCCCGGGGCTCGCTCCGGACGGCCGGCTGAGAGCGCCGGCTGTCAGCCGGATGAGGCGGTACGCGCGATGACGTCCCGGTAGAAGCCCGCCGTCTCGCGGGCAATACGCTGCCAGCTGAATTGCTGCTCCACGCGTGCTCGCGCTCTGGCCGCCATCGACGCGCGCAGTGCAGGGTCGCGCAGCAGGGTGTTCACGGCCGCGGCGAGGTCGCGCGCGAACTGCTCCGGATGCCGCGGCTCGACGTCGGTGGGGCTGATGGCCTCCGGCGGCACCAGCAGCCCCGTTTCGCCGTGCTCGACCACTTCGGGGATACCGCCCACGGCGGATGCGACGACGGGCGTCTCACACGCCATTGCCTCCAGGTTGATGATGCCGAAGGGCTCGTAGACGGACGGGCACACGAAGATCGCAGCGTGGGTGTACAGGTGGATGATCTTCTCGCGCGACAGCATTTCCTCGATCCAGATGATCGGGTGCGGGCTGTGCGCTCGCGCCCGCTCCACGGCGCCGATCATCTCGCGCGCGATCTCCGGCGTGTCCGGCGCGCCCGCGCACAGCACGACCTGTACGCCCGGCTCGAAGTGGCGGATCGCGTTGACGAGGTGGAGGATGCCCTTCTGGCGCGTGATGCGCCCGACGAAGAGGATGAAGGGAGCCTCCGGGTCGATGCCGCATGCCCGGAGCGTGTCGAGGTTCGCCGTCGGCCGATATTCGGCGAGGTCGATGCCGTTGTGGATGACCTGCACGCGGTCGCGCGGCACGCCGTACAGCTCGTGCACATCGTGCTGCATCGCGCGGGACACGGCGACCACGCCATCGGCGTTCTCGTAGGCTGTACGCTCGATCCAGGTGGACACGTTGTACGCGGTGCCCAGCTGCTCTGCCTTCCACGGACGGTGCGGCTCGAGCGAGTGCGTCGTGAGCACGAGCGGCACGCCGTGCAGGTACTTCGTGAGGCAGCCGGCGAGGTGCGTGTACCACGTATGGCAGTGCACGATGTCGATCCCGGCGATGCGCCCGCTCATGACGAGGTCCTGCAGCAGCGTGGCGAAGACCCTGCCGTGTCGCGGGTCCTGCGCCGGCAGCTCGACAGGCGGACGCACGCCCGTGACGTCGAGGTTGTCACGCGTGACGCGCTGGTCGCCGAAGCAGAGCACCTGCACGTGGTGCGAACCACCGTCGAGCGCCGCCAGCTCGCGCGTCAGGTAATCGACGTGCACGCCGGCACCGCCGTACACGTTGGGCGGGTACTCGTTCGTCAGTATGGCGATGCGCATGCTGCTCTCCGGAAGACCTGCTGCACCATGCGCGTCGCCGTCTCCGGTGCCGGCTACCGCGCCGAGAACAGGATGGGAATCTCGACCCAGACGGGAACCGGCCTGCCGAGGTTCAGCGCGGGCGAGAACCGCATGACTTCCGCGACCTTCCGCGCTGCCTCATCGAGGTCAGGATAACCGCTCGATGCCTTGAGCAGCGTGTTGGCGACGCGACCGTCCTCATCGATGAAGAACCACAGCCGCGGGCTGCCGCCGATACCGGCGTCGCGGAGCAGCGGCGGGTAGTTGCGCGACAACGCGCGCTCCACTTCGGCGCGGTTTCTGAGCTCCGGCTCGACCGTCCTCGGCGTGAACTGCGGCACGCGCGAGAGCTCACCTGCCGCACCCGACGTCGTCGGCGGCGGTGCGAGATGCGCGATCCGATCCATCTCCTCGAAGGTCGTCGGCGAAATCGAAACGTCCTCCGGTGCCGTGGAGCTGATTACCGGCACTGCAGGCCGCGCGATCACTTCCGGTGCGGGCGGGATGACGATCTCGTCAGGGATATCCACGAAAATCAGCTCATCCGACCGCGTACTCATGTCGGCCGATGACATGCCCGGAAAGAACGCAAACAGCACGACATGCAGCATCGCTGCGCCCGCGATCGAGTACCAGTACCAATCCCCGAAGCTGCGCTTGAACCTGTCGTTGGCCGTGTCCTGAAGCGTGGTGATCGGTTCCATGGCTGCCTCCGCTCTCTCGAGGTGCGTGACCCGGGCCTGCCCCACGATACGCGCTCGGCAACATCAAGACCAGAGCTGCGTCGCTTCAGCCCGGCCGCGCGCCGGCAGGTGCAGCGGCGAGCGGCGAGCGGTGTCCAGCTCCGCACCGAGTCGCGCCACGATGCCGGGGAGCGCGTCGACATCTTCGTCGCGGGTGTGGAAGTTCACGATGCACGCGCGCAGCAGGTAGCGGCCGTGCACCACGGCGTTCGAGACGAATGCATCGCCCGAGCTCTGGATCAGCTCCAGCAGATCGAGGTTCAGCGCGTCGAGGTAGGCGTCCGTCGCAGGAGTGCCGACGGACCGCCGCAGGTCCGGCGGCAGGTACCGGAACGTCGTGATGCTGAGCCCCTGGGTGCACGCCTCGAGCGAGGGATGCGCTGCGGCGAGGTCGTGGAGACGCCGGCTGAGGCGAATGTCGTCGCCGATCATGCGCACGTAGCCATCGCGGCCGGCGTGACGCAGCGCGAGCCAGACCTTGAGTGCGCGGAACCCTCGCGAGTTCTGCGGCCCATACTCCGAGTAGTTCGTCGCCTGCTGCCCGAAATGGTAGTACGGCGGGTGGTACGCGAATGCGCCGTGCAGCGTTTGCGCATCGCGCACGAGCAGACAGCCGGCCTCGAGCGGGGCGTAGAGCCACTTGTGCGGATCGACGGCGACGGAGTGCGCGAGCCGCAGCGCGCCCAGGTCCTGCGGTGTGCCGGGCACGCACGCGGCCAGGGCGCCGTACGCCCCATCGACGTGAAGCCACGCGCCGGTCTCGCTGCATGCATCCGCGATCGCGAACAGTGGATCGACTGCACCGGTGCTCACGGTGCCCGCCGTCGCAACGACCGCGAGCGGCGTCGCGCCCTGCGCGCGGTCCTGGTCGAGCGCAACGCGCAGCGCAGCCACGTCCATGCGCAGACCTTCGTCCGTCGGAATCCAGCGAATCGCGTCCGTGCCGAGGCCCGCGAGGTCGGCCGCCTTGTGGATCCACGTATGCGTCTCGGCCGTTGCGTAGATGCGCAGCGGCTGCGACGACGGTCCGGCCACACCTTCAGCGCGCACGTCCCAGTTGGCTGCCGCCGAACGTGCCGCGATGATCCCGACGATGTTGGCCATGTTGCCGCCGCTCACGAACAGGCCGCCGCTGTCACTGCCGTACCCGACCAGCTCGCCGATCCAGCGTACGGCCTGCGCTTCGATCTCCGTTGCGACCGGTGCCAGTCGCCAGGCGCCTACGTTCGCGTTCACTGCCGCCGCGAGCAGATCGCCGAGCATGCCGATCGGCGCAGGCGAAGACGTGATGTAGCCGAAGAAGCGCGGGTGTCCGTTGAACAGTGAATGCCCGAAGAGCAGCTGCGCTGTCGAGGCCAGCAGGTCAGCCGCAGCGGCACCGGATTCCGGCAGCGGCCTGCCCGCATCGACCAGCGCACGCACCGCATCCGGCGATGCGCTCATCGTCACCGGCCGCTCCGCCTGCGTATCGAGAAACTCTGCGAGCGCGTCCACGAGCGCGTGCCCCGCCGTCCTGAACTCGACCGCGTCCATCGCCAGCGGCGCGTATCGCGCGTTGCTCATTGTTCCCCTCCTCTCCGCACGGCGCCGTGTCCCGCCGCGGTGTGCGCCGCTGACTCCGTCCTGCCCTGCGCCTCGACGCTGCGGGCCAGGCCTTCGAGCGACCAGGAATTTTCCGGAAACCGCTCCAGATCTGCACGGAAGACCGTCTCGGCATCCGCCGGCCGTCCCGCGGCCAGCAGCACTGCGCCCAGCTCCTGCCGCACCGGGACCGACCACTCCGGAGGCTCGCCGTACACCAGCGCGTCTTCCAGCTGCGCGGCCTGCTGCAGCCGCGCGACCGCATTCGGGAACTCGCCGCGCGCCGCGGCCACATGGCCCGCGAGCACGTCGAACGCGATTGCAAGGATGTCGCGGGCGGCGTTGAACTCGAGCCGCGCGCCGCCGAGTGCCGGATCCGCTGCGGCCGCCCGCCCTGCCTCCAGCTCTGTCTCCGCAGCATCGGTGTCGCCGCTGGCGGCGAACGCGCGGCCACGCGCATAGTGCCACATTGCACGTGCATGGGGAAGGGCCGGATCTGGCATCGGTGCCGCCAGGATCTCCTGCCATCTGCCGAAGCGCACGCGCATCTGGAGCGGTCGCGACATGTGCCCCTGCAGCATGGTCATGCCGGGCGCGTACAGCAGCTCCTCGCTGATCAGCGAAGCCACCCGATCAGCCGCCGCGATCGCCTGATCGGCGCGGCCGATCATGCTCGCGGCGAAGGCGAGGAAATCGTAGTTGTGCGGGTAGTAGCCCGCCGTATAGATACCAGCCGCCGGGTTGTGATCCCGGATGTACGTCTCGTCCGCGTGGACCGCATGCTCGTTCGCACGGATCGCGTCGAGGTAGCGTCCTACCCGCACGTAGATGTGTCCGGGCATGTGCACGATGTGACCCGCGCCCGGCATCAGTCCGGCCAGCCGCTCCGCCATCGGCACAGCGCGCTGCGGATCGACGGCCTCGACGGCATGGATGAAGAAATGATTCGCGCCCGGATGTTCCGGGTTTGCGCGCAGCACCCGCTCGAGCTGGCCGAGCAGCACCGGCGTCGCGGGCCGCGGCGAGCCGTCCCGGTTCCAGTACTGCCACGGGCTCAGGTCCATCAATGCCTCCGCGTACAGCGTCGCGGCCTCCGGATCGTCCGGATGCTGCTGCACGACTCCAGCCATCGCCCGCGCATACGCCGAGTCGAGTGCCGCGCGCTCGGCCGGGGGCACCGCGGTGTACCGCGTCGCCAGCGCGTCGATCAGGGCGCGCTCCTTCGGCGACGCATGCTGCCGCAGCAGCACGGCGTTGCGGATCGCGGTCCAGGCCGCAGCCCCGTTCGCCGAGTCCATCGGCAGGTTGATGTTCGGACCGTGCGCCAGCGCAGCGCCCCAGTGGCAGATCGCGCACTGCGGATCCAGCCGCGCTGCTTCATTGAACGCGCGGCTGGCCTCGGCGTGATTGAATGCGTAGTACAGCCGCATCCCCTGATCGAAGTACTGCTGTGTCCGCGGCACGGTCGTGCTGATCGCGACGTGATGCGTGCCGAGATTGTCGTACACCGGGATCTGCGACGCGGCAGCCGGCAGTGCGGCGTGCTGCGCTGCCAGCGGTCCGACGCACGTCGCGAGCAGCAGCACCGCGGCGGCCGCGACCAGCATGAGACCCACGTCCGTTTCCCGCAGGATGAGGCGGCTTCTGCGCCTCGGCGCCCGTGCGACTGCCGCGCGGGCCGTTTTCACATGCTGAGCTATCTCTTTCACGGGTCAGTCTCCGTTCCGGGGGTCGCCTCGCCCAGGAAATGCGGCAGCTCGGCGAACTCGCCGAATGGCTCGTCCCGCCACAACGCCAGCGCTTCATCCGCCAGCTCCACTGCGAGAGACGCGGTCGACGCCGACAACGCACGTCCCTGGAGGTCCGAGAAGACGCGCGCATCGATTTCCGCCGGCGCGAGCATCAGGCCGTAACCCGTTGCCTCACCACGCCTGAGACGCTCTGCTGCGCCCGCGTCCGCGAGCAATGCGCGCAGCCGCGACACCTGCGTACGCAGCGCCCCGCCCGGGTCCTCAGGGAGCTGCTCGCCCCACAGCGTGTCCACGAGACGATCCGCCGACACGATGCGCGGCGCCTGCAGCACCAGCAAAGCGAGCACCGAGCCGCTGCCCAGCCGGATCTCGAGGGGGCCCAGCACGCAGATCTGCATGCCCCGAGTGTTCCACCGCCACCGCGTCGCGTCAAGTGCGGCGCGCGGCGACCAGTATTGACGTCCGGCATGTTCTACTGTATGGTTGTATAGTAGACAAGCAGCCGCGCTGGGATCCGGGGCAGGCCGCTGGTGCCGCAGATCGAGGAGGAGGACCGGATGATCCTGCAGCGGTTTCATGATGAGAATCTGGCACAGACGAGTTACCTGATCGGGTGCGCTGCGACGGGCGAGGCGCTAGTGGTGGACGCGAGCCGCGACGCCGGGCAGTACATTCGCGCGGCGGCCAGCGAGAACGTGCGCATCACGCACATAACGGAGACGCACATCCACGCGGACTACGTCTCTGGCAGCCGAGAGCTCGCGGCGAAGACGGGGGCGCAGCTGTACCTCTCGGGCGAGGGCGGGCCCGAGTGGGAGTACGCATTCGCGGACGTGGACGGTGCCGTGCTCCTGAAGGACGGCGACTCGTTCGGGGTCGGCAGCATCCTGATCGAGGCGGTGCACACGCCCGGTCACACGCCGGAGCACCTGTCGTTCCTCGTGACGGACGGGGCCACGGCGGACCGGCCGATCGGCATTCTCACTGGCGATTTCGTTTTCGTCGGCGATGTCGGCCGACCCGACCTGCTGGAGAAGGTGGCCGGGCAGGCGCACACCATGGAGGCGTCGGCGCGGACGCTGTTCCGCTCGCTGCAGCGGTTCAGGGCGTACCCGGACTATCTGCAGATTCTGCCCGGTCACGGCGCCGGCTCCGCCTGCGGCAAGGGCATCAGCGCGGTGCCGAGCAGCACTGTCGGCTACGAGCTGCGGTTCAACTGGGCCTTCTCCATCACCGGCGAAGATGAATTTGTCGATGCAGTCCTGGCCGGGCAGCCCGAGCCGCCCGCGTACTTCGCGCAGCTGAAGAAGGTCAACCGAGCGGGACCGCGCGTGCTTGGCGGACTGCCGCAGCCGCAGCGTCTGCCAGGTGCGGGGCTGGCGGCAGTGCTCGAGGCGGACGCATGCGTGATCGATGCGCGCGGCACCGAGCAGTACGGCAGCGGCCATATCCCGGGCACACTCGGCATCCCCCTGGACCGCAGCTTCAGCACGTGGGCCGGCTGGCTGATCCCCTATGATTGCGACGTCTATCTGATCGCGGACGAATCGGACGCCGTTGAGGCGGCGAAGGATCTCGCGATGATCGGTCTCGACCGCGTCGCGGGCTGGTTCGACACGGATGTGCTCGAGGCGTGGAGGAACGGCGGCCGCGAGCTGGAGACGGTGCGGCGGATCACGTCGCGCGAACTCGCTGCGCGCATGCGTGCAGACGATGTGAAGTTGCTCGACGTGCGCGGTCGCGTCGAGTGGGAGACAGCGCACATTCCAGGCGCGGAGAACATCCCGGTCGGGCTTCTCGAGGAGCACCTCGACCGGATCCCGCGCGATTCGCCGGTCGTCGTGCACTGTCAGAGCGGAGCGCGCTCGGCCATCGCAGCGAGCGTGCTCCGCGTGCACGGATTCGGCAACGTCGCCAACCTCGATGGTGGTCTTGGCGAGTGGCAGGCAGCCGGTCTCCCCATCGAGCGGGCGACAGGAGCGGTGTGATGGCCGGCTACGCGCTGACGCCCGATGTGCTGGAGCTCGTGGCGGAACGGTTCCGTGCGCTCGCCGTGCCCGCCCGGCTGAGGATCCTGAACGCGCTGCGCGACGGGGAGCACACTGTGTCGGAGCTGGTGGACCCGACCGGTCTCGGTCAGGCCAACGTGTCGAAGCATCTGCAGCTGCTGCACGCGCTGGGCTTCGTGGAGCGTCGCAAGGACGGGCTCTACGTGTACTACAGCCTGGCGGGTGACGAGGTGTTCCGGCTCTGCGACATCGTGTGCGGCCGGATCGCGGCCGAGGCGACTGCACGCGACCGCCTGATGCGGCGCGCGCGCTAGCTCACGCGACGAACACCACCTTCGTCCAGCCATCGTCACGCGCGCCGAAGCGGCGGTATGCCTCCGCACCATTGGAGAGCGGGAGTCGGTGCGAGATCAGCTCCGCGAGCAGCGCGCCGTCGCGCGCAGCGAGTGCCAGGGCTCGCGGCAGGAAGTGCCGCGCGGACGAACGCCCGGCGGCATAGTGCAGGTTGCGGTCGTACAGCTCGCCGGGCGAGATGGCCAGGTACGGCTCGGTGTGCACGCCGATTGCCGCCAGGTTGCCGCCCGCACGCAGGAGGTCGGCTGCGGTGCGCGTCGCCTCGGCTCCGCCGACCGCCTCGATCGCGCAATCGGCGCCGCGTCCGCCATTCTGCGCCAGGATGACCTGGGTCGCGTCCGCTTCGTTCAGGTCGACGGGCACCGCGCCGAACCGTGCAGCGAGCGCGAGCCGTGACGGCACCCGATCCACTGCGAAGACGGCAGCTGCACCGCGCTCCAGCGCCGCGCGCACGACCAGCACGCCCACCGGTCCGCAGCCCACGACGGCCACGACAGCGCCGGCGCGCACGTCCGCGAGCTCCGCACCGAACAGTGCGGTGGACAGGATGTCGCCGGCGAGCACCGCGACGGCATCGTCCGCGACGGCATCCGGAACGTGCACGAGCGTGCCGTCCGCGAGCGGAACCCTGACGCGCTCCGCCTGCGCGCCCTGCAGACCCCGGCCGTCCGTGACCCAGCCGAAGAGCTGCCCCCGCTCGCACCGCGCGGTGAGGCCGACGCCGCAGTAGAAGCACGCGCCGCAGCTCGTCGTGAACGGCGCAACTACGCGGTCGCCGACGGCGATGTCGCGTACGGCGCCGCCCACCTCCAGCACGCGCCCGACGAACTCGTGTCCCATCACGGTGCCGCGGTCGATCCCGCTCTCGCGCCCGAAGTACGGATGCAGGTCCGAGCCGCACAGGCCCGCGGCAGTCACCTCGACGAGCGCGTCGCCGGGGTCACCGATCGCGGGTTCTGCGACGTCGCCGTATGCGACGGATTCGACGCCCTGGAATGTTATCGCCTTCATCGCAGGAAGGTACCCGGCGCGCTACCTTACGCGCCATGAACGCTCGACCACGGGGTCAGCGGACTGGAGCCCGACGCGATCTACGGTGTCGGGCTGCAGTATCTGAACCCGTGCGGACTACAGGCTTGCTGGCCGCCGGGCCGCCGTCTATAATGCCCCTTCCTTCCGATCTTCGACGATTCAGGCGGTAGCAGCACTGTTCAGTCAGCGACGCGATCAGCGACTCGATCGAATGGACATGCACTCGCCTCAGCAGCTGTTCGGCGCGCCCGACGTCGCAGTGCACGTGGCCGGCCGCACCGACACCGGCAGGCGGCGCACCGAGAACCAGGACACGTTCCTGATCAGCGACCTCTCCGCCGACGATGGACAGATCGTGCTGCGCCCGGACGCCGCTCCCGCCGGCGGCAACGCAGCCATCGCGCTGCACCCGCGAGGCATCCTCCTCGTCGTCGCCGACGGCATGGGCGGCGCTGCTGCCGGCCGGCTCGCGAGCGGCCTCGCCTGCACCTACATCCTCACCGAGCTGCAGCAGAGCTGGCTGATGGACCGTGACGCGACGCCGCGGCAGTTCGCGTTCCGATTGCAGGAGGCCGTCGAGAAGGCCGGCGGCAGCATCCACCTGTATGCGCGCAGGAACCCCGAAACGATGGGCATGGGCTGCACGACGACGGCGGCCGGCGTGCTCGATGGCATTCTCTACCTCGCCCAGGTCGGCGATTCCCGCGCCTACCTGATCCGCGACGGTGTGACGACCCAGCTCACGCGCGATCAGTCACTCATCCAGAACATGATCGACGCCGGCGCGATCCGGCCAGAGGATGCGGAGAGCAGTGCTCACGCCAGCGTCATCCTGCAGGCGCTCGGCGTGAAGGAAGAGGTCGAGGTCGATGTCACGTTCCAGCGGCTGCGCCGCGATGATTTCCTGCTGCTCTGTTCCGACGGGCTGCATCACGTGGTTCGACCGCAGGAGATGGCCGCTACCGTTGGCCGTCTGCACGAGCCACCTGCCGTGTGCGACGAGCTCGTCGAGCTTGCGAACGAGCGCGGCGGCCCCGACAACGTGACCGTCGTCGCCGCTCGCTTCAGCGGGACCGGCTTCATGCCATCCAGTCCGGACGACAGCGTCGGGCGCGTCCCCTATCCGCCCTCCTGATCCCACAGCGACCTACCTCCGCGACCCGCCCCGCGGCTGGTGTCGGTCCGCGCCGTCGTCCGAACCCGGACAATTGCACACTCGACGGTCCGGAACCGCCGGGTTGTGCAGTTTGCCCGTGTCGGAAGCGGAAAACTCCATACGTGACGCGCTGCGCCGGCGCGCTTGTGCAGTTTCCCGCCTCGTAGCCGGTCAACGCCCCAAGCCGGCGCAGTCGCCGCGTCGAGTGTGCAGGTAGCCCGCCACTTCGTCAGCTGGCAGGTTCTGCCTGTGTCTCCAGCAACAGCTCGGCCTCGAGACATTCCCTGTCACGACCGACGGTTGCGACGGCTCTGACCGAGCCGTCGCCAATGAAACGCACCGCACAGTTGCGCTGGTCCACGTTGCCTATCACATCGACAGCATCCCACTTCGCGGCGTACCCGACATATCGAACCGAGACGTCGTACTGCTGGGTCCAGAAGAAGGGAACGGTCGTGAAGGGAATCCGTCGGCCCATGATGTTGCGTGCTGCCGCCTGTCCCTGGCGTTGCGCAACCACCCAGTGCTCGACGCGCACGCGGCGCCCGGCGCGCACCTCCGGATAGGATGCGATGTCGCCGGCGGCATACACGCCCCTGACACGCGTCTCGAGGAATTCATCGACCTCCACACCTTCAGGTCCGCCGAGACCCGCTGCCTGTGCGAGCTCGCTGAGCGGGCGTACACCGACGCCGAGCAGAACCACGTCCGCTTCGACGAACGATCCGTCGTCCAGCTCGACCCTGTCTTCATGGATGGCGGCGAGTGTTCTGCCGAGGTGGAACGTGACGCCATGCTGCGCGTGGACCGATTTCAGCAATCCGCCGAGCTGTACACCGAGCGTGCGCTCGAACGGAACCTGCTCCGGCGCGACGACCGCCACCTGCAACCCGCGCTGACGGAGCGACGCCGCTGCCTCCATCCCGATGAAGCTCGCGCCCACGACCACCGCCCGCCGCGCTGAATCGGCCGATTCGATCAGACGTCTGCAGTCACTCAATGACCGCAGTACATGAACGTGGTCCGCTGTCGCGCCAGGCAGTCGCGGTCGAACAGGTCGAGCACCCGTGGCGAGAAGGAGGCTCGTGAACGGCGCATGCTCACCGGTGGAGAGCAGCACGAGACGCGTTTCGAGATCGATCGAGATGGCGGTTGCCACGCTCCGCTCGATTCCCATAGCGTCATGGAACTCGCGAGTGCGAAGTGGCAGCCACTCCTCCGGTGCGTTTCCGGCCAGATAGTCCTTCGACAGGTTCGGCCGGTCGTAGGGAGCGGCCTGGTCGGGATCCACGAGGGTGATGCTGCCGCTGTAACCTTCCTGCCGCAGCGTCTCCGCTGCGGCACTGCCCGCCGCTCCCGCTCCGATGATCACTACCGATTCGGAGCTGGAGGTTGCCGACGCCGGGGCGCGCGTCGTTGCCGGTGCGGTTGCGGAACTCTCGTCCACCGGCCCGGTCACTCGCACGGTTCCACCCACGACCTCCGTGCCCCAGCGCCGCAGCGCGTTCAGGGCTGGTGCCGCCAGCACTTCACCTGTTCGAAGGGAAAAACAGGCGTGGTGCCACGGGCATCGGATGACCGGTCCCTCCGAAACGCCGTCGATGAGCTGTGCGCCATAGTGCGTGCACGTGCCGCTCACGGCCCAGATGCCCTCGGCATCGCGGTACACGAGCACCGACTCGTTGCCGGCGTGCCCGCCCAGCACCCCGCCAACCGTCAGATCCTTCAACGGAATCCCCGCTCCCAGGTCGGGCCCGCTCGGTTCCGGCGCTTCCTGTCCCAACGACACCTCTCGGTCGATCGGCAGCGACACTCACGGCTGACGGCAGCCCCTGACAGCATCTACGACGCCGTCACGTATGTCAAGGCAGCCATTGAGAACGGAACGCCGCCGTGCGGGCCGTTCACACCACGAGGTCCACGATCAGCGCCGACAGCAATACGGGCAGCACGAAGAGCGAGCTGAAGAAAAGACGTCGCGCGGGTGCGTAGGCGCGCTCCTGCACGAAGCGCCAGGCGAACACGACGTAGGTCATGCCGGTCAGCACGACCACACTCATGTAGAGCACGCCCGCCGTGGTCGCGAGCCCGACGACTGCAGCGCAGGCGAGCATTGCGACCGCGTACACCAGCGAGACCCGCGCACTCGAGCGGCCTGTGCGGTCCACGACGGAGAGCATCGGGCAGCCCGCGCTCCGATAGTCGTCGCGCGCCATCCACCCGAGCGCGAGGAAGTGCGGAATCTGCCACATGAACAGCACGCCCGTGAGTCCGAGCGCGGCCGGCGTGATTGCCTGGCCGGTCGCGGTCCAGCCGGCCAGGACCGGGAGTGCGCCGGGTATCGCGCCGGCGAGGGTGCAGAGCGGCGTATGGCGCTTCAGCGGCGTGTATGCGTTGACGTAGCTGAGGTGGCAGAGCACGAGGAACAGCGACGTCGCCCAGGGCAGGAAGACGATCGACGTGGTGAGCCCCGTCGCAGCGAGGGCCCAGCCGAATGCGCGCGCCCGCGCCTCACTGATTACGCGCCCCGGAAGCGGCCGCGCTGCCGTGCGACGCATCAGCGCGTCCGAATTCCGCTCCGCGACGTGGTTCAATGTGGCTGCCCCGCCGGACATCAGCATCGTCGCGGCAAGCATCAGGCCGAGCTGGCGCGGCATACCCCAGCCGCCGAGCGCCGTGACGAAGCCGGCCGCTGCGGTGAATCCGATGAAAACGGTGATGCCGGGCTTGGTGAGCTGCAGGAACGCACGTGCGTTCGTCATGGTCGTAGCCTCCGCAGGAGTGACACGAGCGCGTCCGGGCCTCCGGTCGATGCGTATGCCAGCAGTCCGTCGGCTGCGACGACGTAGATCAGCGATGGATGCGTGATTTCGCCCGTCGTCGCGTCACGACTGCGCGCCACGTTCCATGCATCGAGCACGCCATCCACAACGGCGGGACTGCCGCCCAGCACCCACGCACCGTCCGGTGGCAGCCCCCAGCTCCGCGCCATCGCCGGCAGCCGCGACGGTGTGTCGCGCCACGGGTCGAGCGTGACGATCAGCACGGCAGGCTCCACGGCGGACCCGCGCAGCAGCTCCTGCGCGCGCAGCGCGTCCAGCACGACGACTGGGCAGACGGTCGTGCAGTGCGCGTACGCGAACGTAACCAGCACGGGCTGACCGGCGAGGTCGCCGAGATCCACGACGTCGCCATGCTGCGAGATGAGCGAAAGCGCCGGCGCCTCGCTGTCGAGCCGCGGGTACGTCGCAGGTGGCAGTGTGCCCGCGCCGTCGGCCCAGCCGGCGGGCGGGCGAGCGTCGTGCACGCGGACGGCCGCCGCCGTGATCATGAGCGCGCAGCCGAGGGTGAGGCCAGACAGCGTCGCGGCGAGAGCGCGCGAGCCGCGCGCCCGGCGCAGCAGACTCTTCATGCCATCGTGCCAGCCGACGAGCAGGATGGAGAGCATGCCGAGCGGCGCGGCCACGAGGCCGATCCAGCCGCTGCGGTCCGGCAGTCCGTTGTCGCGCACGCCGAAGCAGACGTAGCGCGTGCGCTCGAGCCACGCCGGCCCGTCGGCGACGGGCCAGAGCGCAAGCGCCCACCATGTGGCCGTGATCGCGAACAGCGCGACCAGGCCGGTGAGCGCCTGCGCATCGTCGCGGTCCATCAGCCGATCTTCCACACGAAGGAGAGCAGCTTCCAGTTCGTGAAGTAGTACGTCGCGAAGGCGACGAGGAAGATCAGCACGAGCACCATCGTGCCCGGCGCGTGTCCCAGCCGGCCGGTCGGCAGGTTCGCGGCATCGGCCGGCGTGATCGGGCGTGGCGGCAGGATCAGTCCCTGCGGCACTCCCTTCGCCCCGGGCACACGGTCGGCCTCGGTGAACGGCTTGCCGAAGAAGACGGACCAGACGGTGACCAGGATGTAGATGCCGCCGCCGAGCGCCGCGACCAGGCCGCCGAGCGCCATGAACGCCATCAGCGCGTCCACGGCCGGATGGAATGCCTGCTCGAACGGTGCGCCTGTGAAGTTGATGTCCCAGTGACGGCGCGGCACGCCGAAGCCGCCGGAGAACGACATGAAGATCGAGAACACGAGCATGCCGCCGGCGAACAGGTACGGCTGCGCCTGTGCCAGCCGCCAGAACGCGACTTTCTTCCGGAAGATCAGCGGGATCAGGTAGTATGTGAGACCCATGAACGCCATCGCCGTACCGCTCACGACGGTCGCGTGGAAATGGCCTGGCACGCGCAGCGTGTTGTGCACGACGATGTTGATCTGCTCGGTGCCGATCGTCACACCGGTGATGCCGCCGACGAAGCCGAACACGACGATGGACAGCACGAGCGAGCTGAAGCCGGGGTCGCCCCACGGCGCCTTCTTCACCCAGCCGAACAGACCCTGCGTCGCGCCGCGCAGCCGCTGCCCGACCTCGACGCCAGCCGGCACGGTGAACCCGTGCAGCATGCTCGCGAGGACCGCCATGTACATGAAGTAGCTCGTGTTCACGATCTTCCACGACGAGCTGAACCCGGGATCCACCAGCAGGTGGTGAGCCGATGCCATCGAGATGAACAGGATGTACAGCACGAAGGCCGTGCGGCTGATCTTCTCATTGAGCACGACCGCGCCGACCGTCAGCGCACCGAGCAGGTACCAGATGGCGACCATCGCCGCCACGTTGATCTGCTGCGACGAGTGGCCGAGCGCCCACCACAGCATGCGGTAGACCTGCGGGTCCACACTCATGAGCCCGATCGACCACAGGAACGTCGGGATGTACGTCGCCGCGCCGTGGAGCAGCGTGATGACCGCGATGATCGCGGCGGTCACCGCGCCGAACGTGACCAGTGGCAGCGACCCCTCGTAGGTCTTCTCGCGCTTCGCGATGACGAGCGTCGCAAAGAACAGGAAGCACACCAGCAGTGCGCCGACCGCGAAGAAAATGATGCCGAGGTAGTACAGCGGGTCGGCGCGGAGCGGGATGTACGACGTCATCAGGACATCCGCTTTGCCCGTCCAGATCATCAACTCGCACAGGACCGCACCCAGCACCATGAGACCGAAGTTGAACCACCCCAGCTTCGGCGCCGCGATCCTGCTGTTCAGCAGCGGACCCGCCGCGAAGTAGAGCACGGCCATCTCGAAGAAGATGACGAAGAATATCAGCATCGTCAGGCCATGCGCCGTCAGCACCCGATAGAACATGACGGGACCGAGCAGGTGCACGGCCTGCCAGCGTGTCAGCAGGATCAGGATCGCGCTGATGCCGCCGATCAGAAGCGCCACGGTGGCGGCCACCGCGTTCGCCTTGATCAGCGCCTCGGCCGGACGATGCAGTGCGAGACCGGTGATGCCGCAGCGGCGGAAGAGATGGTCGGCCGCGTTCTCCGGGCTCGGCTCCACCGGTTCCAGGACTGTCGTCGTCATCACTCCACCTCCACGGCGGCGGTCGTTTCACCGGGCATCGTGCCATCCTCGTTCGTGACGATGACCTTGCCCAGCATCATGTGGTGGCCGACGCCGCAGAACTCGTTGCAGATGACGCCGAAGTCGCCCGCCTCGGTCGGCACGATCTTCAGGCCGTAGTCGTAGCCCGGTACCACCTGGAAGTTGATGTTCACGGGGTACAGCGAGAAGCCGTGGTTCACGTCCACCGACGACAGGTGCAGCGTGTACTCGACGCCCTTGCGCAGCTTCAGCACCGGGTACCAGCTCCACATGCGACCGAGCAGGTAGACGTCGCTGCCGGGAGGCGGCTCCACGACCGGCTGACCGTTCAGCGTGCCGACCTGGTAGTCGGCGACGAACTGCTGCACACGCTCCGTGTATGCCGCCGCGTCCACGCGACTCCGGATGCCCGACGCGTTCTGGCCGCCCTTCCAGTGCCAGAGCGGCATCATCGCGAACAGCACCATGCACCACGCGAAGGCGATCGAGAACCAGACCTTCTCCGACTTGTGCGCGGGGATCCACCAGTTGCCTCGAGGCGCGTGCATTCCCGTATGCATCGGCTCGCGCCCGTCCGCTTCGTCGTGTTCGTCGTGCGTGCTCATGGCAGTGTCGCCGTCGGCAGCGACGCGATCTCCCACAGACCCCAGCCGGTATAGATCACCGCCATGATCACGATCCCCGCGATCATCAGCAGCAGCCAGTTGTCGTACAGCCGCTGACCTAGAGGAATCCCCGTCGGGCCGGCCGGACGACCATCGCGCGGCGTAGTCATGATGGTTGACTCTCCTGATTGAGGGTGCGGGTCGCGCAGACGTCGGCATCGAGCATCGACGCGATCGTGGTGGTCCGGAAGAAGCCGGTGACCTGGTCAGCCATCGTCTGCCACTGCCGGTGCGCCGCGCATGGCAGCGTCGGGTCGCAGGGCCGGTCGCCCAGCAGGCACACACGTCGCTCCGGCAGGCGCTGAAACGGCCCGGCTACGTCCGCGATCGTCATCAGAGCCGCACCGTTCGCGAGCCGGAACCCGCCCCGCGGGCCGCGGCTCGAGGTCAGCACGCCGGCGGACGTCAGCGTGTTCAGCACTTTGCCGAGGTAGTTGTGTGGCACACCGATCGCGGCTGCGATCGCGCGGGCCGTGCAGGCCCGCGCGCCGCCGCGTTGCGCCACGAACAGCACGGCCCGCAACGCGTGGTCCGCCGACTGGTTCAGCATCGGGCGACCGCCATGGCCGCAGTGGTGGAGTTTCTCATGTGTCTATCAGGATATGCGCCGGAGAATTGGACGCCGTAGGGATTTGCCTGAATCACGATGGGGAATCTCCCGACACCGGGCGGCGCCGGGCACGCGTACCGTTACAGCACACGACACTCCCGTCAGGAGCAGCATGGGACCACGACTCGGATACCGCGTGCTGGCGCGCATCGACGCGCTCGCGAACCGCATCTACTCGTCTCGCGGTAACCCCCTATATCACAGCGGCGCGATCACCGTCGTTCTGCTGATCGTGCTGATCGTCACGGGCGTGTACCTGCTGCTGTTCTACCGGCTGGGCACGCCCTACGCGTCAGTGGTAGGCCTGCACAAGCAGGTCTGGGCCGGCCGCTGGATCCGCGGGCTGCACCGCTTCGCTTCGGACGCTGCAGTGGTTGCGACGGCCGTCCACGCGTTCCGCATGTACGCGCAACGCCGGAGCTGGGGCCCGCGCGCGCTCGCGTGGGTGAGCGGAGTGGTGCTCATGGCCGTGATCATGGTGTCCGGCTGGACGGGCTACATTCTGGTGTGGGACGCGCACGCGCAGCTGATCGCGGTTGAAGCCGCACGCCTGCTCGACGCGTTCCCGATCTTCAGCGAGCCGATCAGTCGTGCATTCGCCGGCGAGCGCGACGTGCCAGCGGCGTTCTTCTTCCTCAACCTCTTCGCGCACGTGGCGCTGCCACTCAGCATCGGTCTGCTGCTATGGGTGCATGTGGCGCGACTGGCGCGGCCGGTGCTGCTGCCGGCGCGGCCGGTGCTGGTCGGCGTGATCGTCGCCCTGACCGCCGCCGCCGTGGTGTGGCCGCTGCCCATGGCCGGACCGGCCAACCTGCTGGAGGAGCCGGGCAGCGTCCCGATCGACTGGTTCTACAGCTTCTGGCTGCCCATCACGCACCGGCTGCCGCCTGGGGCGGTCTGGGGCCTGGCCGCGCTGCTGGTCGGCGGGGCGATCGCGGTGCCGTGGCTGACGAGGCCGCGGGTGACCGCGCTGCCGGCCCCGGCGGTCGTGAACGAACGGACCTGCACGGGCTGCGAGCAGTGCGTGCACGACTGTCCGTACGACGCGATCGAGATGGTCGCGCGCGACGGGGACCGCACCGGCTCCGTCGCGCGCGTGAAGACCGACCTGTGCACGAGCTGCGGCATCTGCATCGGTTCGTGCCCGCCGATGGCGATCGGGCCGGGCGCGGTCACGGCCCGCGACCAGCTGGCGGAAGTGCAGTCGTTCCTGCTGCGGGAGCAGCCGTCGTCGCGCGATGTGGTGATGATCGGCTGCGCCTGGAGCGCGGCGCGTGCCGAGGCCGCGCGCACGGGTGCCAGGCTGATGACCGTCGACTGCGTCGGCGCCATGCACTCCTCGACCGTCGAGTTCCTGTTGCGTGGTGGCGCGGGCGGCGTCCTCGTCGTCGGCTGCGTGGCGCACGATGGCCGCACGCGTGAGGGCGTCGACTGGACGGAGCAGCGGCTGTTCGCCGGCAGGAAGGCCGACCTCAAGGAGCGTGTGGACCGCGGCCGGATCCGGCTGGTGCAGGCGAGCCTCGGGGAGGGGGTGCGCCTGCACCAGTCGGTCATCGACTTCGCGGCGGAGATCGAGGCGCTCGCGGCGCTCGATGATGACGAGCGCCTCGACCTGTTTTCGCTGTGCCAGCCGGCCTACGAACCGGATACCGAACCGGAGGCCGTATGAACCGGCTCGGCATCCTCGCATGCAGCGCGGCCGTAACGCTCGGAATTGCGGCGCTCGCCCGCGCGCCGTGGTCGCCGCCCGGCGCCGCGCAGGCGACGCTGCGGTTGTCCTGGCGGATGACGGTGAGCGCGCGGGAGAACTGCAGACCGCGCACGGAACAGGAGCTCGCCGGGGTGCCCGTGCACATGCGGACGCCGGAGGTATGCACGCCGGACGAGGCGACGTACGCGCTGATCACGCAGATCGATGATGCGCCGCCCGACACGGTGGAGCTGATCCGCGGCGGCGTGAAGGGCGACCGGCCGCTGTTCGTGCTCGAACAGCGCGCGCTGCCCGAGGGCGAGCACCGCGTGCGCATCGCCCTCGAGCGCCTCGCGTCCTCAGGCGCCGCGACGCTGACTCAGCTCGACACCGTGCTGACGCTCGTGCACGGCGGTGTGCAGCTCATCACGATGGACGACGACGGACAGCTCATCCACCGCGCGCGAGCCGGACCGCCGCAATCACCACGATGATGCCGAGCCCCGCGGACAGACGCGCCAGCACCGCTGCGCGGCGTCGGGTCTTCTTCATGGCCGGCGAGGCTGGATCGATGCGGCTCGCCGCAGGGCCGACGATGAAGTCGTGGATCCCCTGCACCACCAGCATTGCCGTGACCGCGGCCAGCTTCCAGGCGAGCGCAACGCCATAGCGGCTGCCCCAGAATCCGCCGGAACCGAGCACGGCAGTGGACAGGTAGCCGCGGAACCACACGTTCATGGTGCCCGTCACGAGCAGCACGGCGATCGCGATCCAGCCGACCCGCCTGAACTGCTCGCCGAGCTGACGGAACAGCGCTGCTCGGAGTGCCGGCGGCTCGACCTTCCGCAGCACGGGCGCCCCGACCGCAGCCAGGAAGAACATGCCGCCCAGCCAGAGCAGCGCCGCGAGCACGTGGATGGTGACGTTGACGAGGTAGAGCGACACGCTCACCGCACGCGCGTCGGCAGCGCGGCGCGAGCGCCGGCACCACGCGTGATGTCGCGTGCCGCGAAGTAGTCCTCGACCGGCTCCGCCTCGCCCGCGTCCACCATGCGCCGGTAGCGGGCGGGCACGTGCGCACAGAACGGTTCCGACTCCAGGATGTCGCCGGTCATGGCGTAGGCACGCGCGCGGCTGCCGCCGCAGACATCGCGGTACTCGCAGACGCCGCACTTGCCCTTGAGCCTGCTGCGGTCGCGCAACGCAACGAACAGCGGCGACGTGCGGTAGACCTGAACCATGTCGTCCCGGCGCACGTTGCCCGCGGAGAGCGGCAGGAATCCCGACGGCTGGATCGCGCCCGTGTGGCTGACGAAGAGGAAGCCGTCGCCATCGTTGACGCCCTTCGAGCGGCCGACCCCGTCGGCCAGCGAGAACCCGACGCCGGCCGTCAGCGGCTCCGGCACGTCCGTGCGTGAGCCGGCCCGGCGCTCCGCGACCTGGCGCTGCAGGATCACGCGGCGGTACTGCGGCCCGGCCGTGCTCTTGATGTCGAACGGCGCCGTCCGCGACAGGTCGTACATCCGGTCGAAGACGCTCTCGAACTCGGCCGCACTCGCGACATCGCCAGCCTGCGCGCGGCCCGTCGGCACGATGAAGAAGACACTCCACAGCGTGATGCCGAGCCCGATCATCAGCTCGCAGAGTGCGTCGAAGTCGCCGAGGTTGTGCCGGCTGACCGTCGTGTTGACCTGCGTCGTCAATCCGATGGCGCGCGCGATACGCAGCATGTCGAGCGTCCAGTCGAACGACCCGGCGACGCCGCGGAACGCGTCATGGATGCCCGCATGCGAGCCGTCCAGGCTGACAGCCAGCCGCGACAGGCCTGCCGCGCGCAGATCGCGCAGCACTCCCGCCGTCATGAGCGGCGTGCCGGACGGCGTCATTGCCATGCGCAGCCCGATCGAAGCGCCGTACTCGACCAGCTCGACCACGTCCGGCCGCTTCAGCGGGTCGCCGCCCGTCAGCACGAAGAGCGGCCGGCCGAACCGCAGCGCGCCATCCATCATCCGCTTCGCCTCGTCCGTGCTCAGCTCGAGCGGATGGCGCTGCGTCACGGCCTCCGCGCGGCAGTGCAGGCACGCGAGGTCGCACGAGCGTGTGGTCTCCCAGATGATCAGATACGGCGCCTGCGAGAAATCCGCCGCGGCCAGGTCCGGCCGGTATCCATCCGCCTGCGTCGCCGGCATGCTCAGCCGCCCGGCCGCGGCGTGATGATCGCCACGAAGCGGAGCGGCACAGCCGGCGCACGGATCGCGTGCAGCTCGCCGGGCGCGAATACGGCGCTGTCGCCTGCCGACAGCTCGAGCTCCGAGCCGTCGCCCGTGAACGTGCCGCTGCCCGCGACGACCTGCACCAGCACGGTGGAGTCGCTCCGGTGCGGGGGGATCTCCTGACCGGGCAGCAGGTGGAACGCGACGACGCGCACGTTCGCCTCGTCATGCACCAGCTCGCTCGCCGGCCTGTCCTGCCTCACCGCCGGGCCAAGGCCCAATCGCCTCATGATGCCTCCCCGATCACGCGCCGCAGCTCTGCGATGAGCGCGCCCGCATCCGCTCCGTCCCGCACCGCTGCTTCCCCGACCCGGGCGGCGCCGCCGCAGCACGCGTCGATGCCGTACCGGTTGAACAGCTCCACCGTCGCCGGCCACATGCGGATCGTCTCGTTCACCGTCAGGGCGGCCACATCCACTGATCCGTTCATGCAGGGCGTGACGGCGGCTCGCCCAGGGTCAGCCAGATGTTGCCGATGAAAAGGAACGCGCCCGTCGCACTCGCCAGCCCGCCCGCGATCAGCGCGCAGCGCGCCACTGCCGCTACGTCCGGCCGCATGACCCAGCCGCCTACCATCAGGGCGAGCCCCGCGTTGGCCAGCCACAGGTGCGCCACGGCGCTCGCCCGGCTGCGCAGAGGCCTGCCGGAGAAGCGCGGCAGCACGTGGTACGCCACACCGAAGATCATCATGCTGACGAAGCCCAGCAGGTTCGCGTGCATGTGCGCCGGCCGGTATGCGACCGCGCGCGCATCGATCGACATCCACACGCCGATCAGCACACCCACACCCAGCCACGCAAGGCTGCTCCGGACGAAACGGCGAACGAATGGTTCCATGTCTCCCCTCTGCACGGCTCGAGGCCGCAGCGTCCTCCGACGTGCAAGCCCCGACCCATCCATCATTCGGTCAGTCACTCATTCAGTTCGCAGCACCGCCCGCCTCAATGTAGGAATTGGCCGACCCCCTCTCCGTAGGGCGCTCTCCGCGTCTTTCAGCGCCCGTTCCCTACCCCGCTGTAGGGCCCACCCCCACAGTATCGCGGACCCTGTGGGGGAACCCCTTATATTCAAGAAGCATCTCTTGACAATAGAGGTGGGCTCGGCAAACGTCCATGCATGGAATCGCGCGACAGCGGGGTCGGGAGTGACGCGGGGACGGGCCGGGCTTCAGGCGGCGCATCGGCTGGTCAGCAGCGCGTGCTTGAGGTGTTGAAGCGGCGCGGCGAAGCGACGATTCCGGTGCTGGCGGGGCTGTTGTCGCTGAACGTGGAGACGGTGCGCTATCACGTGCGGGGTCTGGAAGGATCCGGCTACGTCGAGCGGCGGGGCGTGCGCAGGGTGGGTCCCGGGCGTCCGGAGCTGCTGTACGGTCTGACGTCCCGGGCGGAGTCGCTGTTTCCGCGTGCGGAGGGCGCGGTGCTGGGCGCGCTGGCGGCGCATCTGAAGGCGACGGGCAACGAGTCGCTGCTGAAGGCGTTCTTCGACGACTACATCGATGCGCGCCGCGCGGCAGCGATGGAGCGGCTCGAAGGTCTCGAGGGAGCGGCGCGGCTGGCGGAGGCCGCGCGGATCCTGACGGAGCTGGGCTTCATGGCGACAGCGGAGTCCGGCCGCGGTCGTCGTCCGCGGCTGCATCTGTGCCACTGTCCGCTGCGCGAGCTGGTGGCGGAGACCCGGATCCCGTGCCGTGCGGAGCTCGGCTTCATCCGGGACATGCTGGGCGAGCCGCTCGCGCGGCTGGCGTACATCCCGTCCGGCGACGCGACGTGCTCCTACCGCACGAGGGCGTCGTGACGCTCGCGGCGCCGAGACGTCCCCCGGATGCGGCGGCCCTGCCCGGCGGCAGTGCGGCGAAGGCGCCGGCGGCATGGGTGCCGGGTCTTCATTTCGCGGCTGCGCTGCTGTACCTCGTGCTCGGCAGCGCGGCGCTCGTGCTGGTTGCGCCGGAGCTATCAGCGGGCGCGTACCTCGCCCCGCGAGTGGCGGGTACGACGCACCTGTTCACGCTCGGCTGGATCACGACTTCGATCATGGGCGCGCTCTACCAGTTCCTGCCCGTTGCGCTGGACCGGCCGATCCGATCGGAACGTATCGCGTACGTGACGCTCGCGCTGTACGCGCCGGGCCTGCTGGCATTCGTGTTGGGGCTGGCGACGGTGCAGCGGCCGCTGATGCTCGGCGGGGCGGCCCTGTTCGGCTCTGGCCTTCTCCTCTTCATCGGCAACCTGACCGCAACGCTTAAGTCCGCGACGCGCCGCGACGTGACGTGGTGGGCGCTCTCGTTCGCGACCTTCTATCTCGGCGTGACGCTCGTGCTCGGCCTCGCTCTGACGGGCAACCTGCGGTGGGGCTACCTCGGTGCGGGTCGTCTGAATGCACTCGGCGTGCACCTGCACGTCGCGCTCTCGGGCTGGGTGCTGCTGGTGATGATCGGAGTCGCGCACCGGCTGCTGCCGATGTTCCTGCTGAGTCACGGTGCTGGCGATCGTTTCGCCAAGGCCGCTGTTGCGCTCGTCGCAGCGGGCGCGGGCGTGCTCACGTTCCTGCACCATGCGCCGCCGCTGTTCGGCCGCTGGCTGCCGTCGCTGCTCATCGCGGCCGGCACTGCGTCGTTCCTGCTGCAAGCGCGGAAATACTACGCGACGCGGCACCGGCCGGCGCTGGATCCCGGCATGCGGCTCGCCGCCGGTGGTCTGGCGCTGCTCGCGCTGGCAATGCTGCTCGCCGCGCCGGTGGTGCTGAGTGTGGCGACGGCGCGGCTGTCCGTGGCCTACGTCGGCACGGCGATCCTGGGCATCTCCCTGTTCGTCGCGGCACACCACTACAAGATCGTGCCGTTCCTGGTCTGGTATCACCGCTTCGGTCCGGTCGCGGGGCGGCAGACGGTGCCGCGCGTGAGCGAGCTGTTCTCGGCACGGCTCGCAGTCGTCGCCGCGACGGCACTCTTCGCTGGAGCGGTCGGGACGATCATCGGCGTGACAGCGGGGTTGACGCCGGTCACACGCGCGGCCGCCATCGCTCTGCTCAGTGGTGCGCTGCTGATGTCCGCGCAGATGTTCCAGCTCTGGAGGACGCGACCGTGAACACGACCCCGACGCTCACCGAAGATTTCGTACGGGACGCGCTCCGCAGCGTGATCGACCCGGAGATCGGTCTCGACATCGTGACGCTCGGACTCGTCTATGACATCGTCGTCGAAGGTGGCAAGGTGATCGTGACGTATTCGCTGACGACGGCGGGCTGTCCGATGGAGGCGCACATCACGAACGCTATCGTGCAGACGGTGCGACTCCTGTCCGGCGTCGAGGCCGTTTACCCAGCGCTGGTGTGGGAGCCGAAGTGGCACCCGGGCATGATCACGGAAAGCGCATGGTGATCCGCGCCGGCGATCGCGTTGCGACGGTGCTGGCCGCGGATGAGACGCTGATCGATGTGTTCGTTTCGATGTCGCCGGCCTTCGAGCGGCTGCGCCGCCCGCGCATGCGTCGCGTGATGGCGCGGCTGGTCACGGTCGAGCAGGCCGCACGCATGGGCGGCGTGGACGTGGAGACGCTGCTGCAGCGGCTCAATCGGCACACACGCGCGGCAGCCGCCGCGCAGGAAGGAGAAGTATTCGTGCAGGAGATACGTGATTCGGGCGTGACGACAGCCCGGGCGCAGGCCGCCGAAGCTGCCGCTGAGCCTGTCGCGCTCCGGTGCATTCCGGTCGAACAGCGCGTCGAGCTCGACGTGCGGGACGAGCTGCGCGCGGGGCGCGAGCCGTTCAGTGTAATCATGGCCGCGCTGCGCACGGTCCCGCGCGGGGGCGCGTTCGGCGCTCGCGCCATCTTCGAGCCCGTCCCGCTCTACGCGGTGATGAGGAGGCAGGGGCTGCTGCACTGGACGGAGCGTCTGGCCGACGATGACTGGCGCGTCTGGTTCTACCCGGAAGATGCCGCGACTGACGCAGTCGCCGTCCTCACTGCGACCGCTGCCGCCGCACAGCACGAAGTCGGGCCGTCGACTGACGACGACGTCGTAATCCTCGATGTACGCGGCCTCGAGCCGCCGGAGCCGATGCTGCGCACGCTTGCCGCGCTCGAAGATCTTCCGGCTGGCGCGACGCTCGAGCAGCTCAATGTCCGCGTGCCGCAGTTCCTGCTTCCGCTGCTCGATGAGCGCGGGTTCACATACGAGGTGCGCGAGCAGGACGCAGACCTCGTACGACTGTTCATTCGAAGGAGATCGCAATGACCGTTCAGGAACGTGTTCTCGACGTGCGCATCATCCCGCCGCGCGAGAAGCACCCGACCATCTTCGCGACATTCAAGGCGCTGTCGCGGGGCGAGGCGTTCGTGCTGGTGAACGACCATGATCCGAAGCCGCTGCGCTATCAGTTCGAGTACGAGCACGCGGGCGAGTTCGGCTGGGAGTATCTCGAGCAGGGGCCCGCTCTGTGGCGCGTGCAGATCAGCCGGACCGGCTGACGCAGGAGCGCCCGCTCTCCCCCACGAAGGAGGTCACGCATGAGCAGGAGCACGACGACTGCGATACTCACGGCACTGGACGTGCGCGACGTCGAGCCGAAGGACCGCTACGAGCTGATCATGGGCTCGTACG
Organism: Gemmatimonadota bacterium; assembly: GCA_040882575.1. Classification (GTDB taxonomy): domain Bacteria; phylum Gemmatimonadota; class Gemmatimonadetes; order Longimicrobiales; family RSA9; genus SH-MAG3. The sequence goes on from JBBEBA010000049.1 coordinate 97,967, forward strand.
AGGCGCTGCCGACCGGCGCGTCCTTCGAGCTGACGGTCGACCACGACCCGATGTGCATGTACTATACCCTGCGCGCGACGCGCGGCGACAACAGCTTCGCGTTCGACTACCTTGAGAACGGCCCCGAGACGTGGCGCGTCGGTGTCACGAAACGGATGGCCGATGGAGGAGGCACCCGATGACGTCGTTTGACCGACCTCTCGCTGGCAGCACGATGCTGCTCGACCTCGCGGAAGAGATCGAGCGCACGCGCGCTGCGCGTTCAGGCGGCGACACGGGGCGCACGGCGCGCACGCTCATCAAGGATGGCCCGCTGCGCGTGACGCTCGTCGTGCTCGAGGCCGGCGCGGAGATACCGGAGCACACCGCGCAGGGGCCCATCACGGTGCAGCCGGTCAGCGGGTCGATCCGATTCCGCGTCGCGGGTGAGGAGCATGTCGTGGCGACGGGCAGTCTGCTGTCGGCCGGTGCCGGCGTGCCGCACGCCGTCGCCACGGACGACGGCGCGGTGTTCCTGCTCACGAACGTGCAGCCGCCCCGCGACGGCTGAGCCGTGCATACGCTCGTCCGCCGCTACATCAAGACGGGAATCGCGTTCCTCTTCTCCGGCCTCGCGCTCGGAGGGTGGCTGCTCGTGCGACGGGAGCTGCTCGGCATCTGGCCGCACCCGCACCTCGTGTCCGCTCATGCGCACGCGGTGCTCGTCGGCTTCGTCATGTTCCTGATCTTCGGCGTCGCGCTCTGGCTCTTCCCGCGTGCGGCGAAGGATGACACCAGGTACTCGCCCGGTCGGGTCAACGCATCGTACTGGATCCTGACGATCGCGACCGCCAGCCGGTTCGTTGCGGAAGCCGCGCGCGCGTGGTCCGACGCTGCATTCCTGCCGTGGGTCGTGGTGTTCGGCGGGCTCGGTCAGATCGTGGGCGCGGCCGTCTACTTCCTGGCCATGTGGTCGCGCATCAGGCCGGTCGGCAGCCGCGTGCGCGAGGCGGCGGGCGAGCGGTTCTAGCCGCGCAGCCGCAGTTGGCGTCCCCAGGCTGATGCCGATCCGCCGGAGACTGTCGTCCCTCAGCAGCTGACTGCGGTAGCGGACCGCGACGAAAGCCACCCCGCAAGCGTCCGACCACGCTCGCTGCGCTGGCGGGTTGAAGTCGCGCCGTCCGGACTCAAGCCTTCGGCAGCGGGAGGATGAGAACCGGCACCCGTGACTGACGCATCACCGCCTCGGCAACGCTGCCGAGTGCGAGGCGTCTGAAGCCGGTCCTGCCGTGCGTCGTCATCGCAATCAGATCGACGGCGTTCGCGTCCGCGTATGATGTGATCGCCTCCGCCGCATCGCCTCCCGTCACCAGCGCCACGTCGATATGGACATCGGAGCCAAACGCTGTGCGACGCTCGTCCAGCTGTGCGCGTGCTGCTTCGATCGCAGCCTTGTCGTCGGGCGGTCCCTGCCGCGGCGCAAGGGGCGAGCCATGCGGGATCGTCTCGAGCGATTCCACCACATGGAGCAGCGTGATGCGTGCCTCGACCAGTCGTGCCAGCCCGGCAACGTGTGGGATGCAGCTCATTGCCTCCCGCGACAGGTCGGTTGCGACAAGGATGTGGGAGAGGTTCATGAGATGATCCCGCAAGCTGTGTGAAGGGTGGTTGCAGTCGGCAATATGCTCAGCGGAAATGGCATGCGCAATCCGCTGCAGCAGCGCCGCCCGCCTCACCCCGACACGTCGTTGCGCCGCTGCGAGACGGCGGGGGGTACCAGCAACAGGGGGCATGGCGTGTCTCGCACCACCGCGTCCGCCACGCTGCCGAGCTCTGACGACGTGCCACCCGTCCCGCGCGTTCCCATCACAACCAGATCCGCCGACATCGAAGCCGCATGGCGCAGGATCTCTTTCGCCGGATCGGAACCGTACACGAGCTGCTCGCTGAATACGACATGGGCCGCGCCGCGGGCGAGCTCTCGAGCCCTGCCCACCTCGCCGTGCACTCTGTCGTGCTCGCTCCGAGGATCAGGCTTCTGTGAAACGTGCAGCGCTACCAGGTCTGCACTGCCACCCGGCGACCGAAGGGCAGACGCCCAGGACAGCGCCAGTGACAGCGCTGCGCTGGCCACGTCCGAGATATCGACCGGGACGAGGACCCGCTCCAGCGGGAGCCGGAGCTCTGTCGACGCCACGAGGCAGGGGCAAGGGGCAGTGCGAACCACATTGGTCGCGGTGCTTCCCAGCGGACCCGTGGCAGTCAGCCTGCGATGCGGCCCGAGGATAACCACGTCGGCGCCCAGCTGGTTGGCGTACTCCACGATCATGGCGGCCGGCGGGCCGCGCACCACCCGCACGCTGGCGGGGTCGGCTGCATCCGGTACAGCACGGCGGAAGTGCTCCGCCAGCTGATTCTCGCCGTCGCCGCTGCGGTCTGCCGCAACGTGCATCAGGTGCAGGCCGGCGCCGGCGAGGGGCGCCAGGCGGGCAGCGGTACGAATTGCAGGGAACGAAGTCTCACCCAGGTCCGTGGCGACGAGGACCGAGTTCAGGGTCAGCAACCGCATGCTCTCTCCAAAGCTGTTCGGGACGACGTGATGGACGGTACGGTCGCTAACCATGCTTGCTCCTCCAGCTCGATAGAACGTTCCGGCCAGGAGGGGAGCAGAAGGCGTGCCGCGGCACCACTGACATTGAACGAGGCGCTGCGCCCCCGGCGCTCGGCCACCGGCTCGAGCCCGGGATCAGCTTCGTGGGAGAGTTCTGAGGCTCAGGCAGCCCTGCCGAACGCCTCCCGCTCCTGACCGTTTCGCTCCGCCACGACGGGCGGTGGGAGAATGAACAGAGCCCCAACGGCTGAGATCGCCGCGATCGCTGCGAGGGCGAGCAGACCGTGTGAGAAGCTGCCCGCGCTCGCGAGCATGGCCACGAGCACGGGACCCGCCGCGGTAGCGCCATTCCGCACGCCGTTCACGACTCCCTTCAGCGCGCCGAGTGCCCGGATACCAAAGTACTCCGGCCACACGAGCGCGTTGGTCGCGCCCGCTATCGCTGACGACGTGCCGAGCAGTGTCCCATAGATCAGGGCGCCCGCGAGTCCGCCGGCACCCCACTCGTACCACACGAGTCCTGCAACAGCGAACAGCAGCGATATTGTAACGCCGAACCGGACGGGCACGCGCTCGAGGACCAGGCCTGCACCATATGTCACGAGCACACCGGCGACTGCGTATGCCGCGAACGCGGTAGGGACAAGCGAGGCGCCCCATCCGCGCGTATCGAATAGTGCCACCTGGTGAAAGATCACCGCCGTGAGCAGCATCGGTGACACGCTGACCACCAGCAACATGCTCCAGAACGTGGTCGTGCGCAGGCTTGCGCCCAGGCTGAAGTCCCGCTCGACCACGGCGCAGGTCATATCGACAGGCGAGCTGTCCAGCGGAGCGCCGTCGATGAGCTGATCATCGGGAAGACGCTCGCGCAGGTAGCGAGCGGCCAGTGGTGCAGCAATGATCACGTACAGGGCCGCGAGCGCGATCAATGATCCCCGCCATCCCAGCCAGGAAGTGAGCGCAACAATGAGCCCCGGGAAGATCAGCTCGCCGAGCGCGTAGCCCAGCGCCACAACGGCAAGCGCCCTCCCGCGATAGTGGAGAAACCACCGGACTGTCGCTGTAAGCGTGCCCAGGCCGATGGCACCCTGGCCGAGCAGCCGGAGCGCGACGAGCGCGATGGCGACCGTGACGAAGCCCTGCGCCTGCGACAGCAGCAGCATCGCCGCACCCATTCCCAGCAGAATCGTGACGATGAACTTCCGCGCGGACGTGCGATCGGCGAGGACGCCTAACATCGGCAGGGCCAGTGCGGCGCCGAGCGTCGCCGCCGCATACAACGAGGACAGCCCGACCCGGGTGAACCCGAGATCGTCGATCAGGTGCTCGATGTACAGCGACAGTGCGAAGGACTGGCCCGGCGACGAAAGCGCTGAACAGCACATGCCGACCCCCACGATGGTCCACCCGTAGTAGCCGGCATTGGGAAAGAACCGCTCGACGCGGCGCTGCAGCCAGTTCACTCGCCTACCTGCCCGACTCCGTCCTCGTTGATCCGATACGCCAGCGCTCCAGTCGCAACGTGAACGTCACGAAAGAAGCGGGCCGCCTCTGCCTCGATCGCCGCAACCGCGCGATCTGGCAGATCGCGGTGCGGGATGAGCACGAGCCGCCGGACGCCACCGGCGCGCGCAACCGCTGCCGCCTGAGCGCTCGTCGAGCGGCCCGCAGCAGCAGCCGCCCTGTCCGCCCCGGCGCCGTAGCTTGCGTCATGGATCAGCACCTGCGCCATGTGCGATGCCTCGAGCACTGAATAGCACGGCCGCGTCTCGCCGGCGTACACGAGGAGCGGCCGCTTTGAGCCGGGACTGGACGGACCACGCGCGTGCAGTGCGTACCCTCGCGCGCCAGATCCGTTGCTGGTCGCGAACGCATGCACGTCTACGTGCGCCGCCGAGGTAATCATGCCGAGGGACGCATTCTGCGGAGAGAGGTGCCGCCAGGCCAGTGTGCTCTCTGCCGCACGCGCGATTGGCATGAATACCTCGAATGCACACCGCTCGTCGCCAGCGAGTACCGCGTCACGCAGCTCGAGAACGACACTACGCAGCGACGCGTCGGCTCTACCGAGAAAGACGATGACGCGCTCTACGCCGTACAACTCCGGCAGGACGGATACCGCGCCGGGATTCAGCACCATCACCTCGGAGCCTGCTCGCACGCATGCTCCGAGGTGATGATTGGCGGTGATGGGTTCGGCTCGGGCCTCAGCTCGCTGCGCCCGCATTAACGGTCCTCTACATGGCTACCGACCCGACAGCGCTTCGGCTCATGCCAGCCACGGATGCACTGGCGCACCAGTGTTTCCCTGCTCAGTCGGCCGACAACTCTGCCCGAATCCCTGTCGACCACCGCAACGGTCTTCTGATCGGAATCGTCCATGATCTCGATCACCTCTTCCGTCGTATGCTGCGTCGTCACTCGAACCCTGTCACTCTGCTGCATCTTCTGCATTCCTTTCGGCTGCCCGTGCGACTCGACGTTCCGCGATCGGCGTCGTCCACAGGCGCCATTTCATTCCGTGCTTCTCCAGAACCAGGTAGGCCACCGCCGCAGTGAAAGTCCCCCACCGCCGCGATCCGCAGAACACGTCCCTCTCCTGGCTTGACGCTGGCAATTCGTCCGCGTCGCTGTGCCGATCATGATCATGGCGCCACGTCATGGAACCTCAGCGCTGTTTCACGTGATGTAGTGTGCCGCAGTGACCATTCGGAGTCGAACAGTATGAGCGGCCGGTTTCGCGCATCGTATGCAAGCGTAAGCCCGTGACCGCCGGCAACGCGCAGGACGTCAGCTTCGGGGCCTTCAACCCAGCGCGCGGCCGACCACGGCAGCGGGTGCAGCGTCGCACGTACGCCATACTCGTGCTCGAGTCGGTGCATCAGCACGTCGAACTGCAGACGGCCGACAGCACCGACCAGGGGTTCCGGCCCGGCATGGGTGGTCGCGAAAAACACCTGAGCTGCACCCTCCTCGGACAGCTGGCGCAATCCCTTGTCCAGGTGTTTCCGGCGCAGTGGATCGGGAACCGAGATGCGGGCGAAGTGCTCAGGCGAGAAACGAGGCATCTCCTCGATTCGGATGTCACTGCCATCGGTAGCCAGCGTGTCGCCGATTCGCGGATTGCCACGGTCGTGGACGCCAACGACATCGCCCGGCCACACTTCGTCGATCAGTCGTCGCTCCTGTGCCATGAACTGTTGCGGCTGCGATAACCGGATCTGCTGACCTGTGCGGGTGTTCGCCACGACCGCACCAGCTTCGAACCTGCCGGAGCATACGCGCACGAAGGCGATTCTGTCCCGATGCCGCGGGTCCATGTTCGCCTGGATCTTGAAGACAAATCCTGCGAACTCATCACTTTCTGGCTCCACCGGCCCTTGAGAGCTCGGCCGTGGACCAGGCGGCGGCGCCATGCTCAGAAAGTGGCGCAGGAACGGCTCGACACCGAAGTTCGTCAGCGCACTACCAAAGAAGGCGGGCGCGAGATTGCCCTCCAGGACCGCCGCGTCGTCGAACGCCCCGCCCGCGCCGTCGAGCAGCTCGATGTCCTCCTGCAACTGCGCAAGCGCATCTGCGCCGATTGCGTCAGCGAGTTCCGGCTCATCCAGCCCGCCCGAACGCACAACCACCTGACGTTAGCCATGCCCTTCGTCGCGTTCGAACAGATGTAGTGTGCGGGTGATCCGGTCGAACACTCCCACGAAGCGGCCGGCTGCATGTACGGGCCACGTTACGGGATAGCACGTCAAACCGAGCTCGGTCTCGATGTCGTCGAGCAGCTTCAGCGGCTCGCCCCAGCGGTCGCACTTGTTGATGAAGACGAACATCGGTGTGCGACGACGGTGGCAGACCGCAAACAGCTTCCGTGTCTGCTCCTCGACGCCCTTGCGATTGTCGATCAGCATCACCGCAGAGTCAGCTGCGATCAGCGTCCGGTATGTGTGCTCCGAGAAATCTTCGTGGCCAGGCGTGTCCAGGAGGTTTACACGATAACCCGAATAGTCGAACTGCAGCACACTGGACGTGATCGAGATGCCTCGCTCCTGCTCCAGCTTCATCCAGTCCGACGTTGCATGACGAGCGGCTCGCCGCGCTTTGACAGACCCGGCAAGATGAATCGCGCCGCCGTATAGCAGCAGTTTCTCCGTCAGCGTGGTCTTGCCGGCGTCTGGATGGCTGATGATAGCGAACGTCCGCCGACGGCCGATTGCGGACGCTGCTCGACGGGCCATTGTTGTACTCACGCGTCCGCCGCTCGCAGAGCATGACCGGTGTTCTGGTCGAACGTCATTCGCGCGGGCGGCGTGTGCACCCAGTCAGTCGCATTACCGTCCATATCGCTTCACTCCCGGCCAGTTATCCGTCCGCGCGTCAGGTCGTAGAGTGACAACTCCAGTGTGACGCGATCGCCCTTCATGACCCGCATGCCACGCCGCGCGCGTCCGGCAATCGTTGCAAGCGCCCCGTGCCCATTCTCGAGCTCGACTCTGTACATCGATGAGGGCAGGACCTCGACCACGGTTCCGCCCATCTTTACGACATCCTTGCTTCCCATGTTTTCCTCCTCAGATGAGCCTCACGGAGCCGTCGCCGCGAACACGTCTTCGCTCGCCAGAGATTGCCCTCGCGAGAGCTGCGACCAGGAGGTCCTCGCGCACATCCAGTGGCTCGCGAAGCATGTCGGCGAGCAGGTCGTCATCCACCGGCCATGCATACGCCCCTTCCCGCGGACCCGCAGACGAGTCGATCAGGATTATCACCTCCAGCTGGGTTGGCGATTCCTCTGTTGCGCCTACGTACGCATCCCAGAAGCATCCGTCGTACTCGATCGTCTTCAACAGCATCTCAGCCCCCGCCAGCTCACGTAGACCATCTAG
>JBBEBA010000050.1:0-23132 GCA_040882575.1 Gemmatimonadota bacterium
TCCGACCTCACGCTTATCAGGCGTGCGCTCTAACCACCTGAGCTACAGGCCCGATTGGTCAGACCCCGAATTTAACCGCAGCTTCACAGGGTGACAACCCCGCCCCGCCGGCATCCCGGCATGGCAGAACACCAATCCTTGCGACGTTGTAAATTCAGCCAGGGAGGTTTCCGAATGACGCAGCGAACATGCATTCTCGCTCTCGCGACGGCGGTCGGGCTGAGCGCCGCCTGCCATGTGCTCGGGCCTGGCCGGGGAGCGCTGGAGGATCTGCGCGACAGCCGGCGTCGCTGGGAGAACAGCGCGCTGACGGACTACAGCTTCGTGCTGCAGCGCGCCTGCTTCTGCGGCATGGAAGCGATGGGGCCCGTGCGGATCACGGTGGAGGATGGCGTCCGCACGTCAGCCATCTACGTGGAGTCGGGCGAACCGGTCGGCAGCATGTACGAGCAGCACTTCCCCACCATGGCCGGTTTGTTCGATCAGCTCGAGGAGATGTTCGCCCGCGCTGACGTGATCGAGGCGGAGTACCACCCGACGCTCGGCTACCCCGTCGAGGTGCAGATCGACTTCATCACGAACGCAATCGATGACGAGCTCGGCCTGTCCATCCGCGACGTGCAAGCTGCCGGGACGCCCGGGTAGCGTGCGCCTCCGCTCACGCCTCGCTCACGCTTCGATCACACCTCGATCCGCGGCTCGGTGCCTGGCCCTGGTCGCAGCATGCGGCGGAGACAGTCGGCCGCGGACGTGAGCCGCACACCGAACGAAACCGCAGTCGCGTCCATCTGCAGCACGGACTCGTGCGTCTCGAAAGAGGCGGCGAGCTGCGACACGATGTCCGGCAGTCCGGGCAGCGGCGTGCCTGCCGGCACGTACTCCACCGCGAGCTGCTGCTCCAGCACATCGCCGGCGACTGCGACCACATCCCTCCAGCTCATGACGGACGGTCCGCCGACCGGCACGATCTGATTCCGGCCCTCGGGCTTCGCGGCGGCGGCAGCAGTGAATGCCGCCACGTCCTGAATCGAAAGGAACGAATGGCGTGCGCGCGCTGGCTCGATCAGCACGATCGGCCGCCCCTGCTGCAGCGGCATGCCGATGAGCATGCCGAACCACACCTCCATGAAGGCGTCGGGCTGAAGTATGGTGTACGACATGCCACTCGCGCGGATGTGCGACTCCGTTTCCGCCTTCGCACGCATGAAGTCGACCGGACCGTCCGCTGAAGCCCCCAGTGCGGACACGAAGACGAAGTGCTCCACACCGGCGCGGTAGGCGGCATCCACGAGCGCGCGATTGCCAAGCCGGTCCACGCTGTCGATGGTGTCGGCGCCGCCGCGCCCGGTCGAGTTCGCCGTCGTCACGACGGTGGTGACGCCCGCGCAGGCAGCAATCAGCGACACGGGGTCCTTCAGGTCGCCGACCACCGGCCTCGCGCCGGCAGCGACGAGCTCGGAATACTGCGATCCCGTCCGCACCAGCACACGCACGGGCTGGCCGGCGGTCAGCAGCGTGCGTGCGACAATGCCGCCCAATGCTCCGGTAGCCCCCACGACGAGGATCATGCCGACTCCGTTCGCGTACCCGACGGCGAAATTGTTGCCGCACCAGTCTAATCGAGCCGCACGTGCGGGATCAAGCGAAACCGCAGATCGCACACTGGCGGCGTCACTATCACTGCACTATGCTACCTTGGAACCAGGAGTTCCGTCTCCATGCACTGCACGCGCCGGCCCCCGCGCGTCCGCCCCGATTCGTCCGTAGCGCAGGTCCGAAGGCAATCCCTTTCTGGAGGAGGCGTCTGTGACCACCTGTCCGCTGCTCGCCCGGCTCGTTCTGCCCGCACTCATCGTTTGCGCCTGCGCGCCGCCGGGATCACGTGGCGGATCCGATATCGACCAGCCCGATCCCGGACCGTCGCCGGCCGCATGGGACGAGGGAACCGTGCTGTCAGGTCGCAGGATGCCGCTCGAGTGCCCCAACGGCACGGCGATCCGCAGCGACAGCCTCGACTCCGCTGCGGAACACGACTCCACGATCGCCGCGCCGCTGGCTGGCTCGATCCAGCTCGTCCCCGAGTACCACGACTGCCAGCGTCTTACGATGCCCGCACCACCGCACAACTTCGGGCCGATCGTGGCCATCTTCGCTTCGGAGGCGCTCGGTTCGATAGGCGAGGATGCATACAGGCAGACGATCGGCACGCCGGTCGCGCAGATCCTCAATCTCTCGAGCATCCCGTACGGCCCTCTCGGCATCCGGCGCAACTACAGCTGCCTGTATCTGAGGCTGGAGGGCAATGCGGACTGGCAGGCCCGTCTCACGTGGCGCGATGAAGACTCGACCTGCCCCCCGCTCACGCCCGCTGACTGGAACGGCTCGGGGCCATTGAGGGTGCGGCCACTCGCGCCGTCTCCGGACCCGGCGCATTACCCGGCCGTAGCCCGGTGGGACCGGGAGGATGGCAGACCGTTCCACTACATCGGCATCAAGTGCCTGAACGCGTGGTGCGAAATCGGACGCGGCAACTTCAACCCTTCAAAGAGCCACGAGTATCCGGACTACACGGGTCGGATCAAAGGCTGGTACGACGAGCAGCAGATCGCAGTCGTAGACTCTGCCGAAGGGACCATGACGCCCGGCGTGCTCGCGCGCATTGTCCCTCAGGCGCGCCTCGACACGCTCGAGATCGACGACTTTTCCTGCCTTTACCCGTGTCCTGCAACGGACGGCTGGGTTCACGTCGCCACCACGTCGCTGGACGTCGAATCGCCGTATTACAAGCGCAAGATGAACTTCGACGCGGACACGCCAGGCAACACCATCCATCTCCGACGGCACGTAAAGCCGACGGGCGAGGAACGCTGGGAATCGCGCATCATCTCGGCGCGCGGCGATACGACGTACCATGAAACGGAGCGCGTGGACCATTCGGCGACGCAGGAAACTCACGCCGTGCCGGCGTCTGCGCGCTGGCACTGGCTCGAGAACGACGAGCGCACGTGGACACGCTGCGCAGCGGGTTGCTGCGAGACGTCCAGCGCCCCGCTCCATTCTCTCGATGACTGGTAGGAGGACTGCGCGCGCCGCATGCTGACCCGCGTCCGCTCCGCACTCGCCGGTCGCTACCTGATCGAGCGCCTGCTCGGTCGAGGCGCATCTGCCGCCGTGTACGCGGCGCGTGACCTGAAGCACGGCAGGCGTGTGGCGCTCAAGGTGATCGAGCCCGAGGTGGTCAGCACGCCCGGACCGGCGCGGTTCCTTCAGGAGATCCGCACGACCGCACGACTCAATCATCCGAACATCCTGCCACTGTTCGACAGCGGTGAGGCCGGCGGGTACATCTACTATGCAATGCCCATCGTCGAAGGCGAGTCGCTCCGGACACGCCTCGCTCGCGAGCGGTGCATGTCGCCGGATGCAGTCGTCGCCGTAGCCGTTCAGATCGCCGGCGCACTCTCGTACGCGCACGCGTCGGGCATCGTTCACCGTGACATCAAGCCCGAGAACATCCTGCTCGACGAGAGCGGCCACGTCTGGGTCGCCGATTTCGGGCTGGCGCGCGCCCGCGCGAGCACTGTCGACCACCGCCTGACCACCACCGGCGCAGCGGTCGGTTCGCCCAGTTACATGAGCCCCGAGCAGGCGGCCGGCGAGAACGACATCGATGGACGCAGCGACATCTACTCGTTCGCATGCGTGCTGTACGAGATGCTCGCCGGTGAGCCGCCGTTCTCCGCCAACAGCGTACCCGCGCTGCTGGCCCGGCATCTGTCGGAGCCCGCACCGCCGATTCGTGAGCGCTGCGCCGATGTCGCACCAGGCACCGAGGCGGCGCTGCAGCGCGCGATGGCGAAGGATCCAGCGCATCGTTTCAGCGACGCGCGCGATTTCGTCGCAGCGATCCAGCAGCCGCTCACCGCACGCGGATCGACCGCGCACACGCTGCAGTCACCTGGTGCGGCGCATCTGCGCAGCCCCGGCACGCGTGGCGGAGCATGGCGCTGGGCGGCAGCCGCAGTCGTCATCGCGATTGCGGGCATCACGCTCGCCGGAGACCCGCTCCGGCTCCTCGTCGGCCGCGGCGTCGCGAGCACCACGGACAGCAGCAGATTCCTGATCCTGCCCGTCGAGCGCGGCGAGGAAACTGCGTCGCTGAACGAGGAGCTGCTGCTCCGGAACGGGTTCTCCAGATGGCACGAAGTAGACATCGTCGGCACCGATGCGCTGGCGCGCGCGCTCGAACGCCTGGATGGCGCGGCCCCGGATCCCGGCGATTACGAGAGACTCGGGCTGGAGCTGCGTGCCGGCCGCATCGTGCGCACCGCCGTTTCCACATTCGGCGACTCGGTACGCGTCGATGCCACAATGTTCGACCGCGCAGGCAATCGCATCGCGGCACATACCGCGCGTCTCTCGCGTGCAGATCCGCGTCCTGAACTGCATTTCGCCCGCCTCGCCGACGCGCTCCTGTTCCCCGACCTGTGGCAGCTGGACATCGATCCGCCGGCGACCGGCTCGAGAGAGGCCCAGCAGGCGTATCTCGCCGGCCTCGCCGCGATCAACGAATGGGACCTGGCACGGGCAGATTCCCTGTTCGACGCCGCGACGACCGGGGACCCGACTTTCGCACGGGCGCACGCATGGCGCGCGCAGACCCTGTTCTGGCTCGAGAGCGGCCCCGCGGCTGTGCGACGCGCCGCCGAGCAGGCGCTCGCGGCGTCGGGCACCGGCTCTTCCCGGGCCCGCCTCATGGCCGAAGCCCTGATCGCCATGGGCCGCGACGATCATCCGGCCGCCTGTGACAGGTACACGGAGATACTGGCATCGAGGCCCCGTGACTACGCAGGCGTCCGCGGTCTGGCGGACTGCCACGGTCTGGACAAGCTCGTGCTGCCCGATGCCTCGAGCCCGACCGGCTGGGCATTCAGGGGCAGCGGTCACCAGGCGCTGATCCACCACAGACTCGCGTTTGAGCTGCTGCCGGCGTCACATCGTGCCTACCGGCATGGTCGCCTTCTGCAGCTCGCCCGCAGTATTTTCTACACGGGCGTTACTGCCCACCGGGAAGGTGTGAATGCACGCGGGGAGCGATTCGTGGCCGGGCCCTGGTGGAGTGACACACTGGTGTTCCGCCCCGTATTGCGCACGGAAGTCAGTGAGGGACGCGAGCCGCTCAGCTCGTCGTCGATCGAAGCAGTGAGCCATCTGCGCCGCATCTTCCTCGACGTCACCACGGGCTGGGTCGCCACGTATCCGGAGAGTCCAGACGCGCTCGAGGCGCACGCCATCGCGATGGACCTGACCGGCGACACGCGTGCACTCGCGACGCTCGACCGTGCGCGCAGCTACGCGACTGATCCCGATCACGCACTCAACCTCTCCATATCGGAGTTCTGGCTGAGGCTCAGGAGCGCTGTGCCGCACGCACCGGCCGAGGTCCACAGGGCACGACTGCTCTCCGACTCGATCCTGCAGCACGACGGTTCCCTGCCGCCTCAGACCGCGCGCCGCATGGCCGCCGTTGCCGGCGTAACCGGCCGGGGCCACCGAGCCGCGTCGCTCGCGCGCGGCTCGGCCGAGACCAGCGCGCTGCCGCTCGCGGTAGAAGAGCCGGGCGCTGCCCTGCTCGCCTATGCAGCCCTCGGACCTTACGCCGACAGCATCGCTGCGTACGAGACGCGCGTGGAGACCGCGATCCGCAACGTGTTGCAGCGTGAACTGGCGCCGCAGACGCGCGCCGGCCTCATAGGACGGGCGGCCGCGCTCGCGCTGCCCGATCATCGCATGCGCTATCTGGACAGCGCCGACGGAACGAGTGATTACGTCATCGCGGCAATGTCCGCGTACGCAGGCGGGAATCATGACGAGGTCCACCGCATTCTGGACGATGTCGAGGCGAACCGCGTGGTGTTCAGGCCCGCGGACGTCAAGATCGAGGCCCTGCTGCCCGAGGCGCGGCTGCTGCTGGAGATGGGAGATGCCGCGGCCGCACGTGACTGGCTGGCACCGACGCTCGACGACCTGCGTTACGTCGAGCCGGGCGTGCTCGAGAATGTCGCCGCTGCGGGACCGCTCGCGCGGGCCATGCTGCTGCGCGCGGAGATAGCAAGCAAGCTCGGCGATGCCACCTCCGCGCGGCAGTGGGCAGCAGCCGTGGCTGAGCTCTGGACGCACGCGGATCCCGAGCTCGCGCCGTTGAAGCGGCGCGCGCGCACCCTCGCCGGCGGCGGCAACTGAGATGGTGCGGCACGCCGATTCACAGGCCGTCCTCGCCGCGTCGATAGCGCGCGCGGTTCAGCTCGACCTGGCGATTCCGCAGCATACGCCGGACATCGCTCGCGCCGTCGAGGCCGCACTGCTCCGCGAGGCGCGAGAGAGCGAACGCACCCTCGCCGCAGGCCGCACGCTGATCCTGGCTATATACTTCGGGTTCACGATCGTGGCATGGTCGAACCCCGCGCTCGTTACGCTGCCTGCCATGCCTCCGGTCAACATCGCGGCGGCGCTCATCTGGCTGGCGGCCGCAGGCGCGCTACTGATCGCGCTGCGACGCGGGTTCTACCACCGACATCTGCGCAGACTCGTGCCAGCCGCGGATGCCGGTGCACTCGTCGCCATCATCGTGCTGCTCGAGCGCAGTCTCGTGCCGTGGGGTGGAGCGCCGCTCGGCGCCGCGATGGCCGGCGTTACGGCGTGCGCACTCATTGCCTTCTCCGGATCGCTGCGCCTGTCGCGGTCGGCGGCGCGGTTCACTACGACCACCGCCGTCGGCGCCGCGCTGGTGATTGCCGCTGCGGCCGGGATGGAGCTGCTCCCTACCGCATTCCTCGGGGCCGCCGTGTTCGTGACCGGCCTGCTCAGCAGCCGTCTCACGCGTGTGATCCGGCGCGTCATCACGAACGAGATCGCGCGCGTTCAGCTCGCGCGCCTCTACGACGATGCGCGCGAGGCAGCCGACGCCCGCGAGGAAGTGCTCAAGATCGTATCGCACGACCTGCGCAATCCGCTCAGCACGATCGGCATGGCCGCCGAGATGATGCTCGAGGCCGCGGACGCCGACACGCAGGCCCGCAGTGTCAGCATCATCCGCCGCACGACCGACCGCATGAATCGCATGGTGCAGGACCTGCTCGATGTCGCCAAGCTCGAGACCGGCCGCCTCGCCATCGAGGTCGAAGACACGGCCGTCGCCGTGCTGATCGATGAGGTCATCGAGACGCTCGCGCCGCTCGCCGCAGAGAAGGAACTCACGCTGACCGCCGTCCTCGACCCCGATCTGCCAGGCATCTGCGTGGACCGCGGCCGCATCCTGCAGGTACTCTCGAACCTGATCGGCAATGCGATCAAGTTCACGCCGGGCGGTGGTCAGATCACGCTGCACGCACGCCCGGAAGACGACGCGGTACGCTGCGCCGTAACCGACACCGGTCCCGGCATCCCGGCCGACCAGATGCAGCGGATCTTCGGGCGCTTCTGGCAGGCCCAGCCCAGCGACCGCAGAGGTCTCGGACTCGGCCTCACCATCGCCAAGTCCATCGTCGAGGCGCACGGCGGTCGCATTGGCGCCGAAAGCCGGCCCGGCGAAGGAACGGAATTCTGGTTCACCGTGCCAGCCGCCGCGCGGAACAGACCGGCCGCCGCGCCCGTCGATCCACCCTCCGCGCCAGCCCGCTCGACTCCGCCACCCCCGCCCCCATCGCCCTGACGCCGGCGCCGTCCGCCCAACGCCAGCCCTTCCGCGCCGCCCGTTCCGCACATATTCTGTGAACAGGATCCAACCCCTCGCGCAGGAGCCGGCATGCGGCCGACCGATGTAACCGATCCTGAGTACTACCACCGCGTCGTGGACTGCCAGTGGGCGTGTCCGGCTCACACCAACGTCCCCGGCTATATCCGGCTCATCGCGCAGGGCCGCTTCACGGAGGCGTACCTGCTCAACCGCGAGTCCAACGTGTTTCCGGGCATCCTCGGTCGCACGTGCGACCGGCCATGCGAACCTGCGTGCCGGCGCACGCGCGTGGATGGCAAGCCCGTCGCCATCTGCCGGCTGAAGCGTGTTGCCGCGGATCACCGGGAGGACGTGACCGCGCACCTGGCGCTGGCCCGCCCGCCGAAGAACGGCAGGCGCGTCGCGTGCGTCGGTGCGGGTCCCGCGTCGCTCACCGTCGCGAACGACCTCGCGCCGCTCGGGTACGATGTGACGATCTACGAGAAGCTGCCGCGGCCGGGCGGTCTCATGCGCACGAACATCCCGGAGTTCCGCCTGCCGCCGGCCGTGCTCGACGAGGAGATCGACTACATCCTGCGCATGGGCATCGACCTGCGCTGCAACACACCGGTGCCGAGCATGGAAGCGCTGCTGCGCGAGGGGTACGACGCGATCTTCGTCGGCAGCGGCGCGCCGCGCGGCAAGGATCTCGACATCCCGGGTCGCCGCGACAGCGACCGCATCCTGATCGGCATCGACTTCCTCGAAGCGGTGCACTTCGGCCACGTGACGGAAGTCGAGCCGCGCGTGCTGATCATCGGCGTCGGCAACACCGCGATGGACTGCTGCCGAACGGTGAAGCGCATGGGCGCGACGGACGTGAAAGTCATGGCGCGGCGGGGTCGGCAGCACTTCAAGGCGTCGCCCTGGGAGCTGGAGGATGCGGAGGAAGAGCTGGTCGAGATCGTTGAGAACCACGCGCCGCGGCGCTTCGTCATCGACGGGGGCAGGCTCACCGGCATGGAGTTCGACCGGATGGAATGGTACGAGGAGGCCGGCCGCGCGAGGAGTCGTCCGATCGACACGGTCACTATCCCCTGCGACGTCGTCATCCTCGCCATCGGCCAGGACAACGCGTTCCCGTGGATCGAGCGCGACATCGGCATCGAGTTCGGCGAGTGGGACATGCCCGTCGTCGACAAGGCGACGTTCCAGTGCTCGCTGCCGGGCATTTTCTTCGGCGGCGATGCGGCATGGGGTCCGGAGAACATCATCTGGGCCGTGGAGCACGGCCACCAGGCCGCGATCTCGATGCACCACTACTGCGTGGGCCTGCCTGTCACCGAGCGGCCAGCGCAGGGCATGAACCTGCTCAGCGAGAAGATGGGACTGCACCAGTGGTCCTACAGCAACGCCTACAGCCCGGCGGCGCGGGTGAAGATGACGCACGTCGAGCTGACGGAGCGGTTCCGCGCGCTCGGTGTCGAGGTCGAGGTCGGCTTCACCGCGGAGCAGGCCGCGACCGAGGTGCAGCGCTGCCTGAACTGCGACATACAGACGCACTTCACCGCGCCGCTGTGCATCGAGTGCGACGCGTGCATCGACATCTGCCCCGTCGATTGCCTCACGATCACGCGCGACGGCGACGAGGCGGAGCTGCGCACGCGACTGACGGCCATGACACTGCACCCGGAACAGCTCCTGTACGTCTCCGAAGCGCTGCCGCAGACGGCCCGCGTCATGGTCAAGGACGAGGACCTGTGCGTGCATTGCGGCCTGTGCGCCGAACGCTGCCCGACCGCGGCGTGGGACATGCGCCGCTTCGAGCTGCTGCTGCCCTACGCAGGACGCGCTGCGAGCACCAGCCGTTACGCGCCACTGCCCATCCTGATGCAACATGCCTGAGCCCGCGACACCCGCGCCGAACGGCGCAGCGCGAGACCGCACCAACGACTTCGCGCTGCGCATTGCCACCGTGAACGGCACCGGCTCCGCGAGCGCCAACGCGCTGCTCATGCAGGCCATCTTCCGCATGGGCATCCCGGTCTCCGGCAAGAACGTGTTCCCATCCAACATCCAGGGCCTGCCGACGTGGTACGAGATCCGCGTGAACCACCGCGGCCACGTGGCGCGCACGCCGCACTTCGACCTCGTCGTGGCCATGAACAATGCCACGTACGGCCGCGACATCACGGAGCTCGACGCCGGCGCGTACGTGCTCTACGACTCGAGCTGGTCGATTCCCGACGACCTCCAGCGCGCGGACCTGCACTTCCTCGGCGTGCCGCTCGCGCGCCTGTGCGCCGAGGTCTGGGACAACGGCCGGCAGCGGCTGCTCATGAAGAACATCGCCTGCCTCGGCGCGCTCGCCGCGCTGTTCGCCATCCCGCTCGACGTCATCGACACACTCCTGACCGAGCAGTACGGTGCGAAGAAGAAGGCACTGCTGGACGCGAACTTCCAGGCGGTGCGCCTCGGGCATGACTACGCTACGTCGCATTTCGCGTGTCCGCTGCCGCTCCAGCTCCAGGCGATGCCCGCGTCCGATGACCGCATCCTGATCGACGGCAACACCGCGGCTGCACTCGGCTGCGTCTATGCCGGTGCGACCGTCGGCGCGTGGTATCCGATCACGCCCGCGACATCGGTCATGGATGCGTTCCGCGGCTTCTGCGAACGCTACCGCCGCGACGCCGTCACCGGCCGGGCGAACGTCATGGTTCTGCAGGCGGAGGACGAGCTGGCCGCGGCCGGCATGGTGATCGGCGCAGGCTGGGCCGGCGCGCGCGCGTTCACGCCGACCAGCGGGCCCGGCATCTCGCTCATGAGCGAGTTCATCGGCCTGGCCTACTACGCCGAGGTGCCCGGCGTCTTCTTCGACATCCAGCGGACCGGCCCATCGACGGGCATGCCGACCCGCACCCAGCAGGGCGACCTGCTGCTGACGGCGTATGCATCGCACGGGGACACCCGCCACATCGTGCTGTATCCCGCCGACCCCGGCGAGTGCTTCACCATGGCCGTGCAGGCGTTCGACCTCGCCGAGCGGTTCCAGACGCCCGTCTTCATGCTGAGCGATCTCGATATCGGCATGAACGACTGGATTTGCCGCCGGCTCCGGTGGGACGACGCGTACCGCCCCGACCGGGGCGTCGTGTTGAGCGCGGAACAGCTGGATGGCATGCAACAGTTCTTCCGCTACCTCGATGACGACGGCGATGAGATCGCCGCGCGCACGCTGCCCGGACGCCACCCGCGCGGTGCCTTCTTCACGCGAGGCTCCGGCCACACGAAGCACGGCACCTACACCGAGGACGCCGACGACTACGTCGAAGTGATGGACCGCCTCGCCCGCAAGATCGACAGCGCCGCCGCGGCGGTGCCCGCACCCGTCGTCCGGCTCGCGCACCAGACGCATGCCGCTGATGCCGCGCCGCTCGGCACCGCGCGCACGGGCATCGTGTCGCTTGGTAGCCCGGACGCCGCGATCCGCGAGGCCGTCGACGTGCTCGCGTCACTCGGCGTCGCAGTCGACTGCCTGCGCATCCGCGGATTCCCGTTCGCCCCGTCCGTCGAGGCGTTCCTGCTGGCGCACGATGTGGTCTGCGTGGTCGAGCAGAACCGCGACGCGCAGCTGCGCAGCCTGCTGCTGCTCGAGACCACGGCCGCGAAGGACCGCCTGCACTCGATCCGCGACTACGGCGGCGTGCCGCTCAGCGCAGACGTGGTCGTGAAGGGCGTGCTCGAGGTGGCCGTCCCGGAACACATCTCCGTCCTGCAGGTGAGCCTGTGACGACGTCGATACCGAAGCCGAAGGTACACCACCCGTCGCTGCAGCTGAACGCGATCGGCCTCACGCGCCGCGACTACGAAGGCGCCATGTCGACACTCTGCGCCGGCTGCGGTCACGACTCGATCACAGCCTCCATCGTGCGCGCATTCTGGGAGCTGAGCATCCCGCCGCATCGCGTCGCGAAGCTCAGCGGCATCGGCTGCTCATCCAAGACACCGACCTACTTCCTGAGAGAGGCGCACGGCTTCAACTCGGTGCACGGCCGCATGCCGTCCGTCGCCTCCGGCGCTGCCGCAGCGAACCGCGACCTGATCATGATCGGCATCTCCGGCGATGGCGACTCGCTCTCCATCGGGCTCGGCCAGTTCTGCCATGCGATCCGCCGCGGCGTACGCATGCTCTACGTGCTCGAGAACAATGGTGTCTACGGTCTGACCAAGGGCCAGTTCTCCGCATCGGCCGACCTCGGCACGCGCCCGAAGCGCGGCGAGCCGAACCGCAGCCCGCCCATCGATCCCGTGCTGCTCGCCCTCACGCTCGGCGCGACGTTCGTCGCGCGCAGCTTCTCCGGCGACCGTGAGCAGCTCGTCCCCATTCTGAAGGCCGGGCTGCAGCACCCCGGCTTCGCGTTCATCGACGTCATCTCGCCCTGCGTCACCTTCAACGACCACGAGGGCTCGACCCGGAGCTACCGCTACACGCGCGAGCACATCCGCCCGGTCGCCGGCGCGACACCGCCGCTCGAGGATGCGGCCGACGATCCTGCCGACGATGAGGCCGACGGCGCCCCCGACCTGGTGCCGATCCGCACCGGCATCAGCGCCAGCTATGCGCCCGGCACCACGAGCGCTGTCCGCATGCATGACGGCAGCACGGTGCGCCTGCACAAGATCGACGACGCGTACGATCCCACGGACCGCGACGCCGTCTACGCGTACATTCGCGAGCACCAGCGCTCCGGCGAGGTGCCGACAGGTCTGTTGTACGTGGCGGCGGACACCACCGACATGCATCACGTCGAGAACACCGCGGAGCTTCCTCTCATCGACCTGCCGCACGAGACCCTCTGCCCCGGTGCCGACCGGCTGGACGCATTGATGGCTGAGTTCCGGTAAACAGGCCACGCCTGTCGGGTTGTTTCCTACCCGTCCTGCCGATCATCCCTACACAGATTCCAGCATCCGCTGACGGTCCGGCCGGTGGCGGACTCGCAGCTTGAATTCAGGGGACTGCATGAAGCTGGAGGAGTCGACCTTGGTCAATTCGATGGGCTCGTACTGGCGAACGATCGGGGCCGCGCGCCGGGGGCCGGCACGGCAGGTTCGAGGAGGTGAGCGCGCTCGTCGTGCAGGCGGTGGCGTACGCACGAGGCTCCCGCTCCGGCCGTCAGTCAAAGTCTGGACGATCGCAGCGTGCCTCGCAGTCGCATCACCGGTCGCGGCGCAGTGGACGGCCGGAGCCAGAGCGGGAGTCGTCAGCGCCGACTTCGCGAGCACCGCGAGCCAGCGGAGCGAACGGATCTCGGCCTTCGCCGGCGGCGCCTTCTTCACGTATCACATGATCGGGGAGTTGTCGTTCCAGGCAGAGCTGCTGTACGTGCAGAAGGGCGGAAGGCTCGCCGTCGATGAGGGCGGCACGGCGCCAATGGTGCGCGTCGATCTGGACTACATTGAAGTCCCGGTCATGCTGCGGATCGATATCGAGCCGATCCCGCGTGAAGTGACCTTGTACGCCTACGCCGGCCCGGTCGCGGGCCTCAACACGTCCTGCGAGGTTACGGACAGCGGTGCGACCCGCCACGGCTGTGACAATGGCGGATTCAGCCTGGGCGTGCGGACGTTCGACTGGAGCATGATGGGCGGTGGCGGACTCGGGTTCCGTGTCGGCGGCATCACCGCATTCATGGACGGCCGCCTCGAAGTCGGCCTGGCGACGATCGACGATGCTGCGGTGGACTGGCGGCGGACGAACCGGGCGCTGCTCGTCACGGCAGGGATCTCCATCCCGCTGGGCAACGCGTCGCGCTGAGAGCACGCCGCGGCCAGCATGAACTCGTATGAGGAGGGGCTGATGTCCGATCCGATCCGGGTTATCCTCGTAGATGACCACGCTCTCGTGCGTTCCGGTCTCGCAGCGCTGCTCGAGCTGGAGCCCGACCTGTGCCTGGTGGCGGCAGTGGGATCCGGCGAGGAAGCCGTCGAGCGCACGGCAGCGCTCCGACCCGACGTGGTCGTCATGGACCTCGACATGCCGGGTATCGGCGGGCTCGAGGCGACGCGGCAGATCGCGGCGCTGCAGTGCGGTGCGAAAGTCATCGTGCTCACGGCGCACCACGAGTCCGAGCACCTGCTGCCGGCGCTCCAGGCGGGCAGCTCCGGGTTTATCACCAAGGCGAGCGCGCACGAGGAGCTCGTGCGGGCGATCCGCGTGACCGGCCGCGACGAGGCGTTCCTCTCGACCGCAGGCACCTCGATCCTGGTGCACGCGTTTCAGGTCGTCGGCGAGGAACCGCCGGCCGGCCCGCTCGACGCGCTCAGTTCACGGGAGCGCGAAGTTCTGACACTGACAGCCGAAGGCTACAGCGCGAGCGAGGTCGGCCAGCGGCTGTTCCTGTCGCCCAAGACCGTGGAGACCTACCGCTCGCGGCTCATGCACAAGCTCGGCCTCAATCACCGCGCAGAGCTGGTCCACTTCGCCATCAGCCGGCACCTGCTCGATGACGCACCCGCAGAATCGGCCCCGGTCAGACCGCGGCAGCACGCGCGCCCGCCGTCCTGAATGCGAGCAGCTGCCCTGCCACGGCCGGCAGCAGCGCGAGCGGCAGGACCACGAGCCAGTCGGCGCCGGTGAGCGCCTGCAGCCCCAGCAGCTGCGCGAGCGACGGCAGGTAGACGGCCAGGAGCTGGAGCCCGACGGTTACCGCGACTGCCGCGACCGCCCAGCGGTTCGCGGTCGCACGCCTCCATGAGAGTACCGGTCCCGTGTGGCGTGCGTTGCCGAGGTGGAAGATCTGCGCGAGAGCGAGCGTCATGAACGCCACGGTGCGCGCCTGCTCCGGTGCACCGCGCACCAGAGACCAGCCGTAGGCGGCGAGGCTGACGAGTGCAATCGCGGCGGCGAACAGTATGATGCGATGTACGAAGGCGCGCGAAAGGATCGCCTCCCTGGGATCGTACGGAGGACGCCGCATCACGTTGCTTTCCGCCGGCTCGACGGCGAGGGACAGCGCCGGGAACGTGTCCGTCACCAGGTTCAGCCACAGTATCTGCAGGGGCAGCAGCGGCTGGGGAAAGCCGATGAGCGTCGCGCCGAGGATGACGAGAATCTCCGCCAGGTTGCAGCTGAACAGGTAGAACACGAACTTGCGGATGTTGTCGAAGATGACACGACCCTCTTCGACGGCCGCGCCGATGGTCGGGAAGCGGTCGTCGGTCAGGATCACGGCGGCCGCCTCGCGCGCCACGTCAGTGCCTCGGCCGCCCATCGCGACACCGATGTCGGCCTTCCTGAGTGCGACGGCGTCGTTGACTCCGTCGCCGAGCATGGCGACGATGTGGCCGCGTTGCTGGAGCGCTTCGACGATCCTGAGCTTGTCCTCGGGACCCGTGCGGCTGAGCGCGGCCGTGACGTCCAGCCTGCGGCCGAGCTCGGCGGTGGACAGGTGATGCAGCTCGCGACCGTCGAGCACGCCATCCTCCGGCGAAAGCATGCCGAGCTTGCGCGCGACGGCTGTCGCGGTGAGCTGCTGGTCGCCGGTGATCATGATGGTGCGGATCCCGGCCGTGCGCAGCAGCTCGAGCGTCTCGTACACGCCGGCCGCGGGCGGATCGCTCATCCCGACGAGGCCGACGAACGTCAGTTCGTGCAGAGCTGTTTCGGCCGCGACGGCGGCCGGCCCGTAAGCCAGCGCCAGCACGCGCAGGCCGTCGCCGGCCATTTCGCCATTGCGACGCAGCACCTGCTCGCGCGCGGCGTCGTCGAGTTGCATGTCGCCGGACGCCGTAGCGATGCACGTGCAGCGGTCGAGCACGCGCGCTGGAGCGCCCTTCACGAACGCGACGCCTCCATCCGGGCCGGCGTGGAACGTCGCCATGAGCATCCGCTCGCTGGAGAACGGAAGCTCCCCGGTCTCCGGCCACTGCTCGAGCAGCCGCGCTCGCTCGAGGCCCGCCTTGGCGGCGGCGACGAGGAGCGCGGCCTCCGTCGGGTCGCCCTGCACGCGCCACGCGCCGTCCGCAGTTGCGACCGACGCGCGGTTGCACAGCGCGCCGATGCGGAGCGCGAGCGCCAGTCGTCCGTGCTCCGCGGCGTCGACGGGCACATCGGCAGCGGCGAACCCGCCCTCCGGCGCGTAGCCGACACCGCTCACGTTGATCGTGTCGTCGCCGATGGCGTACTGCGTAACCGTGATCTCGGCGGCGGTCAGCGTACCGGTCTTGTCGGTGCACACGGTCGTGGCCGAGCCGAGCGCCTCGACTGCCGGCAGGCGTCGGACCAGCGCGTTGCGACGCGCCATGCGCGCGACCCCGACGGCGAGCGCAATGGTCGCAACGGCCGGCAACCCCTCGGGCACGGCCGCAATGGCGAGCGCGATTCCGGTCTCGATCATCAATCCGAGCGGCTCGCCGCGCCAGACGCCGACGCCCACGACCAGCAGCGTGACGGCCATCGTCAGCCAGACCAGCCGCCGGCCGAGCGTGTCCAGCCGCTTCTCGAGCGGGGTCCGCTCCTGGCGGATCCCGCCGGCCAGGCTGCCGATACGGCCGACCTCCGTGTCCGCGCCGGTAGCGAACACGATCGCGCGACCGCTCCCCGCCACCACGGCCGTGGACATGTACAGCGTATTCGTCCGGTCTGCGATGGGTGTGTCGGGCGGATGGATCGCGGCCGCATCCTTGGCGACGGGCAGGGCCTCGCCGGTCAGGGCCGCCTCCACTGTGCGGAGTTCGGTCCCCGCGAGCAGACGCGCATCCGCGGGCACGGACGCGCCCGCCTCCAGCACGATCACGTCGCCGGGCACCAGCGACCGCGCGTCCAGCGGCTGCAGCCGGCCGGCCCGCAGGACCACCGCACGCGGCACCTCGAGCCGGAGCAGCGCGTGCATCGCCGTGCGCGCGCGATGCTCGGTGACGAATCCGAGCGCAGCGTTTATGAGCAGGACCCCGCCGATGGCGAGGGCCTCGACGTCATCGCCGAGCAGCCACGCGACGGCGGCAGCGGCGAGCAGCAGCAGCACGACGACGCTGCGGAACTGGTGGACCAGGATCTTCCACGCCGGCTCCGGGCGGTTGATTTGCAGCAGGTTCGGCCCGTACCGGCCGAGGCGATCGCGCGCCTCCGCGTCGGTCAGTCCGTCCGCCGAGGTCTGGAGCTGAACGAGTGCCTCGTCCGCCGCCTGCGTGTGCCAGGCGACCGACGGCCTGCCTTCGCGTAGCACTGGGGTGTGCAGGTTGCGCCGCCCCGGGAACGGTGAAATGGTATGTGCTGCCCCTGCCGGGCTCACTCACCGCCCATATCGTGCCGCCGGCACCGCCACGGGGTGGCTGCGCGGCGCATCCTGTCCGGTCCTCGTCGTCGCCTGAGCGCCGTCTGCGAAGACCTCGCTCCGCGCCATCCAGGACAGCCAGTCATACGTCGACCAGTCCGACGGCTTGTCCGACAACTCCGCGAGGTATCTCTGGCGCAGCCGCGAAATGAGCTGCAGCACGCCTGTCTCGGTCGCCTCGCCGCGCTCCAGCACGAGCGCACGACGCACAGCTCCGCGGAGCGGCTCGAGCTGATCCTGCCAGATGCGGTCCTGCGCGCGGCTGTCGCCATTGCGCGCAGCCTGCACTGTCTCGTACCGGCTTCTGATGTCCTGCATCCCCGCCTCCTGAAGAGCGCCCGTCCGAAAGTAGCTCGGAGTAAACGCGGCGTCTGTCGGGAGAAAGCCGGCGGCGCTGTAGGAGGGATGCCGAACCTGGTCGCGGAAGATCACCGGACGTTGACGTCGATCGCGCCTGCATACATGAGCCCCGTGACCCTTTACACTCGGATATGCCGGAGCAGCCCATCTTCAGAGGAGGTCGCAATGTACAGGATCATGGTTCCGCTCGATGGATCCGCATTTGCCGAGCAGGCGCTGCCGCTCGCCGTCGCGATCGCCCGTCGGACGGGCGCACAGCTGCACGTCATCACGGTGCGGGCCTCCTATCCGATCGAGACGGAGCTGAACGAGGGCAACAACTACGTGCGCGAGGTGGCAGCACAGATTCAGAGCCAGCTGCCCGAACCCATCATCGCGCAGGCGATCACGAACGAGCTCGCCGCGCTTCACTACCACCCGCCGGAGTCGAGCCTCGTCTCCACCATCCTGGCCAGCCACGCGGAGGAACAGCAGATCGACCTGATCCTCATGACCACGCATGGCCGCGGCGGGCTGCAACGCAGCTGGCTCGGTAGCGTGACCGATTCGCTGACGCGTACGGCCAGCTGTCCGCTCCTCGTCGCACGGCCCACCGAGCAACCGTTCAGCCTGGCGGCCCCGGCTGACCGCGGCCTGAATCATATCCTGATTCCGCTCGACGGCTCACCTGCGGCTGAGCAGGCTATCAGCGAGGCGCGTCAGCTCGGCGATCCGTTCGACGCCCGGTACACGCTGCTGCGCGTAATCTCGCCACTCGCGCAGCTGACGGTGGGCACCGACCTCTACCCGATCGAGTACACAGCTCCGCGTAGCCGCAAAGCCGCCGTGCAATACCTCGACACCGTCGCTGCCCGTCTCCGCCACGAGGGCCTTGCGGTCGATACACGCGTGGTCGAGGACACGTCGCCAGCGCCGGCGATCCTGAGCTATGCCTCCGCGCACGCGGCCGACCTGATCGCGCTCACCACCACCGGCGTGGGCGGGATCCGTCGCTTCCTGCTGGGGAGTGTGGCCGACAAGCTCGTGCGCAGCGGCAATGTGCCGACGCTGCTCTGTACTGTCCGGCCGGGGCAGGCGCAGGACACCGGAGTGGCCGCACTTGCGGCGGCCGCGAGCGACGCATCGTAGGCAGCGCCTGGTCGGCGGCCCGCCGTCGAGGATCGATACGGGAAGCCTGATCGTCAGGGTCATGCAGCGTCATGGCGAAGCTGGACATCGAACCGCCGGGAGGTAGTCATGAGGAGCGCGGAAGAAGTGAGACAGGACGTCGTCGACGAGATGACGTGGGATACGTCGCTCGATACGCCCGGCATCGGCGTCGCAGTTCACGACGGCGCGGTCACGCTGACAGGCCATGTCCGGAGCTATGCAGAGAAACGCGTAGCGGAGAAGGCGGCCAAGCGGGTTCACGGCGTCATTGCCGTAGCCAACGAGCTCGAGGTGCGTCTGCCGAGCGAGCTCCAGAGGGACGACACCGACATCGCCATGGCAGCCGCATCGGCGATCAAGTGGTCGGCCCTCGTGCCAAGTACCGTCTCGGCGACGGTGGAGCGCGGCTGGGTGATGCTCGACGGCGAGGTCGACTGGGCCTACCAGCGGAGGGCCGCTGAGAACGCGGTGCGTGACCTGGCAGGCGTGCGCGGCCTGTCGAATCGGATCCGTGTCAAGCCACGCGCCGTCCCGGAGGACGTGATCGATCGGATCAAGAAGGCGTTCCGCCGCAGCGCCCAGATCGACGCCGACCTCATATCCGTGTCGGCGTCCGGTGGCAAGGTCTCGCTGAGCGGCAACGTGCGCTCATGGTCGGAGCGGACGGAAGCAGAACACGCCGCACGTGCTGCAGCCGGGGTAACCGAGGTCGATAACGAGCTGCACGTGTCGAGGAGGTCCACCGTTCTCATGCAATGAGAGGCGAGTGGCGGACCGATATGGTCACGCATGGCCGGCGGTGGCGACGAGCCGGTCCGGGTCGTCACCGCGTACTGCCTCGAGCGGATCGTGAAGCTGAACGTGGCCCCGGATCCCGGCGTGCTCTCCGCCCAGATGCGCCCGCCGTGCGCGGCGACGATGCCGCTTGCGATGGCGAGACCGAGGCCGATGCCCCGCCGGTCCGTACGCTGGCCCTGCCAGAACCGCGAGAATATGTGCGGCAGCTGGTCGGCGGGGATGCCGGGACCGGTGTCACGCACGCGCACGATCACCTCCGCACCGTCTGCTTCGGCGGCGATCTCGATCCGGCCGCCGGCGGGCGTGAACTTGATCGCATTGCCGACCAGGTTGGAGATCACCTGGTGCAGCCGCGCGCCATCGGCACTTGCCTGAGGCAGCCGCGATGCCGTGCTGGCGAGCGCAAGGCGCCGCGCCAGTGCGAGCGGCGCGAGCAGCTCCACAGCGTGGCCCAGCAGCGCCGGCAGGTCCAGAACCGAGCGCTCGATCGGGATGCCGCGCGTCTCGAGACCTTGCAACGGCCCCCGACTGCCCCCTTGACATTCGACAGGTGACCGCCGCATCGCAGATTCGCGACGGGCGTGGAGCTGATTCTGGCCGCGGAGCGGGGGGCGAGATGATCGACCGGCTGCGCGGCCTGTCGCGCCGCATGAGAGTGCTGTTCAGGAGCGTTGCTGCCGACCGCGAGCTCGAGGAGGAGCTGCGCTTCCATCGCGACATGGAAACGGAAGCGCTGGTGCGGGGCGGTCTGTCGTCGGCGGACGCGCGGCGAGCGGCGAATGTGAGCTTCGGCGGCGCGGATCGATTCGGCGGGGCCGCGCGTGACGAGCGCGGCGGCGCGTGGCTCGACGCGGCGCGGCAGGATCTGCGGCTCGCGTTCCGGCTGATGCGCAGGAACCCGCAGTTCACGGCGGCGGTCGTGCTCACGTTCGCGCTCGGTATCGGGGCGAACACGGCGATCTTCAGCGTGGTCGATGCAGTGCTGCTCGACGCATCGCCGTTCGCCGATGCCGATCGGCTGGTCATGGTGTGGGAGACGGACCGGTCGAGTGGTACGACGCATGAGCCGGCGTCGTGGCCGGACCTTGTGGACCTGGCGGAGCGCAGTCGCACGCTGGCCGATGTGGGTGCGCTGATGGCGATGGATGGCACGCTGCTGGACGCGGGCGAGCCGGAACGCGTATCAGTGCTGCGCGTGACGCCGAATGTGCCGGACCTGCTCGGTGTGCGGCCGCTCCAGGGGCGTACACTGCGCGCGGGCGATGGTCCTGCGGCAGGCAGCGTCGGCGTGCTGCTGTCGGAGCGTTTCTGGCGACGACGCTTCGCCGGCTCCCCGGCCGTGGTCGGATCGACGATCACGATCAATGGCCGGCCGAGCGAGGTCGTGGGCGTGCTGCCGGACGGCGCCGACCTCGGCAGCGCGCAGGTGCACGCCGCAGCGGACTACGCGAATCCTCTGAGATCCGACCCCGATCTGTGGCTGGCAATGGAGCCGGCACAGAGCGAGTTCCCGCGGTGGACGCACCCGTTCCTCGCAATCGGCCGCCTCGCCGACGCGGTTTCGATCGCGGATGCGCAGGCGGAGCTGGCCTCGATCATGGCAGACCTCGAGCGCGCATTCCCGGAGAACGCTGCGCGTGGTGTCAACGTCGAGTCGTATGAGGAAGTCACGTTCGGCCGTGTGCGCCGGCCCCTGTTCGTGCTGCTCGGAGCGGTCGTGCTGGTGCTGCTGGTCGCGTGCGTGAACGTCGCGAACCTGCTGCTCGCCCGCGCCGAGGGACGCAGCCGTGAAGTGGCGGTACGGCGGGCGCTCGGCGCGTCGCCATCCCGCATCCGTGGGCAGTTCCTGGTCGACAGCGTGCTGCTGACGCTGCTCGGTGCGGCGGGCGGACTGCTGCTCGCGCACGCCGCACTCGACACACTCGTCGCGCTCGCGCCACCGGACATTCCGCGAATCGCCGATGCCGCGCTCGACGTGCGCGTGCTCGCGATCGCGACCACGGCGAGCATGCTCGTGTGCATCCTGTTCGGCCTCGCGCCAGCGCTCGACGTGCGTCGCGTCGACCTGCAGCACGTGCTCAAGGCCGGCGCCGGCCGCTCTGCGACGGCGTCGCACGAGAGTCGCCGGCTTCGTGAGTCGCTGGTCATCGCCGAAGTCGCGCTCGCAGTCGCGCTCGTGATCTCGGCCGGGCTCCTGCTGCGCAGCTTCCAGGCGCTTGCTTCCGTCGATCCGGGATTCCGCACCGAAGGTATTCTCAAGGCGGAGTACCAGCTCGACCCGCTGCGCTACCCGATGGACTTCTCGCGCTGGCCGGCGCTGCCGGAGATCAACAACTTCCATGCGACGTTGCTCGATCGCGTCGGCACGCTCGCCGGCGTGCGCAGCGCTGCACTCGCCGGGCAGAGCCCGCTCGACGCGGGCACTACGAACGGGTTCGTGATCGAGGGGCGCGAGGCCGAGTCCGCCGACATGCCGGAGATCCGCACGCGTTTCATCACGCCCGGCTACCTCGCGACGCTGGACGTACCGCTCAGCGCCGGCCGCGACATCTCGCACAGCGATGTCGCAACGAGCCCCCGCGTAGCGCTGATCAACAGGTCCGCGGCGGAACGGTACTTCCCGGGCATGGATCCGGCCGGGCATGTGCTGAGCTTCTGGAGCACGAGCTGGCGGATCGTCGGTGTGATTGGCGATGAGCGGTTCAGCGGCGTCGACAGCGAGCCGGAGCCGGCGGTCTACGCGCCACTCGCGCAGGCGCCGCTGCCCGCGGCCACGATCCTGTTGCGCACGGATCGCGATGCGGCTCTGCTCGCGGACGATGTGCGGCGCACGCTGCGCGAACTCGATCCTGCGCTTGCGCTGAGCGGCGTCGAGCGGCTCGACGTCACGCTCGCGCGCACGGTCGCGCGGCCGCGATTCATCGCGGTGCTGCTCGGACTGTTCGCCGCCGTCGCCGCCAGTCTCGCGGTCATCGGCGTGCACGGCGTGATCAGCTACGGCGTCGCCCGCCGCACGTCCGAGATCGGCATACGCATGGCGCTCGGTGCCACCCGCGCCAGCGTACTCCGACTCATCCTGGCCGAGGGCGTCGCGCTGGCGGCCGTTGGCGTCGCCATCGGCGTCGTGCTCGCCGCGGCCATGGCGCGTGCCGTCGCCGCTCTGCTGTTCGGCGTGCAACCGTGGGATCCGGCGACCTTCGGCGGGGTCATCGTCGGCATGCTCGCCTGCGCCGTGCTGGCCAGCCTGCTGCCCGCACGACGCGCTGCCCGCGCACAGCCGATGGCGGCGCTGCGCGCGGAATAGTGAATGAAACAACGTGAAACGTGAATCGTGAAACGTGAAGCGGACCCGTCACGCTTCACGATTCACGATCACGCTTCATCGCCGGCGCGGCGCGCTGAATCTCAGCCGCCAGTGCCGGCCGCCGGCATGTTGATGTCCACGTCAACCTCGTCGGGCACACCGTTGCCGCTGCCCCCGCCCGCGAACACGAACCAGAGCACGACGGCGAGAACCACCACCACCAGAGCGGCTACGATCCAGCCCGCTCCACCACCACCACCACCCGTGTTGCCTGCGGGCGGAGGGCTCTGATGCACGTGCACATCGTCTGCCATTCGTCTGCCTCCAGTTATCGTGTTTCTTTCGGGGTCACGGGCCACAGGCGGGCGGTGACGCGGGCGGGGTATGCCCGTTTCGTGCCACGGATCCGGGCCGCGGCGGGACTGCGGGAACGGCGGACTGCGGGAACGGCGGACTGCGGGAACGGCGG